>JAFGSF010000009.1 GCA_016934745.1 Candidatus Aminicenantota bacterium | reverse complement strand
TCTTTATTTTTTGGCGGAGTGCTTGGATTCCTTGAGTCGATACACGGTCTGAAATGATTTAAACAACCCAATGTATTGTTCCAATAGCCTGGGCAGCAGGAAATGCTTTTGAACTGTCTCTTTGGCCCGGCGCCCCAATTTCTGCCTTAAGTCCTTGTTTTTTAGAAGTTGGACGATCCGGGCGCCGGCCTCTTCGATCGTGGAAACAAGAAAACCGTTGACCCCGTCCCGAATCTGATATTTTATGCCGCCCACTTTGCCGCCGATGACCGCAGTGCCCTTCCACATGGCTTCGGCCACGGTCAAACCGAAACCTTCCCTAAGCGATTTTTGCAGGACGACCGCGGCCTTGCTTTGCAGCGCGTTCACCAGCGCCGTGTCCTCGTGGCTCATGATGATGATCCTTTCTTCACGATGGTTGAGCAGCGACTGATAGACTTGTTGCCCTTCCGGGTCATCACTAGCGACATTGCCCAATAGCACCAGGGTGGCGTCGACATGCTTTCTCGCCAGCTTGAACGCCTCGATCACCCCTTCGGGATCTTTCCAGCGGTCAAAACGGGAAATCTGGACCACCAGCGGCAGGTCGGTGGGTATCCGGTAGTGATTCAATCGTTCATTGATTTCTTTTTCGCTCAACATCCTGTTCTTGATCGAAAACGGATCGATGGCCGGCATGAAAAATAATTGCGGCGTTTTAAGGCGCTGCTTGTATTCCATGATGCTGAGAATGGCGGCATCATATTTTTCGATGATCGGAGCCATGTATTTCCATAAGATCCTATCGGGATGGGTCATGTCCAGGTGACAGCGCCATATCCAGGGCCCTTTTTTTTTGTAATGCAGGATCATGGGCAAAGGCTGGGGATCATGAACGAGCACAAAATCATGATCAATGTGATTGCGGATGGAATTTTCCAAAATGACCTGTTCATATATATTCCGTTTCATGCCGCTGAAATTTATTTTGCCGCCCTGGAGGGCATTATGCATTTTCTTGGTAATGCTGAAAAAATCGGGTGATCCCTGGATGACCCGCCAACCGGTTTGGATGCCGACGTTGTTCATCAACAGGGCCAATGAAGAAAGAAGCTCGGCGACGCCGCCGCCATAGTAAGTCGAGTTGATGTGCGTGACGTGCAGCCCCCGGAGCGGTTCGGCCATTTCCCTGATTCGGGCTATTCTTTCCGCTCCCAACAGGGATTCATAATCTTCCAAAGCGACTATTTTTTGGTTGTTCAGCGTCTTCATGGCGATTTACTTATTGCTCAGTAGCGATGGCAATCCTTTCCGGCTCGTAGACCATGAAAAATATGCCGAGCTTCCTGTTGAAAGCCATGACCGGCGATGCAATGATAATATTCCCGCTGGCGTCATCCGCGACCGTGGTTTCATTTTTTTCCAGAAACCCGCCCGGATACAGGGAAGAAAAAGCGGCGCCCTCCAGCTTTTTGTCGGTAGCCACGACGACCGTCCCGTCGACTGTGGCCACCAGAATCATTTTGATATGGGATTCTTTCACGAATTCAATCAGAAATTCATTGATTTGTTCGTAATTCTCCTTGAGCATTTCCGAGCGGATGGCCCAGACCAGGGGAATGGCGGCCAGGCGGAGAAATTGGCGCGCATTTTCCGTAATGGTTTGGCGCGTGACCTCGGCCCACTGCTGTCGCTGGGCCGTCTGCTCCTGCCGCAGTTTTTTTTCGGCAATGGTTTTCCACAAAAACATTCCGCCCATGGCGACCAGCAAAACAATAATCACAACCCAATATTTCTTGCTGCTTGGATTCATCATGTCCCTCCTGTTCCATGAAATGAATACCGGGCTGAAAAATAATTCATTTTTCCTCCCTGCCGCCATTTTATGGTGAATATATTTAATTTGCAAGAGACATCGGTAAAGAACTTATGATCAGATTCGGAGTAGGCCGGTTGTAATTTGGATGAATATCGGATAGAGTGGAAGCATATGATAAAATCCCCACTTCATGTCGCCTTTGTCGGCAACTATTCCCCCCGCATTTGCGGCATCGCCACCTTTACCACCGATCTGTGCGAAGCGACCGCCAAGCAACTGGGGCCGCACGCCAACGTTTACGCGGTCGCCGTTAACGATACGGAGCAGGAGTACGCGTATCCGCCCCAGGTGGAATTCACCATTCAAAAGAACCGGCAGAGCGATTATTACAAAGCGGCCAATTTCATCAACGCCAGCAACGCCGACGTGGCTTGCGTCCAGCACGAATACGGCATCTACGGAGGCTGGGACGGCATCTACATCCTCTCTCTGGTCTCCAGCCTCAGCGTGCCGGTGGTGGTGGTGCTTCATACCGTGCTCAAAAACCCCACTCCCAATCAGAAAAAGATCATCCAGGAGATGGCCCAACGGGCCAGCCGGCTGGTGGTAATGAGCGAATTGGCCGTGTCGCTGCTACAGGAGGTCTATGCCGTGCCGGCCGAAAAGGTCAGGATGATCTTCCACGGTACGCCCGATTTCAGCACCTTGGATAACCGCCGCTATAAAAAGCGTTTCCAGGTGGAAGGGAACCAGACGCTGCTGACCTTCGGCTTGCTCAGCCCCAACAAAGGGATCGAGACGGTCATTAAAGCTTTGCCCGGACTGGTTCGGGAATTCCCCAAGCTGATCTACGTGGTGCTGGGGAAAACCCACCCCAACGTGCGCAAGGAGTACGGCGAGCAATACCGCGCCAGCCTGGTGGCACTGGTCGACAAACTGGGGCTGCAGGAGCATGTGATTTTTGACGACCGTTTCGTCAGCCTGGAGGAACTGTGCGCCTGGTTGATGGCGGCGGACATCTATATCACCCCCTATTTGAACGAGGCGCAAATCGTCAGCGGTACCCTGTCCTACGCGGTCGGAGCAGGCACGGCCATCATCTCCACTCCGTACTGGTACGCCAAAGAACTGCTCGCCGAAGGCCGGGGACTGCTGTTCGGCTTCGCCGACTCCGCGGCGCTGGCCGTTTCCCTGCGCGAATTGTTGGCGGACAAGGCCAAGCTGGAGGCGCTGCGCGCCAAGACCCATCGTTTCGGGCGGCAAATGCGCTGGGAGGTCGTCGCCGCAGAGTACCTGGAGCTGTTCCAGCATACGGCGGCGGTTACGGCCAAAAGGTCGATGGTTCTGAGAACTCCCGTCCTGCTGCGCGAGCCGCCCTTCGACCTGGCGCACCTGAAGCGCCTGACCGACGACACTGGGCTGATCCAGCATGCCAAATACATCGTTCCCGACCGCCATACCGGCTATTGCCTCGACGACAATTCCCGGGCGCTGATGCTCTGCGCCGGGGCCTATTCGCTGTTGCGCGACGAAGACGCCAAGAAACTGATCTCCACCTATTTCAGCTTTACCCATTTCACGCAGAATCCCGACGGGCGCTTTCGGAATTTCATGGATTACCAGCGCCGCTTCCTGGACGAGACCGGCTCGGATGATTCGTTCGGCCGCGCGTTTTGGGCGCTGGGTTATATCATCTGGAGGCCGCCGCGCGACGCCTATCGTTCCCTGGCTTTCGAATGCTTCCAGAAGGCGCTGCCCCATGTACGCGGCTTGAACCTGCGCGGCAAGGCTCTGGCCATGCTGGGCCTGGCCGCCTACCTGCGCTGCTACCAGGGGGACGAGAGCATCGCGGCCCTGCTGCGCGAATGCGCCGACAGTCTCCTGGCCTTGTATAAGGAAGTAGCAAGCGACGATTGGCGTTGGTTCGAAGACATTGTCTGCTATGACAACGGCATCATGCCCATGGCCCTGTTCCAGACTTATGCCCTGCTGCGCAAAGAAAAATATTTACAGGCCGCCCGGGACACATTGGAGTTCCTGGAGGGAAATCTGATCCGTGACGGCCGCCTGTCCATCATCGGCAGCAACGGCTGGTATAAGCGGGGCGGTTCCCGGGCGCAATACGACCAGCAGCCCATCGACGCGACGGCCATGGTTTTGGCTTACCAGTCGGCCTACTGGGTCACGCAGGACAAGGAGTATTTAAAAAAGATGCGCCTGGCCTTCGGCTGGTTCCTCGGCGAGAACGACATGGGCATGTCCTTGTACGATCACGAGACCAAGGGCTGCGCCGACGGCCTGCTGGCGGAGGGCGTCAGCCTGAACCAGGGAGGAGAAAGCACGGTTTCCTTCCTCATGGCGCTGTTGGCTATGATCGAGGAATACGAGATCCCCGGCGAAGTCTAGCGCCGCGGTAAAAGCTTTTCGAGCAGTTCGTCGACCGAGATGCTGGCCACGTGCGATTGGGAATCGGAGATGGCGTAGGGGATGATCAATTCGCCATTGAGGATGATCGAACCGCAGCTGTAAACTACGTTCGGCACATAGCCTTCGCGTTCTTCTTCCCGAGGCGCCAGCAAGGGCAATTCCAAGCGGCCGATTATTCGGGCGGGATTTTTCAGGTCCAGAAGCGAAACGCCGATACAGTACTTGCGCATCGGCCCCACCCCATGCGTCAGCAGCAGCCAGCCTTTTTCAGTTTCCAAAGGAGAACCGCAATTGCCGATCTGGACCAGCTCCCAGGGGTTTTGCGGCGCTTCGATTTTCACTCCTTCATGCCAGAAATGGATGTTATCGGAATAGCTCAAATAGAGATTTTCCCCGTCGCTGCGCGTGACCATAGCGTACCGGCCATTGACCCGGCGCGGAAAAAGGGCCATGCCCTTGTTGCGCGCCATGGCGCCGTTCAGGGTCGAGATCTTGAAACGATGAAAATCTTCCGTTTCGATCAGTTGCGGCAATATCTCCCGGCCGTTATACGCCGTATAAGTCGCAAAATAGGTAACACGGCCGTCTGGGTCGACAAAACGGACAAAGCGCGCGTCTTCAACCCCGTTGCTCTCGTTTTGCGAAACAGGAAAAATGACCCTTTCCGAAATCAATTGCCCGTGCGGGAAAAAGATCTCATAATTCGATTCGGTCAACCACTTAATGTGGACAAGGGAATCGTCCATGTCGGCGGCAGCAAAGGCGTTGCTGGAACGAACGGCTTGGATCGCCCGGCCCATTTCTTCCGGCGTAAAACTGGCCGGCAGGTGCTGGAAGATCGCCTTGGCCGCCTCGCTGAACTGTTCCATCTCCTCCAGCTTGGCCTTGAAAAGTCCCCGGTCGTACGTCGCGTTCAGGACGACATCGGGCGTGCCCAGAAACGGTGTGACCGATTCCAAAAAAATAGAATTATCCCTGTCAATCAGGGCACTGCGAAAAACGATCGAAGATATATGTCCTTCACCGGTGGCGCGGAAACTAAAGATCACGCGCGTCTGCCCCTTCTGCAGATTGTTCTGCTTGGGATAGATAACAATCGAAGGATTAAAAAGGGCGGCCGATTCGATGGAATATTCCATGGTAAAACAGGACCCCAGTAAAAGCTTTTTTTCCTCAGACAACAGCGCCGGCTCCCGGACATAGCCGCTGATCTTCTGGTAGTTCTCAATCAGGACGGATTGAATATCTTTATGGCGGTGGGCAAACTCCTTGAGCGTCTGCTTGAGCAGGATTTTGGCCTTGGCTTCATCCAAAGCCAGGACGCGGGCGACGATATGATCGACGTGGCTCTCCGTGGCGGGACGGAAAGGGCGGGTAATGACCCGGCGCGCGTCCGGGCGGATATTTTTCAGGGTTTTGTTGGTGATGCGCTTGAACAGGCGCGAAATGACGACCGGGTCATGGAGCACAGGCTTGCCGAGCTGCTGATGGGCGATCAATATCTCATTTCCCGGGAATATGGATGATTGTTTGAAACGAGCATTTGATTTTTTTTCCATGATAAGGCCATACTAGTCTATATTCGTTACTAAAGCAATGAACCGCAGCACCTCAATAAAAGCGTCTGCTTCTTTTCCTGCCTATCCCTTATCGCCCATAACCTTCGCCTTCTGTTTTGCGGCAGCTTATCCGATTTTAAAAATAATCATCAGAATTCTGATGAACAGCAGTATCCAACCCGCGGCAATGATGATCCAGGCGATTTTTCTGCCAAGTTCCACGCTGACCAGAAACATGAACAAAGTCAGTATGACCAGGAACCCCAGCGGATCGACAATGTTGCTCGGGAGATTAATACTGGGGATGATCGAATTGACAGCCTTGACGATCCCCAAGCCGATCTGGTGGGCCAGAAAATAAATAAAGGTGAGTATGCTGTGCAAAACTTCATTCAAGGGTTTCATGACCGGTGTTTCCACTAAAAATAAAGTATTCATATTACGCGCTCCTCCCATAATATAGGCTTATTTGGCAATCAAACCAGGTTGGTTTAATTATATATTTTCAAATAGTCAATTACAAGCCATTTCTCAATTATTTCAGTTCGAAATCACTCCAGACATGCCGGAAGTTGCCTGGCCAAAAAGCCGATAAACGGAATTTCGTTTTGAATCTGCAAAGGTTTTCCGGCCGCCGGGGCGGGCATAAAAAATCGGGATCAGTAACCGAAAAAATCGAGGCTCTCGTTGCCGCTGCGCTGGGTGCGCCGCAGCGTGAAATACTGAGTTTCAAAGCGGACATGGGTCGGCCGTTCCAGCACGACCAGCCCGTCCGCTTTCAGCACGTTGCGTTTGAAGATCACTTTCAGGGGATTGGCGTATTCCAGCATGGCGTAGGGCGGGTCGAGGTAGATCAGGTCGAACTGGAAGCCGTCCTTGGCCAGGGCGATGATCGAGCGGTTGAAATCGCCGCAGATCACCCGGTAAAAATCGGGGGCAATGCCGATCTTTTCGGTGTTATGCTTGATGATGCGCGCCGCCTCGGGCAGATCGTCGATGAAGATGACGTACTCGGCGCCGCGGGAAAGGGCTTCGATGCCGATGTTGCCGCTGCCGGCGAAGCCGTCCAGAAATATTTTTTCCTTGATATCGTTTTGTAGGATATCGAAAAAAGTGAGCTTCAACTTGGACATGGTCGGGCGGATGAGGGGGTTTTTGCCGCCGCGCAGTACGCGCCCCTTGTAAAATCCGCTGGAAATCCTGATCATGGAACAAGCATAGCCGCTTTTTCGTCCCGGGTCAAGATGATTTTTTTAAAAACGCGTTGCCATTGGCAATAAATGATATATAATACATGAAAATGATCAAGCGCTTTCACGAACTGCAGGAAAAAATACTGAGCTATTATCCCGAAGCCAACATTGCCCTGCTAAAAAAGGCCTATGCCGTTTCCACCGACGCCCACCTGAACCAGAAAAGGGCTTCCAACGAGCCCTATATCACCCACCCGCTGACCGTGGCCGGCATCCTGGCCGACATGAAGGTGGACGAGATTTCCATCGCCGCCGCCCTGCTGCACGACGTCATCGAGGATTCCCAGTACAGCCGCGAAGACTTGAACCGGCTTTTCGGATCCGAGATCAGCGACATTGTCTGGGGCGTCACCAAGATATCCAAGATTTCCGAAGTGGACGTCGAGGACGCCCAGGCGGAAACCCTTAAAAAAATGATCATCGCCATGACCGCCGATGTCCGGGTCATCCTGATCAAACTGGCCGACCGGCTGCACAACATCCGCACCCTGGCCCACCTGCCCCCCGAGCGCCAGATCAAGATCGCCCGCGAAACCCTGGAGATATACGCCCCCATCGCCTACCGCCTGGGCATGGGCAAGATCCGCGACGAACTCGAGGACGTGTCCTTCACGGTTCTCCATCCCGAGGAATACCGGCGCATCAAGAGCGAAGTCAGCGACAAATACGAACTGGCCATGAAGCAGGTGGAAAATCTGAAAAAGCAAATCCTGCACATACTCAAGAACGCCAAGATCAAGGCCGAAATCCACTACCGCATCAAGAGGGAAATTTCGATCTACCGCAAGCTGCAAAAACAAAACATCGAACTGGAAAACGTCTACGACCTGCTGGCCTTGCGCGTGATCACCGACACCGTGGCCAACTGCTACGTGATCATGGGTGCCATCCATCAGCAATGGGTGCACATCCCCGGCCGCTGGCGCGATTTCATCACCAATCCCAAGAGCAATTTTTACCAGTCCATCCACACGACGATCATCACCCGCGAGGGGGTGAAATTCGAGATCCAGATCCGCACCCGGGAAATGCACCGCAACGCCGAGGAGGGAATCGCCGCCCACTGGAAATACAAGGAAGGCCTGGCTTTTCTGGAAAACGACCACCGACTGGAATGGTTCCGGGAAATGATCGATTACCACAAGACCAATCCCGATCCCAAGGAATTTCTCAGCCTGGTCAAGCGCGACCTGACCCCCAACGAAATTTACGTGTTCACCCCCAAAGGCAAGGTCGTTAATCTCAAAGCCGGCTCCAGCCCCATCGATTTTGCCTATGCCATCCATTCGGAAGTCGGCGACCACTGCAAGAACGCCATCGTCAACGAAAAGCTGGTCCCACTGCGCACCAAGCTGAATTCGGGCGACGTGGTCGAAATCATCACCCAGAAAAACAGCAGCCCCAGCGCCGACTGGCTGAAATTCGCCATGACCACCCGCGCCAGAAAAAGGATCATGACCCACCTGCAGAAAGAGGAATTCGCCTACGCCCATGAAAAAGGCCGCCGGCTGTGGCAGAAGGTGGTGCGCGAATATCAGAAAAAATACCGCCTCAAATTCGACGAAGAGGAAATGCAAAAGAGGGTCAACGCCGCCGGTTACCCGGATATGGAATCATTCCTCAGGGATATCGGCGGCGGCAGAAAAACATTGAACAAGCTGACGCTTAAAAAACTGTTTCCCGAAGTCGGCGCCGTTGAAATCAAACCGGTAAAAAGGGCGGCGGCGCGAACCAGTTCGCTGCATTCGCTGGTCCATGTCGACGGCCAGCCCGATATCGATTTCATTTTCGCCAAGTGCTGCCACCCGATCAAGGGTGAAGAAATCATCGGCTACATCACCAAGAACCGCGGCCTGGTGGTGCACCGAAAAACATGCGCCAATGTCAACATGGAAATCACCTCGCGCTTGAAACACGTGACCTGGAACGACGCCTACGAGCATGCCTACCAGGTCAAGCTCGAACTGCTGGTGGCCGACAAGCCCGGCGTGCTCAGTGCCATCACCGGCATCACCGCGGCCAGCAATTCCAATATCAAGAAACTCGAGCAGGAGCAAACCAGCCAGGACATGGTCAAGATCACGCTGATCTTTGAAGTCAGGGACATGTTCCAGCTCAATGAAATTTACAGCCAGCTCAAAAAAGTCCCCGACATTTACTCCATCAACCGCAAGAAAACAGCAGACAGATAATTTTATTTCTTTTTGTCAATTTACGGGAAAGCTGCGACGACCGCTTGCATCCGCTAGGTCAAACAGGTTGCTGGCTTCGATGATGGTTTGTCCGCTCCACGGTTTTCACGATCATCGCCATTGGTTGATCAGGAGCTCTTTGCTTTGCTCGAATTCCAGGCAGAGTTTCTCGATCTCGGCCTCGGCTTCTTCTTGTCCCATGTTTTCCACTTCTTTAACGAAAGACGCCGTTTTGCCGAGATAAAGCGGGGTCAGGGACTTGAGCAAATGGTCAACTGGCAATTTTTGCTTGTGATAGGCAATGGCAAAATCAAACACAACGCGCGTCCACAGGTTGAGCGGGAAGCGGAACTCCTGATCCGGGCACGCGCCGATGGCTTCCAGCTCGCCGAGATCGCCGGGGCCGAGTATCTGCCTCCATAATTGAGTCAGTTCTTTGACTCCCTGGCGGAAAATGGAAAGCATCCGGCCCACATCCACATGCAACTGTTCCAATCCCACCGTGTACTGAAAACCAAAGGTGGGAATGGCGCGGGAACCCTGAATCGGCTTCCAGATTTCATAATACTCTTTCATCAAACTGAAGGCCACGCCGGTTACCTGGGAAAGCATGACACTCAAATCAGACCCGGGATCCTTGGCGTCGTGGATCTTGGCCCCGAGAAAGGACTGGGCAATTTTGAAATTATTGGCGATCGCCTCGGTGGTCATCCAGATATCAATCCCATAACGGGCAATGTCCGTGCGCCAGACATTCTTAGTAAGGAAAAATTTTGCCATCCGGCCCGAGAAGCCGAAATCCCCCCCGATGGGCTGGCGCACCTGCTTGCCGTAGAGCGCCCTCGTCAATGGATAGACGATGCTGTTGGTGATGGTGCCGTCATATTTATGGCGATGATAGAGCGGAGTGACAAAATCGAAGCCTTCAGAGAGTACCGGTTTTACCAGCAGCTCGACCCATTCGGGGGTAATGCTGCGCAGGTCCGAATCGACCACGGCGCAGGCCTTTGCTTCCAGGGCGGCGGCAATTTCAAAGATGGTGTGAAAGGCGCTCCCTTTTCCGGGCAAGCCCAGGTAGGGCGTGGCAATCTTGAAAAACGGTTCGCCGCGGTGATGAAGGAGAATGGACTGCAGGTCTTCAATGGCAGACTGGTTGACGATATCCATGGTTCTATCGGTCGAGCCGCCGTCCGAGTTCACCAGCAAGGCCTTGCTGTCTGGGAAATACTTGAGCAGGCCGGCCTGGACGGCCCGGACCACGTGCCCGATGGTGCGGGCATTGTTGAAGCTCGGGATACCGATGACGATGTCGGCTTCCTTGATCCGGGCGATTTGTTCCTGAATATCCCTGCTTTTTATTGTGCTGAGCATATGCCTCCCGTCACGTGTTTAACTTTTCAGCCATGGCCGAGCAACTCCAGTACCGCCTCGTTCCATCCCGCGGCACCGGCATGCCGGGTCTTCAACAGCCCCGGAACCCGGACCTCGGAATCAAAACTCCCGTCCAGGTGCCGGACCAGCACCGGCCGGTCCACCGCCGCAAGCAACGATTGATCATTCAGGCTGTCTCCCAGGCCGATACTCTGTACAGGCCCATACTGCCGCTTGAACAAATCAATCAACCGCTGCACGGCTTTTCCCTTGTCGTGGTCGCCAGACAGATGGAATATCCTGCCACGCGTCCAATGAAGGCCGACGGCTTCAATTTCCCTAAAAAAATGGCCGTCCATATCTCCGGTGAAGATGAAGGGTTCGTCAAATTCCCGCTGCCGGGCCAGTCCGGCCGCATGCCGGGAAAGCCCGGTCAGCCCGGCAATGTCTGCCACCGTCATGTCGCCAAAACCAAGGACCGGTGCCCGCAGGCGGTCCCGGAGCCCGACAAAGTGCTTTCTGATTTCCCCATACGGGGTTCCCAGGATAATGCATGGATAGCCGGCCGTCTCCCGGCCATTCACGGCAGCCGAGAAATATCCCTGCGGGATATATATGCCGCCGCCATTCTCAGAAATAAATGGGTGGCTGTTTCGCAGTCGTTTCCGGAACACACTTATTTCGGCACGGGTCTTACTGGAACAGAAGATGAGGGGAATTCCCAACTTGCGGATTAAGCGCAAGGCGGGTCGAGCTTCCATGAAAGAATAAGTTTGCGGATGGAGCAAGGTGCCGTCCAGGTCGGTGATGATGATCATTTTGCCGGTCATCATGGCAGAGGAAAATCCAGCGGCACCATGATTCAAGCCCCGGCGTTAAAACAGAATGATCTGTTTTTTTCAGCGATTGTCTTCATCCACGGCTTCTTGCATCATTTCCAAAATACCCGGAATGGCCGATATCACCCGGTTCCAATTCGGAATCAGCGGCGTGCCCATGGGATTTTCAATGAATGCCTCGGCGGCCATGATGAGGCCCCGTGTGAAGGCCTCAACCGCCTTGGCCTCCTCATGACGGTCAAACTCGAGCCCATTGATGGCGGCATCGGCCTCGTACCTGACAATGGTGTCTTCCGCCTGGCGCAGGTAGGCTACCGAGAGAGATCTGAAAAAACCTTGCGAAAAAACACTCCCTTCCGACGCCAGGGTCCTGAAAATGGATTTGCAGATATCGATGGTCATCTTCAGCAAACCCTTCTCGGGATCGTGTTCCGACAGGGCTTGATGCTTGTGCTCGTAATTTTCGGCGATGTCGACCTGGCAAACACGTCGCGGCGAATAATTTCGGTACACTTCCGCCAGAGAACCCACTTCCAGGCCCCAATCCCAGGGAATACGGTTCACCCTGGCCACATCGGTGATCATGCAGAATTCTCCGGACAGCGGATAACGAAAGCTGTCCAGAAAATTGATGAATCCCAATGGCCCGCGAAGCGTCTGAATCGAACGGATCAGCGGTGTAATCAGAAGCCGGGTCACCCGGCCGTGCATGCGATCGGTGATCCGGCTGTAAAACCCCTTGCAAAACACATAATCCACGCTGGGATTTACCACCGGATAGCAGAGCCGCACCAGCATTTCGCGGTTATAGGTCACAATATCACAGTCATGAAGGGCGATGACATCCGATTGACCGCGACCGATCACGTATCCATACGCCAGCCAGGCGGAACGCCCTTTACCGCGCAGGCCGACTTCCAGCCCGTTGCGGCTGAATGTATCAAAAATTTCCCCGATCCTTTTACCGTCGTTGTGGATTATTTTAACTTCAGATGAAATCGGCGCCATGAATTCCTGAACTTTGCGAAATTCCTTCTCGGAAGCCTTGTCCAGGACAAGGATAATTTCTTTGAGGAATTTCACCTTGGTCAGTTCTTCCACAATCCCTGCCATGGCAGGCCCTTCGAACTCGGAATAGAGCGCAGGCAATACCAGCGCCACCGGCCGGAATTTTGCATATTCGACCAATTCCGCTTCCAGCCGCTGCAAAGATGGTTTGCCAAGCCGGTGCAGGGTCGTGATGATGCCATTCTGGTGAAAATCAGACATGGGTGCTCCTTAAATATGCTCGATATCTTTTTTTTCGTCCTTGGCCGCGCTGTCTTTTTCAAGCATTTTTCGCGCTGAATCGATTCCACCGACGCCAAAAGAGATGGCCAGAGCCATGATGATGCCGCCAAAGATAATGGAAAAAGCGGCAATGACGATACCCGGGGCCACATTCAGCTGTTCCAGAGCCATGGCCAGGATCAAGACCGTAAGCAGCAGCCTGACGATCTCGGCAAGAAGTTTGGCGTACTGGTAGCCGCTGTTGACAGCGGTGATCAGGACGGCCCGGGCGATAAAACCGGCAAGAATGTAGCCGAAAAGCAAAATGAGCAGGGCGGAAAAGAGATTCGGCAAATAGAGAATGACCTCGTTGATAAGATTGGCAATGGTGGGAATCTTCAACGCGCTCAGTCCCACCATGATCGAAACGATCAGAAGCAACCAGAATATAATGGACGCAATGATTTCCCCTGGTTTCGACCATACGCCTCCCTTTCTCATGATGGCCGTGATTCCCATCCGGTCGCTCCAGGCATCAAATTTGAGTGCCCGTAAAAATCGGCGTAAAAGGCTTCTAAAAATCCTGGCCAGCAAAAAACCAAAGAGAATGATCGTCAGCATGGCCAGGATATTCGGGGCCACCTGCTTGAAATACACATAAACGTCTTTCAAGGCATCCAATATCAATTGAAGGAAAATTTTCATAAGCCACCCCCCGAGATTATTTCGCGAGCATTACGCAAAAAATTTATTTCCATCCACGCCATAATTATAAAGCAAGCCGGAATTAGTATCAAGGCCACCTGGAAATTATTATTCGGATTGCCTGTTACATCATAGCTGTGCTAAAATCGCCATGCGCCATGGCGATAACATCATGATCATCCAGAACCAAGTCAACCCCCTGACAGAACATCGAGACCTTGGAGACATTTTTGCCGCCGCCCTGGATGCGGTGGATTCTTTTCAGGCGCTGGCCCGAAACATGCGCATGCATAATCACAACCTGATCATTCAGGAAAATATTTTTACCCTTCATGCAATGAAGCGGATCGTGGTCGTGGGCGCTGGAAAAGCCACGGCCGGCATGGCCGCGGCCGTCGAAGCGGTTCTGGCGGAGAGGATCAGCCAAGGCCTGGTCATCGTCAAGGAAGGACATGCGATGCCGCTTGGGATCATTGAAGTGGCCGAGGCGGCGCACCCCATCCCCGATGAGCGTGGCGTGCAAGGCACCCGCCGCGTTTTACAGATGGTCAAGGAATCCGATGAACACACCCTCATCTTGTGCCTGTTATCCGGGGGCGCTTCAGCGCTGCTGGTGGCCCCGATGGCCGGCCTGTCCCTGGGCGACAAGCAAGCCATCACCGGGCAGCTCCTCAAGGCCGGAGCGTCGATCAGCGAATTGAACACCGTCCGCAAGCACCTCTCCGTTGTCAAGGGCGGAAAACTGGCGCAAGCCGCCTTCCCGGCCCGAGTGATCGGCTTGATCCTCTCCGATGTGATCGGCAACCGCCTGGACGTGATTGCCTCGGGGCCCACGGTGCCCGATCCCAGCACCTTTGCGGACGCCGTTGCCGTCATCAGGCAATTTAACTTGGCTGAAAAGATTCCGCGGCGGGCTTGGCAGTTACTGGAGCGGGGAAGGTTGGGCCGCGAAGACGAGACGATGAAAAGCCACGATCCGTGTTTTGCCGGGACTTTTAATTTTATCATCGGCGATATTGGCCAGGCCCTGGCCGCGGCAAGGGAAAAAGCCCGGCAGCTGGGCTATGTTTGCGAAATCCTCACGGCCGAATTGCAGGGCGATTGCACGCGCAGCGCCCATTTTTTGGCCCAAAAGGCACTGCAAGCCAGAAAAAGATTGCAGCCCGGTGAACGTGTTTGTTTTCTTTCGGGAGGCGAAACCACCGTCACGGTCAAAGGCAACGGCCAAGGCGGAAGAAATCAGGAGTTGGCCCTGGCTTTCGCACTGGAAATTGCCGGCACAAGCGGGATACAGTTGCTTTCGGCCGGGACCGATGGAACCGACGGCCCCACCGATGCCGCCGGGGCGATCGTTGACGGCACGATCGCCGTCCGGGCCCGGGAATTGGGTCTCGACCCCGGCGCCTATCTCGCGAACAACGACTCATATACTTTTTTTGCCGCGTTCGATGCTCGCGGCGGCACTCACAATCATCTGCTCACCGGGCCAACCGGGACCAACGTCATGGACGTGCAGATCGTACTGGTCCAGGGCTAAGTGCAGCGGAGCCAACCTGGCTGAGTTTTTTCCGGGACGCGGTCCCGTGGTTCGCCAGTATTTCCAAGCCATCAAGGATATCGGCATTCCGATTTTGGCCGCGCCTAGAAGCGATAGCGCACGCCCAGCCCGAACTGGATGGCATTCAGGTACAGCTCCTGCCTCAGGTCTCCGGTGTCCAGTTCGGAAACTTCATATACCGCCCGCATGTATTGCAGGCAGGCCCACAGGGACCAATGCCCGGGTGAGAGCCCATAGTCCGTTCCGACATGGCCGCCGAGCAGGAGCCGGTTTTTGCCGTTGAAATGGCGCGCCCGCCCGAATTCGGGCCTGACGTCGGTTTCTCCGAACAAGCCGATGCCGACCTGTGGGCCGGCGAAGAGGTTCCATCTGCCGCGGGGTCCGAAGTAGAAATTCGCCGCGATGCGGGCCGGAAAAAAGAGAAGATTTTCCTTCGGCTGGGCGAAGAGGTTCCTGGATGTCCAATGAACCTCGGCGAAGAGTCGGGTGGGAATGCAACTGACAACGCCTTCCAATCCGAACCAATTCGCCAGCTTGCATTCGAGGCCAAACTGCAGGCCGGCGGATATTCCCTGGGTGCCATTGGCGGCGGATTCGCTATCCAGGGTGCTGGCATTGATCGTATACCAATGAACCCATTTTCCGCCATTTCCTTGAATAATGCCGGACGCCGTCAGGCTCCATTTTGAATCCATCGCATTCAGGCCGTCCGCGGCCCATGCTAAAATAAGGGCAAAGACAACCAGCAGTGAAAATCTACATTTTACCGATTTCATGAAATCCCCTTAAAATATAATGATACATGACAGGAAAATCAGTTTTCCCCCAACCATTCAAGTTGATTGCTTCTATCATGATGATTTTTGCGACATGACTGTCTGCAAGCATTCAATCCAGTGCAAAACTGAATCCCAACAATATTCCCAAAGGTCCGAGCTTTTTATTCAGCTCTCGATTTGTTTGATTTTCCGTGAGTTCGGCATTCATGGACAAGCCGATCAATTCAAGGTTCATGAAAAATCGTTTGTTTTTCATTCTCCATCTGAATCCGGACTTCAACCCGTAAATGAACTCACTGCCCCTGTTCCAGGTCACCTCCGGGCCGAATGTGGGAGTAATGCTGACGGCAGCGGTCATGCCCCACCCGCAGACGGGGCTGATGTAGAGTCGGCAGCGATGGCCGCCGATGATGGCCACATTGGGGCTCAACAGGATCGCGAAAAAATTGTATCCCTTGCTGAAAACCGGCTCGCGCCAAGAGAACTGATCGACGATGCCCAGAACCGCGGTTGGGCGACCAACCAGGCACATCAATTCCAGATTGTTGTTCTTTAATATCTCGTATTCGATACTGACGCTGAAACCGGGAGTATAACTTTCAGTTCGCGGATGAATGTGATAGCCCTGGCTGGTGACAAACCATAGATCGTTATACATCGTCGGTTTCAAGCTGGCATAATTTATTTTCAAATGCCATTTGCTGAATTCCTTTTGAGCGTATGCAGGCGATATGGCCAATAGAAGAATGGTGGCCATCGTCACATTAAGCTTCAGAATCAATTTTTTTTTAATACGCTTCATTGGTTTCTCCTTATCTCTTTGCATGAATCCGAGCGCCTAGCCGCGGCCGAGGCGAAGAACAACCCAGCCAAAACAATCCCTTTCAAGCAAAGACTATTCATATGTTTCTCCTTCATGATGATGCATTGCTGCCTGTCCGGCTTCCGTCTTTTGGCCTCAACTCGTCGATGATCTTCGCCTCCATCCAGTACAGGGTGCCCTTTCCGGGCACCGGGGTCCCGAGCCGGGATGTCATGTAGTCCGAATACCGGCGTGATGCGGGCGCCAGCGGCCGGACGTTGCGAAAACTTCCAAAAAAGAAATATTTCCCGTCCGGAGAAACGACCGGGCCCCAATCGCTGAAGGCCGAATTGATCGGCTCGCCGAGATTGGCCGGTTCGCTCCAGCCGCCGTCCTCGGTTCGATACGCAATATAGATATCCATGACGCCGAAACCGCCCGCGCGGTTGGAATGGAACAGGAGATAGCTCCCGTCGGGGGCGATGCGGGGCCCGGCCTCGTTGGCATCGCTGTTGACCGGGGCGGGCAGCTTGGCGGGAACTCCGTACGTCCCGTTTCGCGGCGAGGCCATGTACAGGTCCCAATCCAGCGTTCCGAGCTTGGCGATCCTTTGAAAATAGAGCGTGCCGTCGGAGCTCACGGACGGATTGACCTCGTTCTGCTCGGAGTTGACCGGGCTTCCCAGGTTCAGCGCTTCCGACCATGAAGCGCCCCGGCGTTCGACGAACCAGATATCGAAGTCGTCGCCGGCGGTCGCCTGGGTTTTTCGCGGCCGCCGGGAAGAAAAGTAAAGCCTCTGCCCATCCGCGGAGAAGGCGGGCGCTCCGTCGTTGCGGCCGCCGGAGAATGATGCGACCGTCGGCATGGTCCAGGCACCGTTCCTAAATTCCGTGCCCATGATGACGTATCGGGAAAAATCGGGGCTCGCGGCCACGAAAAACATTTCTGTGCCGTCCGGGGAAATCGCGATATTGTGCTCATGGAACCCCAGCGACAGGATTCCGGGAGCGAAAACCTCCGGCAGCGGTCCCGGCTTTTTCTGTCCGAGATAGGCGCCTTTCAAAACCGGAAAATCCGATCCGCCGATCATTTCCGATGGTTCGCCATACGTGGTCCGGTTCGGCCTTACGGCCGCGACAAAACACAATGCCAGGCAAACCGCTATCAAGAATTTCGCCATGGTTTTTCCTCCTGCGCAGCGAAGCTGCTTTTCATGACGGACGGGCCGTCTTGCCCTTGACCGATCGCTGCGGCGGCAAGAACAACAACATGTACGGGGGATAAAATCCGTTCAGACCGTTTTTTCCCGCGGCTGGTCAAATGAACCGGCGAATGGTAGGTTGCGGTGGTCTATATTCCCAATATCCGCCGCAGGTGCTTGTGCCGGCCGCGGCTGAGGGGCAGGATTTCCCCGCTCTTCAGGCAGACGCGGCTTGATCCATGGCGCACTGGCGTGAACGATGCAATCTGCTGGATATCGACCAGGTACGAGCGGTGAATGCGAAAAAAACGGGAAGGCAGGATCTGGCCCAGCCGCCGCAGGGATTTTTCGAGGACTTCCCTTTTGCCGGTTTTTAAAACGGCTTCGGTATAATCGTACGAGGCTTGAAAATACAGGACATCGGCGACACTCACAACGAAAAATTGATCGCGTTTTCGCCCCGTCAAGTACTTGACCGCCTGCCCGTCCATTCCAGGCAGGCCGAAGTACCGGTCGAACGCCTTCCGCAAGCGCGATGGCTCGAATGGCTTGGGCAGGAAATCCAGGGCCCCGTATTCAAAGGCTTCCAGTGCCCGGTCGACATGGCCCGAAATGATGATGGTGTGAAATGATCCCGAATTCGCCAGTTTCAGCAATTCAAAGCCGTTGGCACCTGCCAGGTTCAGATCGAGGAGCAGCAGGTCGATGGAGTGCCTGGCCAGGCAATCCCGGGCGGCATCGAGGGTCTGGATATTGCGCAGGGAGGCAATGCGATCGCCCAAAATCTGCCGGCAGTGATATTCGATGTCCCGGGCAATGGAATACTCGTCCTCCACGATCAGCAGCCTCATGGCACCGTACGCTGGATGCGGATCGTCACTTTCCACAGACCCCGGTCGATGCCGTGAGTGATTGACCATCTGCCGGGAAAACTCTCTTCCAGCCTCGCCTTGACATAGCGCAAACCAAGTCCTTCCTGTATTTCGGAATTTTCCGGCGCCGGATCCTGCAACCGCGAGCCGTTGTTCTCGAGGATGAAAACGGTTTCCTTCGCGTTTCTTTCACAACGCAGCCAGAAGCAGCCGCTCTCTCTAGGCTGAAAGGCATGCGTCAGCCCGTTTTCGATCAAGGTATGCAAAACCAGGGGGGGGATCTCTTCATGAATAGGGACAGCCTCGGTCCGCAGTTCAAAACGGGCATCCCGCCGGAAGCCCATAATCTCGAGATGATATTGGCACAAGTGGATTTCATCGGCCAGAGGGATCAGCGGGCGCGAGGAAATGGCGCTGATCAGGTGCAACTCGTCGGACAACGTTTGCAGCAGCTTTTCAGCTTTTTTCGGGTCATCCCGAATCCAGGATTTGGCGGAATGGAGCGTGTTGCTGATGAAATGCGGATGGATCTGGCTTTTCAACAGTTCCATTTCCAGCCGCTGCGAGCGATTGCGAGCGGCTTCGTAAAAAAGGTTCTGCTCACGGATCTGCCGGCTGATGGACAATATGACGCTGGGAATGAAGAGCAGGGAAAGCAGCAGGACCAGGCGCGGATCGGGTTCCGGGAAAGATCGAAATATCACTTTCAGCTGCACATACAGGGCCGGGAGGGCGACCGCAAGCAAGCCGATCAGGGCAATCAGGCTGCCGGCCTTGCGCCGCTTCAGCGCCGTGACCAGCAACCCGACGGCATAGCCCGTCAGGACCGTGTCCCGCCACTCCAGGCCAAGCAGATAGCGGATGTGGAAAATATCGATCAGCAGGGGCAGCAGGATGACCACCGGGATGTGAAACCGTTGCCGCGGAATGTCAAAATGCCGGATGAAGAAAATATTCAGCAGGATTCCCGCGCCAACGGAAACGACATAGCGAAAAGCAAACAGCAAGGTGGAGAACGAAATATCCGCGTTGAACACTTCGATCAGGGGATTGACGGCGAGATAGAGCGTCAGCAGGAAGCTGTACAGCGCAAAAACCAGGAAAGCCCGGTGACGGCCCCCGCCCAGGAACAAGGCCAGACTGAGGAATGTAGAAGTCAGGTAGATGCCCAGCCAGAGATATTGCAGGTGCATGTCCTTGGCTCTGGCAAGAAGCCAATCGGCATGGTAGGCCAATACCGCCCAAAAGCCTCGTGGTTGAAGGCTTTTATGAAAATTCGAGTAGCGGATGGCGAGCAGATGGGATCCCGGCGCGGTCAGGTCACGCGGGAGCTTGATCATGAAAGCGACCTGGCCTGGAATTTCATCTTCCTCGCGCCGCCCCACCCGGCCATTTTCTCCCACGCATGAGCCATCCCAAAAGACAGCATAGGCAACGGGAAGTTTGGAAAAGCGGAGCACCAAGACATCAAACGGGTTCGGTGCTCCGCTCAACTCAATATGGGCTCTCAGCCAGCGCACTCCAGCCTGGGCATGGGGAAGCCGGTTCGGGCTACCGGCCGGCCAGCGCGAATCATCAAATCCCGGTTGTTTCCACTCCGGATCATCCCCGTCCTGCATCCGCCAAACCTGAATCAACTGAATGTCCTGTGCATTCAAATTGAACGGAGTTGTCACCGTGGCCGGTGGAGAAATAGGCGAAGCCGGGACAATCAAAACGGGAAGGGAAAAAAGAACCAATAAAAATACGCGGAATGCGACAAACTTCCCGTAAGAAACCCCTTTCAACATGCTGAAGAATGAGCGTCGGTACAGCCGCTTTGCAGCCTGCGTTAGCCGGCAGCGTTGGGGTCCTTGAGGATGAGGATGTTCTGGCCGGGATCCTCGTTCAGGTACTTGATCGGAACCTTGGTCCCAACTTCGAGCTTCAGGCGGATGGCCAGATCGGAACTGACGTTGTTCTTGCGTCCGATACGCTCGACGCCGCTGCCGTCGCGAAACTTGAACTCGACGATGGAATAGATCGGCTTGTTATTGACCAGCATGCCGTAGTTCTTGTCGAAGAAAGTGATCGTCGCCTCGGTCGACACGCCCATGGTAAAAATTTTCTCGGCCAGTGCCTTGTTCTTTTTCGTCTTGACGCGGCTGCTAAAGAACAGGATGGCGCCAATGACCATGAAGACCAGTCCCAGGCCGCCGAAAACGAACATGTTAATGCTTGCCGCCCCGAACTGCATGTTGCTGGAAAGCAGGCCGCTGACCAGGCCGATGCCGCCGCCGACCAGGAAAAATATCAGCCCGAACAAAAACAAAAAACCGCCGATTAAAATACCCATGATATTTCCTCCATGCCCTTGATTTGTGCGAAAAAAAGAATGACACACATCCTGATCATTATGAACGATAAACAAAAAAACATCAAACCTGCGACTGGCTGTCCTTTAGCGGCGAAATAATTGAGGATGCGCTTGAAAAGTCAATTCGATCCCTCCAGGGCTCGACGGATTATATCCAGTTTTTTCAGGGCCGTTTCGCCTGAACTGAAATAAAAAATAGGCGGCTTGAAGATCATGGAAAAAAGCTTGCCGCTACGATCTTGAAGAATCATCGAACTGTCCCGGTTTGTTTGCCAAGAAAGATCTTTTCTTCTGGCAACCGCTGCGCTCAGGTTTTTATGAATTTCATCTTCACTTTTCGCTGCCGAACACTCTACAATCATCATTTCGCCATCCGGAAATTTCAAGATCACGCCCGTGGCCGGAGCTAAAAAAGGGTAAACCGGAAAAGAGGACCGGTTGCTTGCTCCCAATGGGCCTTTGATCAAGGCGATGGACGGTTTTTCCACGAATAACGGGACCAGCTTTTCCAGCAACCCGGGGAGTACCCCTGACGATGGGATTTTTGCGCTGACGGCAGCGGCCAGAAGCTTGAGCCCGGCTCTGGTTTCATTGCGCTGATCCAAACCGGTCAGAGTAATTACAAAGGAACCTTTCCAGACATTCAGGTAGTAATCATCCAGCGCTCCTTCCTGCCCTACAGGCCATGGCGTGGATAACCTGCCTTTTTTCAATGAATAAAGGCCATAGGCGCTTTCGCTGTCATCCATTTCATATATTTCAATATTCACTCGACCACCATCAGGATGACCGTATTCCGCCAGCATGGCTTGTTGAAAACCATATTCGATGACCAGTTCGGCTCCGCCGTTGATCAAGAGATACAGATCCTCCCCGTGCGCGGTTTGGGGTTGCCCAGATAATGCCCAGGGAGTTACGGCGGTCGAAGCGGGAAGGATGCCGTAAATCTCCGCAGCATCCAGGCCGGCAATGCATACTGAACATAAAATCAACACTCGCGCGCAAAGCGTCATGATTCATCCATCTCGGAATTCGCGGCAATTAGGCTTTGAATTCCTTTATGTTGACCTTTTTTGGATCAATCTCACCGATACCGTGCTTGTGGGCAAGCACAATGGTATGGATCTGTTTGGGATCAAGCCCCCATAAGGTGCAGCAATAGGCGTCCATCGCCACCCGATCGGTTCCGGCAATGACTTTGCGGGGAGTCAGGATTTCGCCGGGTCCAAAAGGACCATTGGTAATGATAATTTCTGTGGCGTCCACGATACAAAGGTCGGGCCGTATCACGGTATTTAGGTCGGCGATGCATTGATCCAGATATTGAATCGCGTCCGGGTCCGTCGCCCAGTTCGGTTTATGGAAGGTACGGTTATTCATAGGCCAGTTTATTCCCATCAGGTTTTTCAATGAACCTGTAAATTTATTTCCCGCATGGTCTTTGGTGATGGGCATATTGATGAAGACATCATAGTCATAAAAAGCCCGCATGATACGTGCTTCCTTCAAGGCAACACCCTTTTCCACCGCGATCGGGCGATACAGGTCCTTTTCATTTCCCAAAATGATCAGTTCAGCTTCTTCTTCGCCGAGAACTTTTTTTAATCCCGTGCTCTCCCAATTGGTTTCCGGAAGGGAAGATAAAAAATGGATTTTGGCTGCACCCGCCTCCCGGCACATGCGGATTACGGCGCGAACGATGTCCGGGTGGGTATAGGCGCCCGGGTTGCTGCGTTGGACATTCGCCAGGACGACTACCTTGGATTTTTTTTTGACGAACCGTTTCATGCCCCCGATTTTCCTCACTGCTTTCAACGTCGAAGCAAAGGAGTCCGTGCCTTGCACGACGGCCACATCGGGAGTTCCCGCCGCGTCCAGAATGGTTGGAGCCGCAATGATCGATGTGACCCCAAACAAGGCCCCGGTTTTAATGAAAGAACGTCGATTAATTTTATTTTTCATCAACACCTCCTCACGGAACGGATATAAACAATTATTAAAAAAAAGCAAAAAATTGTTTGAATGAGTTTATTATTTTTTAACAGCGAAATAATTGAGGATGCGCTTGAAAAGGTTTTCAGAAATTTTTTTGCCGGTTTCAGCTTCAGCGGCCGCGCTTTTCTTGCTGAATAGCTTCAATTCAGCCTGGCGGCGCGTGATTACGGCCGAAAGCTTCCGTGCCAGTTCTTCGTTCATGCCGATGATTTGCTTGAAGCGCGCCGAGGAGACCATGATGATGACGCTCTCACGCTCGGCCACCACCGTGGCGCCGGTTTTTTCCCCGGTGACCAGTGAAATTTCTCCGAAAAAATCGCCGGCCTGCAGCCGGGTGACCACCTGTCCGTCCTTGATTACCTGGACGACGCCGGAATAGACATGGAAAAAGAACTCGCCGTCATCGCCTTCGCAAATGATGGTCTCACCGCCGCCGTAAACCTGGTATGCCGCATCCGCCACCAGGTCGCGGAACTTCGCCGCTTCGATCTCCCGCAGCACATCATTGCGCTGGAGGGCTTCAGCCAGAGTCGCGCGCGGAATCTCGGCGCTCCTTTCCTGCTTCATATAGACATCGCGTTTCGGATAGGGAATCTCAATGCCCTGGCGCCGGAATGCGTACCAAATGCGGCGCCGCACCTGGGAGGCAATGATGTTGTGTTGGCCGTAATCGTCGATCCAGAACTTGACCCGATAATTCAGTGCGAAATCGGCAAAATCCATCAGCAGCACTTCCGGCGGCGGCTCATGGCGAATTTCGGAGATGGACTCCAGGGCCTTGAGGATGGCCGCTTCCACCCGGTCGGGGCTGTCCTGGTAGCTGGCTCCAACCATGATTCTCAGCGCCACAGGTTGATGCCCAAGCCCATAAATAAGGACTTCGGCTTTGGAGGCCGACTGGTTTGGGATGACGAGCAGTTCCCGGTCGATGGTCCTGATTTTAAAGGAACGCCAGCCGAACTGCTCGACCCGTCCTTCCCATTGGTTGATGCGCACCCAGTCGTTCAGCTTGAATGAATCTTCAAAATTAAGGATGATTCCCGAAAACAGGTTGCCCAGGATATCCTGCAGGGCAAAGCCGATAACCACGGTAAAAACCGCCGAAGAAGCCAGCAGCACGGTAATCTTAATATTCAGGTAGTAATTAAGGATCAGCAGAATGCCGATAACATAAAGGATGAAAACCAGTACGTCCTTGACCAGCTTGGGATAGCGGATCCCCTGCTTTTTAAGCAGCAGAAAATCAAAGATGAAATAGGCCAGAGTATTGATAGCGAAAACCAGCAGCAGAAACCATACCAGCAGCCAGAGTATGAAAAGCAGTCGCTGGGAATAAAAAACCCTTCTGAATAATTGGCTGCTGAACAGGGCAATGGCCGTGCTCAGAAAAAAAAGCAGCAGCAACTGCAGCGACGTGTGCCGAAAAAGGCCTTGGTTGCGCTTTTTGCCGCTCAGCAAAAAAATCACCAGCAGCAGTAAAAAGAAAAGCGCGGGCAGCGTAATCAGCCAATTCATGGGTTCACCTTCAGGCCAGGCCATGGGGCAACCCCACGACCTGGCAAGGAATGCGCTTTGTCTTAATTCGTTTCCGGCACGGATTCCGCCTCCGGCACTTCGGCTGTGGGCTCCGCCGTGAAAGCCTCACTGGCAGGTTCTGCCGGGGGCGCCATGGTCTTGGCCTTGGCCTTGTCGCCCAATTTGTCCATCAATTCCTCGGACAGGGAAAAGGTCAATGTAATGGAATCCGCGCTCGAACTCAATTGAATGCCGTTTAGCAACTGGCCCAATTCGGGTTCTTTTTCCGAACCCATGGCGCCCAGGGCTTTCAATCCGTTAAGCATGTCGACAACCTGCTTGTTGCCCGCTTCATTGTTTGAGATCAGGCGCAACTCTCCGGAAAGGATCTTGTTCTTGAAATCAGCAACAGCGGTGAAGGCTTCGGCCTTGCTCAAATCGACCGGCATCATGCCTCCGGAGGGAGCATTTTTAAACTTGTCGGGAATGTTGCCGACGGCCAGCCAGAACATGTTCTTCTTGTTTAGATTGTCCACGTACTTCATCAATGTTGCAGTTTGCTTCACGCACTTGCCTTTATCGGCAGCCAGGTCGATCGCATTTTTTACCGGCAGTGGCGAACCGAACAGGATGCTGCTCTTGTTCAGGAAGGCCAGGCGCATATCCTTGTTCGCATCCTCGTTTTTCACGGAGTACAGGGTGCGGCCGCCATATGGCTCCTCGGCGCTTAAAACCCCCTTCTCCTTGAATACGGCCAGCAGTTTGGCCTCGTCGTATTTCAAATTGACCACAGCCAACAGCTCGGGATTCTCGCTCTCAAAACCTCCGTAGAGGGCAGCGACGATCGTGTAAACATCCTTCTGCAGGTCGACGCCGGTTTTTTGCACGAACTCCGAGTAGTCCTTGAAGTCCTTGGCAGTTTTGGCATTAGTCTGCCAGTCCTGTTTCAGGGTCTTGTCGAAAAAATTCAAGTTGGCGAAACGCTGGAAATCAAAGGCCATCAGCATGACCGGGCCTTCCGGCACCATGGCCAGCATGGCTTCTGCATCCATCTGCCCGGACGCTTTTTTCTTGCAGGCCGGCATCACCGACAGAGTCGCTAAAACCAAAATTAAAACCCACATTTTCCTGTTCATGATTTTCTCCTTAAATGGTTATTATGGGTGACCATTGGCCGCCAATATAACATAAATAAAAAATAAATTAAACTGGGCAAATGGCCGCAGAACTTTTATAATGAGATTTGCGTATATGCACCTGAAACCATGAAAGAAATCATCCAACTGGAAAACATCAGTTTTAACTATGGCCGCGTCCAGGCAGTCAACAACCTGTCCCTCACCCTGCCGACCGGAGTCTTCGGTCTGCTCGGACCGAACGGAGCCGGCAAGACCACCTTGTTGAAACTGTTGCTCGGTTTCCTGACTCCGACCGCCGGCAAGGGCGAAATCATGGGCTATGCACTGGCCGAAAAACAAAAATCCCTGCGCCGTGGCATCGGCTACATGCCTGAGAGCGACTGTTCCATCCCGGGCATGGACGCCGTCTCCCTGACCGCCTATCTGGGCGAACTGAGCGGCATGCCGCGCCAGGAAGCCATGAAGAGGGCCCACGATGTCCTGTACTACGTCGGCCTGGATGAATCCCGCTACCGCCTGGTAGACACGTATTCCTCCGGCATGAAGCAGCGTTTGAAGCTGGCCCAGGCGCTGGTCCACGATCCCAAGCTGCTGCTGCTCGACGAACCGACTTCGGGCATGGATCCCGCCGGCCGCAAGGAGATGCTGGAACTCATCCAGGACATCGCCAAGAAAGAAAGCATGAACATCATCATTTCGTCGCACCTGCTGCCGGACATTGAAAGCACCTGCCGGCAGGTAGTCATCATGAACAATGGCCGCATCGCGGCCGAAGAATCCATCGCCGCCCTGAAAAAGGATAATTTTCGCGTTTTCGAGATCAAGGCAGTCGGCGAGCAGGAACCGTTTTTCGAACGCCTGAACAGTCTGGGCTGCCAGGTGCAAGAGAATGAAAAAGCGATGTTAAAAATACTCCTGCCCGGAGAAATTTCTCCGGCGGCCCTTTTTGAAGCCGCCTTTGAAACCGGCGTGCAAATCCGCCATTTCCGGCAAAGCAAGACCACGCTGGAAGACGCCTTCATGAATGTCATCAGGGAATCCAATGGACATTAGAGAAAAAGGCTACAGTCACTGGCAGGGCGAGTTGAAAACTTCAGCCGCCAATTGGCTGCCCATTTTTTTGAACGGCATCAAGACTATTTTTAAAAAAAAGTACGCCAAGCTGATCTTTTCCTTCAGCGGCTCGACCTTCGTTGTTTTCTTGATCGCCGTGTACGTTTCCACCAAGCCGGAACTTAAAATCCTCAGCGAACTTGTCCGTTTGCTGAAAAGCGACGCCGATCTTTTCAAGACATTTTACAGCAACGGTTTTTTAACCTTCATGCTGGTTATTTTAAGCATCTTCAGCGGCGCCGATTTGATTTCCAGCGATTTAAAGTTCAAGGCTTTCTCCCTTTATTTTGCCCGGCCGCTTTCACGCGCCGATTACCTGCTGGGAAAGTTTTCCATTATCCTGTTCTACCTGTTGCTGTTCACCCTGATTCCGGGAATCCTGCTGCTGCTTTTCAAGATGATATTCACCGGCAGCCTGGCCGTATCGCCAAGGCTGCTGCTGGCCATCCTACTTTTCCCACTGCTGGAATGCGTGTTCCTGGCTTCGATGACCATGGCCCTTTCGATCCTCAGCGCCAATACAAAATTCATCCAGATCGCCATTTTCCTGGCCTACATATTTTCCAACAACCTGGCGCATATCCTGAAAGCCATCTTTAAAAACGACTATTTTTTCATGATTTCGCTGCAAAACAACATCGAGCAAATGGGCAGCTTCCTTTTCGGGCTGCAGCCCAAATTCTCTTACCCGGCCTGGCTGTCCCTCTTGCCCCCGGTCGCCGTTTCGCTCCTGGCGGTCTGGCTGCTCAGCTGGCGCATTAAAAAAGCGGAGAGCCGCTCATGAGCATCGTACTTAAAGCCGAAAAACTGTCCAAGTGGTATGGCAACATCCTGGGCATCAGCGACATTAACCTGGAGATCAAGCCCGGCATCACCGGTTTGCTCGGACCCAACGGCGCCGGCAAATCGACATTTTTGAAACTCGCCGCCGGCCAACTCAAGCCCAAGCTCGGCAGCCTGCAGATATTTGGAGAAAATGTTTTCGGCAACCATCGCTTGTTCCAGCGCATCGGCTTCTGTCCCGAATACGACAGCGCTTACATGGACATGAGCGGTTGGCAATTTATCATGCTGCTGGCCCACCTGCACGGCTATGCGCCCTGCGCGGCGGAGGCCATGAGCGAAAAGGCATTGACCGAGGTCGGCTTGGTCGAGAGCAAAGATCGGCTCATCAAGGGCTACAGCTTCGGTATGCGCCAGCGCCTGCGCCTGGCCTCAAGCATTCTCCACGAGCCCGAGATGCTGATGCTGGACGAACCTTTACGCGGCATTGATCCGCTGTGGCGCATCAAGATCATCCAGCTGATCAAGGAATACGAGAAACAGGGACGGACGGTCATTGTCTCGTCGCATATCCTGCCTGAAATCGAAGCCATGACCAATGAAATCGTTTTGATCCACCAGGGCAAGATCTTTGCCAAGGGCGACATCCAGCGCATTCGCGGTTTGATCGACAGCCATCCCCACCAGGTTTCCATCCTGTGTCCGGACCCGCGCCGCCTGGCAGCCAGGCTCATCGGCAACGAATATGTGCTCAGCATTGAATTCACCACCCAGGGCCGGGGATTGACCGTCAAGACCAATCAGCGCGACCATTTCTTCAAGGCCCTGATGCACCTCATCGCGGAAGACAGGCTGACGGTGGAAGAAATCACTTCGCCCGACGACAATTTGCAGGCAGTATTCGACTACCTGATCGGGAAATAGCCATGAAAAATAGTAACCTCATCGCCGTGATCTTTTCCAGTTTCTTTAAGTCGGGGCTCAAAACGGCGCGCACGCGGGTTTTCATTCTGCTCAGCCTGGTGCCGGTGCTGCTGATGGTGATCGTGCGCCTGATCGACGCCAGCGGTGCTCCCGATTTTTTTTCCCATATCATGCTGTCGCTGTATTTCCAGCTGCTGATCCCGGTGCTGGCGCTCTTTTTCGGGACGACCATCGTCAACGAGGAATTGGACAACAAGACCCTAGTCTACCTGACAACCTGCCCGGTTCCCCGCCGCTCCATCATCCTGGGGAAATACCTGGCCGCGTTCATGCTCCTGCTGACGATCGTGGCCAGCGGCTTTCTGCTTTCCTTTATGGCGGCCGCGGCAAACCGGCTGGGCCAGCTCGCAGCCTGGGAAGAGCTGGGCATATTCCTGGGCACATCCATGCTGGCCCTTTTCTGCTACAGCGCCCTGTTCACCCTGGCCGGCACTTTCATGAAGAAATCGATCCTTATCGGCCTGTTTTTTGTTTTCGGCTGGGAAAGCGTGGTGCAGTATTTCCCCGGCGTCACCCAGAAATTCACCATCATCCACTGGATCAAGTCGCTGCTGCCGGTCGGGGCCAGCCAGGGCGGCTTTCTGATCTTCCAGCTGCAGCCCTCCCCGGCCCTGGAGTCGATCCTGGTGCTATTGGCTGCCGGCGCCCTGTTCCTGTTTCTGGCCGTCTTCATCTTCGAGCGCAAGGAATACATTCTCTCGGACAACGCCTGAAACATTTCTAAAAAAATCCGTTCACGATTTGACGAAGAGCAGGGCATAGGAGATGAAGATCACCACGTCGGGCGCGAAATGGATGATCCAGGGCCAGGCGATCCCCTTGGTTTCGAGCATGCTCCGGCCCATGATCCAGGCCAGGAAGCCGGTCATGGCGAAGCCGATGAGGCCGGAGGGCGAACCATACAGCCAATGGCTCAGCCCGAAGAACACCAGGGTGATCCGCAAGGTGTGGGTTTTGCCGATCACGTCGTGCAGGGTGGAGAGGATGCTGCAGCGGAAGTAGGCCTCCTCGGTGAAGGCGTTGACCGCGGCGAAGAGCACGGCGGCCGGAAAGAGCGGCAGGGCGCGCAGCCAGATCGCGCCGGAGGGGGCGATGGCGCTAATGGTTGGAACGGCGACCCCCAGGGCCGCAACCCCGGCAAAGATCCAGCCGAAGGTCTTCCATGACTCCCCGGCGCGGATGCCCAGCCAGCGTATCGGCTCGATGGGCGCGGCCATCCGGCCCTTGGCCAGGAAGAAAGCCTTGCGGTCGCCCTTCATTATCCAGAGGACAGCAATCACCGCCAGGGCGACGAGGATATCCAGGACCATGACCGCGGCAAAGCCTTTGCAATAAGAAACGCCCTGGTAGTTAAAACGTCCCTGGAACCAGGCCGTGCCGCGCAGCAGGCCGGTCAGCCCCAGGGCCAGAAAGAGGGTGAAGAGCGCCAGCACATACTGCCCGAGCGGGCGGATGGCCTTTTTTATCCGGGTCAAACCGAAAAAAACAGCAAGGAAAACGGCCTTGGCCCAAAACATCCAGGACGGAACCGGACCTCCCATCCATGTGATCAGCATATCCGGCAGGTCGGAAACGATCAGCATAACCGCCCAGGCCGTAAGCAGCAGGGCATGCTTGGCATTCATTGAACTTTTCATTTTTTTCTCCTATGCGACGGGCAATTCCTGTCCGCCAGGGCCAGATTAACGGCGAAAATATCGCCTGTAAAGGGGTTTTGTGACCACGAGCAAAAGCCTGTGACCGCTGGCAAAAATCGGGGACAGGGGACAACTTGGCGGGACGAACGACAAGGAGAAAACGGAGCGCCGCCGCAATTACAGGTTCTGGATCAGGCGGCGAAACTCTCCAACATAGCGCCGCGCCACCGGAATAACATCCGGTGCATCCTTCAAGGTCAGCTTGAGCCCCTGGGCGTTGCCGGCCACCTTGGCGATCTGGGTCATGTTGACAATGCAGGTGCGATGGCAGCGGAATAGCCGCGGATAGAAGGGGCGCAGTTGGCGCTCGACGCGGGTGAGGCTGCTGCGCAGCAACGGCTGGGCCGGCTTTTCGATCCGGGCATGCACCCGGATATAATTTTCCTCAGCCTGGATGTAAAGTAAATCGGCCAGGGGCAGGCTCAGGGAGTCTTTGTTGTTCTCGGCCAGCAGCGTCAGCCGCGGCGAGGCGGTTGTTCCAGGCGGCGGCTGGCCAGTCGGTTGTTCCAGGCGGCGGTTACTTTCCTGGACAATACGCACATGGCGCCGCAGCAGGCGGGCGTAGTTGACCAGGTTGATAACCGTGATCGGAAAAATAGCAATGATAAACGTATCAAGCACAATTGTTTGCAGTCGCACCCAGTGGGCCGGCAGTCCAAAATGGGCGCAAATCGCCCCGGACAGCACGTAACAGCCCAGGCCAATGACCAAGGTGACCCAAGCCATCCAGAGGATCTGCTTGCCGAGGTACCAATTCTCTTCTCGGAAGAAACGCGGCCGCAACCGCGGCAGCAGCAGACCGTTGAGGATAATGGCCAAACCGGTGACCAGTCCGTAGCCAATAAAAAATGCCTGGCGCGGCGCTTTGGGGAGCAAGGAAAAACCCAGTGGTTCAAAGACGGCAAAGAAAAACCAGACAAAAAAACCACTCCCCATACTGTACAGGAAGAGGGATAAGGGTGACGGCTCAAATGGATAGGGGTATTTAAGCACCTCCCAAACCTTACGGATCATTGCATGTCCTCATGCGAAACGAAGGGCTGGAGTACTCCACTGGGCAGTGCCGCCCGGGCCCGGCGACCGCCATGGTGAAGGCAGCTACTTGACCGGCACAGTCATGTCGGCCAGGATGGCCTCCAGATCCTCCTCGTGCTCGATCTCATCCTCGAGGATCTCCAGAACGAGGTGGTAAGTGATGGGATCCTTGCCGTTCACATAGTCCAGGATCTTCTTGTAGGTCATGATCGCGCACTGCTCACCCTTGATGTTCTGTTCCACCAACCTCTTCGTGCTCGGGTCAGTGGGCGCGTCGTAGCCGCAGCCCGACTCCTTGAGCAGGTCCTGCGGCGACAGCAGGGGCGTGCCGCCCAGGGTGACGATCCTCTCGGTCAACATGCCGGCGTGCTTCAGTTCCTCGGTGGCGTGCTCCTCAAGCTCGCCGGCGATGACGCCGCGCATACGGCCAACGGCAACCTTGGCCCCGACCCAGTATTGGTAATAGGCCAGCCACTCGTCAGCGTAAGCCTTGTTCAGCATTTTTAAAAGCTCATCCACATTGACTCCAACGATTTCTCTTGCCTTGGTTCCCATGATAGGACCTCCTTTAATTATTATTCAATATCATTCCTCAGCCATGCCGAGAAATTATTCCTGGTGGCATTGTCGGCCTAATGCTTGAGATTGTCAACCGCGGCCGAAAGACCTGTTGCCAAAAACAGTCGATAAAATAGGGCCGGCATCTGGTTAGGCGAATCAGGGCATGTGGTAGACGACCGCGTTGATATTCATGCCGGCACCCACCGAAGTCAGGACGATATTATCGCCCGGAGCCAGTGCGTGGTTTTCTACCTTGCCTTTCAATATCAGGTCCAATAGCGTGGGCACAGTGGCCACCGAGCTGTTGCCCAGCCAAGAGATGGTCATGGGCATGACCTCGGGTTTGTATTCACCACCGCAGATCTTGAAGAGGCGCTTCAAGATGGCTTCGTCCATTTTTTCATTGGCCTGGTGGATAAGGACCTTCTTGATGTCCTGGATGCGCAAACCTGACTTTTCAACGCTTTCCCTGGCAACCAGGGGCACTGTTTTCAGGGCGTACTCGTAGAGTTTGTGGCCGTCCATCTTCAGGTACAGTTCATTGCCCTGGTGCTGCGGATCGAATGACTTGCCCATCCACAGCATGTAGGCATGGTCCAATGCATCGGTCCGGGCCGCATGGGCCAGAATGCCGATCGGCCGGTCGCTGGCAACGGCCTCGAAAATGGTGGCACCGGCGCCGTCTGCGTAGATCATGCTGTCGCGGTCAAACGGATCGCTGATCCTGGAAAGGGTGTCCGCCCCAATGACCATCACCCGTTTGCAATCTCCGGAACGAAGGTAATAGTCGGCCTGGATCACGCCCTGGAGCCAACCAGGACATCCGAAAGCCAGATCGTAAGCAACGGTCCTGGGATTGACGATGCGGAGTTTGTGCTTGACCCGCGAAGCCAGAGACGGCACGAAATCGGAACGGACATTGCCTAAACGGACATCACCGAAATTGTGGCCGACAATAATATAGTCCAGTGACTCCTTGTCTATTTTAGCCGATTCCAGGGCTTCAAGAGCCGCAAGATAGGCAATATCGGACGCCTGTTGATCTTCAGCGGCATGGCGCCTTTCGCGGATGCCGGTGATCTCGGAGAGCTTTTCGATTGTCTCCTGGTTGCTTTTTTTCAGTTTCTCGCCGTCAGCGCTGAAAAAAGTTTCGTTTAAAAAATGATCATTGCCGATACGCTTTTCCGGGATGCAGCAGCCGGTGCCGATAATCACAGAATAATTTTTTTTTTCCATTTTCACCATTCTGGGTTTAATTAAGGGAAATGAATTTTTCCAAGCTGTTATTTTGAACGATTTTGGTCTGCATGTCAACCCATCATGAATTGAATACGGTAGTGGTTTAATATGATCTCATGTGATCTCGTTTTGAGCAGCCACGCAACAATCACCGCTTTGAATTATTTCATCTCATTTTCGCGCCACTGGGAGCGGTCGGGCGCGGCCGGGACGTCCCGCTTGCGGGGAGGATTGTCCTTCAACTGCTGCAACAGGACCTGAACCGCCTGTTCGACGCAGGGATCGTGCCCGGCGGCCACCAGCTCAGGACGATCGATGATTTCGATATCGGGATAGACCCCTTCACCCTCGACCGCCCAATGGCCATCCGTGTCGACGAACCCGAAGGTCGGAATGTTGAAGGAACCGCCGTCGGCGAAATCGGGATTGCCCGATATGCCGATCAGTCCACCCCAGGTGCGCGTGCCGATGAGCAGGCCGAGCTTGCTTTTTTTGAAATAATACGGGAACGCGTCGCCTCCCGAGGAAGAATAACCGTTGATCAGCATCACTTTAGGGCCATCGTGGGCGACTCCAGGATCGGGAGTGAGTTCCAGGCCGCGTGTCGCCCAATAGTTCAGGGTCTTGCGGGCCAGCAGTTCGGTCATGACCACCGGGATGAAACCGCCGCCGTTGTAACGCTCATCGATGATCAGGGCTTCCTTGTTCTTGTAGGCGTACATGCCCTTGTAGAGTTCGCGGTTCCCGTCAAGGGCCGTATCGGGGACATGGAAATAGCCGATGCGTCCGGCCGAAAGGCGGTCGACCATGTCACGGCGCGAACGCACCCAGTCCAGGTAAAACAAGCCCAGCTCGCTCTTGACCGGCTTGATCCAGTATTCGCGGGCGCCTTGGGCAACGGGCCGGGCATTGACCTTGATGGATATCTTGCGGCCGACCGTGTTTTCCAATAAGCGGTAAGGGTTGTCCGTGAGCGTTACTTCGGCGCCGTTCAAAGCGATCAGGTAATCACCGACCTGCACGTGGATACCCTGTTCGGTCAAAGGCGAACGGGTGGCTTCGTTCCAATTCTCGCCGGCGTATATCTTGCCGATCACGTAGCGGCCGGCTTTTTCGTCGGCCTTCAACTCGGCCCCCAGCAAGCCCGTGTCCAGGCGTTTGACCCTGGGGAAATCACCCCAGTTGACATAAGTGTGTCCGGCATTGATCTCGCCCACCATTTCTCCGAAAATAAAATCAAGATCGGCGCGGTGACCGAGATATGGAACCAGCTGGCCGTATTTCTGTTTCATCTTGATCCAATCGACTCCGTGCAAGGTTTTCTGATAGAACCAGTCGCGAAAAATGCGCCAGCCGTCGTTGAAGATCTGCGCCCATTCCTTTGGCGGGTCCAGCTTCATGTTCATCTGTGTCAAATCGAGTGTCCCCGCTCCGGTTTCCTGTTCGGCCTTGAGCTCGATGATGCCGAATTGCTTGTCGGCCTGATAAATGATTTTCTGGCCATCGGCGGCCAGCGCGGCCGAGGAAATGCCGGTGATCACGCTACGGTCTTTCTTGTCATCAAGCATGAACTGCCGGATCTCCTTATCCTTGAAATAAATGATGCCGCCGTCGATGGCCCAGACCAGGGCGTAATCATCGCTCTTGAGCGGAAAAGCCGTTATCCGGGTATTGCAGCCGGCAACATCGATGCGTACCACGGAAACCGCCGCGGCGGTTTGACCCGCTTGATTCGCATGGCTTTGCTTTTTTACCACCCCCGGCTTTTTTCCAGGCTCCAGGTCGTTCTTGTCACTGAACAGGGCCGGCGCGTCAGCGGTCAGGGCCAGGGCATATATGCGTGCGGCCTTATGGTAAAGGTAGTTGAATTCGAAACTGGAAAAGGCCAGGTTGAAGTCGCGGTTGGAGAGGAAATAAATATATTTCCCATCGCGGGAAAAAACCGGCGCGAAATCGTTGTACACGGCGTCAGTCAACTGGAAAGTTTTTTTCTGTTCCAGGGCATACACCCATATGGCATCCTGGCCGCTGTCACCATCCTTGCTGTACACCAGCCAGCGCGAATCGGGCGACCAGTTGTAATCGGTGATGTCATGACGCCGAGCCTTGTCCACGACGGTGATTTTGCGGCTGGCGACGTCGAGGATCTGCAGCCATTGGTTCTTGTCGGCGAACAGCAGCATGCGGCTGTTCGGAGACCATTTCGGCGGAAAACGCCAGATGCGGCTGTTGAAGGTCAGCTGCAGCGGTTGTCCGGCGCCATTGGCGTCGCGTAAAAATATCTCGTACTCGCCGCCGAGATCGGAATAATAAACGATGGACCGGCCGTCCGGCGACCAGGCCGGAAAAATTTCGCGCACCCCCTGACTGTCGGTCAAATTATAGGTTAGCCCTTCTTTTTCCGGCACCGTAAAAATATCGCCCCGAGCCTCGAAAACGGCCCGCTTGCCGCTCGGTGAAATATCATAACTTGAGATAAAATCACTGACATTCTTAAAATAAGGCAGGATATTGCTGTTGTCAAAATTCAGGTTGACCCTCAAGCGGTGTTCCCGGCCCGAATCCAGGTCGAGGCGGTAAAGATAGCCGCCATTCTCGTAAACCAGTCTGCCGCTGCGTCCCGAGGGCCATAAGATGTCATAATCACGATAGTGCGTGACCGCTTCGATCTGGTCTGTTTTCAAGTCAAAGGAATAGATGTTCAGGGTCAGGTCGCGATCCGAGACAAAATAAATCTTGTTGCCGATCCAGATCGGGTGCTGGTCGGTGCCAGGGAAATCGGTCAAGCGCCGGGAGGTGTTGTGCTGCAGGTCATAGATCCAGACGTCCTGGGCCCGGCCGCCCCGGTAACGCTTCCAGGTGCGGAATTCGCGCTCGATCGGTGTGTAGACAATCCGGGTCGCGTCTGGGGAAAATGTCCCGCTCCCGCCTTCGGGTATGGGCAGCGGTTTTTCAAGTCCTCCAGCCAACGGTACCAGGAAATACTTGCCCATGCGCTCCCCCCAAGGGGTGCGGTTGCAGCGCACCAAAATCTGGCTGCCGTCCGGAGTCCAGTCCAGGACCTCGTAATCATACCCCCCCCGGGGAGGCATAATGCCGACATCGTTGTAATAGGTCAATTGCCGGGGTGTACCGCCTTCGGCGGCCATGACATATACCTGGCGCGAGCCCGAGTACTCGGCTGAAAAAGCGATCCAGCGGCCATCGGGAGAGATCTTGGGAAAAAGTTCCAGCCCCGGATGGGATGTCAGACGCCGGGCGTCGCCGCCGGAAGCCGGCACCGACCAGACGTCGCCGGCATAAACGAAAACGACCAGGTCGCCGTTAATATTCGGGAACCTGAGCAGCCGGGCGTCCCGGATCGCCCAAGCCCAGGGAAAAAACATTATCAAGGCCAGGATCAAGCCGCTGATTTTTTTCATATGCCTCCTCCTCCACAGAAACGGATTATAAATCGAATCACTGCCGCAAACAAGGTGATGCATCAATGATGAGTGAACGTGAATCAATCAAAGCACAAAAAGATTTATGAAAACTTTTACTCATACCCCTTTCTTTGTGTAAAAGAGGGGGCTGGGGGTGAGTTTTATATAGCCCTGAAGACGGCGGTTCCAATTTATTCTTGCCAAAAAATTTTTTTTTTTGGCCAAATGTATTGACATTCGATATATCGTATGGCATTATAGCGGTGCTCGCTATACCGTATATCGCTATAGCGAAGCCTGATATAAGGAGTTGGCCATGAAAGAAGACAAAGAAACGGTCCGCCATCTGCCGCTGAGCGAAGCCACCTATTGCATCCTGCTGGCTCTGTCCGAACCACTGCACGGTTACGGCATTATGCAGAAAGTGGAAGCCGGCAGCGATGGCGCCGTGCGTATCGGGCCCGGAACTCTCTACGGCGCATTGACCACCCTTGAAAAAGAGAAACTCATCACCCCCTTGGACACGGTGGAACGGCGCAAACGCTACGCCCTCACCGACAAGGGGCGCAGCGTGCTCCGAGCTGAGCTGAGGCGGCTGCGGCTGCTGACCCGTCTGGGCGAGGCGGTTCTGGAAGACCACTCTTTCCCGTCCAAGGCAAACTGAAGGATAAAAAAACCAAGGAGATACATATGGAAAAAGAAAAAATGACGAAATTCAAATGGTTCTGGGCTTGGGATGACGACAAAGAGGAAAAATGGCTGGAAGCGATGTCCCAAAATGGCTGGCACCTCGAAAACCCCGGTTTCCCCTGCATCTATCAATTCATCCAGGGCGAACCGCGCCAGTATTCCTATCGCCTGGACTTCCGCACCGGCAGCTGCAAGAACCTGCAGGATTACCTGCAGATTTGCCGCGACGCCGGCTGGGAAATGCTCGGCCGTATGGCCTCCTGGTATTATTTCCGCAAGGAATGCCACGGCGGTGAAAAACCCGAGTTTTTCAGCGATACGGATTCGAAAATCCAGAAATACCGGCGCCTGCTTATTTTCCTGTCCATCTTCCTGCCCATCCTGATCAACGGGATGCGCATGGCCTTCAAACGCGAAGGTTCTTGGATCTTCAGCAGCTTCGGATTTTTCTATGTCTTTTTACTGCTGATTTTTATCTACGCCATCATCCGCCTGCTGCGGCGTATCAAGCAACTCAAAAAAAGTTGAATAAATTTCCATGCTTGGGTAAAATGGTTTCTTGATTAAAGGAGAAACCATGTTTGACAAAAAAATTTACCAACAGAGAAGAAGCACGTTATGCCGACAAATGAAATCCGGGCTGCTGCTTTTCCTGGGCAACAATGAAAGCCCGATGAACTACCCGGCCAATCCCTACCATTTCCGCCAGGACAGCACCTTCTTGTATTTTTTTGGACTCAATTTTCCAGCCCTGGCCGCCGCCATCGACATCGATGAAGATCGGCAGATCGTATTCGGCAACGATCTCGATTTGGATGATATCATCTGGATGGGTCCGCAGCCCTCGCTTAAAAATCGCTGCACCAAAATCGGCATCAGCGAAGTCCGGCCGCTGGCCCAACTTGAGGAGACCTTGAAAAGCGCCGTTCGCCAGGGTCGCCGCATACACTTCCTGCCGCCCTACCGGTCTGAAAATGCCCTGCAATTGGAAAAACTGCTGGGCATCCAGCATGGATTCGTCAAAAGCTACGCATCCGTCGCCCTGATCAAGGCCGTGGTGGCCTTGCGTTCGATCAAGGGCCGCCAAGAAATCGAAGAAATTGAAGGCGCCATGAACACCACAGCCGCCATGTACCAGGAAGCCATGGCCATGACCCGGCCCGGCATTTTTGAAAGGGATATCGCCGGCAGGATCGAGGGATTGGCCCTGGCCGGCGGCGGACAAATGGCCTTCCCGGCCATTGTCACCGTGCATGGCGAAACGCTGCACAACCATGACCATGGCAACCTTCTGAAAAAAGGCGACCTGCTGCTCATCGATTCCGGCTGTGAAGCAGAATCGGGCTATGCCACGGACATTACCCGCACCATTCCGGTGAGCGGAAAATTCAGCCCTCAGCAAAAGGCAATCTATGAAACGGTCCTGGACATGCAGTTGTCCGCCATCGCCATGATCAAACCCGGTGCCAGCTACCGTGCCATCCATCTCAAAGCCTGTGAAATCATGGTCCGGCATTTAAAGGAACTCGGCTTGATGAAGGGCGACAGCGCCTCGGCCGTGGCGGCCGGTGCCCACGCGCTGTTTTTTCCGCATGGACTGGGGCACATGATGGGGCTCGATGTTCACGATATGGAGGACCTGGGTGAAAACCTCGTGGGTTATGATGAAAAAACCCGGCGCAGCGAGCAGTTCGGCCTGGCCTACCTGCGCCTGGCCAAGAAACTCACACCCGGTTTCGTTTTAACCGTTGAACCGGGAATTTACTTCATCCCCGCCCTGATCGACCAATGGCAAGCAGCGAAAAAAGCGGCCCAATTCATTAATTATGATGCCGTTGCAAAATACCGCAAATTCGGCGGCATCCGCATTGAAGACGACGTCCTGGTCACTCCCAATGGCGGCCGGGTCCTGGGAAAGCCCATTCCTAAAAATATCGCTGACCTGGAAAAAGCCACCGGCAACAAATAGTTATTTAAATATCCTGCCATGGGCCCAGTGAGCGGGCTGCACATGACCAGCCGGCCATCCTTTACTGAATTCGCTGCCAGGGCCAGGCCCATCTCCAGTCATTTCTTTTTGAATTTAAAGGCTCAAAGACGATTTTTTTCCGCCAGCAACCGATAAAATATTGACTTTTCCGTCAATGTCGGATATCATTAAATTTTAACTTAAACAATATCATGAGGGGCGTATGAAAAAGAAAATCAGCTTGCGGGTCATTCGCCGGATTTCGTTTTATTACGAAGCCCTGCTGAAATTGAACCTTCCTGAAGACGCTTATGTATCCTCAAAAAAACTGGAAGACATCACCGGCGTATCGTGCAACCAGGTACGGCAGGATTTTTTCTACCTGGGAATCTCCATCGGCAAACAGAAAAAAGGCTACCAGGTCCATAAATTGTTCCAGGAATTGAAAAAAATTCTGTCCATCGACCGCGGAGCCAAGGTGATCATCGTCGGCGCCGGACGCATCGGCCAGGCCCTGTCCAATTACAAGCTGTTCAATGAACGCAACATCACCGTCACGGCCTTGTTTGACATCAAAACCGACCTGGTCGGCAGCGAAATAGGCAAGCCGGGCCGAAAAAAACCTATCCTGCATGTCAATCAGCTGGACGCCTACCTGAAGGAAAATCCCGGTGTGAAGATCGCCCTGCTGACTGTTCCGGAAGAAGCCGCCCAAGAAACCATGGACAAGCTGATCGGCCACGGGGTCAAGGGCATTGTTAACTTTGCCCCAAAAATCCTTAAAGTGCCAAAAGAAATCCGTGATGTCCAGGTGATCAACGATTGTATCGGTACCGCGCTGTATAAAATCGTTTATCAGCTCTACCACAAGAGATAATTCGGTCATGATCACGGATATTGCGGCCGCACCATGACTGGAAGACAATGAACCTTGAGGAAGTGATTTTTTTTCTGCTGCTTTTTATTCTGCTTGTCCTGTTCAGCGCTTTTTTTTCATCAGCTGAAACCGTGCTCTTGACTGTCAGCCGCACAAAATTGACCCATCGTGCCAAGAAAAAAGATAAAAAGGCCATCCTGTTGACCCGGATCATGGAAAAACCCGAAGAATTCCTGTCCACCATCCTGATCGGCAATAATCTGGTCAACGTGGCCGCGGCGGCCATCGCCACCTACCTGTTTACACATTTTTTTAAGGGCGGGCATAGCGCCCAGCTCATCGCTGCCACGGTTTCTACCACCCTGATCCTGCTGATCTTCGGCGAAATCACACCCAAATCGTACGGATACCGCCACGCCGAAAAGCTTTCCTACCTGTATATTTTTCCGATCCGTTTCTTCAACTTCCTTTTTTTCCCGCTGGTCAAAGGCCTGGCCCTGCTGGTATATTCCTTCATCAATAAACGAAGAAACAAGTCCTGGGCTAAAAAAGAACTGAGCCTGGAGGAGATCAAGCATTTCCTGGCCAACGAAACCCAACTGTTCAAATACAATCCGCAAACCCTCAATATGCTCACCGAAATCATCGACATCTCACAGAAGGATATCAAAGCCATCATGACTCCCCGCACGGGCATCATCGGCCTGAAGGAAAATAGCAACAGCCTGGAATTAAAAAAAACCATCCTGGAAAAAAATGTTTCGAAAATCCCGATTTACAGGGGCAGCCTGGATCACATCTCGGGAATCATTGATTCGCATTCCCTGCTGCCGGCCATGTTGAACGATGATTTCAACAGCCTGGAATTGAAGAAAATCGCCGCCAAACCGATTTTTGTTTCCGAATATTCGTCGCTCAATTACATTTTAAAGGAATTCAAGAAGCATGAGCTGAACTTGGCGGTGGTTCTGGATGAATATGGATCAACCATCGGCATCATCACCCTGAGCGATATTTTAAGAGGTATTCTGGGCGACATCGATATCGGCAGCAAAAACATCAAAAAGCTGGATCACAACGTTTTCCAACTTAAAGGCAGCACTCCGGTGACGGAAATCAATTCCCGGCTGGAAATGGAATTGCCTGAAAAAAAAGACTATACAACCATTTCCGGATTATTTATCTTTCATTATGGCAAAATGCCACAGGAAAACGCCCGGGTCAAGATCAAGCAAACCTTGCTGGTAGCCAAAAAAATGGGCAAAAGAAAAATCGAAGAAATACTTCTGATCGAACATGAAGAGCATCGCACTCAATAGAAAAGCCTTCCATGATTACGAAGTCCTCGAAAAATTCGAGGCCGGCATCGCCTTGGCTGGAACCGAAGTCAAATCCATCCGGGCCGGCCGTGTTTCCCTCAAGGATTCATTCGTGGAAATTCACAACCGAGAGGCTTTCCTGCTGCGCTGCCATATCACCCCCTACCTGAACGCCAGTTTTTTCAACCATGAGCCTGAAAGAAAACGCAAACTGCTTCTCAATAAACAGGAAATTCGCCGCCTGGACCAGAAAGTCAAGGAGCGCGGCTTCAGCATCATCCCCTTGCAAATGTACCTGACAGCCAAGGGTTTGGTGAAAATCGAAATTGCCCTGGTGCGCGGCAAACGGGGCTATGAAAAAAAACAAAAGCTCAAGGAACGCGACATCAAGCGGGAAATGGATCGCGATCTCCAACGTTATAAAAGCGACAAATAAAACAATCCGGCCTAGCATAACTTGATTTTATTTTTGTTTTTTATTATCATGGTTGCATGCAATTTATTTTTCTGCCCGTTCCACTGAAAAAACAACAAAATTGGCGAGGAAAAGACGCATGTCACAAATAAACATCAATCAAATATTAAGTTTTGCCGCTCAGAAAGAAGTTTCGGACATTCATTTTCAAGTCGGCATTCCACCCATGGTCAGGCACATGGGACAACTTTTCCTGCTCAAATATCCGGTTTTAACCGAAGCGGACACCCTCTATATCGGTCAGACTTTGGCCAAGTATAATGATGAAGAAAAGTTTAAAAAAGAGATCCGGGACTATGACGGGTCGTTCGCCGTCGCCGATATCGCCCGCTTCAGGGTGAATGTGTACCGCCAAAACAACCGTTACGCAGCCGTATTGAGGCTGATCCCCCTGAAGGCGCGCACGTTCGCCGAACTGAACCTGCCCAAAGTACTTGAACAAATCGCCGAGATCCGCCGGGGATTGATCCTGATTACCGGCGCCACCGGCAACGGCAAATCCACGACCCTGGCCGCGATCATCAATTACATCAACCAGAAACGGCGCGCTCATATCATCACTATCGAAGATCCCATCGAATTCATCTTTGAAAAAAACCAGTCGATCATTTCGCAGCGCGAAATCGGCCAGGACACCGAATCCTTCGCCACGGCCCTGCGGGCGGCGTTGCGCCAGGACCCGGACATCATCATGGTTGGCGAACTTCGCGACCAGCAAACGGTAGACACCTGCATGAAAGCCGCAGAGACAGGTCATTTGATCATGGCTTCCATTCATACGCCCGATGTCATGCACACCATCAACCGCATCCTGAGCTATTTCCCGTCCGAAGAGCAAGCCACGGCCCGGCAGCGTTTTGCCGACAATCTCATGGCCATCGTTTCCCTGCAGCTGCTGCCAAACCTCGACAAGACCGGCCTCTATCCGGCCTGCGAAATCATGCTGGTCAACAAAACCATCAAAATGAGCCTGAAAAACACTGAAAAATCCGATGAAATATTGAAACACGTGGCCAAGAACAGGGATTTGGGCATGCAAACCTTCGACCAGCACCTGATTGAACTGGTCAAAGCGCGCAAGATTTCCCTGGAAGACGCCATGGTGGCTTCGGAACAATCCGATCAAATCCAGCGCGATATGACACTGGAGCCGTAAGGGGTTTTATGTAGGGGAGGGTTTTAAACCCTCCCGTACTTGAAGAATCAAGAATCCTTGTTTTCTCGCTTAAAAAAAACGATCAACAATCCGGGAATTAGAATCAGCAGGTCGCGGAATATCAGGACATAGGCGCTTTCTGTGTCGGCAGCGCTGGTGGAAAAACAACCGCAGCTGATATCGATGCCTCGCCAGGCGTTGACGGCCAGGGCCAGGATGAAGGTCAGCAACAGCGATGACAGTAACCAGGCGGCGCTGCGCGCCCATATGCCCGCGATTAAAAGCAATCCGCATAGAAGCTCCACCCAGGGCAGCACCAGGGCCGGCAGGGTGACCAGGAATTCCGGCAGGATCCGGTAATTTCCAATGATCTTGGCGAATTCCAGCGGGTGGCCGATTTTATCCAGGCTGGCGTGAATGAAAATCCCTCCCAGCACCAACCGGGCCAGCGTTTGCAATGGCCTTGAAGCCAGGATGTTCCTATATTTATCTAGCCAAGGCATTGCCCCTCTCCAACCAGTCTTCGATGCCGCCACGGTACAACAGCAGATCGTTACAGCCTTTTTCCTGCAACTTCAAGGCCAGTTCATACGAATCGTTGCAATCCGGTCCGGTGCAGTAAATAATCAGCAGCCGCGCCGCCCGCATGTGGGCCAGCCGCGCCGTGATATCCTCATCAAAACTGGGCAAAGGCAGGCTCAACGCCCCGGGAATATGACCCTGGCGGAAAAGTTCCGCCGGGCGGGCGTCGAGCAGCATCGTGCCGGGATCAACGCCCAGTTGGCTGACAAAGTCAACGTCGACTTCGGCGAATTGGCTTTGCTTTTCGGCCATGGCCTTTTTTTCATACCCTTGGAACAAGGGCAGTGGCGTTTGGGAAAAATAATTGCGCCCCAGACCCAAAACGGTGCCGGCCAGCAGGATGATGAATATTTCAACCAAGTTTTTCTTACTCAGGTGCAGGTTCATGCGTTCTCCCAGCCATTTGCCATTATAGTAAAGGCCCTGTTTTAATGTCAATAAGTGCAGGCATAATCAGTTTTAAAACCTGGACAGGTCCAGCGAGCGATACTGCAAGGCTTCCTGGACGTGGCGGGCGGCGATCGGCTCCGCACCCTCCAGGTCGGCGATGGTCCGGGCCACCTTCAGCACCTTGAAATAGCCGCGGGCGCTCAAGTCGAAGCGGTCCACGGCCAGCTGCAGCAGCCGGCCGCCTTCCTCGTCGAGGGCGCAGAACTTCTTGATCTCGGCGTTCTTCATCTGGCCGTTGGCGAATATTTTCTTTTTGAGGTTCCGGAAGCGCTGCAGCTGGAGTTGGCGCGCGCTGACGACCCGTTCCTTGATGGCGGCGGAACTTTCGGCCGCGGCCGTGGAAATGATCTCTTCCAGCTTGACTTTTTTCACTTCGATCTGCAGGTCGATGCGGTCCAATAACGGCTTGGACAATTTGCCATAGTACTGCCGCTTCTGGGCCGTGCTGATGGCATAATACCCGCCATCCCCCACCCCGAGCGAATCCTGGCAGGGATTCATGGCCGCGATCAGCATGAAGCGGGCCGGGAACGTCGAGGAAGTCAGCGAACGGGAAACGGTGATCTTGCCGTCCTCGAGCGGCTGGCGCAGGACTTCCAGGGCCGATTTTTTGAAATAAGGAATTTCATCCAGGAAGAGCACGCCGTTGTGGGCCAAGGATATTTCTCCAGGCAGCGGATATTTGCCGCCGCCGCTGATGCCGACATCGGAAATGGTGTGATGCGGCGAACGAAACGGCCGTTGCCGTATCAGGCCGCCTTTTTCACCCAACAGCCCGGCGGCGCTGTAGGTCAGCGAAGTTTCCAGAATTTCATCATCGCTCATGTCGGGAAGGATGGAGGGCAGAGCCTTGGAAATCATCGATTTTCCCGATCCCGGCGGCCCGATCATCAAGGCATTGTGAAAGCCGGCGGCGGCGATCTCCATCACCCGCTTGGCCAGGTATTGGCCCTTGATTTCGGAAAAATTATTTTCGCAGTCAGGCTCGGCGCAGGCTCTGGCTTCTCCCTGGAAAGGAACGTAGCGGGTCGGATTTTCTATCAAATCGATGACCTCGGTCAAATTATTCAGAGCGAATACATCGATGCCGCCGACAAACGCGGCCTCGGCTCGGTTGGCGAAGGGAATCACAATGCCGCGGAAACCGTTTTTGCGTGCGAACAGGGAAATGTTTAACACCCCTTTGACCGGATTCAAGTCGCCATTGAGGTTCAATTCGCCGTAAAAAAGCAGGTCGCTGAAAGCCGGACTTTCCAGGTGGTAACGGTTCTTGATGATGCCCACGGCCATGGGCAGGTCCAGGGCCGATCCTTCCTTGCGTACGTCGGCCGGCGACAGGTTGATGACAATCTTGGTGGCCTGGGGATAGTCGAAATGGGACTGTCCGACCGCCAGCTTCAATCGCTCGCGGCTTTCCTTGACCGCATTGTCGGGAAGCCCGACGATAACGATGCCGGGAATGCCGCGTGAAAATCCGACCTCCACTTCGGTGGCCACAACGTCCAAACCGTTGAGCACCGCTGAATTGATGCGACTGATCATTCGCCCCTGCGGGGAATAATCAGTCTCATGCCCGGACGAATCAGGTTTGATTTCAAGCCATTTGCCCTTTTGATGGCGCCGACCGTCGTACGATGACGGAGGGAAATGGCATAGAGACTGTCACCGGGACGCACCCGGTAATAGTCATACTTGGGGATTTTATTGGCTGGGATCCTTTCCAGGCCAACCAACAATGCTTCATCAGCGCTCATGGGAATGCGCAGACGATATTCGCGCACATGGCTGGGTGTGATGCCGCGCAGTAATTCGGGGTTCAGTCGCTTCAATTCCGCTTCGGTCATGCCCAGCAGAGCGGCGATGCGATTCAGGTAGACCGGAGAAACAACGGTGACCGTCTTGCTGTTTTTAAAAACAAACTCGGCGGGATTGGTTTCAAAGCCATATTCCCGTGGTGAGCGGGCAATGATCAGGGAAGCCAGAAAAGCCGGCACGTAATTCTTGGTCTCGCGGCGAATATGGCGGGAACGGTTGATTTCAAAAAAATCCGAGGTTTGCAGCACCCGCATCGCCTTATTGACCCGGCGCGGGCCGCCATTGTAGCAAGCCAGGGCGATATACCAGTCATTGTATTCCTGGTAAAGCCGTTTCAAGTAGCGGGCGGCGGCGTCAGCGGCCTTGAATGGATCCAGTCTTTCATCGACCTGCCAATCAACCCGCAATCCGAAAAGTCTGGCCGTCGCAGCCATGAATTGCCAAGCCCCCTTGGCCCTGGCGCGCGAGGTGGCATCCACCCTGAATCCGCTTTCAATAATCGGCAGGTACGCCAGATCTTCCGGGATTTCATGCTGGCGGAAAATTTCCTTGAACCTTTCTATGAATTCATGTGAACGATCCAGTGCCCGCTGGATGCCATCGTGGCGGATGGTTTGAAACGCCTTGAGAAATGAAACGACCTGGGAATTGACGGTCACCGGGATACTGTAAGTTACGACGGCAGCTTCATTCACTTTCTGCTTGACATCGAGAATGTCTTTTTCAGAAGGCAGAAAAAGCGGTGTGGCGATAACCTGGTCGAGAAAAGCTTCATCTTGTCCATTGTCCGGACTGTTTTTGTCCTTTAAATAATTCAATTCAATGGCCGCTATTTTTTCTATGTAGTCGTTTAAGACCATTCCGGCATCGGCATGTGGCCCGCCGGCGGCGCCATCCATCAATAAATCGAGCGCCCGGTCAAAGTTGGAGCGGGCCCCGGGCATATCACCTTTTTCCAGGCAGGTTTTCCCCTGTAAAAAACAGGCCTCAGCGCGCAATAAAGGAGCCGCCAGCGGATTCGGAATCGTGAGCGGATGGGAGGATTGGCGGGCCGACGAACAAGCCAGAAAAAAAGAGAGCCACAGCAATCCCAGGCTGAGCCCAGCAGCACTGCGCAATTTTCTGCCCAGGGGGGATGAGAGCCGTCGGAACTTAAAGCAAATTGACTTGGAAAAAAAGCAAGATGATTTGCTTTCTACCCAGCCAAGCTGGATAAGAGCATTAGAAAAAAATGAATTCATTTTTTTAATGCTCATAAGTTACTTATCCTACCCAGCAGGGTTTGATAGCAAATTCTAATATGTGATGGCTTTTTAGCACAATTTTTGAATTGGCTGTCAAACTCTGATTTATTTGTTGACATCAAGGATAATATTTACTTTTTTGGTTCCGGGATCCAGTTCGACGGCAAATGAATTGAGTACCGTGCCGTCATGGCCCTTGATATCGATGGTCAGTCGGCCGTTGGCGCCGCTGATTTTTTCAATTTTAGTGATCCGGCTCGGATCCTCCAGTTTGGTCAGCAGGGAACCCAGCGATTTTGCCATTTGCAGCTGTCGGGAAGCATCTTCATCAGCAACAGCCATTTCAGCAGCGGCCGGCGCAGCCGCAGGGGGTTCAGTTTTTTGCGGAGCAGTCTGTACCGTCTCGATTGCGGGCATTTCTTCCACACCGATCTTTTTGATCGGCAGGTCTTTCAATTTGTAAATCCGTTGACTGGCGTCCATATCGAAATTCACGGACAGGCTCTGCGCTGAAACCGTGGCGCGCTCCAGGGCTTCCTTGATCTTGACCAGGGTCAGCGAAGAAATATCCCTCAGGGTTTCGATCACACCGCTGCCGGTGCTGGCCACTGCCTCAAAATAGGGCAGGCGCCGCTGATTCAATCCTTCATTCAATTTTTCCACGGGCAACAGGTTCTTCAGGTCCCGCTTGTTATATTGGAATACCAGCGGCATTTCCTCAATGTTCTGCCGGTGAAATGCCAGGTTGTCTTTCAGATTCTCAAAACTTTCCAGGTTGGCCGGTTCCATCAATTCCTGTGAATCGGCCACGAAAACAATACCGTCCACGCCCTTTAGAACCAGCCTGCGGGTCGAGTCATAAAACACCTGGCCGGGAACCGTATAGAGTTGAAACTTGGTCTGGTACCCCTTGAGCAGGCCGACATTGATCGGCAGCAGATCGAAGAACAAGGTGCGTTCGATCTCCGTTTCCATGGAAACCAACTCACCGCGGGTATTCGGGTTGGTCACTGAAAAAATATATTGCAAATTGGTGGTTTTCCCGCATAAACCGGGGCCGTAATATACAATCTTGGCCGTCACTTGCTTGGACGTGTGGTTGATCAGCATATTCCTCTACCCTTTTTGATTTTCGCATTTTCTCGGCAAAAAGTCAATCATCCCCAAGCAGACGCCACCCTTTAGGCTGGCAGCCAGCCGGAAAGGGCCGGATACAAAGACTCTTATCCGTTTTTTAGCGGATTAAAAATTTGCGACATGGCTCTAAAAATCAAAGCCGATCCAGAAATTAACACCGTTGAAGCTCTTTTCCTTTAAATTGGTTCTGGTTACCCACTCCACATGCATGGGATAGCCAAAGAGGAAGAATTCAAAGCCAAAACCATAGGAGGACAGCGCATCCTTCAGCATCAGGCCCTGCCCGGATTCAAAAATATCAAATGGCTGGCCGTTGAACCAAAAACCGCCCAGATCGAAAAACAAAACACCGCGGATGGGGCCGATGAGGCCGATGGGGGTTAACGCCGCCGTGACCAACGGAAAACGAAACTCGGCATTGAAGAAAAAACCCTTGTTGCCTATCAAACTGCGAAAGGGAGCACCACGCAGCGAATTGTTGCCACCGCTCCAGTAAAGCAGGGAGTTTTCGCCTCCCGAATAAAAACCACTCAAGCGGAAAGCCAGCAGCGACTGGTTGTCGATGCGCAGGTACTTGCGGAAATCACCTTCCAAGGCGATGGCGTCCAACGAATCGGGAAATATCTTGAAATACTTAGTGACACTCAACTTGATAGTATGGCCCATGTTCGGTCCGTAGTTGGCAAAACGGGTGGTTTCCGAGATCAGCGATGCTTGCACCGGCAGAGCCATGCCGTTGAAAAATTGTCCGTAAGGAAGCTCGTAGCCGTAATAGAGCATATCCGAATCTTCCCGCTGATGAAAAACGGCCAAGGACAATTCGCCCCGGGTGGAACGGTTGAAAGGATAGATCAGGCCAAGTTGCCCGCCGATCCGGCTGCGAATGGAAAAGTAGTTGGTGTAGTCATATGAATAATAATAGGCCTCCCCTTCAGAAAAAAGATGGGCGAAGTACTGCAGACGATGCTGCTGGTTCAGGTAGGTCAAATGATAGGAACGATAGCCATAGAAGGATGACAGGTAAAAAGTAAAATTCTGGTCGCCCAGCATGTCGGTTACACCCAGGTAGGATGCCCCGAAAAAACCGCCGCTGCTGTCCACGGCCACCTCAATCGGCGGCAGGCTGGTAATGATCAGTTTTTCAAACGGCTTGTATTTTTTGGGAGTCAGTGTGAAGGGCAATTCCGTTGCGGCGACGGCGACGGTCGGCGCCACCACGGCAGCCTGCGAAAACTGCACGGGGCGTTTTTCCAGAAAAGTGCCGGCATCTTTTTTGAAAAGAACAAAACTCCCCTTGTGGTAGGAAGAAATGACCAGTTGGGATTTTTCTTTGGGGATTTCCACCGGAAAAAAATTGCCGCTGCGCACATCGCTATGCCGGTAGAAGATTTTGTTTTCCAGGTCCAGCGAACAAATGTTGTACGCACCCAGTTCATCCGAACTGTAGTAAACCGTTTTGCCGTCGGCAGAAAAAGCGGGTGCGATGTCATTGTAACGGCCTTCGGTCAAACGCACGACCAGGTCGGGATTGGCCGCGGTGGCCAGGTACAGCTTGTCAAAATCGTCGCTGCCGGCCGAATAAACCAGCTTCTGGCCGTCGGTCGAGACATCGACGGCCTTGACGAACAATCGGCCGTTGGTCAATTTGCTGACTTGCCCGGTGCGCAAATCCAGCGCGAAGATAAATGAATGCAGTCCTTCAATGCCCGTAAAATAAAGCAGGTCCTTGACGGGGTTAAAAACCGGCGAACTCGCTTTTTGGATGGCCCCGATATTGTACTTTTTAAGCACCCGGTTGTCGATGGCGTTCAGTACGATCAAATACGTGTCCAACTCCTGGCGAACAAAGAAGGCGATGTTCTCGCCGTTGCGGTCCCAGCTGAAGGTGCGCCCGTCGGTGGGAACGAACTTGAACTCGATGCCGTCATAGGTGGAGTGAAAGCCCGGCGTAATGTTTTTGATCACCTTGCCGTCCTTGAGCGACATCATGATGATTTCAATCTTGTACGTCCGGTAATTGACCGTGACCACGGCCAGCAATTCACCGCCCGGAGAGATTTGGTGGGAGAAGGAATAGGCAAAAGGATAATCGGGACCGATCAGGAAACTGTAGTCCTCGGGATTTTCGCGGCCGAAAAAAGCCTTGAAGCGTTCGCGGGCGTATTTCTTGAATTCATAATTAAAGGTTTTGGGCACGAAATTGAATTGGTCCAGGAACGAACGTCGCTTGCCGATCAAATTGGGACGACGCATGCTGAAAAGCAGGTCACGGACTCCCTTCCTGCCGAATCGCTCATATATGAAATCATAAATCAAATGGCCGAAATCATAGGGCAGGCGATTGGTGCCGTAGGCACTGCGGATATCCCCGTCATCCTGTATTTCAGGAATACGGTCGTTCAGCACCATGTCGATGACCGTCAACAGCGAAAAGCTGTCCCAATATCCGGTCATGAACTCGGCGTGGCCCTCCAACACCCAGAGCGGGGGCTGATTGAAATCGAACATGCCGCTGGAACGTCTCTTGTACAAAATGGCGTTTTGAAAAGAGTGGCTTAATTCATGGGTGATCAGGCGCCCCAGGTCCTCATTGCTGCGGTTGCCGTAGATTACCACCCGGTTGTTGTATGATTCGGTAAAACCTTCGAAACTGCCCGGGGAGATCAAGCCGGGATACAGGTTGGTCTGCTCGATATCGGTCTGTTTTTCGTAAAAAATGAGCGGCGTTTTTTTCTCGATGGTCACATTTAAAAAAGCAGAAAGCTTTTCATAGGCATTCTCAGCTTCAACGGCCAGGCGTCCGAGCAATTCCTGGTCAGCCGCATAGTAGAAAATCCGGAAATTCTTGGTGTCCACATACTTCCAGGGAAAAGCGTGGCGCACGACTTTATTTTTTCCGTAAAAATACGCATACTGGCCGAAGGCATGGACGGCGCACAACAGTAAAATAAAGACAATAATTGTTTTTTTCATGTTGGCTTCCTATTTATGCAGGATATATCGTTCCTGGATTACTTTCCTGGGCTGGAGCTTGGAGCCCAGCTTGGCGGTTATTTTGTTCAACAAACTGCTATAGTTGAATTTAGCGGTATTTCCCTCTCCGGGTTCCATTTTTTCCGTATAGGTTTCCTGCAACAGCGTTTTCCCGGAGTCACCGTCCATGAACCAGATTTTCAAATCCATCACCCACGATTGCACCGCGGCATAGACGTTTTTCTTGTTGCCCTCCCCGTCTTTCACTTCTTTCACCACACCCAATTTATTGATGACGACATTCACCTTGCCGGCAATAAAAAGCGATCGCGGATGGGAACGGAAAACATCCCTGAAGAAAACATTGTTGTCATACTGGATTTCCACCTCGGGGCAATATTTGTGCAGCAGGCCGCGAACCATGGCCCAATAGGGGGGATCGAGATGAGTGATTTCTTTATCGATGGCGAAAGGCAATTCGTCCATGAAAGCCCTCTTGTTTTCGGCATCCGCATCCAAGGTCAGATCGGGAACATTGACCATGAAATCAATAAAATAAACATGCTCGTATTTGCTGAAATCCACAGCTTGGCTATTGACAAACGGCACATCGACAGACATATAGCCTGCGGCGCAAGCCGCGGCCATTCCAGCCAACAGCAGGGGTAATAAAATTTTACTTTTCATTTTCGTTTTTCCCGTAGTTTCTCTTGAAACGTTCATAGTTGCTTGAAATATAAGTGTTTTTGGGGGCCAGCTTCATGGCTTTTTGGTATTCCAGTTCCGCTTCCGGCAAGCGGTTCAAGCCTTCCAAAATCACCGCCAGGTTATTATGCAGTGCCGGTGAGCGGTCGTTCCCGGGAATCGCTTTCTGCATGCGGTATAATGCTTCCTTCCACAATCCTTCCTTGGCCAGCTTGTTGGCGAACTCAAAATCAGTGCGGTAGCGGTGCACCGCACAGCCGGCCAGCAAGACCATGCATATGGTCAAAACAATATTTTTTTTCAATTCATCCTCCCCGGGCCAGCTTGGAAAAATACTCCTGTTCCGCAGCCTGGAATGCCAACAAAATAAAATATTTTTTCTTGCATTTTTTTAGCCCGTTATTCAAGTAATATAATGTAACATATTTGGGTAATTTTCAAGCTTTCCCCGGCCAATCCCCGATATTCATTACTTAAGTCCTATAATACAAAAAAAACACTTTCACCCCGCTCGTCTATCTGCATGAGTCTTTTCCTCAATAATGGAGCTGAATATTCTCGTTCGAACTTTTCTCCTTGACTTTCCCCGTTGCCGCGGGTATAATATTTTTTTGGATCGCGGGGTGGAGCAGTCAGGTAGCTCATTGGGCTCATAACCCAAAGGTCGTAGGTTCAAATCCTACCCCCGCTACCAACTCTTTTTTGAACTACTGTGACACGTGACAAATCAAATTATCCACCGGCTTCGGTGGATCTAATTTGATTACCATCACTATGTTTTCAGTCAACTCGGTTAGCCGCTGAAAACATCAAATGATGGTATACTTTCACTCGATGATTTCAATAGAAGTTGATTGAAATCATAGTGAAAGTATATCCCCAACGGGGACGCGTGACGAGGAAGAAATAGAGTTCGTTCGTTGCCAGCTTCTCTTTCCCTTAAACCCTACACCCTATACCTTGAACCCTGAGTTCTTTTTAAATCTTGAAGCGGTAGGTAAGCTTGAGCATGACGATGTTGTCGCCGTGAGCATGGAGCATGGAACCCAGGTCGCGCCCCAGCTCCAGCTGGCCGGGATTCTCGAAGTCGGCCCGGTTCTGGGTCCAGACCAAGTAGAGGGTCGAACCCAGCCGGTATTCCCAGCGAAGCACCACGGTGCCGCGCAATGACTTATAATTGAAATCGGGGTCGGTCATGGTGAAGGGCCGGCCGCCGTCGCCGGGATCGACCGTATATTCTCCATTGGCAAAGGCGATGGAAGAGGAGCCCGTGCCGTAGTAATTGAAATCATAGGTGCGCGGTTGGGCGAATTCCTTGAAATTCTTGTATGCGCCCACGGCGATAAAAGGCTGGATATACGCCTGCAGACTGAGCCGGGGCGAGAAAATCCAATCCAAGCGGATGGAACAGGCCAGTTTCTTCTGGTCCAGGTCGGCAAAAACGTAGCGGGCACCGTAGGTGCTCGTCATCAGCGGATCGTCGATACGCGTCACCCATTGTGAACTGTTACGCAGGCGCTCGTAGCTGGGCGCTAGGGAGAAGGAGAGATTGGCGCCCGGTTTCCAGCGCAGGGTTACCGACCCCTGGTGGGTGGTCCGCCCCCAGTCCGAAAGCAGGTGATAGCCGCCGAAGCGCACCACCAGGGGGCGACGGCCGTCGCTCTCCACGGCCCAGTCGAACCAGTTGAAGCTCTGCAGGAGCATCATCGGCCCACCCCAGGTCCGGGTCTGGGTCCAGGTATCGGGATTGTGGCTCATCTGGAAATGGAATGCCCAGAAATTGGTGAAGGTGACGTTGCTGATGGCGATCAGCCGCTGCTCGCCGATCCGGTCGCCGGCAAAATTGTAGTTGCGTTGGGTGAAAAGCAGCAGGTTCCAGTTCTGGATCGCCCACCATTTCCGGTAGGAGCGGTAACCGACCATGATATGGCCATTGATCACATCGCCATTCCACTGAAAGCCCATGTCGCGGGAATCGAAGCCCGGGGAAATAAATCCAAGGGCGGCGTTGAACAACAGGTTGCCCTTCTGCTTGTTCAGGGTGAAGCGCCCGGCCCAGCCGTTCAGTGACGTGGCGCTTGGATCAAAAAGGACATGCTCGGCGTCGGGCCTCTGGAAATAATGGGGAAAGGACTGCTGCAGCTCGGCAATGCTTTCCCGCGAACCCTGCACCGAGCTGGCGCCCAGCCATCCCGTCGCCACCCATACCCGATTCTTGTCCAGGAAGGTCCAGCCGTCAACTCCCAGGGAAAAAGCTTTGCCTGGAAGCGCCGCTTCCAGGCTGTCGCTCCGGAAGTCACGCAACACCGACGTGGCAATGAAGCCCAGGCCCTGCCGGCCGCCATTGAATTCCTTCTGGGCGCGCATTACCGAGTAATTGGTGAAGGGTTCCACTTCCTGGCGCGAACGCTCCCCCTCCAGGTCGACGTCGGCATACTCCCTGGCGGTCATGGCGCTGAGCAGGCCCACACTCCAATCGCCGATTTTGCCGCTGAACTTCGCCGCACCCAGGATGGAAGACCATTCCGGGATATCGAAATAGCCGCCGCCGGACACGGAGCCCTGCGGTGAGCGACCGAGGCGCCGGCTGTAAAAAAACTGCGGATCGCCCCAATCGGCGCCGATGCGGTCGCTGGCCCCGCCAACCCCGAACTGGAAAATATGGGCCCCCTCGAGAAAGAGGGGCCGCTTTTCCGAATAATAACTCTCGGCGGCGCTGAGATTGATAACGGCCGGGTCGACTTCCACTTGGCCGAAATCGGGATTGAGCGAGAGGTCGAGGGTCAGGCTGTTGTTCAACCCCAGTTTCAGGTCGAGGCCGCCGTTGACCGTGAATTCCTCGCCGCTGCGGAAGGGGTTCCCTGGCTCGGTGCTGAGGAAATTGGCTTTGCCGGCTCCATAGGGAATGAACTCGACGAGCTTTTTCGGTTCAATGTCGCGAATACCCTCGAGGCGGGCGAAACGCGACACGAAGCCGCTCTCGGTCTTGGGCCGCCACGAAAAAGTGGCGATCTCGTTTTTTCTCCTGATGTAGCGCCGGAAATTGACACCCCAGGTATAGTCACCGCCCGCCTGCTTTTTAAAGCGCAGCTGGTCGAAAGGAATCTTCATTTCAGCCGTCCAGCCGCGATCATCGCGCCACGCCCGACCCTGCCAGTTGCCGTCCCAAGAAAGGTCGTCCCACTCGTCATTGTAGAGGCTCCAGTCCGCCATGGAACCCGAGGGGTTGATGGCGAATTTGAAGCCGCTGCGCTTGTCGTTG
>JAFGSF010000050.1 GCA_016934745.1 Candidatus Aminicenantota bacterium | reverse complement strand
GAACGCATGCCTGTCACGCATGAGGTCGCGAGTTCGAGTCTCGTCGGCCCCGCCATTCCCCAGGTTGGGGGCGTAAAGGTTTCGACAGTTTTGACGAAGTTAAAGAGGCGGACTGAGCCGAGCAGCTCATTAAACTGCTCAAAAAAAGAAAAGCAAACAACTTTGCACTCGCAGCGTAATTAACACGTTGCCGTTTTGATTTTCCCCGCCTGCGGGAGGATCGGAACGTCACTTAGCGGGCTAGTGTTGAAATGAGCGCCTTCTGTATTTCGGCATGAAAATTTGTGAGGGCCGACGGCAGTCCATTTTGTTTGTTTTAACGGCTGCAGGTTGTATTGAAAACAAACTATGTCTGTAGAATCTTTAATGGACTCATTATTGGACGCGGGTTCGATTCCCGCCGCCTCCACTGGCAATTTACCATTAGCCATATGAATAAAATCATAAAAACAAGTACCATTTTTATTGCCAGCCTGTGTTTTATTCAAATCCTGCCGGCCCTGTCCATTGATTTTCGCAGTTCCGACCATGAAGAATTTACTCGAATCGTATTCGAAGCCGACCAAAAATTCACTTACTCGGTGCGCAATCTGCCCGGTCAACTGCAAATATTCGTGCCCCAACACGCTCGAATCAACTCCCGCTCCCTTGCCATGCAAAATTCGCGGCTGTTAGACCGCATCACCCACGAATCCAAGGAAGGAAAATATATAATAACCGTTATCTTCAAGACCGCTGTCAGCGTTAATAAAAATTTTGTCCTGGAAAAGCCTTTCCGGGTTGTTTTTGACCTGGTTAAATCCGAAAAACAAATCCCCCAGCCCCCCAGCAATCCGAAAAGCATCGAAACCCCTCAAAATGATCCCCCCCATCAGCCATCGTCGGAACCCGTCTCCAGCAAAGTCAAACCCATCGAAACAATTTGCATTGACCCCGGCCACGGCGGTGAAGATTTGGGTGCGTTGGGCAAATCCAAACTGCAGGAAAAAGATGTTACCCTGCAAATCAGCCTCAAACTCAAGAAATTGATCGAAGCAAAAACCGGCCTGCGGGTTATCATGACCCGCGACTCGGACAAGGAAGTTTCGCTTAATTCTCGAGCTTCCATCGCCAACAATCAGCAAGCCCAGATATTTGTTTCCATCCATGTCAACTCATCATTCCGCAAATCGGCTTACGGTTCGGAAACATACTTTGTCAGCCTGCAGGCCACCGACCCGGAAGCATTGGAATTGGCACGAAAAGAGAACCAGAATCCGGAAGATCCGGGCGAAACGATTATCAATGATGAATTGAAAATGATTCTCTGGAACATGGCCCAGACTGAATATATCAGGGCGTCGAGCACCCTGGCCGAGTATATCCAGAAAGAATTGAACGATCTCCTGAACACCCGCAACCGGGGTGTCAAGCAGGCCCCGTTCCGCGTTCTGATGAGAACCGCCATGCCTGCGGTTCTGGTTGAAACCGTTTTCATTTCCAATCCCACAGAAGAAAAAAAACTGCAAAAAGATGAATTCCTGGATAAGATCGCTCTGGCCTTGTTCAATGGCATCTCCAAGTTCATTTATTACTACAACCATATCGTCACATGACGGTAAAAACGCGTAATTATCTGTTTATCGCCTTGGCATTTATTATTTTTTTTGCATTACTGTTTTTGTTTTTCTTTAATAAAAAAAGTGGCCGCCCCGAGCCTGAATTACTCAACAAAGAGACTGAAAACGGCATCATTGCCGAATTTATCAAGGTAAAGCTCTATTACCTTAGCGAATCATCGGTCTTGCTAAAGCCCGTATATCGCGAGATCCAAGTTCCGGAGATCCGGGAAGACCTGTACAAAAAATTCCTTTCGCTGCTTCTGGCTGGCGACAACGGCTGGATTACCCCGATTCCAGCCGGAGTTCAGTTGCGCGCTGTTTTTTATTTGCCGCAAATAAAAATGCTGGTAGTGGATTTCAATGATATCCTCCTCAATGAATTCCCAAGCGGCACGACGGCCGAATTGGAATTCATCTATTTTATCGTTAACAATATTTGCTACAATTTCAAGGAAATCAAGAAAGTCAAGTTACTCTGCGGCGGCAATGAGATCAGGACTCTGGCGGGCCACATCGAAATGGAAAAGGCATTTTTCCCCGATTTCAGCCGCTTGAAAAATGAATAACCTAAACGGATAAATCCGAGGAGGCTGCCATGCTTTCATCCCTAGAAAAAATAGTTTTCCTGGCCGCCGTGGTGCTCGCCACCATGCTGGCATTGCGCGAATTTCTGAATAAATTGAAGTTGGTCAGTTCAGGCCGCAACGTAGCGCGTTGGGACCATCCCGGACAACGATTGAGCCAAATGCTCTGCAAGGTGCTTTTGCAAACCCCGGTGTTTTCGCAAAGGCCGGTGACAGGTTTTTTTCACGCCGTTATTTTCTGGGGCTTCCTGGTTTTTCTGGGTGTAACCCTCAATCACGCCGCCGAAGGCTTTTTCGCCGGATTCAGTCTTTTCGGCCATGGCCGACTCAACGCACTGTTGCTTTTTGCGGCCAATCTTTTCGCGGCTTTGATCATCCTGGCCGTCATTTATTTTTTCCTGCGCCGTTATGTCTTTCGCCACAAAAGCCTGGACCGCCCTTCCTACCAGTCCTTGATCGTCCTTTGCTTCATCTTTATCCTGATGATCAGTTTCATTTTTTATGAAGCCTTTAAAATGTATTCACTCGGCCCCTTGCGAGCTAACTTCCTAGCCAACTGGACATTTGCCCATATCCTTCCAGAACCAGCCCTGATCTCAGACGCCGCCGTCATTTTCTGGATGAAGTTTCTCTGGTGGCTGCACATCCTGATCATCATGGCCTTCGGCGTTTTTATCATGTTTTCCAAGCATCTGCATTTGCTGGCCGGGCCGATAAACCTGGTATTTAAAAATATGGGAGTCAAAGCTGAAATTCCACTGATCAATTTGGAAGAGCAGGAAAAATTCGGTACCCCTCAAATTACCGACCTGAGCCGCAAAGATCTGCTGGACCTTTTTTCCTGCGCCGAATGCGGCCGCTGCGACGACGTCTGCCCGGCTTTCCAATCGGGCAAAGCCCTTTCCCCCAAGAAACTTCTGGAAAAACTGAAAACCCACCTGCTGGCTTCCGCACCGCTGTTGCATGCCAATCCCGCCGAGTTAAAAAAATTGCTTGGGGAAGTGGTCAGCGAAGAGGAGGTCTGGGACTGCACAACCTGCGCCGCCTGCATGGAAGTATGCCCCATGCTCAACGAGCATATTGCCAAGATTATGGGTATGCGGCAATTCGCTGTTTTAATGGAATCCAAATTTCCCGAGGAGTTTCAAACCCTATACCGCGGCCTGGAAAATCAGGGTAATCCCTGGGGCATTAACGGTGATACGCGGAGCGACTGGGCCAAGGATCTGCAAATCCCGCTGATCTCCGCAAAAGGCGAAACCGATATTCTGTTGTGGGTCGGCTGCGCCGGTAGTTTTGACCAGCATTCTCAGAAAATCGCCCGTTCCTTGGTTAAAATTCTGCAAAAAGCCGGAGTCGATTTCGCTTTCCTGGGCAACGAGGAAAAATGTTGCGGCGACCCGGCCCGCCGCAGCGGCATGGAATACCTTTATCAAATCCAGGCCCAGCAAAACATTGAAACCCTGAACCGTTATAAATTTCGTACCATTGTCACACTCTGCCCGCATGGCTATCACATAATAAAAAATGAATACAGTAAAATGGGCGGCAACTACCGGGTCATGCACCATAGCGAATTGTTGCTCGAGCTCCTGGCCGCAAACAAATTAAAACTGCAAACGGCACCTCCTACGAAAATGACATACCACGATCCATGCTATCTCGGACGTTACAACGACATTTACCAACAGCCGCGGTTGTTGTTGAAAGCTCTGAACGGTCAAGAGCCGCTGGAGATGACATCGAGCAAACAAACCAGCTTTTGCTGCGGCGGCGGCGGCGGCGGCATGTGGAAGGATGAAAAGACCGGGGAACGGATCAGCCACTGCCGGATCGCCCAGGCTGAAAAAACCGGTGCGGAAACCATCATCACCACCTGCCCGTTCTGCTCCATCATGTTTCATGATGCCTTGTCCGAAACCGGCCGGGATAAAATAAAAACACTTGACCTGGCCCAAGCCATTGAAGAAAAACTCTGCTAAAACACATCCTGGTCATGCTGAAATTAAAGCTCCCGGCGCTCGTTGACTTATTGACCCCGGCTGGATTTGCCGTCTTTTTTACTTTCACCGACCCATTAAATCCCTGGCTGCTGCTGCCGGCAATTTGCTTTTTACTTGTTTTACTCAAGCGCCCCAGGCGGTTGTTTGCCGCCTTTGAGAGTTCTTTTTTTTCGCCCTATGCCTCCGGATTGTTGATCTTGCCCATGCGCCTGTTCTACTGGGATCATGTTGATTTTGCCAATCGTGTTCAGAACCTCCTGCTGCTGGCCGCAATCTTTTCCATCTGGCTCATTTCCCGGCAGCAGTGCTGGTGGAAAAAAATCCTGCGCACCTTCAATGCCCTGGAATTGAAAAAAAGGCTTTGGCTTGTTTTTTTTATGGCCGAGTTTTTTTTCATTGCGGCTTCGGCACTGATCACGCACAAAGGCGTGGCCCTGGTCGGCGATGAGCCCCATTACCTCGCCATATCGCAATCCCTGGCTCGCGATGGCGATCTGAATGTCTTCAACCAGTATTTCCGCGATGGCTTCAAGGAATTCCTCCGCGTTGATAAACTGGCCGCCCACGGCACCTGGGGCAAGGGATATAAAAAGATCTATTCCTACCACCTGCCGGGGATATCGTTGACCTTGACCCCATTCTTCTATTTCAAGATATCCCCGCCCCTGCTTTATTTTTTACTGCGCGCTTTTCTGGGATTGTTTGGCGCCATGTTGGCGGTGCTGGTCTATCTTTTTTGTCTCAGACTCTGGCATTCACGCAGCCTGGCCTTTTTTGCCATCGTGGTTTTCAGCTTTTCAGCCCCGGTCTTTTTCTATTCCTTTCATATCTTCCCGGAAGTCCAAGCCATGCTGTTGGTCTTGAGCGCCCTCTACCTGCTTTTTTTCAAAACCCAAAACAAAGACAGCCGATGCCTTTGGGCCGGATTGCTCCTGGGCGTCACTATTTTCTGGGGTGTTAAATACGCCCTTTTTATTTATCCGATCTGTTTGGGCTTCTTCGCCTATTGGCTATGGCAAAAAAAGTTCCGGCCGGCCCTGCTGCTGATGGCTTTCCCCCTGCTTTTTCAAGCATTGTTCTTTTACTACCTGTACAACGCATACGGCAACTTTTCACCCAACTCCGTCTACTACGGCATGCTCAGCCCCGAGGCAACCCAGGCGCTTTATGAAACCATCCTGAACAAGATCACGATGACCATGCGCTGGGAGACCCTGCTCGATTATTTCTTTGACCAACGCGACGGCCTGCTGCTTTATAATCCTTTTTATTTTTTCGCTTTTCCCGGCCTGTTGCTGGCGCTGAAGAATTTCAAGCGCTACCGCCTGTACCTGCTGTCTGCCCTGCCGGCAGTTATTTTCGTCATCAACCACGCCGCTTCGACCATCCGTCCCGGTTACTGCCCGCAAGGCCGCTATCTGACTCCGGTTGTTTGGGTCCTGCTGCTGTTCGCCTTGATCTACTATCGTGAAAGCCGCAATTCGTTTTTTAAAAAAATGCTCTTGGCCACGCCGCTTTATACATTCTTTATCATTGTTTTCCAGACATTGAATCCCATGACCCTCTATCAGCCCACCACCCACGATACACTGATCAGGCCGGGATTGCTCTTTGCAGATTGGAGCAATGTTTTTTTCAATCTGCCCGGTCTGCTGCCTTCCTATATTAAAATAGACAACAGCGGCTACCTGCCTAACTTCATATTTTTAGCGCTGTTCCTGCTGTTATTAACCCTGTCCTTTATCAAGTTCCCACGGCGCCGGGTTCACGGCTTTCCGCTCATTGTTTTTTTGACCGTGTTTTCTCTTTCCAGTCTGTTCCCACGTCCCGATCTGACCGCTCCACGAAAACTGACGGATGACCGCGGCTATCCCGGCCGCATCTACTTCAGCCCCCAACCTACTGAACAAATCGAAGATCAAACCTGGATTTTTTCCACTTCCGAAAAATTCAGCATGATCATCGAAAGTCGGCGACAGCTCAAAAACATTGCCTTGCAGCTCCAAAATACCATGCCCCGGGGGACCCTGCAGCTGGCCATAACCGCGTTTGAAGAAAAACCTCTTCAGCGGCAATTGCAGGCAGCCGAATCGGCACGGATCAATTTGCAACAGCCGCCGTATAAAAAAATAAAAAACCGTTATTTTTATCAACTCCACATGCAGGGAAAAGTTCCCCCGGCCGTTTCGAAGCCAAGCTGGCGCCTGCGCATCCGCTTCCGCTGAAAGCGATGTTTTCTACGGTCGACCCCTATCATCGAAAAAGAAAAAACTTAAATCGTCATTGACAACATGATGAAATGAAGCGTTCTGGATTGCTTTTATGTCAATCCCCCCGAATTGCATCGATGAGGTGAACGACAGCCTCGACTGGACTTCAGAAACCGATGCTGGCGTTTACCACTTCTTACGCTTCCAGAAAAAAAGGAAGCCGATGCCGGAAATCACGGCTAGGGCCATGACGACGATGAATGCCAGCGGATGGTGCTGTAATGGGAAGGGGACATTCATGGAAAAGATGCTGACCACCAGGGTCGGCATCATGATGGTGATGGTGATGATGTTCAGCGTCTTCATCAGTACGTTTAAATTGTTGCCCACGATCCCGGCACGGGCATCCATCAGTCCGGAGAGGATGTTGGAGTAGATTTCGGCTTGCTTGTAGCATTGGTTGTTCTCGATGAAGATATCGTCCAGGAACTCCTGGGTGTCATGATCGATGCCGATCTTGGCGGTATTGTTCTTGATTTTTTCGATGACCATGGTGTTGGAATTGATGGCGTTGAGATAATAGACCAGGCTCTTTTCCAGAATGAACAGGTTAAGCAGGTACTTGTTCTCCATGGAAGCATTGATCTTCGCTTCCAAGGAGTCGGAGAGCATGTTGATAATTTTCAAGTGTTCGATGAAATGAAAGATCGAACGGTACAGCAGCGACAGCATGACTTTGGGCAGAGAAAGACCGCGCACGAACGGCTTGCCCTCGAACAAGGGAATGTCTTCGGCTAGAAGCACGACCAATTTGTCCTTGAACAAAAACAGACCGAGCGAGGAGACGCGGAACAGGAAATTGTCGCAGGCCGCGTAATTTTTGGGACGCTTGAAAATCAGGGCGACATGTTCCGGTTCGAATTCCAACCGTGACAGCTCGTCCGGGTCCAATGAGGAATTCATGGTATGCTCGTCCAGTTTGAGTTCTTCGGTCAGATATTTCTTCTCGCTATCGGTGGGATTGATATAAATCAGGATCGGGCTTTGCTCATTTTGGCTTTCAATTATTTTTCCATCGCTTAGTTGATATTTTTTAATCATTTGCTCACCTCCCCGGCCGCGTCCATTTTCGAACCTCGCCAATTTGCCAATCCTGATAATGGATGCTTCAAAATCAATTATAGCAACATTGGCGGGCACTGTCGAGTGTGTTTAATGCGATTTCTCCTGAAAAGCGTCTGCCTTAGCTGCCTTTTCAGTCGACGGTGATTGACTTGGATACATTTTTCGGAACGTCCGGGTGGACACCGTGATTTTCAATGTGGGCGCGGTTGAGATATTTCATTTTGGTCACAGACATTTTCAAGGCCAGGCGCTGCAAGACAACGGCAGCCTGAAAAACAAAGATATTGCTGTCGCCGCTGCCGGGAATCTTGATATACTTGCAAAAATAGTCGTTTATTCCGGCCGGCTTCCCTTCCAATGCTTTGGCCAATTCGGCATTTTCCTCGGCGATCAGAACCACATCGGCGCCGCGGATTTTATGGGTGTGGATCTGCGAGATAGTGATACGGATATCGCGTTCGTCAGGCGGGCAAATAAAAATCAGGGGATAATTGGAAAAATATTTTCCCGCATTCAACTGCTGCCGAAAACGTCTGTGGAGGTTCTGGTAACGTCCTTGCCGGTCCGGCAATGATTCACGGCTGCTCATGATTTCGGCATTGAAATCGGCAAATTTGAAATCACGAATCCAGTCTAAAAAATGGCCGGCGATTTCATCCCGGTCGCCGGCCGGGATGTCCCGAATATTGAAAAGATCCCTGCAGAATTCAGCCATGTCGGCGAGAATGGTCTCCATGTCCATGAAGGAATACAGGGTGCTTTTACCCAAGATGGTGTTGGGCCCGTGTTTGAACTCGGCCGCATCGTAGCCCTCGGCATGGTTCAGAACCACTTCCCTGATTTTCAGCGCTCCCTCGCGGGCAAGCCCGATTAATGAAGTTCCCAAAATATGAATGGATGGCTTCAGGAAGAACTTGAGCATGACTTCGGTGACATCCTCTTCACAGGTCTTCAGCGTGTAGCCAACGAGGTGTTTGATTTTCTCAAGCTTCTGCTGCGGCAGCATCACGTCTTGTTTCATGCCGGCAGCGAGAAGATAGAACAGGGATAGTTGGGCGCTGAAAGACTTGGTAGCCGCAACGGCAATCTCCGGACCACACAGCAAGGGCAGAAAAAAATCGGCTTTTTCCTGGGGAATGGTCGAGTTTTCGTTGTTGACCACGGCAATCATGCGGATCTCTTCCCGGAAATTTTCCCGCACCTGATTCAGGATGTCGACCAAGTCCTTGGTTTCTCCCGACTGAGTTATGGCTACCAGGACATCTCCGGGCCTTAAACTGTTCATATAGACAGAGCGAAACAGGTCCGGGTTGCAGGGAACAATGCCCAGCGATGTCAGGCTGTTGAAAAAATACCCGGCCGTAAGAGCGGCATGATAGGACGTGCCGGAACCAATTAAAAATACCCGGCCGCCACAATTAAAGCTCTGCTGGAACAGGGCCACGGCCTCGTTTTTATAACGGATAACCTTGCGCTTTTTTTTCCAGATCACAATCAGGTCCAGAGTGAACAGGGCCGGATCATATTCCTCGCCAAATTCACGCAGTTCGCGCAGCAGCTGGGCCTCGTCGGAACTGAAAAACAGGAGTGCCGTATCTGTCCGGCCCTGAGACTGCAGGTGGTTGATTTCCTTCACGATCGCTTCCAAGCGCGGACTGGTGACGATTTCCAAAAAAGCTTCCTTGAGTTTACTGGAATCGAAAATCGAGTAAAGCTTGAGCAGGTCAAAAATAATGTCCTTGCATTCCTGGACATGTCTTTCGAACACGCCGAAATAAGCATCCTCCCAATCCTGCGAAAAAAAGTATTTCAGGATCATGTCCAGGTTGGCAACGGTGGAATCGATTTCCTGTTCCATGAAAAAATGATACTGGGGCTGCAGGGCGATATCGGCGATGTTCAGTTTCGAGCGCTTCAATCCGGGCACACAGCGGCTGCCATCCAGCAGTGAGAATACGAAATACTCGCCGGCGGTAAAATATATGCCCTGCCCCTCAACCAGGGGGATGAGAAAACGGGTCTTGGCCAAGACCGAGGTCAGGTCGGAAGAGACCACAATAAAATCGCCGTCTTCATCACGCCCCTTGCCGGCGTAGAGTGATGACCCCGCCTTGACGGCAAAAATACCATCGATGTCCGCGGCCGAGACGCAGGCGGCATATGAACCTTGAGCTTTCTGATTGGCGCGCAGGATGGCATGCAGCAGGTCGTCTACACGGTTTTGTGGATTGGATTTTTTTCGCACGGCCAGTTGTTCATGATAAAAATGCTCCACCAGATGCACCAGCATTTCCCCGTCATTATCCGAGACAATCCGGTGGCTGGCTTCAACCAGGAATTCCCGCAGGCTGTCCGTGTTGGAGATATTGCCATTGTGCGCTCCCAGCAACCGTGTGCGGCAATTCACTTCGTGCGGCTGGGCGTTCTCATCGGTCACAGACCCATAGGTGGCCCAGCGAACCTGGCCGATGAACTTGCGGCCGCTCAGTTTTTCAAGATCAAGTTCTTGGATGACCTTGGTGGGGGACCCGACTTTTTTTTTTAAAATGATCGTTTGGTCTTCCTTAAAAAAAGCGCCGCCGGTGGAATCATAGCCACGGTATTCGAGTTTCTTCAGCAGGAACGAGCCGACCCGGCCCAGTCTGGCGTTATTTGTATGATATACGATCCCGACCACTCCGCACATGACTCCACTCCCTCAGAAGACTGAGGAGCAATTATAACAGCATTGCCCGGCCCTGTCGATAAAAAAAAGGGCGGCGTCACCGCCGCCCCGCATGTCTTTTTCTGCCGCCGGATTATTTCTTATCTTCCGCGGCTTGCTTCTGGCATTCGTGCTTATCCTGTTTGCCTTTTTCCTGGCAGCCCTGGCCTTCCAAATGCTTGCCGCCGTGCATGCAACCCTTGTGCGCGTGCTTCATCATGCCGCCTTGACCCTGCATATGGCCGCAGTCTTTCATTTCATCGAACTTGACCTTCTGTTCGGCAGTAAGCAGGGCGCGCACGGCCTCCCGGTGGACCTGGCATTTTTTCTGCATCTCGGCCATGGCCGCTGCCATCATTTTTTGATGCTCGCCATGCAGTTTTTCCAGTTTGCCTTTTTGCTCGTCGCTCAGGTTGGGGATCTGCTTGAACATCATGCAGCCTTCGGCTTTCATCTTTTTGAAATCCTCAGCTTTCACTTTTTCACAGCCTTCCGCCTTCATTTTCTTCTCGCAGGGTGCCTTCTCCTGGCAACCATCGGCGGCTTGCAGCGGCGCGACCACGACCAAAGCCACGAACAGGCTCAGAGTCAGGAATTGGAACATTTTTTTGTGTGTCATATGGCAAAACCTCCTTGATAAGTTTACCGTTTTATATTTACTTTTTAGCATCGCATGTATTTTCACAATCGGGAACAGACGCCCCGGCAGCGGCCGGCTTGCCCGATAAACAGTTTTTTTCGGACATCATTCCCGGACAAAGCCCCTGTTCAAAAAAGCCGTCATATTTCTGCAATTGTTGCGGAGTGAAAAAATCCTTCACTTTCAGGGAATGCAGGACGTACATTTTCTCAATCGCGGCCTGCAAACGGGATATGTCATTCAAGGCCGCATCCAGTTCGACCTCGGCGACCGCCTGGTTCTTCAGCAACAGGAACAGTTGGCGGCGCTTCAGGCGCAATTCATCCTGCAGCGGCTTGACCTGGTCCATGACCTGGCGGCGTTCTTTTTCCATGAGCTGTACTTGCCTGGCATCCAGGCCCAGGCCGTGTCTCATGGAGCTGGCATGCCAACCGGATTGGGAGCGGGGGCTCAACAGCGATCGCCCGGCGACATTTTTCGGCCAGAACCAGTGCAGCAGAAAGCCGATATTGACACCCAAGGAAGCCACCAGCAGGACCATCCAGATCCTGTTCTTCATGGACGCTCTCCCTGCAGCAGGTGCGCATAAACGGCACCGAACGATTCGGCAGGCAGGTCGGCAAACGCTTCCAGATTTACCGTCCGGCTGAAAACCATTGCCGTGGAGTCTATCGCCCCAGCATCCAGACGGCCGCTCAGAATAAAACCGAACAGGGCGGATAAAATAAGTATCAGCAACATGGCCGCGCGCAGCAGTGACGGTCTGAGCGCAGATGGCAAAAAAGCAACCAGCTTGGGTTGCCCAGGGGATTCATTGATCTGACTCTGCAGCATCTTGTAAAAGTCCACAGAGGGCTGATTGGATATTTGCGGTGCTTGCAGCAGTTTCAGCAGCCAAAGCTGCTCCTGCTGCCAGTCACGGCAGGCCGGGCAAACATCCAGATGGGTTTGCAGCTGCGTTAGGGCTTGCATTTGCAGCCTGCAGTCCAGGGCCAGCGAAATGTTTTTCCTTGCTTTTTTGCACGTTATTTTCATGATCACTCCTTTAGACAGCGTCGTACCTGAAAACTTGCGTTTACCACGCGCCTTTATTTTTTAGCGGTTTTAAAATTTTGCCGAGATTCTGCCTGGCCCTGAACAGGAGCGTTTCAACCGCCGAAATGGAAATATTCATGATGGCCGCGATTTCCTCATAGGATTTCGATTCGAAATGAGCCAGGATGAGAACCATTTTCTGGCGGACCGGCAAAGCGTCCACGGCTTGATCGAGAATCCTTTGCCGCTCCCGTTCGATGATTTCAGCACCGGCCGCATCAGTGTCAGCAGCCAAATCACCGGGCAACGGCAACGATTCAGGCCTGCTTTTTTTCTTTTTCCGGTAATTCAAACAGGCATTGACTGCCAGACGATAGAGCCAGGTACTGAAGGCGGCTTGTCCTTTAAATGATCGGGCATGACGCCAGACTTTAAAAAAAATCTCCTGGGTCAGGTCTTCGGCGTCCGGCCGGCCGCGGCTGAAACGATAGGCCAGGTTAAACACGTTGCCTTGATGACAACGCACCAAGCGCGCAAAAGCATCCTGATCACCCGCCGCTATCCGGGCAAGCAGTTCCAGGTCTGATTTATCCGCGGTCATTATTTCTGCTCCCATACCCGCCATATCTGGCGATCGGCAATATCAATATTCCCCGGGATTTAAAACAACCCCGGCTAAAACAACTTGGAGCGCCGGATACGCAGGCAGATCAACAGGCTTGATTCTTTTTCAATATTGCCCAAAAAAATGCCGCGAATTCATTCAGCGGAGACAGGATCCGCCAGGAAACAGATCTTGAATCCGGTGATAGAATAATCCTCCTTCAAACAAAAAATTCAATCCGCAGGCTGACGGATCTATTCGGCGATGGTGTTGAAGATGAAATGGTAGACGGTCTTGGCCTTGCCCCTGCGAATGGGTAGGATCACCTTGTAGATCAGATCCTTGTCCTTGATTTCCTCGAATTCCTCATCCGACATTTTATCCTGGAAAATGGGTTGGATCTCCCAGCCCTTTTTTGTCCAGGAAAAGTAGTCTACCGGAGCCACCGCGCAAGTGACGGTTCCCTTGGCTTCAATCTCGAGGGCCTTCCCGGCTTCGCCGTGAATAACCGCGTACGATTCACCGGTCTCGTCGCTGAAGCGGCATTCGCTCCAATTAATGACCAGCTTGCCGCTCGTCTTGTTGGTCAGCTGGAAATGGAAACTGTCAACGCGTGCCTCCCAAGAAATGCCGATGGTGGCGTCGTTGAACTCGCCATCTTCACCGACCTTCATCGTCGCCTTGAGATTGGGTGCCTTGGCCACCTTTTCAAAAACCACGTAAAGATTTACTTTTGCCGCCAAGGTAATCGCCAGGCATACCAGGACCGAAAACAAAATTGCTTTTTTCATACTCCCTCCGGTTTCAAGGTTTTTCTGACTGTTATTTTAAAGAAATAGAATTATATTTTCAATGGATACACAGAAAAAGATATTTTTTTACATTAACTCCTGGATTTAAAATATTTCCGGCGAAAGAACAGGGCCACGTTGACTAGGGCGATCATCACCGGCACCTCGACCAGTGGCCCGATGACCGCGGCGAACGCCACCCCGGAGTGGATGCCGAAAACGGCCACGGCCACGGCGATGGCCAGCTCGAAGTTGTTCGAG
>JAFGSF010000049.1 GCA_016934745.1 Candidatus Aminicenantota bacterium | reverse complement strand
TTTTCGGCAACATGCTTGACCAAAACCAGCAGGCGGTCTATATCGTCCGGACCGGGAAGCACTTTCAGGCTCTGATGCCTGACCCGGCCTGCATTCTTGGCATAAAGGATTTCGTATTTCAGTTGGCCGTGGACATGGCCGAAGTTGCGGTCGAAAAGGTATTTGTAAATGGTCATTTGCAATGAGTTGCGGGCCCTGCCGGCCGACCATTTGCTGGTTGTGGTCTTGAAATCGGTAATGCTGAAGTCGGTTTCGACCAAATCGACGACTCCTTTCAAGGTCACGCCGATTTCAGCAATTTCGGCGCTCAATTCTTTTTCCACCATCAAGGGCTTCATGGCCGGCGCGAGATGGGTCAGAAAATAGGTGACGAAAGCTACACCCCGGGCCTTGGCCTCGCGGCGGGGAACCGTCCAGTGGATATCTTTTTCTTTTTCGGATTTTGCGAATGCATCGAGAAAAACGGTTATTGTGGATTGGTCATTGGCTGGGACACCATTGATTTGGCGGGTGAAATAATCCTCCAGCGTAGCATGGAAAATCTCACCCAGGAACAATTTTTCATTGATGCGAACCGGAACTGCTTCAATATAGGAAAAATAATACTTTTGCGGGCATTCACCATAAAGTCGAATCTGGCTATGGGAAAGATGGCCGCGGGGGAGTGCGATCAAGAAATATTATTTAAGGCTGTTTTTTTAGCAAGGCAACGAGGCGGGATTTATAGCGTGAACCGGTATTTTTGTGGATGGTGCCCTTGCGGATGGTTGTATCGATAATGGCAATGGCTTCAGGAAGCAGCTTGGCGGCTTCATCTTTCTGGCCGGCGGCGACTTTTCGCTTCAAAGCCTTGATTTTATTTTTCATTTTAGAACGGTTGATGCGGTTGACCAAGCGTTTCTTTTCATCCTGCTTGTGCTTTTTTACGGCTGAATCATGATTTGCCATTTAAATTCCTCCAGAATTAAAGCATAGAATACACAATAAATGTACGGCTGTCAACTCCATCCATTCGAATTATTTTAATCATAATCCGGGAAGTTCATCCCAGCAGCCGCTTTTGATTCCAGCCAGGTCCAGGGTGATGAACGAGAATCCCTCCTGCCGGCAAAGGCCGATAAGTTCATCCTTCCTTGCGATCAGTCTGCTGAAATTCGCCGGAGATGTTTCAATTCGAACGCCAGCGGTCAGGTAGCGGACACGTACCGGGTATATGCCGCTTTGAATCAGATAAAATTCGACCCGGTCGATGGCTTCAATAAGCTGCGGTTGCAGGCTGAAATTGTAAGGGAAGCGGGTGGCCAGGCAGGTGGAAGAGGTTAGGAAATAGGCGGCGACTCCTTTTTTTTTCAATTGGCTGACGATGTCAGCCGAACTGAATCCGGCATCGCTCAGCGGCGAATGGATGGCCAACTTTTCCAGGGCCCGGCGCCCGGGACGGTGCTCGTTGAGATCGGAAACGGTCGTGCCGTCGGCGATGATTTTAATACCCAGTTTTCGGGCCTCCTTTTTCAAGGCGCTGAATATCTTTATTTTGCAATAAAAGCAGCGTTGCCTTGGATTGCGGCGCAGTCGGGAATCCTTTAAAAAATCGATGCTGATTTCCTGGATAGGCAAGGCAAACATCTTGCTGAAATAGTCGACCCTCTGCCTGGCTGCATGGTGGGTGAACGGAGTGCGGACGAAATAAGGGAAGACATTGGCCGCACCCAGAGCTTCCCTTGCCGCCCATGCCAAAAAAAAAGAATCCTTGCCTCCGGAAAAAGCTACCAGCAGCCGATTATAGCGTTTAAGCTGTTCGTGTAAAAAAGTTATTTTATCAGGGATACTCCGTCTGTTCACGGGTTTCATGGCTGGGACGCTGACATGTCATTAGGGGAAGGGATTTTTTCGAAATGGTCGATGATTTCGGCCAGGACGGTTCCCAGGTCGCGGTTGCCGTCGATAAACTGCAGGTTGGGCCCCGTCAGCTGCAGGTAGTTGGCACGCACTTTCATCAGGAAATCTTTTTTTTCAAAAAGCTTGGCCATATCCGAACGGGAATCGCGTATCCGGGCCAGGGCGCGATCGACATCCACGTCAATAATGAATGTTAGGTCAGGCCGCGGAGCGAATGACATGTTCAGGTCGATAATAGTATTCATGTCCATCCCGCGAGCTCCCTGGTAGCAGGCGTTCGAGTAAAAATATCGGTCCAGAACCACTGTTTTTTTGGCGCGCAGGGCGGGCAGGATGTTTTTTTCGACATCCCAGCGCCGGTCCTGAATGAAATAGTCGAGTTCCTGCTGCGGCGAAATGTGCTCGCTTTCCTGGGCCACACGGCGGATCTTGTTTCCCAGCGCCGAATCGGTCGGTTCGCGCAACCAGACGGCCGGCACTCCTTTTTGGTTCAAATATTTGACAAAGAGCCTGGAGAGCGATGTTTTTCCCGAACCGTCAATTCCCTCAAACACGATCAGCCGGGACATTTAAAATCCAAAACTGGTACTCACCGCTTTGGCGGTCTTGACCAAGTCGCTTTCGGGATCGATGCGTCGCGGTACGGCTATGGCATCGCGAATCAATGTGGTTTTGATTTCGGTGCCGCGCAAACCGACCATGGATCCAAATTTACCCTTCAGTGCCGCCTCCACGGCATGGTATCCAAAGCGTGTAGCCAGGATGCGGTCAAAGGGAGAGGGGCTGCCGCCGCGCTGCACGTGGCCGAGAATGGTAAAACGGCTTTCAATCCCGGTCATATCCTCGATCTGCTTACCCACCTGGGCGGCAATGCCTCCCAAGCGGATCGAATCACTGCCATCCTGAACCTGGCGGGCAACAACAACCTGGCCGCCTTCGGCTCTGGCGCCTTCGGCAACTACAACCAGGGAAAAACGCTTGCCCATTTTTTGACGATCATGGATCTTGGCGCAAATCTTGTCCATTTTAAATGGAATTTCCGGAATCAGAATCACGTCGCCGCCACCGGCCATGCCCGATTGCAGCGCGATCCAGCCGGCGTAGCGACCCATGACTTCGATGACCATTACGCGGTGATGGGCCTCGGCGGTCGAATGGAGCTTGTCAATGGCCGTGGTGGCGATATTCAACGCGGTATCGAAGCCGAAGGTGACATCGGTGCCGTTCAGGTCATTGTCGATGGTCTTGGGAATGCCGATAATCGGAAGCTGATATTTTTCAAAAAATTTCTGGGCAATGCTCTGTGTGCCGTCACCGCCGACAGTAAGCAGGACGTCGATTTCATTGTATTCGATGGTTTTCAAGGCTTGGTTCGAAACATCCTGGAATTCGGCAGGAGCGGATTGGCTTTCCGCTGCATACTTGAAGGGATTGTCGCGGTTGGATGTGCCCAGGATGGTGCCGCCGCGCGGCAGGATTCCCGAGACATCGGACAGTTCCAGTTGGCAGACGTTTTTATTGATCAAGCCCGAATATCCGTCCATGATGCCGCAGACCTTGATCCCAAATTGACGTTGGGCTGTGTGCACGACGGCGCGGATAACGGCGTTCAATCCGGGACAGTCGCCTCCCCCGGTTAGAATTGCCAGCTTGCGGATCTTTTTCATAGCGCAACCTCCATGCCATGATAGCAAAAAAGAATGCGCCTGCCAATGAGATGATTTACAATGATTTTCAAATTGCTTTGCAGTGACAGGTCGCGACCTGATACTACGTTTTTGTTTTCACCGATTTTTCGAGCTGGTTGAGTTGATCTGCAAGCATGGCGGCTGCTTTTTGCAAACCGGTTTCGTCAGTAGCTGAAATCTGTAGCGGTTGGCCATAGGCGAAGTGGATCCTCCCGAAGGGCAGCACAAATCATCCGACACCGCAGGTGGAGGATTTGATTTGTCTGTCTAGAGGGAGGATGAATTTCAAATACTATTTCACCGATTCTTCAAGCTGATTGAGTTTTTCTGCCAGCATGTCCGCGGTTTTTTGCAAATTGGCTTCGTCACTGGCCGAAATTTGCAGGGGTTGACCGTAAGCGAAATGGATCCTCCCGAAGGGCAGGGGAATCATGAAGCGGTCCCAGCTTTTTTCCAGGATTTTGACCCGCGAGCTGCTCCAACTGATGGGAATGATGTGGGCTTTGGTTTTAAGTGCCAACTGCACCGTTCCGGTCTTGATTTGCCGCGCCGGCCCCTTGGGTCCGTCTACGGTGATCAGCACCTGGGCGTTTTCTTCTTGGACGCTGCGCACCATGTTTAAAAATGCTCGGGCGCCTCCTTTTGATGAAGAGCCGCGGATAGGCTTCATGCCGAATTCTTGGGCGACAGCGGTTACCAACTCGCCGTCGCTGGACAATGAAATAAGCGGGCGTGCCCCGCTGTTTTTAAACTGGTGAATCACGAACAGGAGATGACGATGCCAAAAAATAAAGATCACGGGCAGTTTTTCATTCAGCAGTCCGGTGATTTTATCGTGACCTGAAATCGTGACCCGGCTGCTGGCCACGACGGCTTCAATCAGCAGCCAGGAGAGTTTCTTCAGCAACAGTGTTTTAATTTTCCCGGGAAAGGTCATATTTCTTTATTTTTTGGAGCAGTGTCTTGTAGCTGATTTCAAGAATTTCAGCCGCCCGTGAACGGTTGAATTCCGTCTCGGTCAAAACCCGGATAATTTTTGCTTTCTCGGCAATTTTTTGGGCGCGTTCAGCCACCACTTTTAAATTACCGTTGAGATTGAAATGCTCGTCAATGGGAAATACTTTGTCCGGCAGTATGATTTCCGCTGCACTGATTTCCCGACCCGAACAGATGATGACCGCCCGTTCAATCGTATTTTGCAGTTCACGGACATTGCCCGGCCAGCTGTAGGCCATGAGCTTTTCCCTGGCCTGCGGGGACAGAGTGATCCCGTGTTTCTTGATTTCATGAGAGATTTTTTTGGTAAAATAGTCTCCGAGCAGCGGGATGTCCGCTTGCCTTTCGCGCAGAGGCGGAAGTTGAACGGGGAAGCTAGTGATGCGAAAATACAGATCCTGGCGGAAACGTTTTTCCGCAATGGCTTTTTCCAGGTCCTGGTTGGTGGCAAAGATGAAACGTATATCGAGACGGATATCCTTGCCGCTGCCCAGGCGTGAGATTGATTTTTCTTCCAAAACACGAAGAATTTTTCCCTGTAATGAATAGGGAAAATCACCGATTTCGTCAAAAAAGAAGGTTCCGCCCTGGGCCAGTTCGAGTTTTCCCAGCTGGCGCATATAGGCCCCGGTGTAAGAACCCTTTTCATGCCCGAAAAGTTCATTTTCCAAAAGGTTGTCGGGAATGGATGCTGAATTGATGGTGATGAAAGGCCTTTCTTTTCTGGGACTCAGGGCATGCAGCGCCCGGGCGAACAATTCCTTGCCGGTGCCGCTTTCACCGCGCAGCAGGACGGTGGTATTGGTTTGAGCCACCTGGCGAATTTTCTCAGCCTCATGAAGTATTTCGCGACTGCTGCCAATAATAACGGTCTTTCCCATTTCCGACTGCAGGACTTCCCGAAGCACCAGGTTCTCGCGCAATATCTGGGTTGCATCCAGAGCTTTATTTACCATCAACAGCAGGTAATCGGGATCCACGGGCTTGGTGATGAAGTCAAAAGCCCCTTCTTTTATCGCTTCCACGGCTTTTTCAATGGATCCAAAAGCGGTCAGAATAATGAAGGGAATTTGCAGATGCTTGATTCTTTTGCAGAAACTCAAGCCATCCATATCGGGGAGCTGCAGGTCGGAAACGATCAGGGAGAAATCGCTTTTTTTGAGCAGGGCCAGGGCGTCGCCTACACAGGCAGCGTTTTCGGTCTCAAAGCCTTTTTCCCTGAAGATGCTGGTCAGCATTTCGCGCATCGAGGCATTGTCTTCGACCACCAGAATTTTTGCCATGTTTAATTATCAGCCATCGGCGCCGTATTTGTCAACAGGCGAGTGAATGGCGAGTCAAGCGCCTGGGCGCCTCCGAGCTTGACATCAAGCCCTATTTAGGATATTTTAACGTCCATGGAGAAGAACATGAAAGAATTCCAGGGACAATTGGTTTCCAAGGGTTTCACCTTTGCGATCATCGTTTCGCGCTTCAACAATTTCATCACTGAAAAGCTGCTGGACGGGGCCAAGGACGCCTTGATGCGCAGCGGCGCCACGGAAGGACAGATCGATGTACTCCGCGTACCCGGTGCCTTCGAAATCCCGCTGGTAGCCAAACGCCTGTTGTTGAAGAAAAAATATCAGGCTGTAATCTGCTTGGCGGCTGTGATTCGCGGCGAGACCCCCCATTTTGACTTTGTCGCTTCCGAAGTCAGCAAAGGCATCGCCCAACTGAACCTCGAATTCGCCCTGCCCGTGACTTATGGCATTATCACCGCCGATAATACCGATCAGGCCATTGAGCGGGCGGGAAATAAAATGGGCAACAAGGGTTTTCAGGCCGCCCAATCGGCCATTGAGCTGCTCAACCTATTTACCGATGCCAATATCTGATGTTTCGCATAAAGTACAGCCGGGAAATAATTTTAAAAATTCTTTACCAACTTGATTTATTGAAATGCGAGGCGATCCAAAGCGACCCATTGATCGAGGAATACTTCAAATCGTTCAAAAGGGTCAATCCCGATGAAGAAAATTTTATCCGGCGCGTGGTGCAGATCGTTCTGGATGACAAGGCGAGGATCGACGCCTTGATCGCGTCTAATCTGATTGATTGGAAACTGGAGCGCCTGGCTCCGATCGACCGCAACCTGATGCGCATGGGCATTGCCGAAGCGACGTTTAATTCCGAAAAACCGATTATTATCGATGATATCATCCGCATTTCAAAAAAATACAGTGAGTGCGATTCTTACAAGCTGATCAACGCCATATTGGACAAGGTGATCCCGTGAAAGCTCTATTGCTGGTAATGTTTTTTTGGATGCCGCTGAGCCAGGAAAGCAATCTTGAAGTTTTTGTCGGCTGTCGGACTCCGGAAATTTTCAGCAATTATCGCAATTACAATTTTAAGCAGGAAATCAGGAGTGATCGGGACGGCTTGCATGTCAAAATTAAAAGCCGGACACTCGATTTTAAAAACCTGACCCACGTAATCGCCGACGATCAATCATTTATCGCCGGGCAGGATCCATTGGTCAGGAAGGTTTTCAGTCAACTGCGCCAAAATGCCGTTTCGGTAGGTGATTATTTACGGAACCTATCATCATTTTTGGCGAATTCCATTATTTATTGCCAAGAGGAACTTCCCCAGGAGACAACTGCGGTTTTGCTGAACCGCCGGGCCCATTGCATTGGTTTTGCCCATGTCGCCCAAACGCTGCTGACCTGCGTCGGAATCGGCAGCCGGACGGTAAACGGCTTTTATCTGCGTGAAAGCAATCAGGTGATCGAACCCGTGCCTCACCGTTGGCTGGAAATTGATCTACCCGGACAGCGGCAGGTATTTTATGATCCACAGTACCAGGATTTTTCTTCACGCTATCTGCTTATTGATCAAAACGTGATTTTCAATCAGGTGGAACGCTTTCGGGGAATCATTGTCAAAAAGAATAAAAAACTAATAGATGAATGAGGCGGCGACATGGAAGAACAATTCAACATCAGGTTGGAAAAGCTCAAGAAGCTCGGCGCATTGGGCATCACGCCCTATCCCTACCGCTTTGACGTTTCCCATCGCTTCAAAGATATCATTGCCAGGTATCAGGATTTTTCCGCAGACGAACTGAAAGAAGTACCCGATGAAATACGGTCTGCCGGTCGTATCATCGCCATCCGCAGCATGGGTAAAAGCGCTTTCATGCATTTGTTTGACGGCGAAAAAAAGCTGCAGATTTACCTGCGCAAGGAAATGGTGACAGAGAGAGATTTTGCTCTTTACCATCTTCTGGACATTGGTGATATTATCGGGGTCAAAGGGCGAATTTTCAAGACCCATACCCATGAACTTTCGATCCTGGTCAACGAATTGACCTTTTTAGCCAAGTCATTCCATCCGTTGCCCGAAAAATGGCACGGTCTGCAGGACAAGGAATTGCGTTTCCGTCAACGGTACCTGGACTTGATTGTCAACCCGGAAGTCAAGGATATTTTTCGCAAGCGATCGCTGATTATCCAGAACATCCGCAGCTTTTTTCATCAGCAAGGTTATATCGAGGTGGAAACACCGATGATGCACCAGATACCTGGTGGTGCGTCGGCCAGACCCTTTACCACCCACCACAACGCTTTGAACATCGATCTATTTTTGCGGGTGGCCCCCGAATTGTATTTAAAGAGGCTGCTGGTCGGAGGCATGGAAAAGGTGTTTGAAATAAACCGTAATTTTCGCAATGAAGGCATTTCCATGATGCATAACCCGGAATTCACCATGATTGAATTCTATGAACTATATAAAGACTTCAACGATTACATGAATTTGACCGAAGCATTGCTACTGAACCTGAACCGTGAATTATTGCCCGATAACACCATCCAGTGGCAGGAAAGAAGCATTTCCCTGCAGCCACCCTTTAAAAGGGTCAAGTTCATGGCCATCATTGCTGAAAAATCGGGATTGGCCCTGGAACAGTTGTGGGATGAAGCCGAATTGAAGAAATTTATTGCCCGGCAATTTCCTGATGAACCGCTGCCGCCAACGTTTGGCAAGATGCTGGAACTGATGTTTGATTTCTATGTCGAAAAGAACCTGATTGAGCCGACTTTTGTCATCAATTATCCCAAGGCAATATCCCCCCTCTCCAAAATGTCGCGGACGGACGAACGCGAGACCGAACGCTTTGAACTCTATATCGCCGGCATGGAAATCGCCAACGGTTTTTCCGAATTAAACGATCCGCTTGAACAGCGCCGACGTTTCGAAGCTCAACTCCAAGACCGGGAAAAAGGGGATGATGAGGCCCAACTAATCGACAACAATTTTCTTAATGCCCTGGAATACGGCATGGCTCCGGCTGCCGGTGAAGGCATTGGAATCGACCGTTTGGTGATGCTGTATACAGGAGCGGCGTCCATTAAGGAAGTCATTTTATTCCCACTGCTGAGACCACGGGAATGAGATTTGAGTGGTTTATCGCCGTCAAATATTTGACCAAGGGTCGGAAAAATTCATTTATATCGATCATTTCCATGGTTTCGATATTGGGCATCGCTATCGGTGTGGCGGCCTTGATTATCGCTCTGGCCCTGATCAATGGTTTTCAAAATGATATCCGCAACCGGATTTTGAGTTCCTCGGCCCATATCATGATCACCGACCGCCTGGGCGAAGGGATCGGTGATTTTCAAAGCCTGACTGCCAGGGTTGAACGGGAATTTCCGGAAGTTAAAACGGTCATGCCGGTGGTATACGGGACCGTGTTGATAAAAGGCAATGTACGGGATGTCAGCGGTGCTGTTTTTCGCGGCATGGATTTAGAGCATAAAAATAAGGAAAAGTGGCTGACCAAGCTCGAATTCGGCAGACTTCCGGTCGGCGAACAAGAATTGCTGATGGGCAGGGAAATGGCCATGAAAATGAACCTCTTCACTGGCGACAGCTGCCTGGTGATTTCCCCGCGTGCCGCCCTGTCGCCGCTGGGCATGATTCCCCGGTTTAAGAAATTCAGGATTTCAGGTATTTTCAAATCGGGGCTCTTTGAATTTGACAGCGGCACGGTGATTACCAATCTGGCCGCCGGCCAACGGTTGTTTTCACTTAAAGACAGAATCAACTATCTGCAGATCAACCTGGAAGACATTTTCAGCGCCGAAGCCATTGCGGGCCGTATGCGCGGAATCCTGCCGGGGCAATTTTCCGTAATCACCTGGCAGGAATTGAACCAGTCCTTGTATTCCGCCTTGAAACTTGAAAAAACCGTGTTGTTTTTTACTTTGACCCTGATCATTATCGTGGCCTCACTGAATATCGTGGCCGGCCTGATTTTGTTGGTCATGCAAAAAATAAAAGATATCGGCATTCTCCTTTCATACGGAACCCAGGCCGGGCAAATCAAGAAAATATTCTTTTTTCAGGGGGCCGTCATCGGCCTGATCGGGACGATCATGGGGGTGATGCTCGGCTTGGGCTTTTGCTACCTGGCCAATCGTTATGAGCTGATCAAGGTGCCGGCGGAGATTTACCAGGTCAGCTATGTGCCATTCCGTCTCGGTATTTTTGACTTGCTGGCCGTAATTTTGGTTTCTCTGCTCATCAGTTTCGGCGCCACGTTGATTCCGGCTCGCAAGGCGGCCCAGGTTTCCGTGGTGGATGCGGTCAAGTTTGAATGAAATAATTGACTTTTGTTAATAAAAAATAAATAAATTGAAAATGATATATTTTATTTTTATTTTTTGTTAATATTTACCTGTGAAATGCGCAATATGAAATGGAGGAGATTTATGAATCAGCGAATGACAGTTTTCTGCCTGTTCGGATGGATCTTACTGGCTGCGCTGAATGCAAACGCGCAAACCACTGCAGTGAGTGTAGATTGGAAGGGTTTGGAGGAAGCCTGGCATGCATATTATTCCGCTCCCACTGAAGAGGGTGCTGACAAAATATTGAAACTTCTTCCCGGCACGGTAAAGATCATTGATATCAAGGATGGTTTTGTGGCTATCAATGCAATTCAAGATCATTTGAGCGTATTGGAAGGCGAAATTTATTCGGGCAATCCCAATGCAATTAAACTGGGTTTTCGCTTGTACACAATTTCCTACGGGGCACTCGAAGTTGCCCTGAACAAGGTCATCGGCAACCTGATCTCCTTCTTTCCCAGACTCTTCCTGGAAGAATTGTCGATCCATCGCGACTTGTTTTTTACACTTGAACCGATCTTGGGCAGCTTTGTAAGGGAAATGGCCATTGATCCCAACGCCCAGGAACTGGAGAAAAATTTGCGCATCAAATCCCTGGAATCGGTTGAAGAAAAACCGCTTAAAGCCCTGCGCAATGAATGCATAAAAATCCTCAAGAAATTGTAACGGCGCTTTTTCGAAGGTAAATTACTGCCAAAGAGTTTCAAGATAGTCGGTGGCTACTCGGGGCCAGGAAAAATATTCTTTTCGTTTCTGCCAATTTTTATTGATCCTTTCCATGGCGGTGCTTTGATTGTCCAGAAAAGAGGCGATGGCCTCGGCCACCCGCACTGGTTCCGGATCGCTAACAAAAACGGCCAGGTCCTGATACATTTCCTGCAACGAGGATGTGGGCAGCAGCAAAGAAGCTGTTCCGCAAGCCAAAGCTTCAAGGGGAGGGAAGCCAAACCCTTCATAATCGGAAATGTAGATGAAAAGATCGAGGGCTGAATAAAATAAATTCAACTGATCTTCGGGCAACCATTCGAGCCAGACGATTCCCTCTTGGCGAAGCCAATCGGCCATGTCACTGCCGATAAAGTTTCTGCCGACAATGAAGAGGGTCAACTCGTGTGTTTTGCGAAGCTGGCCAAAAGCCTGGATCAATTCATGGACATGGCGACGTCCGAAGATGCTGCCCAGAAAACCGATGTTTTTTTTGTTGTGCAGACCGTATCTCTGTTTGAATACGTCGATTTCAGCACGTGTCCCGCGCTGAAAACGCGGCTCGATGGCCAATGGAATGGCCCGGATCCTGTCCGCCGGCACCTGGTAATAACGGAGCAATTCTCTTTTGGTGAATTCGGCATCGGTATAAATACGTTGCGCTCGTTTCAGGCTCCAGCGGCATTTTAAATCTTTCCCGATCCGTTCTTTGAAAGTAAAATCGCCGGGCCTGGCCATCCAGGAAACATCGTGGACGGCCATGACCGATTTACCTTTGTAACCAAGCGGCAATTGGTTGCTGGGCGCGAACAAAAAATCATAACCACCGGAGTTGAGTCTTTTTCGCAACGGGCCGTTCTGCCAAAAAAAATAGCCGCCAACGTCCGGAATAATTGTTTTTTCTAGGTTGGCATAGGTGTCAAAAAGGTTCATCTCCTCGCGCCAAAAGAGATGATAGCGGTTGCCGGGGTCAGCCTTGAGAATTTCGGGCAACAGGTTACGCAGGTAACGGCCCACTCCGGTTGAATGGCGGATCAGGTCATAGCCATCGATCGCAATTTTCACGTTTGCTCCCGGGCGATTTGCCGGTAAAAAGTCAAGGTCCGGGCGGCACTGTCCTGCCAGCTGAATTTTAGGGCCTGGGCGATTCCAGCTTCCATGCCTGTATCCTTGTCCTGTTTCCAGAGCCATGCGATTTTATCGGCCAGTTCAGTCTCACGGCTATTATTAAAAAATACAGGCACGGTGCCTCCGATTTCATGGAAAACCGGGATATCAGAACAAAGCACCGGCGTACCCACAGCCAGGGATTCAAGCAATGGCAGGCCGAAACCTTCCGCCAATGAAGGAAAAACGAACAGCTGCGCCTGCCGATAAACACTTGGCAAGTCCTCAACAGCCACATAGCCAAGTTCATGAACCTGGTCAGCCAATTCTTTGCGGAGGACAATGAATTCATCCAGGCCCCAGCCACGGCTGCCGGCGATGACCAGTGGGATAACAATGCCGGCCGCTTTCAGCCGGAGCAATGCCCGCAACAAAGTCGGCAGGTTTTTGCGCGGCTCGATTGTGCCTGTGAACAGGATATACCGTTCAGGCAGCCGGTATTTTTTCCGCAGTTCGGAATGATCCCCAGGCGCCGAAAAAAAAGCCGGAGCGACACCATGGCGAATGACCCGGGTCTTGGCGGCGAGCCCGGGGAACATGGACAACAGCTGCGATCGGGTGGTTTCGGAAATGCAGATAATGCCGTCGGCCCGGTTGACGCTGCGGCCGAGCTGGCGGCGGAAATGGCGACGGCTTTCGTTTTGTACCCGCTCGGGCTGGGTGATGAAAAAAAGATCATGGACGGTGATGATGCTCTTGCCCCGGCTGGGCAGGAGCATCGGGCTGGGCGAATGGGCGACGGCGATCGTTTCCTTGAAAAAGAATTCCAGCGGCGGATAATGCCAGTGGTGCCAGAGCCAATTCAATACTTTGACCGGAATGCGGGCGTCGATCAGCCGTCGGTCGGCGAAAGCGGGGATCCTGGCGGCGTGGAAACGCACTTTCCTGGAAGACGTGAAGAGCAGATAACGGTTTTCCCGGTCGATGGCCGCCATCTGGTTCAAGAGGTTTTTGAAATAGGTCCCAACCCCGGTTTCGGCGGCCAGAAAAACTCGGATATCGCAGGCGATGTTCATGCTAAGCTTCCATGCGGTATTCTTTTAGCATGGCGGCGAATAATTCCCTGGCACGGCCGGTGAACACGCCGCGGCTGAATACAGCTCCGCGCCGACGCGCCTTTTCGCCCATATTCAACAGCATTTGGGATTCCTGGACCAGTCGCAGCGTCTGTCGGACCAGTTCTGCCTTGTTAGAGAAAAGCAATCCGGAAACATTGTTTTCGACGATCTCCACCAATCCGCCTCCGGCAAAAACCACGGGCACGCAACCGTTTTGCATGGCCTCGGCGGTAGTCATGCCGAAATGCTCGATCAGTTCCGGCTCGGTTCGATCCAGGCCGCAGAGGTGCCAGAAGATCTTGGACCGTTGATAGAGGTCCATCAGCTCGGCGGCCGAGATATTCACCTGCAGTTCGACATTGGGCAGGTTCGTTTCGGTCACGGCTTGTCTGACCCTGCGCAGGTATGGATTTTCTTTGGGGCTGCCCCCGGCCAGGACCAGCCGCCAATCGCCGAAAAGCCGCGGCCGGCGCGCCGACAGCTCTGCGAATATTTTCACCATGCGCAACTGCTGCTTGTTGCCGCCCGGGTCGAAACGGGCGGCGGACAGGATGATCTTCTCCTTGGAGATGCCGGCCGGGCCGCCGTGCATGTCCACCGGCGGATAAAGGTGGATGCCCGGCCGCAGGTGCCACTTCTTTTCGATCCATTCGGCCGTGTAGCGGCTGTTGTATATGAGATGGCGGTAGCGGTCGACGTAAAAATAACTGGCGGGCCTGCGTTCTGGAAAATGGCAGATGAAAAATGACGGGTCGGCCATGGGGAAGACCATCTCGACCATGCTGTTGTTGACGAAAAAATCATAACGGCCGCTTTCGCGGCTGATGAGATGAAAGGGATTGGCCATCCTTCTGGAGGTGATCGCCGCCGGATCGAGATGCTCTTTCTTCCCGGCTTCATAAAAGGGGATGGGCATGGTCTTGATGCGGCAGCACGACAGGTCGAGCTGGTACCAGTCTTTCAGGTGCTGATGCCCGACCGGCTTATTGGTGATCAGGGTGATGTCGAAATCATCCTGCAGGGCCTGGGCCAGGGTGCAGCCGTATTTCTGGGCGCCGCCGATCAAATGCAGGGTATGGTCGTAAACGGCCAGGGAGGGCTTGCGCAGGGACAGAGAGACTTCGAGTCTTTTGAGCAGGTTGAACACGTATAGGCTGCCGCGCTGCCGGGCGATGCGCCGGAAGATGACGTGCAGCCGGGCCGTGTCTTTCGGGTTCAAGTCGGCACGGACATGGCGACACAAAGCCATAGCGATTGCCTGGTCGGCCTCATCTCCGCTTTTGGCCAATTCTTTCTTGAGGCAGCGCAAAAACTCTTTTGTCTTCATGACCGGCCGGTCCTTATCTTCCCGGTTGCGGCTTCGCTTCCGGAGTTTCGGGCAGATCGTCTATTTTATCCTCGATTGCACGCAAGCGCGCGTCCAAATGACGAAGTTTGAGAAAATTGAGCAGCTGGAAAGTGACCAGTTCGCGGTTGAGGGTATTCTGCTTTTGCAGCAGCATGGAACTGTATGGAGCCAGCAGCCGGCGCATGGTCTTTTTCATGAAAACGATCGCTTTGCCCAGCAGCGGTCGCTGCGATGGGATGGGGCCGCCTGGAAGGCAATCGGCGCCGGCGTCGAGGCTGTGCAGGCGGTTGAACATCTCGCGATCGATCTCGGCATTGGACAGCGTCCAGAAGTCCGTGACGATCTCCCTGTCCAGGGGCGCGCCGATCAGCTGGCCGATATCCGCTTTCTTGTCCATTTCGGCTCCTAAAATCTCCTTCAGCTCCTGCAGGGTCTTCTTAATGCTTTCGTTTTCCATCATCTGCTCCTGTTCGGCGCCGGGTTGCGGGCCGCGAATTCGGCGTATTGCCTGGCGCAGCCGGCCATATTGCATTCTTCCAGGGCATAGCGGGCTGCTTCGCGCCCCAATGAATGCCTGAAGTCCGGATCAGCGGCCAATGCCTGTACGAAACGGGTGATCATTTCCTTTTCATCCACCGCGCAGCTTATTTTAATGACGGCTGCGTCGGGAAGGTCGCGGTACGAACCGGTGTCCGATACCAGCACCGGCTTGGCATGGCTCATCATGCGCAGCAGCGATCCGGAATTCTCACCCATGGTGGGATAGCGCAGGTTCAGGCAGATATCGGCGGCCGCAATATACTTCGCCAAATCGGCATGACTGACAAATCCCTTGCGTATGATCTCAAGTGCTTTATTTTTGGAAAGGACCTTGAGGTAGTTGGCTTCGTCCTGGCCGATGATGACATATTTCAGGTTGTCCGTGGCCAATTCATTCAAAGCTGGAATAATGGCTTCGTAGCGCTTGTTTTTGGTGACAAAACCTGTCGACAGCAGCACCAGGTCATGATCATGAAAGCCCAGTTCCCTCCGTATGTGATTCCGATCGCAGGGCACGATAGTGTGGCCATGATGAGGGATGACGGTGAGCGGCAGTGAATGGTTCTCGTTCACCCGCATTTTCAGGAATTCGGAATGGACGATCAAGGCCTTGGCCATGCCGATGATTTCCTCGTTGAGCGGGAATTGCATGGCCAGTTCCGATTCCCATATGGGGTGCGGCAGCCGGTCTATCATCCGCTGGGCCAAGCGGGCGCCGTCGCGGGGATAGTATTTTTGCAGCAGTTCCAGGTACCGAGAGGAGTCGCGGTTGGCTTTGAGCATCTCGGCATAAAAACCCTGCAGCACGTAGTCATGCAGGACCACGATGCCGGGAAATGCTTTCATAGCTTCATAAATATACCTGTGGGCGTCGAAGTTGTTGCCCATGTGGTAGACAATGGCATCGTAGTCCTGGGGCCGGAAGTCTGCGGCCCTGAAAACATGGATTGGGAAATGCTCCCTGAGCAGAGAGTTGCTGGGCGTATATCCGCCGTCGATATACAAGTCGATCTCGGCATGTTTGCGCAGCTCGGGCAGCATTTCTTCATTGTAATCGGCGATGCCGCTGCGGACCGGATTAAGTGGAGTGAAGAGGGCGATTTTCATGTTGCCTGCCCCAAGAGTGACTGGACGACATGATCCCAGGAAATGTTCCTTACCTTGTCATGACCGTGGACTCCGAAACGGCGGCAGAGCTGACGATGGCTGAAAAGGAGGCTGATCTTGTCCGCCAGCAGCTTTTCATTTTCAGGCTCGATGACATAGCCGTTGCGCTCATGTTCGACAAACTCCAGTGTTCCGCCCGAATCGGCGGCGGTCAGGACCGGTTTTTGCGAAAGGAAGGCTTCAAGGGTGACGTAGCCATAATCCTCGTCAATTGGGGCAAAGTAGACGGAGAAGCATCCACCATACAGTTCAAGGAGGCGCTGATCGTCCACATAGCCGAGGAAATTGACACGGTCCGCGACTCCAACCTTGCGTGCCAGTTCTTTCAGTTTCAATAATTCGGGACCGGAACCGGCGATAACACAGCGCATCGTTGCAGGACAGAACCTCAAGGCCCGGATCAGCCAATCGACGCGCTTCAATTTGTCCAGACGGCCCACCGACAGAATATAATCACCGTAATGCTCATGGCGATAACGCGGATGCAGCTTGGGCGGGTGGTAGAGGGGTGTTGAAGCAATGCTATTGAATCTCAACAGCCTTTGACTGACATTGCGTGAAATCGTGAAGATGCGTTTATGGCCCTTAATGGCCTCCTGGTCCGCCTGGATAAGCATGGAACGAAGCTCCTGATCCGCTCGTGACTTGGGATCGAAACCGGAAATCGGAGTTTCATGCAAGTCATAAGCCTGGCGGAACTGGTGAACCAGCCAGAGCACCTTGTTGGGATGATTGGCCATATAGGAAGGGAATTTTGTGGTAATCAGCAAGTCGATTTTTTTGCCGTTCGCTTCGCTCAAATCAAGCTGCCGCCAGATATTGATGCTGTTGACGATCTGTTCCGCTGGATACCATTTAAAGGGGATCGCGATCACGTCGACATCAAAGCCTCTTTGGCTCAATTGGTTGCGCAGGGCAGCGGTCAGGTTTTCTGCGCCACCGTAGGAAAAAGGCACTTGCGCGGCGCAGATGGCGATCGTACGGACAGCATGATCACAGCGGGTCGGGGTGGGGGTGATTCTTGACAGCAAGTTTTTAACGCTTTGCTTGACTGGCTTGGGAATCAGTTTTCGATATTGGCTCATGGCTTTGTTTTATTTTTTCGATCTCTTTCAATAACCGAAGATTGATTTCCTTCTGGTTTTCCAGAATGGGTTCGAGCATATGGTTGATTTCCACAAGCAGGCGGCGGCGCAACGCGTTGATGACCGGGGCCAGTAAAAAATTCCTTCCAGATTTTTGCAGGTTCAATTCGCGCTGCTGGATTTTTTCCCGGATCAAATCACAGGCATCGGCTTCGATCTCCTGTTTGATTTTTTCGATTTTGGCCAGTATTTCCTTGTTTTCCATATTGTTTGCATGGATTTTAGCCAAATGGAGAGCCATTGTCAAATGTAAAAGGTTTTTAAACGGTTGTTATTGGTTGCATGAAGCGGGGAAGGATAACAGAAAACTTTTTTTGCAGTTTCAAGATACATCATCTCTATTTGGGGAGGAATATTCAGGAGATTTTATTGCGATTCGCGCCTGAATCGGTTTGGCCTTAAGCGCTAAGGGAAAAATCGGCCATTTCACCTGAGAATTCAAGTCCTGACCTCCATTTTCCTCAATCGCCTATTGCTATTAAAATAGAAACCATTTAAAATTCCATTATAACGAAAAGTGATTTTTCTAATTAAGTCATTATTAAATTTAAGGAGAATTAGTTATGAAAAAAGTTATTTTGCTGACAACATTAGTCTTTATTTTCTTTTTTTCTGTTTCCAAGCTGGACGCCTTATGCCCCAAAGCCAATAAGATCACTAAAATGACCTCGTCAATTGCTTCGTTTAGGGCAGTACAGCCCCTGGATTTCTCAAAGATCACATCCGCTGGTGCGCTTGCCGACAAAGCCGGTACCAAGCTCCAGGTCTGCCTGTCCAACGGGATTTTCGGCACCGAACAAATGGCCAATAGCTTTGTGGTTCCCATCAAAAAGAAAAGTGAATTCATCGCAGTACTCAATTTTTCCAATGCCCGGCAGCCCATCACCGTGGGCAAGTACAGCCCCGCCGCAGGCTACGGCAAGCCGTTCTGGGTAACCGCCGAGGTTAAGGTATATAATGGTGACAAAGGCGTCATTGTATCCTTGGGTGTAGTGGAGGGCACGGCTGAAATATTGGAAATGAACGAAACCACCCTGTGCGGAACCTTCAACGTGAAAAACAAAAAAGGCGACTCCGCCATTGCCGGTGAATTCAACGTAAAACTTGAAAGATCACGCTGGTAATCCCGCGACCCGGGGAATCCCTTAAGCAGGCAATTTTCGGCCCAGACGTCAAAAATGGGGACATGAAAGGGAAAACTCGAAAACACTTGTCAGTACTTGGAAAACAAGGTGGGATTCAGATGACCCCTGAAGGAATCGAACCTTCAACCTATTGATTAAGAGTCAATTGCTCTGCCAATTGAGCTAAGGGGCCATTGAGTCAAGAAAATTATCATAAATCGGGTTAATTGTCAAGAAGCATGCGGTTGTCATGCAAACCAGGAGCGATATCGACGGCGTTTGGCAAAAGCGGGGAAGTAATTTATAATGGCAGCGAAAATGGCACAGAACCGTGCTGAAAATTTGCCGCCCTTGTTTGATTTACGAACCGTGGTCGCCAATTTCTCGATCCAAGGCACTTTTAGCAATGGCCGGCCGTTTGGTTCGGGGCATATCCACGATACTTTTTTGATCCAAACCGGTGAAAAGGACTGCCCCGATTATATCCTGCAGCGCATCAACCAAGGCATTTTCTTGGATGTGCTGCAGCTGATGGAAAACATCGTCCGCGTGACCAAACATCTGCGCGCCAAGCTGAGCACTATGCCCGGAAGCAACCTTGAGCGCGAGGTTTTGACCGTTGTCCCGGCCGTGGACGGCCGGTCCTTTCATCAGGATGAAAAGGGGAATTACTGGCGCTGTTATTTATTTATCGACCATCATCGCTCATTTGACCACGTTCCCAACCCGGAACTGGCCTTCGAAGCCGGAAAACACTTTGGACGATTTTTGAACCTGCTGGCCGATTTACCTGCTCCGCCGCTGCACGAGACCATTGCCGGCTTTCACAACCTGGAAATCCATCTGCAAAGGTTTTTTGGCAATCTGCAGGCTGATGCCTGCAACCGGGCCGGAACCGTCGCCACCGAAATCGATTTCATCCGGTCCCGTGCTGACGAGATGAAACGGTTCCAGCGCCTGGTCCAAGCCGGGCTGCTGCCGTTGCGCGTGACCCACAATGACACCAAGGTCGACAATGTTTTGTTCGACCGTCAGGGGCGGGGTTTGTGCATCATTGATCTGGATACGGTCATGCCCGGGTATGTGCATTATGATTTCGGTGACGCGGTGCGCAGCGGCTGCAACCTGGCCCGCGAAGACGAGTCAGACCTGGATCAGGTGAATTTTGACCTGGCTCTGTTCAAAGGATACGCCAAGGGCTTTCTCTTCTCCCTCTGCGGCTGCTTGAGTGGGGAAGAAACAGCCCATCTGGCTTTTTCAGCCAAGCAGTTCGCTTTTTTAGTCGGCCTGCGTTTTCTCAGCGATTACCTGGCGGGCGACCGCTATTTCAGGATCACCCATCCATCCCAGAATCTGCAGCGGTCGCGCGTGCAGTTCCGCCTGCTGCAAAGCATGGAAGGGCAATTTGCAGAGATGGAGGATATTATCTCCAGCCTGTCGGCAAAGGCCCGGGCATGATGTTGACAATCATGTCCATCAAGATTATACTGCTGGAGATGAATGAGTTAATTACTGAGGTAACCATAAGGCCAATTGAATATTTTTATTAAAAAAAATATCCCGGATTATTTTTTCGCTTTTTTATGTTCCATCTGTGCTGTAAAAAACATGTTTTACGTGCCTGGGGTGCATGTGCGCCAGGTGAAAATGTCAGGAGGTCTGCATGGCGTTTATAGGCCCTGAAACGTTTGAACCGGCACCCACGGCGACCATCATCCATGCCTACAACAGCGAGGGCATTTCACTGCAGGCACTGAGCGACGACGAAATCTGGACCGTGATCAAGGCTTCGGGAGCCAACCTGATCGGCAAGCCCAACATGCACCCGCGCGTCCAGGTGATGGACCGCTACATCCAGGAGCGCGACCTGCAGATTAGCCAGGTCGAGATGTCCTTGGCCATTGAGGAATCCCATGCCAGCTATTTGTGGGAAAGGCAAGTTACGGGAAAGAAGTCATTCGAAATGGCCAGCATGGAAGTCAATACCTGCGGTGATTCGCTAAGCCCCAGGGTCCTGGGCACTTTCCTTGACGTCTGCGACTATCCTGAACTCGTATCTTTCATTTATTTTGCGCCCACGCCGCTGCTCAAGGATCTTAAAATATCCGACCGGGAATCATTGCGCAAGCAGTGTTTCAAGGCTCCGGTCGACTGCTATTCACGTTACGTCATCGATATCCAGGCCCCCATCGAGATCCCCGAAGGCAAGATGTTTATCGCCTATCTATATCGCAAGGACATGGCCAAGATCATCCAGCAGCTTCGAAGTGATGTGGTTGAGAGGTATTCCCGGCATTCCCTGAAACTGGCGCGCATCGACCGCAAGTTGAAACTCATGGTCAACTCGCAACAGGAAGAATACCTGGCCTGCGCTTTTTATGATTGCGACCAGAAATTCGTCGACCTGTTGTGCCAACCCAAGGCCCGCGAGGACGAAGCCCTTTATCTGCTGGAAGACTGTTTTGAGGATGTGCTTCTCTCCACCGACACGCCTTTTGTTTTTGAACATGATTTCAATCCCCCCGGCTATACCAGTGTTTTCCTGACCGGCGGCACTGGCTATATCGCCATGCACGTCACGCCCAATCCCATCGGTCAGAACAAAAATTTCGTCGAGTTCTGCGCCTATATCCATCCCAGCATGTGGGTATTTGAACGTGAGTCGCTGGTGCATGTCATGTGGCCGATTCTAAAACTGTTTCAGCCGGCTCAAGCCGAAATCCATTACCGCGTCTCCTCGCGAAACATAACGCGCAGCCGCAACCTGCATCAAAAATTCATTCGTAAACGCCTGATCGGCCTGGGTTATTCTTATGAAAATATTGTTTCATTCTATGATGAATCTTTCGGCCGGACATTTTTTCATCTGAACATCGAAAAGAAATAGTTTCAGCAACCCCTTTGCCTGGACTGGTGTCGATATCCCCTTGCTTACGCGGCAATGAACAGGTCAGGTTATTGGAATTGCAAAATCAGGATTTTCCCGATTGCGGAACGCTTGCAAGCGGTTTATCCTGGTTCCATATTAGCAAGACGGGAATGGCAGTGGTAAGAACAAATGATATATCCTCACACCTGAAGCCCCATTTGCAAGCCATCCCGGTATGTTTGGCCGCCCTGGTCATGTGGGCGGTCAGCGGCGGCTGGTATCTCGCCCTGGTTCCGCCAGATTTGGCCGGAATCGACAATATCGGCATCGTCCTTTCCCTGTTCGGCCTGTGCCTGTTCATGGCCGACCGCGTCGCGCAACTGTGGTTCCATACTCGCACGAAAGTATTGGTGCTATTCACCTGGACCTGGGGGCTGATTTTTGTTGCCTGGGGCTTGCTGGAATGGCTCCATTCTTTTTCGCGGCGCCATGCTGCTGTTTTTATTGTCCATTGGTTTGTTTTTTCGATCGTCATCGCCTGGACCTTCATCTTGACCGCAAGACGCCGGCATCGCATGGAATAGCGGACCTTGCGGCTGCGATGCCTTGACACCATGACGGCCATTGCTTAGAATATTTTCAGGAGTTCGAAATGGAAATGAATGTCGATTTCTCCATCGCCGCCCGCTACGGCGAGCAGCACGATTTGTTCAGCCAGGGCTTGAAAGTATTCAGAAGCTTCATCCGGGTCCTTGATCTGTTCTTTAAAAAGGAAAAATATCAGCATGCGGAGATTAAGATCGACGGCAGCGCAAAACATGAAGCGATGGTCGGGTTTTGCGGAAAAAAATACCGCATCAGCCTGGTCGTCGACCCGACCGAACCCCGAGCGGCCATGATCCTGTTGGCGAAAATGAATCGGAACGAAGCGGTCAGGATCGGCACGGCGGTCGTCGCCGATCCGGGAAGCGTTATTTTCCCTGGTGACCATCGGGTTTTACTGAAGGACGAATATGAATTCATTCAAGCGGTTCTTAAATTTTTCATTGACGGTATCGGCGGCGTTCCCGAACAGGCGAGCACGGTTCGTCAGCCAGCCGGTCGCTAGCGGATTCAATCTCACTTCGGGGTAAGGATGAAAAGCTTCCCCGCCAGAAAATCACTGACCCAGATGCGGCCGGCTTGATCGACTTTGATTTCGTTGAGCTTATACACACAGTCGCCGAACTGGCCGCGCAGGAAAAATGAACTGTTGTTGCTGTCGAAGCTGGTATCGCCGAAGGGATACCTTTCCCGGTGCAGGACGGAAAATGACTTTGTTTGCAGATCAAAAGCCATCATGCAAAGTTCAATCGGGCTATGACTGGTGATTAACAACGAATTTTCATGCAGGACCATGTTGTCCGGATGCCCGGGATACGGGATCTGGTATCGACGTGTTTTTTGATCCAGTTCGAATATGGTGTTGTCCCCATGGTTGAGCACAAAGACAACTCCCTTGGAAAGGGCTATTCTAAGCGGTTTTTCACCACAATGGATTCCGATGCTCGAAAAATCTTTTTTATTGATCACCGTGAGCAGGTTGGAATCGAACCCCAGGATGTAGATGTGGTCCCGATCACAGGCCAAATCGGTTGGGGTGATTCCAATTTCCACTCGCTGCAGGACTTTCACGGACAGCGGATCGATGATCTGCAGAATGCCCGGGTCGCTGTCCTTTTCCCCGACCCGGCCTACATAAAGCCATCCCGTATATTCATCCTGAATGAGCAGGCGCTGGCTGGTTTCTCGTGAAACGGTATCTTCAAGTTCCAGGCGCATATCGCCCTGGTTGGGGCAGCGGATCTCGTCGGGCAAAGTAATCAGAAACTGCTTTTCATCGCCCCAGTTGTTTTGCAGGGCATACAACCGGCCGTCTGGGCTCAGAACCATCTTCTGGGCCAGGCGCGGGATGCGGCGGTCATAATACTCAAGGTTATGGCCATTCATGCCCAGGATACCATCGCGGGCAGCCCAGATATATACTACCGGCCAATAAGATTGATGTGGGCCGTAAGACAGGTAGATATTGCCGGTCGGAGTGGCCATGGCCTGGTGGGGATAGATTTCAGGAAGATGGAATAATTTGAAATTGCCATCCGGGGAAACCCGGGCGCATTGATCTTCATTGTTGAAAACCAGAAAGTGGTCGCTATGCGGTTGCTGCAGCATGGTCTGCGGGGCCCAGCCATTATAGATTTTATCGACCTTCCCGGTACGCGGATCCAAAACACTCAGGGCCGCCCCGAAAGAACCATTGACCGCCGTGGCCCCCAGCGGAATATAGAGAAGGCCGTTATGGGGATTGAAAACCATGTGGAACATGTGGGGCAGGACGGCGGCCTGAAAAAAACGACGGTGTAATTTTCGCTTCTGCAAATCGATCTGGTCGATTTCCCCGTAGGCCCAGCTGGATACATAAAGCATGTCGTGTTCGGCATCCAGGCTGGATGCGTCGTTGCCGTATGCCGGAAGCATGATCTCGCTGATATGGTTACCGGCTTTAAAATCGACGACGTGAAGGCTTGGGTGGTTGTCATAGGGAATATAAAGCTCATCACGGCTTTCATTGTAGCTGACGCCCACGGCCTCGGTGAATTCAGGCAGGTGGACAATGACGTCATGGGCACCGCCAAGATTGATTTTTGCCGCTTGCACCACTTTCCTTTCCGCGGTTTCTACGACCAGGATCCATGCGTGTTTTTTCTGGCTATAGTCGGCGAAATGCCAGCGGCTTCCCGAGACCAGTGCCAGTTTTCTCTGCTCCAGTCGTTTGCGGCTGACTGCGTCGAACGTGTGCAAGGTGGCCGTGTAGCCGTCAATGGCATACACCTGGCGCAGCAGGGTGTCGCAGACGACCTTGCGGATGGGCGGCGGTGGGGTTTGGTTCAGATTCAATACCACTTCCTCATTCTCGGCGAAAGGAATGTAATCCATCCGCCCTTTTTTTAAATCCAGGCAAGCCAATTCCCGGGATTCTCTGCCAACCATAAATGCCCGGCCGTCGTTTTCATCCACGGCCACCATTTCAAACTGTTTTTTGGTGGCGAACGTGCGCGATATTCCGGCGCCTGGGAAAACCACATGCAGGCTCTTGCGGCCAATCACATAGATATTGCCGCTGCGAGTATCAATCGTCAGGGCTTCGGACTTAAGATGTTGCGGAATGCGTCCGCTGATGGGGATATTGGTGACTCGATTATCGGCGCAATCGACCAAGGTCAGAGAGGAGGTCAAGGTGTTGGCCAGAACCAGACGGTTGCGTTCTTTGTCCAGTCTGAGCAGCAATGGTCCGGCTCCGTTCACCCGCAAACCGGCCGCCGCCAGAAAATCGACTTTTGTGATAGCGTAGGAAGCAAACACGCATTCACATAGCGCGATCAAGGCAATAAAAATTATTTTTTTGCACATGGCTCCTCCCCGGCAAGGGCCGCCTTGCGCTCATGGAGCGGCAGCCACGCCAACTGCCCCGGATGGTATACCTGCAAAAAATTCCTGTCAAGTTGACTGCCCCAGATATTACTCTCTCTTGTTAAAATCACAAATATTGGCTACCATCAGGCTGTCGATGAAAAATAAAAAGGATAATGCGGTTGACGGTAAAGGGCCGCGCCGGGCGCCGTTTCTGAAAAAAATCAGGCTGGACCAAGCCCTGCTTGGCCGGGGTTTGGTCGTAGAAGCAAAGGAAGCCATTGCCTTGATCATGGCCGGCGAGGTGCGCGTCAATGGGCAGGTGCAGACAAAGGCTTTCAGCTCCGTGAGCGCCGGGGATGACATTGCCATTCAAAGAAAACATCCCTATGTTTCACGAGGCGCCTTGAAACTGGCCAAAGCCATTGACGCTTTCGCCATCCGCGTAGCGGATTTGAAAATTCTGGACCTGGGGATTTCAACCGGCGGCTTCAGCGACTATCTGCTCAAATGCGGAGCCGCCGCAGTCTGCGGAGTTGACGTGAATATTTCCCAGGTGGATTATGGTTTGCGCCAGAACCCACGACTGCAACTGTTGAAAAAAAACGCCCGTTTCCTCCGTAAGGAAGACATTCCCTTCACGCCCGATCTGATTATCATGGACCTGTCATTTATTTCCGTAACCCTGGTACTGCCTGTTCTCCATGTCTTTGCCGATGCCAAAATACTGGTGTTGGTCAAGCCGCAGTTTGAGGCCGCCAGAGGCCAGGTTGGCCCGGGTGGTGTCATTCGTGACCCGGAAACAAGGCGGAATATTGTATTGGAACTGAAAAAGCAGGTGGAAAACATGGATTTTGCCGTTAGGGGTTTTACCCTGGCCGGCGTGAAGGGACGGAGAGGTAACCAGGAATATTTTTTCCTGCTTGAAAGCGGGAAAAATAAATCCATTGATGATACAATAATCACCGATGCAGCAGGAATTTAAAAAAGCGGTCATCGTAGCCAAGCCCCACCAGGACATGGTTCTTTATCTGCAAAAAACGATCGCTGTTTTAAAGAAATTCTCAGTGTCTTTCACTTTGGAACAGACGGCGGCCAAATTATTGCAAAGTCGCAAGTCTTGTACAAGGGAACATGTCGCCCGAGACACCGATATCATTATAGTCCTGGGCGGCGACGGCACTTTTTTATCCGTAGCCAGCCAGGCGGTGGAAGCACAGGTGCCGGTGGCCGGATTTAATCTAGGTACCCTGGGATTTCTCACCGAAATGAAAAAAGAGTCACTGGAGGATAGCCTGGGCACTATTTTATCGGGGAAGGCCAGGATATCCCAGCGCAAATTGCTGGAGATCAGTTTTAAAAATCAACGGTATACGGCCCTGAACGATGTGGTCATCAACAAGGGCGCGATCGCCCGTATCGTCAAACTTTTGCTGAAAATTGACGATGTCATGGTGACAGAAGTGAAAGGCGACGGCTTGATTATCTCTACGCCGACGGGCTCAACGGCCTATTCTATTTCCGCCGGTGGACCGATTGTCAGTCCCGAAGTCAATGGCATTATCATCACGCCCATTTGTCCCCATTCCCTGACTTTCAGGCCTTTGGTAGTCAAGGACAGCAGCGTGGTTACCGTGCAATTGTTGACCATGCATGTGGACACCTATATCACCATTGACGGCCAGACCGTGCTGCCAATGAATTTCGAGGAAACGCTTCAGATCGAAACGTATTCCAAACCGCTGCGCATGCTGGTTGCTCCGGAAATCAATTATTTCAAGCTGTTATCCGACAAACTCAACTGGGGAATATGACTATGAGGGTTGATATTCCTCGCGAGGTGAAAATGAAAAAAATCGTGCTGGGTCTTTTATTGGTACTGTCCATGCTCCACATGCAGGCCGCTTCCAGAGGGGTCGATTTTTCCAAGGGGATTATCTACTACTTGATTGGCGATATGGAATTGGCAAATAAACATCTCAACATCCATTTTCAAATCAATCGCAAACCGTCAATAAAAAAAGGTTTTGCCCTGCTGCTGAAAAATGAAAATTGGGAAGCAACGAAAATATTCAGCTATTACCTGGAAAGCGACCATCGCTCATTGGAGGCTTTGACCGGAGTCAGCCTGTCGGTCGCCGACATGAAGAACTCTCTGGCCATAGAAAATTTACTCAAGATAATCCGCATGAATCCCACTTTTGCCCCGGCTTATTTGTGCCTGGGAAACGAGTATTTGAAACGCAGGAATTATCCCGCCGCCGAAAGTAATTTTAAAAAAAGCCTGCAGTTTTCAAAAATTGCCGATTACAAACTTTTACTTTGCGAATTGTACCTGCAAACCGGTCAACCACAGTTAGTAGTCGAATTGCTCCAGTCCGAATCTGACCAGACGCCGGGTAATTATTATTTTGCTATGCTGACCGCCCGTGCTTTTTATCAACTTGAAAATTGGAGTGACGCTTCTGCCTATATCGAGCGTGCGCTGAAAGTCAAACCCCTGTCCAAGGAAGGAGAATTGTTATTGGCGCAATATTCTCTGAAAACCGGGGATTTTAAAAAAGCTAAAAAAATACTGGAAAAATTAAAATTTGATTTGTACAATCTTGAATACGGACTGACCTTTGCCGAAGTTCTTATGAAGCTGAAGGACGGCAGCGCCGAAAAGTATCTGTATGAAGTTTTTTCTCAAAACCAGTGGGACCCGCGCATCAACCGTTTATTGGGATTGCATTACCTAAAAAAACGCAATCCCAATGTGCAGAATTGGATCAAGCGGGCCCTGCTCAGCGGAGAAAATCCCGACAACCTGAAAAAAGAATTCCCGGGAGTGCCCGCTTCCCAGACCTACCCGTTTTTGCCTTTTTTCGATGTTAAAAAAATCCAATGGTTGAACCATACCCAATTACTCATCGCCGGCAACATGCTGAGCGGCGAAAAAGAAAAACTGCTGATCATCGATGCTCCCTCCCTGAACATACTCAAGACCTTTAACTACGAAGGCACAGTCCAGGATATGTTCCCATCGCCCAAGTTTGATAAAATAATCATCTCCACGACCGCGGTCGATAACGAAAAAGTATATATTTACACTTTGATCGTCCAGGGCAAGGATTTTTTCTTGAAACCCGTGGTTGGCTACGCCCTGCCCATGCCATCCATCCTTGTTGCGTTCAGTGCCCAAGCCAGAGATGTCTATATCACCGACGGCAATTTGGTTGAGCAGGCTTTTTCATCTCCATTTCAAACCTTGGGCGCCTATGGACGTAAAGTCGCCGTTTATCCCAACTATCCGTATAAGGTTTACCGATATACCTATGGCAATGATCGTTGGATTGAAATAAAAAACCGCGACCTGCTGCAGCGGATTCCGATCGTAAAAATTCAGCAATACTTGCGGGTGGCCGAGGCCATGCAACACAACCCGGAGGTGGGCAAGTTGATTGAAAAAGGCCGGGACATCGACATCACATCATCTGAAGAAGTGAAAGTTCATTTCGGCGCCGATTCAGACCACTTCATCATATGGCTTTCGGATTTGAAGAACGCCTTCCAGGGGTTGGTTTACGATCATTTCAGCCATGCGGTGAAAAAATTTGATGAAACCATGTTCCTGGGTGAAAAATACTACAGTGAGCTGAATATCATGAATTTCAATCCCGAAAAAAACGAGATTCTGTTTTTAACCCGGGATAAGGAAAAAAATCTTTATCTGTTCAATTATCATTCCTTGCTCTACAAAAAACTCGGCAACGGTATTCTGGCTGTTTGCGTCAACACGCCCATGGATACTATTTATTTTTTAAATGAAAGAAATAAGTTTTTATATTTCAGCGAATCAAACTTGGAAATTATCCGTCTCACTCCATATGCCAGGGAAAAAATTAGCTCCCGTCGTGATTTGAATGCGATTGTTGATTGCCGCCATGCCATGGGTCAATACTTCTCGACATTTAACGGAGAATTGCTGAAACTGGACGAAGAGAGAAATTTTAAAAATATCCAGGTCGCCCTGGCCGGAGCGATATATCAGCCGTCGGCCGATCAAAAAAAAGTCGCTGCATTTATCAATGGCCGATTGTATATTTTATCATGGCTGGACTAGAAATTTATTCCGCCCCGCAGTGACGGGCACGACGGATCAGGCGTATGGGGAAGATCACTCCATTTAGAAAAGTGAAACTGTTCTGCGGTTTGCTTGCCGGTCAAACCGCGGACGCGGAAAAAGCTATCGCCCTTCTGGGCGAGCATTTCTCGTCGATTGACAGCCGCTCACCGGTGATGCCTTTTATAGCGACCGATTATTATCGGGAGGAAATGGGGGAGCCCTTGTTCAGGCAGTTTATTTCTTTCCAGGGATTGCTCGCACCCGAAAAGCTGCCCGCAATAAAAATATTGACCAACAGTCTTGAAAAAAAATTGGCCACGGCCGGAAAACGAACCGTCAACATCGATCCTGGTTATATATCTGATGCCAACGTGGTCATAGCTACCTGCAAAAACCACTACCATCGCGTGCCCCTGAAACGCGGCATCTATGCCCACCTGGAATATGTACTTAAGAACAAACAGATTCACTTTCTGCCCTGGACGTATCCAGATTTTCAGAGTGAGGCATACCTGGATTATTTCAGAAAGCTTTTTTTACTGTTCAAAGAAGAAAACCGGAATATGGCAGGTTGAATCGTACCGTTGTAGATTTTTATTGGCTGACGCCGACCCGTTGCGGGCTGTCGATCTCCTGGTTGTAGATAGAATTGCTGACCTTGGCGATATAGCCGGTGTTGTTGTATTTATAGCCGTTGTTATAAAGGAACAATGCCCGCTTGATATCACCGTCGGAAAGATCATAATATTGTTTCAGTATGCGCAGCCCGAGCTCGATATTATAGGCAATATCAAAAATCCTGCTTTTGTCGATTTTAAACTCGTTTTTCCAAACAGCATAGTGGATTTGCATCAAACCATACGCTCCGGCAGCCGAAAGGGCCAGTGGATTAAAAGCGCTTTCCACCTGCATGACGGCCAAAATGAGATTGGGTTTGAAACCGAACGTTTTGCTACGATCAAAGGTGATCTTGACGATTTCGGTAAAATCGGGAAACTTCTTCTGGAAAACAGAATTTTGATATTCCAGAAAATCCATGCGGGCATATCTTCTTTCATTGCGCATGGATTCTTCGGCCAAGGCCAGCAGCCGGTCATGCATATCATCATGGCTGTTCTGCAGGAAGCGGATATGGGCCAGTGAGCGTTCGTAATTGCGGTTGGAATCAATGAAGCCCATGATCAGTCCCGAAACGCCGATCAGAAAAATCAACCCAAGTAAAAAAATACATTTTTTAAGCGGATTTTTTTGCATCATTTTAGTTCACCCTTCACAGACTGTAAAATTATAATTAAAAAAAAACAAAATAGCAAGTTTTTCAATAGTTTTACCGCTTCAGTAATTTTTTGGATAAAAATAAACCTATTGCCGTCTAAGTCGGCAAATGAACAAAAACAATTTATTTTTCATTCTGGAGACAATGGAAATAAAAAAAGTGCTGTGTATAATAACCATAAATCTTGCCGGGGAGGATGGAAAATGAAAAAAATCATTTTACTGGGAATGCTCATAACTGTCATGTTGCTTTTTAGCGGTCAGCCGCAACTGCAAAAGGATGATGAGCAAGTAAACAAAATACCAACCATGGAACAGTTGTGGCAGGAGGTCAACAAGGCCAAGGAAGCCGGCTTGCCCAAAACGGCCATTGCCAAGCTTGAGCAGATATTGAAAATGACATCCGGCCCGAACCGTGAAAAAGAGTGGCTGTCGGCCTTGACCGAAAAGATATTTTTGGAAGGAACCGTTGAAGGCAACAAGCCCGAAGAGCGGATCAAGCGGCTCCAAGTCGAACTGGCCGGGGCCAACGTGCGAACCAGGCCGCTGCTTCAGGCAGTGCTGGCCAGCTGGTTTAAACATTATTTCGAAAAAAACCGCTGGCGTTTCATGCAGCGCAGCCGCACCGAGGGCATGCAGGAAGACGATATAACCACCTGGGACCTGCGCAAAATATTTGGCCATATCGACAGCCTCTACAGCAACATTTTGCAGGAAGGGGAAACACTAAAAACCATTCCCATAGAAGCATTTATTGGATTTCTCGAACCCGGCAGCTTTCCTGTCGATTTGCGGCCAACTTTATACGACTTCCTGGCCCACGAAGCCCTGGACTTTTATTGCTCTCCCGAGCAGGCAGGCGCCGCTCCCGAGGATGTCTTTGTACTCACAGCCGATTCGGCCGCCCTGGCACCTTTGGCGGATTTCCTGAACTTTGAGCCGCACACTACGGACAAAGGCTCGGCCATTGTCAAAGCCATAAAGCTCTTCCAGGAATTAATGAAATTCCAGCATCGGCATGGCCGAGGTGATGCCTTGATGAGCCTCGAATTTGACCGATTGCGTTATGTCTATAATTTGGCTGTCGGTGAAAGCAAACTTGAACGCTACCGCCAACGCCTGAGAGAAATATTGGCAAACTCCAAACAAACCCCCATTACCAACCTGGCCGATTATTATCTGGCCCGAACCTATCAAGAAAATGGCGAGCTGAAAAATGCTTATGAACTGGCCCAGGCCGGTGCAAAAAAGTTTCCTGCTTCAATGGCTGCTCAATCTTGCCGTGCCTTATTGAGTCAAATTACGGCCAAGGCGTTGAGTTTGCAGGCAGAAAATAGTTATCTGCCCGGCGGTGGCAAAATAGGTTTTGCCTACAAGAATTTCCGCAAGCTCTATTTCAGAGTGATTGCCGATGATTGGGCTCGTTTCATGAAAAAAAAGTGGGGCTATCCTTTGCAGCTCGACAACCAGGAAATAGAAAAACTGTTAAAAAGTAAAAGCGCGGCTTCCTGGCAGGTTGATCTGGCGGCAACGGCTGATTTCAAGGAAAAAAGGCGCGAAACGGTTTTTCCGGCCCTAGCTCCGGGTTTTTACAGGGTATTCGCTTCCTGGCAGCCCGATTTTACCAATTCAAGTTGCGTGGCTTATGCCGGTGTTTGGGTCAGTTCCATTACTCTGGTGACCCGGGTGTCGGGTTCTGAAATCTCAGGACTGGTGGTCGAAAGCCTTAACGGCGAGCCCGTTGCCGGGGCTGAAGTGTCATTGCTGCGCCGCCATGAAAACAAGTTCAGTTTTGCCATCAAAAAAATCAGTAATGAAAAAGGTGCTTTTGAATTCTTCAAGGACAACCGTTATTACGAACAATACCTCCATGTTCGTCATGGAGCCGACGAAATAATGAGCAGCAATTCCCTGAATGCCTATCGCCGCGACCAGGAAAGAGCCAGGAGGCAAATCGTATTCTTCACCGACCGTTCCCTCTATCGCCCCGGGCAGACCATTTATTTCAAGGGTATCGCCGTCCAGGTAGATATCGCCAAAAATGATTACAGGCTGCTGCCTGGGCAGGACATTGTCGTCAGTTTCCTGGACAACAACAATCATGAAGTGGCCAAGCAGACATTGCGAAGCAATGACTTCGGCAGTATCAGCGGTACGTTTATTGCTCCGGCCGACCGTTTAACCGGGCAAATGAACCTTGCCAGCAGTAATTTCAGTGGTAGTGCATATTTCAGGGTCGAAGAATACAAGCGACCGAAATTCGAGGTGACCCTGGAAAAACCGCTTACAGGAGTCAAACTGGGCACAGAAGTCGCC
>JAFGSF010000048.1 GCA_016934745.1 Candidatus Aminicenantota bacterium | reverse complement strand
TCATAGGACGATATTCTCCTGTTCGGCCAGCTTGCTTTTGACCATGCGAAACATTTCGTAATAATCGATGTTGGAATTCCTGATCTCGTTGAGCTTTTCCTTGAGGATTTCCTTGACTTTTTCGTCCAGGATATCTTCTTTTTCGAGTTCGCCGGTAATGATATTCTGAACGTCGGCGGCTATTTTTTCCCTGTTATCAACAATCAGCAAATTTTCTTTGAGCAGACGCTGGACTATGTAGAAGGCCATGTGCTCGATTTGCTGCTTGTTCAATCTCATGTTTCCTAATATAACAAATTTTGTCATTGAAAGCAACTGCCAGCCGTGAAAAATTAGGGACTTTTTCACGATTTCCGCTTTGAAAACAGCTATTTTTCCACAATCAAATGCACTGTATTTTTTAACAAAATTTGCCTTGGGCTTAGATTTTTCCGGAAAAATCTTGACAATAATGCAAAAATACTATAAATTATAACCTTTCCAACTCCAACGAGGTTGCAAATGAAATTGAACAAAAGCAATGTGACGCATTTGCCTGAAAAAAAAGGCATTGAAAGAAAATGGTGGCTGATCGACGCCAGCGACCTGGTGCTCGGACGCCTGGCCACGAAAGTCAGCGGAATTTTACGCGGCAAGGACCATCCTTACTATACTCCTTTTTTTGATTGCGGCGATTTTGTGATCGTCATCAATGCCAAGAAAGTGAAATTGACGGGCGGCAAAGAAGAGCAAAAGCTGTATTACCGGCATTCGGGTTACCGCGGCGGTTTGAAAGAGATATCTTACCAGCACATGATGGCCACCCATCCGGAACGGATTGTTTTGCATGCGGTCAAAGGCATGCTGCCCAAAAACAAACTGAGTTACAAGCTGCTGACCAAGCTGAAAGTGTATCCCGATGACAAACATCGTCATGCGGCTCAGAAGCCTGAGTTGTTGAAAATTTAGGAGGAATAAATTGAGTATTGTTCAATACTACGGAACGGGAAGAAGAAAGACCAGTATTGCCAGGGTTTATTTACGGCCCGGCAATGGAAATTTTACCTTGACTGTCAACAAGCGCAATCGTGTGTTTAACGATTATTTTCCCTTGAAGATCCATAAACTCACCATTTTCAAACCGTTGACTGTGACCAACACAATGAACAACTTCGATTTTTTTATCGATATTGAAGGTGGCAGTGTATCCGGCCAGGCCGGTGCTATCCGCTTGGGCATTGCCAGGGCGTTGCTGGAATTCAATTCAGAACTCAGACCGCCATTAAAAAAATCAGGTTTATTGACCAGGGATGCTCGGGAAAAAGAGCGGCGCAAATACGGCCTGCTCAAAGCCAGAAAGGCTACCCAGTATCACAAGCGCTAGGAGGCGGTTATGGTTCAGATTAATATGAGGGAAATGTTGGAAGCCGGGGTTCATTTCGGCCATCAGATTCGCCGCTGGAATCCCAAAATGAAGCCGTATATTTTCGGCAAGAAAAACGGGATATATATCATCGACCTGCAGACGTCGATCGAAATGTTCAAGACCTCGCTGCAGTTCATCGCCGACACGGTGGCGGCGGGCAAGGATGTTTTGGTTGTCGGCACCAAGAAGCAGGCTCAATCAATCATCGAGGAAATTGCCGAAGCTACCGGCATGCACTATGTCAATAAGCGCTGGCTGGGTGGATTGCTGACCAATTTCTCCATGATCAAGAAAAGCATCGACAAGCTCATGGAACTTGATGAAATGAAGAAGGACGGCCGCTGGGAAGTCAAACCCAAAAAAGAGCAGTCGCGGCTGGAAAAAGTGTATAAAAAGCTTTTCCGCAGCCTGTGGGGCATCCGCAAAATGACCAGCCTGCCCGGACTGGTGATCGTCATCGATTCCACGTTTGAGGATATTGCCATCAGTGAAGCCAGACGCATGGATATTCCCATCGTGGCCGTGGTGGACACCAACGCCAATCCCGAGGATGTACCGTATCCGGTTCCCGGCAACGACGATGCCATCCGTTCGATCCGCTTGTTCATCAGCAAGTTCGGAGAGGCGGTCATGGAAGGCAAGAACCGTAAAATAGTCGAATCGGCTAACGCCCAGCAGTTGCTCGTTGAAAAAGCCGCCGCCGAAGTTGACGCGGCCGATTCCGTGGAACCTGTGGAAAAGGAGAATTGAGATGGCATTGGACATGGAAGCGGTTAAAAAACTGAGGGAACAGACCGGGATCAGTATTCTCGAGTGCAAGAAAGCCGTTGAGGAAGCAAGCGGCGACCTGGCCAAGGCGGCGGACATCCTGCGCAAGAAGGGTTTTGAAAAAGCAAAAGCCAAGTCAACACGCGTGACCAATCAGGGAGCGATCGGCTCCTATATCCATATGAAAGGCAAGATCGGAGTATTGCTGGAATTGGGCTGTGAAACCGATTTCGTGGCCCAGAACGAAGACTTTTTGCAGTTGATCAAGGACATCGCCATGCAGATCGCGGCCATGAATCCACGCTTCATAGCTGAGAATGACATCCCGGCCGACGTTTTGGAAAAGGAAAAAGAAATATACCGGGAACAGTTGAAAAGTTCCGGTAAACCGGCCCAAATCATCGAAAAAATCGTTGAGGGCAAATTAAGCAAATACTTTGCCGAAGCTTGCCTGCTGAAGCAAAACTTTTTTAAAGACGACACGCTGACCATTGAAAAATTGATTGCTGAAAAAATTCATAAAACCGGCGAAAACATCATTGTCAAAAGATTCGTCCGTTACCAGGTCGGCGAAGAATCGTAATATGGCTCCCGGCCAGGCCAAGTACAAGCGCATTCTACTGAAACTCAGCGGCGAAGCCTTGCAGGGACAGGATTCTTTCGGCATCAGCCATGACATCATCAGTGAGATTGCAGCCGAGATCAAGGAAGTTCACGACCTGGGAGTGGAAATAGCCATTGTCACCGGCGGCGGCAATTTTTTTCGAGGCGTCCGGGCAAACGAATTGGGCATTGATCGTGCTTCTGCCGACTATATGGGCATGCTGGCCACCATGATTAACGGCATCGCGTTGCAAAACGCCCTGGAAAAGAAAGGACTGCACACCCGCCTGATTTCGGCTTTGGAAGTCAAGGAAATCTCGGAGCCTTTCATTCCCCGCCGGGCTGTCCGCCATCTGGAAAAAGGACGTGTCGTCATTTTCGCCGCCGGGACCGGCAATCCGTTTTTTACCACCGACACGGCCGCCGCCCTGCGCGCCATTGAAATCAAGGCTGATGTTTTACTGAAGGCCACCAAGGTGGAAGGTGTTTTTTCGGCCGATCCGAAGCAAGTCAGCACCGCCACCAAGTTCACCCATATTTCCTATGCCGACGTCTTGGCCAAGGAATTGAAAATCATGGACAGTACGGCCATCTCCTTGAGCAAGGATAATCATCTGGTCATCAAGATTTTTAATATTACCCGCAAGGGCAATATCAAGGAAGCTATCACCCAGGACGGTATCGGCACGATGATCAATTTAAAGGGGGAAGCAAGTGATTAAGGAAACTCTGGATGAAGCTAAAAATGATTGCCAGAAAGTGGAGGAAGATTTCAAGAAACAGATATCCAAATTCCGCACCGGTCGGGCCTCGGTCTCCATACTGGACGGCATTCTGATCGATTATTATGGTGTTCCCACCCCGATCAATCAACTGGCCACGCTCGGTGTTCCCGAGGCCAATCTGATCATCATTCAGCCCTGGGACAACAAGATTATCAATGATGTGGATAAGGCCATCCGCACCGCCAATCTCAACATCAATCCCGTTTCCGACGGCAAGGTCATTAAATTGCCCATTCCGCCTCTCGACCAGCAGCGACGTCTGGATATCATCAAGACCATGAAAAAATATACTGAAGAAAGAAAAACCAACGTCCGCAACATCCGTCGCGAGTACCGCGACCTGATCAAGGGCATGAAAGACGCCAAGGAGATCAGCGAGGATGACGAGAAAAGATTCAACGATGAATTACAAAAGATAATCGATGCCACTGGAGAACGGATCGAGCGCATCGAGAAAGACAAGGAAAAACATATCCTGGACGACTAGCTGTCAGCGTAGAAATATTTGAACTTGGTGTCGGGTGTAAGGTATAAGGTTCAAGGTAAAAAAAATCCTGAATTATTTCAAGCACTTCTTTCATAAAATATTATTATTATCCACCAAGATCAGTTTATTTCTTACCTTATACCCTACACCTTGAACCTTAAACCAAGATCTGTTTTTTAGTCTATATCGCCAGCTTCCGGCGCTGCAGGAAATAGCCGATACTGATGCCGACAGCGAAAATATCCAGGCCGACCAGCACCAACGAGCCTACCCAGGGCACACTCTTGATCAGGGCGTAAACGGCGGTTCCCAGTATGACGAATAAAATGGCATTGTTCTTCAACTTAAAAAACGAAGCGATCCGGTCGCCGATAAAATAGAAAATCACGGTTCGGCCAAAAATTAAAATCAGGAAGTACAGGACCATCAGGGCGACCAGCAGGGGAATACCGATCAGCACCAGGCTCAAGATGATGAATATCAGCAAGGCAAAAATGAAAATGAACAGTGCCAACAAACCGAGGGAGCCGTAGCGCAGGGGTGTTTTTTTCAGCATGTCCGCGGCCCGGTTCACCGGCTGGGGCAAAATCGCCAGGGTCAGCAAGGCCAGGATGAACCAAAAAAATATTTTACTGATCCTGATAAAATTTAAACCGCCGCTCTCGGGAAGGAACGGCAGCAGGGTGCGGGTGATTCGTTTCAGGTCTTCCCGGGTGCGCAAATAATAAAAATCACCGCTGATTTTGCAATCCGGGGCCTTGTTGGCGTGTCCGCCGATCACGATCAGGTCGCGGCCGATCACGGCCCCGCTTTGAATGTCAACCTGAGCTCCGAGGCAGATCACGTCGCCGCTGATCTCGCCGCTCAGCCGCAATTGGCCGCCGACCAGGAAGACGGAGGCATCGACTTTTCCGGCGATGTCCAGGAAAGAATTGAATGCGTTGATGTTGGCCGTGTGGGTTGCGCCGGCCGGTACCCGCATATCTTTATCGTTTTTGGCTGCGGCTACCAGGACGCCGCTGATCAAAATGAAAACCAAGAGCAGGCTTTTTTTCATTTTTTTACTGCTCCCGCTTTTTTTAACAACCAGCGCTTCGTGGCGAACAGCAACAGCCCGGAAAAAGTCAAGACAAAAGCGATGACCAGGGTGGTGCCCGGTAGGGTATTCAGTAGCATGGACAGGAATGCATGGCTGGCTTTGAAAGCTGCCTGAACAAAGGTGTAAATAACCGAAATGGTCTTGATAATGTTAACCAGCCAGCTGGCGGTGCTGTCGGATGTCAGGCGCAGGGCTTGGATCAGGCTGCTGCTGGAAAAATCAAAATAAATATAAATCCAAGTGACAAAAAAAATGAAACTGGCGGCGATCAGGGCGGCGATCGCCGTGTAGTGGGGAGTTTCGGCATATATTCTTTTCATAATTTGCGGAACCAGCCAGGCAGGAGGTTCGCTGTTTACGGGTTGAGCCAGGATTTTATGCAGCTGGGCGTAGCGGTCTGCTTTTTGCCTGCAGCCTGGGCAGATCAGCAAGTGATCGCGAATGAGCGATTGTTCGATGCTGGTGATTTCGTCATCGAGGTACGCGAGGATTTTGTGATCAGGCAGGCAGGCCATCTTTTTCCATCTCCTTTTTCAGAATTTCCTTGGCTTTAAAAATCCGGTTTTTTATGGTTCCCACCGGCAATTCCGTGATTTCGGCTATTTCTTCATATTTGAGTTCCTGGACATAGCGCAGCAGGATCAATTCCCTGAATTTGGTGGGAATGTTTTCCACCATCTGCCAGATGTAGAGCCGTGTTTCTTCCTGGGACAGGTTGTTGAAACCGTCATGACGAATGACATTTTCAGAACTGAGCATCTCCTTGCTGGAAATGCTGTCGTCATCGAGCGAATTGACCTGGCTCTGGTTCTTGCGGATATGATCGATGACCAGGTTGTAGCAAATGCGGTAGGCCCAGGTGGAAAACTTGAACTCGAAATTATACTTGTCCAAAACGGTGAAGATTTTGATGAAAAAATCCTGGGTCAGATCAATGGCCACCTCTTCATTGCGGACCATGCGAATGACGAAACTGAAAATCCTTTTTTCGTATTTCCTCATCAATTCCTCAAATGCCTTCTTTTCGCCTTGCAGCGTCTTTTTAATCAGGACCTGATCTTCATCCACTATCATTTACGTTTTGGGGACAAAAAAGTTTCCGCGGTTATTCTTCTTCAATGATTTCCACGTTGTCGGGAAGGTTCAATGAGAATTCACTATCGGCCAGGGTGATCCCGGTTTGGTAATTACTGAATATGTAAACGGTGGTTACTTCATTGGCCGATGTTTGTTCCACCCGTTCGGGCAGGAAGTGGGCGTCGATTCTGACTTTTAATTCCTGCCGGCCGGAACTGTCATTCACGCTGATCAGAATGGTCCGTGTCCGCTCCTCCCAGCGGCTGCTTTGACCGGGACTTGGCGAACAGAGCAAATCCCAGATTATTTGTTCGTTGCCGGGATCGATCCTCCCCTTGATGAGCTGGTTGTTTTCCTGGTCATAGAAGCGGTAACTTTCGTTTTCGAGGATGAAGGTTTTCATGTCGGGGTGCAGATACTGCCATTTGATCTGGGTACGGTCCGCGAACACGATATAACCGTTTTCTTCCAGGCTCATTTCACCATCAATAAAAACCTGTTGTACGAAATTCATTTTAAAAGGACGGCTGGCATTGATTTTGTCTCGAACCCGCTCCACGAAGGTCAGAGCCGGCAAACTGGATACATAACCCAGAAACAGGAGCAGGCATGTGAAGCTTGTTTTCGTGCCTTTCATGTGCTTGCCCGCATGCCGGTGCGGCGCTCAACTTCCGGCGCTGAGCACGCCCAGGGCCAGGGAATGGAATTTATCCACATCGCCTTCATTGCGCGACGGAATCAGGATCGGGATGCGGGCACCCATCACCACATGCGCCACCGTGATTTTCAGGTAATAGGTGAAAGCTTTGCCCAGCAGGTTGCCCGATTCGATGTTGGGGACGATCATGACCTGGGTGTTGCCGGCGACGTCGTTCAGGATGCCTTTGTGCTTGGCTGCTTCGGGCGACACGGCGATATCCAGCGCCAGCGGCCCGTAGACCCGACAGCCCTTGATCTCGCCCCGCTGATTCATTTCGCTCAGCAGGTGGGCGTCGACGGTGGCCGGCATGGAATCCTTGACCGTTTCGACGGCGGCCATGATGCCTACTTTGGGCTCAATGTAACCCAGGCGCTGGAATACGGCCACCGCATTTTCGACAATCTGTTTTTTTTGCATCAGGTCGGGCAGGATATTGAGCCCGCCATCGCTCATTCCCAACAGCCCGCGATAATTGGCGGCAGGATTTTCGACCACCAGGATGTCGGAAAGCAAGCTGCCGCTGCGCAGTCCTTTTTCCTTGTCCAGTACGGGTTTCATCAGGGCGGCCGTGGGCAGAAAACCCTTGAGAATCAAGTGTACTTTATTCAGCCTCGCCAATGCGACGATTCGGGCCGCCGCCGTTTCCGCGTCCGGGCAATCCAGGATTTCAAAATCGGCCGCCCGGCCTCCATGGGATTGCAGGAGCGCGGATATTTTTTGACGGTTGCCGCTTAAAATAAAGTCGGCCAGGTCTTCCTTTTTGGCCTGGATAACCGACAGGATGGAGCTTTCATCTTCGGGGCAGGGCACGCCGGCCACGATGTTCTTGCTTTGCTTGGCGGCGGCGACCAGCTCTTTGAAATCCTTGATCATGGGAACCCTCCTTCAGTCTAAGCGATTCACGGACCCGGAATGTGACTCTCAGGACCGAAAAGCGAAGCCGGTTTCAAATGCTTTCAGGTTCAATTCCTTGAAACGGGGCGGGACTTTCCTGACAATCACGTCGAGCCAAAGTTGACGGTCGATGTCCATCCGGGAAGCCAGGAGTCCGATCAGTATGACATTGGATGCTTTTTCGTTGCCCAGCTCGGTGGCCAAACGGGTAGCGGGGATCAGGACCACTTCGCCGGCCAGTTTTTTCAACTCGGCATCGATGTCCTGCGGATATTTTTCCAATCCGGAAGCTACCGGCAGCGGCGGCCATTCGAAATCATTGACCAGCATGATCCCCTTTTCGCTCAGGTAATTGATATTGCGCAGGGCTTCGAGTTTTTCAAAGGCCAGGATAAACTCGGTCTCCTTGAGCGAAGGCAATGGTGAAAAAACCTCATCACCATAGCGCACGGTGGAGATAACGTCACCCCCGCGCTGGCTCATGCCGTGCACTTCGCTTTTTTTGACCTCGAAGCCTGCCAACAGCAGCACGTCGGACAGCAGGTCACTGGCGGTCAGGATGCCTTGTCCGCCCACGCCGCAGATTAAAATTGATTTGGTTTTCATGATCTGCCTCCGCTCAGATAAGTTTCCAGGGTAATGTTATTGCTATGCAGTCCTTTTTCATCGACGAAGGTGATGGCCTTGAAAGCGCAGACCTGGGCACACACGCCGCAGCCGGAGCACAGCGTCGCGTTGATCACGGCCTTGTCGTAGGCATCGGTACTGATAGCCGGGCAACCCAGGCGCAGGCAAACTTTGCAACTGGTGCACTTCTGACTATCCACGCCCATCGGCGACCATTTGGCCTTGCGATAGAGCAGGATGCATGGCCGGCGCACGACGATAACCGAAGGTTCGAGCCTGAGTATTTCCCGCTTCAGCAGCTCTTTGATGGCCTTGACGTCGTAACCGTCCACTTCGTAGGTGTGTTCCAGCCCCAATCCGTCGCGGACCAGTTTGACAATGTCGATGCGCCTGGCTTCTTCTCCCATCAGCGTTGTGCCGGAGCCGGGGTTTTCCTGGTGGCCGGTCATGGCCGTAATTGAATTGTCCAGGATGACGACCGTAGACTGGCCTTGGTTGTAAATAATGTCGACCAGGCCGGTAATCCCCGAATGAAAAAAAGTGGAATCACCGATCACGGCCACCTGTTTGATGGTTTTGCCGGCCTTGGCCAGGGCTTTTTCAATTCCCAGCAGTACGGTGATGCTGGCTCCCATGTCGACGCAGGTATCCATGGCACTCAAGGGAGGCAAGGCGCCCAGCGTGTAGCAACCGATATCGCCGCGTGAATAGACCTTTTGCAGGTTGAGGTTGTAAAACAATGCCGTATGCGGGCAGCCGGCGCAAAGCGAAGGCGGACGCCTGGGAATGGTGTTGCAGTCAAACCGAGGGGTCATGTCCTTTAATGCCAAACTGGCCTGAACCGCATCCTGTGACAATTCGCCCAATAAGGGAAAAACATCCTTGCCGATAATTTTTTTATCTGGAGCGGCCAGACGGGCGAAAGTCTCAATAATCGGATCGTTTTCCTCCAGGATATATATCGTGTCCAGCTCGGCGGCGAAGCGGCGGAAGAGGTTGACGGGAAAAGGGTAGGGCATGGCGAGTTTTAAAAAAGCGGCTTCGGGGAAGACCTCGCGGCCATACTGGTACGAGATGCCCGAGGCGACGACGCCGACCCGGGATTTTCCCTTGCGGATGGTGTTGAGCTTGAAATCATCGCTGAACGCAGCCAGTTTTTTCTGTCTTTCCTCGACCGCGACATGGCGGCGGCGGGCGTTACCCGGCAGCAGATTGCGCTTTAAAAAATCACTCTGGTACTCGGGAACCGGAGGCGTCTGCCGTTCCCGCAGTTCCACCGCTGAACGCGAGTGCGATGTGCGCGTGGTCATGCGGATCAGCACGGGCGTATCGTATGCTTCACTGATGGCCACCGCCTCGATCATCATGTCCTTGGCTTCCTGGGAATCGACCGGTTCGAGTACCGGTATTTTGGCGGCCATGGCGTAATGACGATTGTCCTGTTCATTTTGCGAACTGTGCATGCCGGGATCGTCGGCGGAGATGATGATCAATGCGCCGGTGGCGCCGATGTAACTGGCGGAAAACAACGGATCGGCGGCCACGTTCAGCCCGACATGTTTCATGGCCACCATGGCCCGGGCGCCGGTGAAACTTGCGCCCAGGGCCTCTTCCATGGCGGTTTTTTCGTTGGCTCCCCACTGGGCGTAAATAACGTCTTTATACTTGACCACGTTTTCCAAAATCTCGGTGCTGGGTGTACCGGGATAGGCGGAAGCAAAGGTGATGCCGGCTTCATAGGCACCACGGGCAATGGCTTCATTGCCTGAAAGTAACTCTTTTGCCATAAAATCCTCCTCTTCTGATGTTAGACTTTAAATTATTTTTCCCATTTAGTCAACCGTGGGATTCCTAAAAAAATGGCATCAGGTGTAAGGTGCAAGGTATGAGGATAGTGAATTAAGAATGCAATCGGTTTATGGTGTAAGGGAAGAACAAAGGCGATTGGCTAGCTGATTTTCTTACCTTCAACCTTGGACCTTACACCTTACGCCAAGTTCGATTCAAGACTTGCTAATAGATTTCTTTTTTGCTATAACCATGCCCATGAGGTGGCCTACATGAAAAACACCAAAAAATGCCCGAAATGCAATTCGCTCGCAATCAGCCGCAAGCGAGGCTCTCCGGTGCTGAACAGCTGGTGCCGGATTTCCATAAACCTGACCAGCCTCGATGTCTGGATAAGCAAGTTCATCTGCACCGAATGCGGTTATGTCGAGGAATGGATCGAAAATGAAAACGATTTGAAGAAATTCAAGGAACGGTCGCAATAACAGAGCTTCCAGAGCTTAGTGAATAGTGAAAAGTGAATAGTGATTAGCAAAAAAAAGAGGCTTACCGATACTTGGAAAGATCGTTCTTTCTAATCACTCATCACTGCTCACTAATCACTAAATAGCAGACATGAATGTCATATCTTGAAATTATCGACGCCCACAAGCACAACCTGAAGCACCTGAACCTGCTCATCCCCAAAAAAAAACTGGTCGTGATCAGCGGCGTTTCCGGTTCGGGAAAATCGACCCTGGCCTATGACACGATTTTCCAGGAAGGACAGCGCAAGTATCTGGAATCCCTTTCCCCTTATGCCCGGCAATTCATCAAGTCGCTGGAAAGGCCGGACGTGCACTCCATCAAAGGCATTGCCCCGACCATTGCCATCGACCAGAAACACTCATCTTATTTTTACAATTCCACCATAGGCACGATTTCCGAGATCGCCCCTTTTATGAGGCTGCTGTACGCCAAGCTGGCCGAAGCGCGCTGCCCGCAGTGCGGCAAACCGATCAGCCGCTATTCCAGCGCCAAGATCGGTGAATATGTTTTCAATCATTTCCCGGGGCAGCTGGTGCAACTATTCAGCCCGCTGGTCAGAAATCGCCGCGGCAACTATCAGTCCTTGTTTGAAAAATACCGCAAGCGGGGATTCCTGAAAACGCTGGTCAACGGCCATGTATATGACCTGGAGAATGCACCGACCCTGGATCGCCAGAGCCGGCATCACATCGCCGTGCAAATAGACGCCCTGGAAGTGGACATCCCCAACCGCGAACGGTTTACCGACAGCATCACCCTGGCCCTGAACGAGGGAAACGGCGAAATCCTGGTCCGGGCGGGAGCCGAATCCGTTTTTCTTTCCAACCGCCTCCATTGCCCGCAGTGTGATATATCGCTTCCCGAACCCCAACCGGGAACTTTTTCCGCAAATTCACCCGAAGGCGCCTGCCCGGATTGTGCGGGCACCGGCTTTCAGGATGGGGTTCATTTTTGTTTCGAGTGCCGCGGCTCCGGCTTGAACCGCACGGCGCGTTCGTTTTATTTTCGCGAAAAAAATATTTCCGCATTGCAAGGGATGGAAATAAGCGACCTGCTCCATTTTTTTAAATCCGTGCGCAGCCAGGATAATGAAAAGGAGATTATGCGGCCGATCTTACCGCACATTATGCAGCGCCTGGAATCTCTGGTCACCTTGAACCTGGGCTACATTTCGCTGGATCGCAAGATCACAACCATTTCAGGAGGTGAACTGCAACGCGCCCGCCTGGTGTCCCAACTTGGCTTCAGTCTCAACGGCATCATTTATATATTGGATGAACCTTCCATCGGCATGCATTTTTCCGAGCAATTGAACCTGCTGCGCATATTACGCCGGCTGCAAGAAAATGGAAACACCCTGATCGTGGTCGAGCATGATGAAGAAACCATCCGGGCCGCGGATTACATTATTGATATCGGTCCCGGCGCCGGTGAAAAGGGGGGCAAAGTCATGTTTGCCGGCCCATTCAGTGATTTTGCCGCAAGCAAGCAGTCCCTGACCGCGGATTACGTGTTTGGCCGCCGCCGCATTGAAACACCCGCCCAAGCAAACATCTCCGACGGGGCGAAACTCACCATCCGGGCCATCTCGGTCAACAACCTTAAAAAAGTCAACCTCGAAATCCCACTCAAGCAATTGACCGTGGTCAGCGGGGTTTCGGGATCGGGAAAAAGTTCACTGGTCGTGGATGCCCTGGTGCCGATCCTGTTACACGAAATCCATGGCCAAGCCCTGGACAATCCGCGCTTGAGTTATGGCGCCAGCTCAAATCTGGATCAGCTGCGCCGGGTGCTGATGGTCAATCAGTCCGCCATTGGCAAGAATTCCCGCTCCTGTCCGGCTACGTATATCGGGATCATGGCCATGATCCGCGATCTTTTCGCCGCCTTGCCCGCGGCCAAGGTCAAGGGCTACGGACAAAGCCGCTTCAGTTTCAACGTGCGCGGCGGCCGCTGCGAGGCCTGCCAGGGCCTGGGCATTCAGAAACTGCAGATGAGCTTCCTGCCGCAGTTGGAGATCACCTGTCCGGTGTGCGACGGACGGCGCTACAATTCCGAAACCAGGCAGGTCCGCTTCAAGGGGCGGTCCATCGCCGACGTGCTCGACCTGACCGCCAGTGAAGCGTTCGAACTTTTCGTTCATATCCCGCTGCTGGCCAGGAAGATACGCATCTTGCTTGATGTCGGTCTCGGTTACCTGCGCCTGGGGCAGAGTTCCGAAACCCTTTCAGGCGGTGAATCGCAGCGCATCAAGCTGACCAAAGAACTGGCCCGCCAGTCGGCCGCACCGACCATATTTGTCCTGGATGAGCCCACGGTCGGGCTGCATTTTGATGATGTGCGCAAGCTGATCGATGTATTCAGGGCCTTGATCGCCCGCGGCCATACCGTGGTGGTCATCGAGCACAACCTGGAAATAATCAAGGTCGCCGATTACCTGGTGGACCTGGGGCCGGGCGGGGGCAGACATGGCGGCCAGATCGTCTACCAGGGGGACGTCGAGGGTATAGTCAAGTGTCCGGGGTCCATTACCGGAAAGTATCTCAAAAAGAAATTAAAGACTAGCCTACCTTCGTGACGCGTCACGTAGTTTAGTCTTCACCTGACTGTCAATTTATGGTACTATAACCCTCTATTCCCCTCTTAAATAGGGGACGGAGCGTGCACCGAATGTCTCTTTCCGAACTGATCGGCAACACCCGCATCAAGGCAACCCTGGCCAGTTACCTGCGCAACGAACGGATACCTTCCAGCCTGATATTCAGCGGCTGCGATCCGTATCATCAGTTGCTTTTCGCCGTGAATTTCGCCAAAAGCATCCATTGCCTGAAAAAGAACCATGACGGCTGCGATCACTGCCGTCATTGCCTGGCCATCGACAAGAATATGTTTCCCGACGTCCAGGTCCTGGCCCCGGAGGGCCAGTTTTACCGAAAAAGCCAGATGGACGAGCTGATCGAAACCTCGTCCCGGCGCCCCCTTCAAGGCGACAAAAAAGTATTTATTTTGAAGGATGCCCAGTGCCTTAATGACATGGCGGCCAATTCTTTTTTAAAAACCCTCGAGGAACCTTTGGCCACCAATGTGTTCATATTACTGGCCGGCAACCTGAACCTGATCCTGCCCACCATCCAGTCGCGCTGCCAGATTTTGAAGTTCCTGCCCCTCTCCAAAAATGAGATCAGGCTCGAATTGCTGCAAAAGGGGGTGGATCCGGAAAAATCACGCTTGCTTGCTTTTTTCGCTGCTGACGGACTGGAAAGCGTGGCCGAAGTGGATTGGCAGGAACTCGAGGGAAAACGTTCGGCCATGCTCTGCATCCTGGACAGGCTACTGCGCCAGAGCGAAGTTGAAGATATCCTTCTGGACCTGTATGACCGCAGCCGCTACCGCGAAAGTTTCCTCGTCTATTTCCGTGAAATGGTCAATTTGATTTCTATGCTGTTACGCGATATAATGATCTTGATGGTCGATGGCTCAAGTACCGCGCTCATCAATTTGGATTACAAGGAAAAGCTCATGGAATTGGCCGCCCTGACGAATATGGATAAAGTGTTTTTTTTGATCCGCAAAATGGAATATTTGCTGCGCGATATCCAGCGCAATCTCAATGCCCGGGTGCTGGTCCTGGAATTTATCAACAGTTACGCCCCGGTAACTGCGATCCCCGGCCAGGAACCATTTCCTTTGCAGGGCTGACACCATGGATAACGTGATTCTGGTCAAAATAGACAGCCGCAATGACCTGCTGCACTTCCGCAGCCAGGATGTCGACATCAAGCTCGATGATTGCGTGGTGATCCAGTCGATCACCGGCGAAGAACTGGGAAAAGTCGTCAAGCATTTTGGCGAAACGTTCAGCGCCATTCGCAGCATTCCCTGCATTCCGGCAATCCTGCGCAAAGCCAACGGCAGGGATATTGAAAGTTTCAGTAAAAAAAACCGCGAGGAAAAAAGAGCGTATGAGTACTGCCAGAACCGTATCAAGGAAAGGGAAATTCCGATCAAATTGGTGCGGGTGACTTTTTTCACTACGGAAAAGAAAGCCATTTTTTATTTCACCTCGGAAGGTCGGATTGATTTTCGTGATTTGGTCAAGGACCTGGCCAAGAAGTTCCGCATGCGCATTGAAATGCGCCAGATCGGCATTCGCGATGAAGCCAAGATGATCGGCGGGGTAGGCATTTGCGGACGTCAGCTCTGCTGCAAAACCTTCCTGAACAACCTGGAACCCATCACGCTGCAGATGGCCAAAAAGCAGAACCTGAACATGAACCCGATCAAGATTTCCGGGATGTGCGGACGCCTGATGTGCTGCCTTTCCTACGAGGAGACGGTCGGCGGCCGGGTGGTTATCGAGGACCAGGACGAGCGGGTCGGTTATGATGAAGAAGATGACCTGGTGGCGGAAGACAAGAAATGAAATGCCGTTGCTGGGTTTTTTTTTTGTTGTTTGCCGCGACGCTGCTGGTTTTCCCGCAATACAAACCCTGGTACAACCAATATAATTTTGTCTATGGCACCAAGGCCATGTCCATGGGCAATGCCTTCACCGCCGTAGCCGACGATCTGACGGCGGTATTCTGGAACCCGGCCGGCCTGGCGGCCATGCGCAGTCCCATGTTCCATTTTGCCTACCAGGCTGAAAATCAGACCCACAGCTACGAAGCGCAGGAAAAATTCGTGCCCGGCGCCGACATGCAGTATAACTTTCAACTGAACTACAAGCTCGAGCAGATCAATTTTTTTTCCGTTTCAGTCCCGGCCGAGTTCCTGAAAATGAAATGGGGTTTTGCCTTGAGTTATTTCCGTTATATCCCCTACGGTTTTAAGGGGGCGGCAGAAGAAGCGCTCAGTTTTTCGCCAAACGACTGGGCGACTGAGACAGCCACCGTGAATTTCAAAGGCAGTGAAGGCTTCGATGTGCTGGCTATTTCCGCAGCGGCGGCAATCAGCGAGTATTTTGCACTGGGTTGCACAATTCAGCAGTTTTTCGGTTCCGGCAGCATGCATTTGCAGAACTTGAACCAGGATGCTGAAGTTCACGAACAGTACACGGAGAGTTTGCGCGGCCGGATATTCATTGTCGGCATCATGTTCAGCCCATTCAAAGCCCTGAACCTCGGCTTAACCTATCACAGTGCTTCAAAAAACAATTTTGACTCTTCGCTGCTGGTTTGGGAAGTGGATGAACTGGGTACGGAAGTCAACCGCAAGGCCTTCAACACCCTGGCTCTGGTGGGTATCCCGGCCCAATATTCCCTGGGGGCCGCCCTGCGGCCGGCCCAGTGGTTGAACCTGAGCTTTGATTATTCACGTATCTACTGGCAAAAAGCAACCCTGGAAAATTATTATATTCCGGGATCGGTCATACCGTATCCCCAAAAAGACGATTTCGACTCCGAGCAGAAAAATGTCAGCAACCTGCGCCTGGGCATGGAAATCAACGTGCCGCTACGCTGGTTTCTCCTGCACCTGCGCGGCGGTTGGTCCACTGACAAGCAGCTATATGCCGACAGCACCGGCCAGCCTGTTAAAGTCCATGCTTATGCGGCCGGTGTCGCCTTTGAATTTTCCCGCTCCTTGCTGCTGGAAGTCGCCTACCAGAGAAAAACAGCGGCTTGGTCTGAAAACGGCTATTTCGTGAAAGAGCAGGCCGTGGCCAGCCACTACAAAGCCAATCTGCTTAAATTTTCCCTGACCTACCGTTTCGGCGGGATATTTAAAGAATAGCCCTTTCCCGGAACGAGCTTGGTGTACGGTATACGGCAGACGGTATACGGTAAGAGAAATAAGCATCAAGTTCCAAGCACCAAAATCCATAGTCACACTGGATGGTTCCAGCGCTCATAAAACTTGCTGAAACCATAGTGTGACTAAAATTCCAAATTCAAAATTTCAATTACCCCAACGAAAGACCTTTCTGATATCTTTTCTTCGTTTTGGTCATTTGAACATTGGGATTTGGTGCTTGTTTGAGATTTGGTGCTTGGGATTTGGAATTTTACTCTTGCCGTCTACCGTAAACCGATTACAATTATTACCTTCTTCAGTCTCCCATCAAGTTCTGTTCTTGCAAATTCATAGTCGTTCATACTATAATCTCTCCATGTTGAAGAAGCTGCATAAACTGGACCTGGCCATCATCCTGCTGGCCTCGTGGACCCTCGTTTCGCTCATATTCTTCAAGAGCAGCACCTTCTCCTTTTTCCTTTGGCTGACCGTCATCGTTGGCGTGGTGCGCCTGCTGGGCATCGTCCGCCGCCGGCTGCTCTGGAAGATCCGCAACCGGCTGATCATTTCCAGCCTGTTTTTCATCGTGACGCCGATTGTACTGATCACGATTTTTTTCTACCTGATCATCAACATCATTATTTATCAGTACAATACGGCCATTTTCGACAACCTGTTACAGAATGACATCAAGGTTTTCACGGAGAGCGCTGACTATTATCTCGGCATGGAAGACAAACAGCATCTTGTCCAGGAGGTGGAGCGCTTCCGGCGCCGCCGGCCGCGCTTCCTAAACCTGGCTTTTTTCAAGGAAAAGAATGGTCGGCTCGAGGCATTCTTCACCTATCCCGAGAACCTCTCCCTGAAGGCCCTGGATCCCAATGGCCCGCTGGCCGCTTTCAAATCGGGGTTTTTCAAGGCCGGAGGCGTCCTGTACCATGGGGTACAGCAGCGCCAGGGTGACTATGCGGTACTGATCATCGAAACCCTTGACCAGGAAACATTTGATGCCATGCCGCCCATCGGCGACTTCAAGGTCATGTTCATGGGCGCCAGCGGGAATACCCTGTCCGCCTCTTCGCAGGAATTATCGCTACGCCTGAATGACAAGGACTTTTCGGGTTTTGAAAAATACCATTTTCCTTTCCCCTTCACCTTCCGTTTTTGGGATTTCGACGAACTCAAGGATGGCAAGCCCGTCCTCAAGTTCAATATGTTCTTGTTGATCAACGATTATTCTAAAATCATGCAGAAGCTGAAAACCTCTGATCGCACCGCTATGCTGGGCGACCAGGCCCGGGCGCTGGAGGCGGAGATCGGCCGCGGCGGCGACCCGGCCCTGTTGGCATACAAAAGCCAGCAGCTGGACGAACTGCGCAAGGAGTTGCAGGTGCTGCAGAAAAGAGACAGCCAGTCCTCGGTCTTCCCCATCTCGACACTGGTGCGCTTCATGCTCTGCCTGTTCGGGTTTTTTATCGTCATGTCCTTTATTTTCGGTTTCCGCATGGTGCGGGTCATTACCAAGGCAGTGAACGAATTGACCAAGGGCACGGAAAAGATACGCCGGGGCGACTTCTCCTACCGCATTCGCCTCAAGTCCCGTGAACAGATGCATTTCCTGGCCGAGTCCTTCAATGATATGGCATCGGGCATCGGCCGTTTGCTGACCGAGGAAAAGGAAAAGGAACGCTTGCAGGAAGAGTTGCGCATTGCTCGCGGCATCCAGTTGAAGCTGCTGCCCGCCGACCACTTTGCCTGTCCCGAGTTTGATATTGCCGCGGTCAACATCCCGGCCACGGAGATCGCCGGCGACTACTTCGATTACTTCCATCGTCCCGGCGAATTCCTTTCGGTGCTGGTGGCCGATGTCTCGGGCAAGGGAGCCCAGGCTGCTTTTTACATGGCCGAGCTGAAAGGCATCATGAACTGCCTGCAGAAAACCGGCAAGGAACCGGCGGCCATTCTCAATGAATGCAATATTAGCCTGCAGAACTCATTCGAAAAGGTGACCTTCATCACCATCAACCTGGTGCGCTTTGACCTGCAGAAAAAAACCCTGATCTTTTCCCGTTCCGGTCATACTCCGGCCCTGTTTTACAAAAGTGCCAGCCAAACCTGCCTGGAGCTGTCCCCGCGCGGCATGGCCCTGGGATTGAACAATTTCAGCCAGGAAGGCATCGAAGAACTTCAACTGCCTTACCAGAGCGGCGATATCCTGTTCTTTTTTTCCGACGGTCTTTCCGAGATCATGGACATGGAAGAAAAAATGCTGGGTGTCCCCGGGTTGAAAAAAATGTTGATCGATTATGCCGCCCTTTCGGCGCTGGAAATCAAGGAAAGGATTCTGGAGCAGGCGATCGCTTTCGCCTCCGGCCAGTCCAACGCCGATGACCTGACCTTCGTGGTCATGAAAGTGCGCTGATGGACGAACTGGAAAAAAAACTGAATTACCGTTTCAAGAACCGCGAGTTGCTGCGCTCCGCCCTGACCCATAAATCGTATAACGAGGGCGGCAAAAACCGCGGCGCCGACAATGAAAGGCTGGAGTTCCTGGGTGATTCGGTCATCGGCATGGTCATCACCGATTATATTTTTCGCCGCTGCCGGGACAACAACGAGGGTGACCTGGCCAAAATGCGCGCCCACCTGGTTTCCAGCAACCTGCTGTTCAAGGTGGCCAAAACCATCAACCTGGGCAGCCATATTCTGCTGGGCCGCGGCGAAGAAAAAAACCAGGGCCGGCGCAACCAGAAAATAGTTTCTTCGAGTTTCGAAGCGCTGATCGGAGCCATGTACTTGGATTCGGACCTGGCGACCACGGCCGCCGTCATCATCCATCTGTTCAAGGAATTCCTGGAGCAGCTGCTAAGCCATGACCTGCGCATCAACGATTACAAGTCGGAACTTCAGGAATTGATCCAAAAACACAAGAATGTCCTGCCCAGCTACCAGGTGGTGGCCGAGAACGGCAAACCGCCCGACACCCAGTTCAAAGTGGCGGTATTCCTGGAAAACAGTGAAATCGGCAGCGGCTGGGGCCGGAACCGCCGCGAAGCCGAGCAGGAAGCGGCGTTGATCGCCTTGAAAAATATCGGCAACTTCATGCACTTCGAAAGGTTGTCGGATACGTTCTTTGGGGAAAAGCCCAGGGGATCGTAAGATTTTGTAATTAGTGATAAGTGAATGCTTGCTCTAATAGCCAATAGTCGAAATAAAAATAGGTAATATTAAACATTGGATTTAAAAACAATATTTAGTTTCAGTTCGGAGCGTTCTGGAAGTGATATTATTTTATTCAGATACAATAGAGGTTACATCAAGAAATTTGTAAGGATTGTCGTAACTTGAAAAAAAAGATTTATCCGGCAGTATTTCATAATTTGTTCCGAATTCACAGTTGAAAATATAACGAAATGTATTTACCGGTGAAATTGAGTTTGGAATATTGGGGAGGGGATCGTGCTGTGCTGGGAAATAAATTGCATTTAAAATCGGAACCCGTTCACGCAGAGACTTATTATCTGGAATTTTCCAATGGGAACTTCCCACAACATATAACGATGATGCACTACCGTGATCTGCTTGCAACACAATTATTGGTTTACGCTCTCTATTGAGCAAGGATTTTATGATGTTCTTTATTCGGTTATTGATAAACAAGAGTTGATTCACATAACCGGATTTGTTCAGCCAATCGGAGCTTCCTGGATTGGGTTCTATCGTTGCGACCGGATTGCCATTCTGATCGAAAAAAAATGGCGGGTGCGGACATACAATATGTGCTAAAACGAATCTAGGTTCCTTCATATTGTCCACTGAAGATAATTGGTCCAGCGTACTTAAAATCTCTTTTTTCATTTTAAAAAAATAGAGTTTTTTATATATTATTGAGAACATGGATGTTTCAACTACCATCATGGTGAATTCATTCCAGAGGCTCCTTGAATAATTGCAATCAGCCTTCAATAAAAAGTTTGTTGGTCCCCATCCTGAACTGAAATTAATGATTTTATAGCCAATTGCTTTCAAGGTTCGGACGACAATGTTATTATGGATCATAGAATGTACGACGGATCTGTCATTTTTTCTCTTTGGGTCTGCTGAGTAGAGTGAATTGAAATAAGTCATATTCAGTGACGAAGCCAAAGATAGAAAAGTCAAAGAGTAATTGCAATTACTCTTATCTGTAACAATGAATCCATTGCCTTTAAGATAATTTATGAAGTCACTATTATCGAATGAATAGTATTCTTGAAGAACATCCTGACGTGAATAGCCATCGAGTATAATGTAATAGATGTCGGGTTTTTTTGATTGCGCCAAATTTAAAGCGTTTGGATCTTGGAAATCAATTTTTACTTGCTTGGGATTAATAGTACCCACACTATAGATTACTATGTTAATCAGGATCGTCAGGAGAAAAACAATTCCCGAAATATTCAATATTTGAGTGAAGCGGTAAATACTTTTATTTATTTTTATTATAACGATCGCACAGGCAATAAAAATCAACATATAAAAAGGCAATGTGACGGCGTACCTTCCAACTATAACTCGGCCAATTCTCAGCCCCCTTATCACTCGAAAAAAATGGCCATATGAGAAAAAAAGCATTAAACCCAATGAGGTGAGCACAGAAGCTTTCCAAATATTTTTCAAAATAGAGAATAGTAGGACTATTCCAATTAATCCCAAAGCAAGCGAAACTGCGGCCGGAAAAAAAATATCTTGAAATGGAGTTTCGGCAATATTATGAGAAAACAAAAATAAAACAGGTGTTGTTGCGAAGAGAATCGGATGTAAGAACCAACCTTTTTTCAGGATCGAATTCACAGAAAAATTGATTGTTTGCATGCTGGCATTTTAAATATTCATGGCTGCTTTGTCAATTTGCTATTCGCAAGCCAACCAGATGAAAAAGGAAACTCCTGAAGGTGAAACTCGGATTCCATCATATCCATAAATGGATTTTCTTAGTAAGGGAGAGCCATCTTGTTTAGAGATGTTTTTGCGTCAAATAATTATTCTTTCAAGAAATTCAATCGAAACATGCCCATTTGCAATCATTAGTTTTGGATATTTTTGAAGGAAAAAATAATTCGCTTTTCAATATTTTTCAGGATATTGCAGTTGTGGAATTTTTTATAATTTATTAAAATAAAAACAATTCTATACTATGGAGGCACCATGGAGCACACGTTCGTTGAACTGAAAAAGAAAACCGTGGCTGAGCTCAGGGAGATCGCCAAGGGCATTGAGCACGAAGCGGTGCAGGGTTACTCGCAGTTGAACAAGGAGCACCTGCTGGTCGCCATCTGTAAGGCGCTGAACATCGATACTCATGTGCATCACGAAGTGAAAGGCCTGAACAAGGCCGGCGTGAAAGCGCGGATCAAGGTGCTCAAGGAAAAACTTGCCACCGCCATCGCCGCCGGCGACCGCAAACAGATCAAATTTCTTCATCGCCAGATACACAAGCAGAAGCGGCAGATCCATAAGGCAACAGTGTAAGGCATGGTTTCTGCCTAAGGCGAAAGGGATGATCCGGATATCGGTGTAAGGTTCAAGGTGTAAGGGATGAAAGGAATCGGCGTAAGGTTTAAGGTGTAAGGTTTAAGGTAAGAAAGAACTAATTTCATTCTTAATTTTCTTCCCTTACGCCTTCCACCTTACACCCTAAACCAAGCTCTGTCTTATTCTTCCCTTACGCCTTACGCCTTACGCCCTAAACCGATTTTTTTCATATTGCTTCTAATTCGACTCCAGGAAAACTCGTGAACTTTTCTTGCTTCTATTTCGTTTATAGACCTTTGGAGGTGTACGATGAAACAAAAAGTCAAAATCGGTCTTTTTATGCTGCTTTTCATGTTCTCTTTGCTGGCGGCCGAGAATTACGAGCAGAAGATCAACCGCCGTTTCGACCTCACGGCCGACGGCACGATCGATTTGTCCAACATCAATGGCAAAATCGAAATTACGACCCGGTCCACCGGGGCTGTGGAAGTGCTGGCCGTGAAAAAATCCGATAATAAGGGCGAAATCGAAACCGTGGACGTGATTTTCGAGGCTGGGAGCAACAGCGTCCGCATCCGCACCAAGTTCAATAAAAAAAATACCCGTGCCAAGGTCGATTTCACCATCGTGGTTCCGGAAAAATTGAGCCGCGCCGCCTTCAAATCGGTCAACGGCGCGCTGGATTGCCGGGGGAAATTCGCCGAACTGCACTTGAAAACGGTCAACGGCCGCATCAAATTCAGCGGGGATTTCAATTCCGCCTCCCTGAGTACGGTCAACGGGTCCGTGGACATTTCCCAGGAAGCCCAGTTGCAGGGCGACCTGGATGTGGAAACGGTCAACGGCGGCATTGACATCGAGATCAACCGCAAATCGGCTTTCAGCGTCGAAGGCAGCACGGTCAACGGCGGCATCACCAACGATTTCGACCTGCATGTTACCAAGCATTTCGTCGGCAGCTCGCTCGATGGCCAAGTCAACGGCGGCGGCCACAAGTTGAACCTGGAAACGGTCAACGGCCGCATCAGCATCGCGAAGATCTGAAAACGGGCATCAATAAACCGTTAGAAAAACCTATCAGTCGAAATAATTGCTGTAATCAATAATTCCTGATCATAGTCATGACGGATTATTGACAGCCAAACTGGCTTGGCTTAAAATTTCTCTATGGTTAAAATTGCCTTTCTCATTTTTCTTCATTTTCTGGCTTTGCAGCCCATTTGCTGTCTTGCGATAAAAAATCCGAACCCTTCATTACCCGATTGTCTGAAAAAAAGACATGCTGACTTCAACTGGAATAATTTCGGTCCAATGAACTCCAGTAATGATTAAATTGAATTTTGACCAAGTGGCGATAAAAAAAAGTGAAATTATTTGGCTGATTGCTACGCTGTTTGTTTTTGCGGTTATCTCGGTATGCTTGTTTTCAAATTACCTATATTCCGCAAATGCTCAAAAAACATTGTATCCATCAGATTTTTTGGGGCATCTCAATTTTATTAAAACTATTCATAGTGGAAAAATTTTTACCATACCGCATCCGGGCTTCCATATTTTGGTAATCCTTTTTTCCTGGTTGTCGTTCACTTCCATGGAAGTTTCCATGATTATTGTTCTGGTCTTCTGTGTGCTCTCTTCATTTGTCATTACCTACTTCTACCTCAGATCAAAGTTTTTATTTGATCATTTGGAATCTTTGCTGGTTTCCTGGATTCTATTTTTACTTGGTGCAATCTTTGTGCCGTTTTTTTCGAAAACCATGTATTTGGGACAGGGTACTCCGAATATTTGGCACAATCCCACTTTTATTGCCCAAAAACCACTGGCTATTCTTATATTTTTCGTGGGAATCGTCTTTTTACAATTCAACCATAAATCCTTGTTAGATAAAAAGTCTTTATTTCTTGCTTTTCTCCTTTTTGCTTCCGTATGGATAAAGCCTAATTTTGCCATCACCTTCATATTATCCTTGTTCATTTATATATTTCTTTCCCGTCAAAGCAGATTTAAAATTAACCGATATGGCCAAGCTTTGATGGTAGCAATTCCTTCAATCATTTCACTGGCACTCCAATATTACTTTACTTACAAACCATTGGCTGGCCAATATCGCACGTCACTAATCATTGATTATCTGGCTGTCTGGAAACATTATTCCCCCAATCCCTATATATCTTTGTTATTGGGAATTGCTTTTCCTGTCGTCTTGATAATTTTTAAATTTTCCACCATAAAAAAAAATCCATTATTTGCGCTTGCAGTCATTTTCTTGGTCATCGCTTTAGTGCAAATGGCTTTTTTTGCTGAGGCAGGATACCGTTTTTTTTATTGGAACTTTTCATGGAGTTATGACATGGGGTTATTTTTCGTTTTCCTGGTTGCACTGATTGCGTATTTCTCCTGGATGAAAAGCATTAATAAAAATAAATTGTTAGACATCGCCAAGTTTCTATTGTGCAGTTTGTTTTTACTGCTGCATTTAGCTTCTGGGATTATTTATCTTGCAAAAATCCTTTCAGGTTTTCCGTATGATTGAAAAATTAACTTGAAATCGTCAATAGATATATTATCAATAACGTATCGACAATGTGGGCCCGGAATATGAGGGCAAAAACCTGGTTCTTTTTTGGAGCGAACTCATTGGGTTATTTATTGCATTCGGAACTTCTATTAATATACAAGTCTCCAACAGTCGTTGAAAGTTTGAACTCAAGCCCAACGTGCTTTTTCATTGCAGTGTAAGTTTTATTGTCAAGAAGAAGGTATCGCGATTTTATTTGGGAGAGTTCATCCGGATTAGTAAACCACGATATGCCAATCCCTGCAGGTACTCCAAGCATGAGGCGATTAACGGCAATGGGCAGTGGAGCCAGTAAGGTATTATACCAACCATCTTTGTTTGCATCATATTTGATTACTGGAACGATCTGTTTAGAAAATGCCTCGACTGCGGTCCGATCTTCAGGAAATGCCCCTCTTATTAATTTATTATAAGTGGGAAGAAAACTCGGTAGCAACGCAAGGTTTGCTAATAGCATGAGGGTTACTAGAAAGAATCGCTTGCGTGCGACAAAAAGGAAGATAATCATCAACAAAACCGGTGCAAAGAGTCGGTAATCACGCCAACTGAAAATATCAAAAAACAAGATCGCCTCAAGCAACAGTAGCCCGCCGTTCGTCAGTACGACAATACTTTCTTGAACCGTAGCCTCCTGATTGTGTTGCTTCCACATTAAATAACTGCTGCCGGTAATCACTAATAGCATCTGGGCACGAAGCATAAGCCACAGCGGGTGATGGCTTGGATTAAAAAAATTCCGAATATTATTTGCTGAATGGTGAATGAAAACCTTGAGACCCTGGTACCAAGAAACCTTCAAAGCTGTCATCAGATCGCTGGTGAAGTAAGGATACGGAGCGATTATCTGATCATATATGAAATAGCTGATGACGATTACAATTAAGGCAAAAGTCGTTGCCTGGCCTAAAGAAAGTTGGATTCTTTTCCGTATCAGTAGCAGATAGGGCAAAAATAATAAGGCCCAACTGATTTGGAATAGAGTCATCAGTCCGATCGTTAGGCAGAACATGATAAGATATAAGCGTGTTGTATTTTTCGGCTCGCTTATGGTCTTATGGAAGAATGCCGCGATGACTATTGCAATTGAACTGAATATCACTACCCGCATGTTAGTGACCATATAAAGCTGTATAGGCCAGAACGTCAGCATGACTAATCCAATTAGCAGAAGCTGTAGACGATCTGGCTTTACGGTCGTGATAAACCATGCCAAGGCAAGGGTCAAAAAAGCTATATTCCAAAAAGGTGCATAATTTATTTTCCATCCAAAAATACGTCCAAGAGTCCCGATCAATATGGGGTAAACCGGACCGTGAGAATAAAAATGAAAAAAAGGTATGGCTGCAGGTTGTTCGTTGATCGTGTAATATCCACCGTTGAAACCGGCAACGCGGAAAGTAGCTGCCTGATGCCAATAGAAAATTTCATCCGACCACTGGGGGGTGAAATTCAGTAGCTGTTTGTTCATACCGAATGTAACCAAAGTACAGGTACTCAACAATGGAATCAATATCACGATAAGACATAAAATAAAATAACTGATTTTTGAAACGCCAGAGTGCCCATGCTTCGACGAGTCCGCTTCTTTGGGGTCAGAGAGCGCGCTCATTATTCTTGACATGTGTATTAATGCTGCCTCCCTTGAGCTGATCGCCATACAGAAATGAAGCTGGAAGCTTGTTTTTGTTTATATAGAAGCCATTCAACCCGAGCTTGTATTCTAAAAATCAATCTTTGAAATGTCAATATCTTTTAAGGGTCCAACACAAAGTCTTTCGAGATAACCATGGTTCTGAGGTCGATGGAGATATTATTGAAAGCGAGTTACCTGCTTGACTCGGACGTTTCCATATAAATTTATTGTTGAAAAAGTTATTTGCATTAGTGTAAAATCATGGTTGGCTATTGTAATAAGAACAGTATTTCCTTAAAATCTTTCATGGGAAAAATTGATTTTATTATTAATCAAATTGATCAATAAACAAGGAAATGAGTAAAATAAACAATTTATTGAACACCCTGAGCATATTCACGACCTTGATTATTCTGGCATTTTGCTATGGGGCGAGAATGGGCTTGACCGCTTATGTGACAACGGTCAATTATGCCGGCCTGTTTGCATTGGCATGTATCATCTTCTGCCTGCCTGATTTTTTATGCCACTGTTTCCCTGCAAAAAATAAATGGTATCGAACCAGCGAGTTCTATACCGGTTTCCTGATTGTTTCCATGGGCATGGGCGGGATATTGCTTTCCAAGTATTCTGGGTGGATCGGTCTGGTTGTTCTGCCGGTTGGCATGGCATTGGCTTTTCGGGAGTTTTTCTTTTTTCTACGCGGCAGGAATTGGCTGACCTTGATGGCGGGCGCTGCGTTCATGACGTTCATGGTTTTATTGTTTTATTCACAGTGGTGCCATAGCGCACTTTTCCCGGAAAAAATAATATTAGGCAAAGCACATATTGATGTCATTTTTCATGGCAGCATGAGCAATATGTTTTCTACCCTCGGCTGGGCTTCGACGGGCTTGAATGGATCCCCCTATATCCCATATCATTGGGGCTCGCACGCCTTGTTTGCCGGATTGAAAAATTGGACCGGCCTGGGGACGTTAATGTTTTACAATATTGCCTATCCGGCAATTTTTTTGCCTCTTTTTTTTAAAATATTATTCGGTTTTCTTCATAAAATATTTATGTACAAGGGCAAGGGCTTTTTAAATCTGTTGTATGCCATTTCTTTCATGACGCTCATTTACTCCCTGCCATTTGCACTGCTTCAATTTGCCTCGCCCATGGGAAGCGAAAGCTATGGCATGGCATTGTTGTTTACTTTTTTATTCGCATCCATATGGCTGGCTTATATATCCTATCCTCATGAAAATGACGGCATTTTTTTCTTGTTTTCCATGATGGCAATCATGCTTATTTCATTTTTAAAAATATCCAATGGATTTGTTTGTTTTATCGCAGCGGCGTATCTGTATCTCAGAAACAGATGGAATTTTAAATCTATTGTACGAGTTTTATTGGCGGGCACAGTCATGGCCTTGATTATTTACTTTGTTGTTTTTCATTCCGCATATTTGGCAAAGCCACTCTCGCTATCGGGGCGAATCCAAACTTTTTGGGAACTTTCGGACGGTTTTATAACCTACTTTCTTGGCGCACTGATTGCGGGTCTCATTTTAATGAAAAACAAGACATTGGCAAGTTGGAGCGAACTGAGGTCAAGCATCAAGTCACGAGAATATATTGACATGGAAACATTGTTTGTCATCACCCTGGCGGGCGTCCTGGGAGGAATATTGACTTCCTCGCATGGCACCGATGTGTATTACTTTTGTTCGATACAATGGTTTGTGTCCATCCCATATTTAATTTATTTTTCTCAAAATATTTTCGACGGTTTTCATGCTCCAGGAAAAGTAAAAACAATTTTTCTTTTTATCGTGATCGTACTCAGTATCGTATCGAGACCTGATGTTATAAAAGGAATAGCCAAAAACAATTCCGACGGGGCTCAACGCAATAAGACCGCTGGAAGCATTTATGAAATAATTCAATTAAAGAAGGAAATGCTTGGATTGACGCAGCGGCAGCAAGTGTTAAAAAGTTTTGTCAATGAACTTTTCAAACTTGAAAAAGAAATCGACAAGAGCACCATATGCGTTTATATCCCTCAGGGAGAAAAATGGTATTATGAATCCCAAAGCTATCGGCCTTTGGGTTCAGCGTTGGTAACGCCTGCGATTTCCGGAGTGGCCATGATCGGCGGAATTCCCGAAGGAATTTTAAAAAAAGAAAACATGAATATTCGCGGGTATGGATACTACTACTACAAAAAGAGCGGGCAAAGAATCCCCAAAAATATCACTGAAGCACTCACTTTGGCTCATGAAAAAGGTTATAAAAAACTTATAAAATTCCAAGTCATAGATGGAAAACTGAATAAACAAACATTTAACGTGAAAACATGAAAACACATATCTTGAAAATCAGCAGCACATTATGTTAGCTGCTTGAAAGATGCCTCCGAAAGTACTAATCATCACCAGGCTATTCGCCGTTCCTTGGAACACCAATTTTGCTGTTTACAACCAGCACCAGTTCGCGCTGCTGGCCGAACATATGGAAGTCTCGATCCTGGTTCCGATATCCTGGGTCATATTCATTAAAAACCCGAGGGCATACTGGCGTTTCAAGCGCCAGGCACGTACGCGTTGGCCCCATGCCGATTATTTCGTGTTTTGGCATGCCCCGCGCTTTTTCCAGTTTTCTCACCCCTTTTTCTTGCTGTTGTCCCTGATCTGTCAACGGTTTTCCACGCTTTTCCTGAAGCGTTGGAACTGTTTGATAGGCAGTTGGGGTTTTCCCGATGCGATTACCGCTGTCTTCCTCGCCAAGCTCACTCGAACCCCGGTTGTGGTCAAGGTGCATGGCAGCGATGTTCATGTATTCACGCACAAACGGCTGCTTCGCGTACAGATGCGCTGGGCGCTAAACCGGGCTCATACCGTCATCGCGGTTAGTAAAGCCATGGCTGCACGCCTGGCGGCAATCGGTGTGGAGCCCGGGCGTACAAAAGTACTTTACAATGGCGTCGATGCGTTGCGTTTCCATCCTATGAACCAATATAGTGCCCGTGACGAGCATGGAATCGGCCCCGACGACGAAGTGATATTGTTCGTCGGAATTTTGCTGGCTTCCAAGGGCTGCAACGAACTGCTGGAGGCCTTTGCAAACTTGGCTAAAAAACGCCCCCTGGCCAAATTGGTTTTCATCGGCGATGGACCGCTCAAGAAGAAACTCCTGGCCCGTGTGGATGCGCTGGGTTTAGTGGACAGAGTGCATTTTCTTGGTTGGGTTGAGCATTGCCAATTGCCCTCCTGGTTTTCAGCGGCTTCGGTTTTTTGCCTTCCCAGTTATTCCGAGGGAGTGCCCAATGTCGTCTTGGAGGCCATGGCGTGTGGCACGCCAGTGGTGGCTACTGCTGTGGGGGGAGTCGGAGAGATATTGCCGGATTTCGCGGGATTGTTGATCCCTCCCCATGATGAAATTGCACTGGAGATCGCGCTGGACCACGCCTTAAATTCACCATGGGATCATCAACGCGCCATGGCACACGCGGCCGCTTTTAATTGGGATAAAAACGTGAAGATTTTAACGGAGATATTGGCAGGCGCCATTCAAAGGGCAGGAAGCAGCGAAAACTGATATATGATCTTGGTTTAGGTTTTTTGGATTGAATTTTTGTTCTAAAAGCGCACAGGCAAATCCAATGACATGGCAAATTTTCCTGAATCTGTTGACTTTGTCAGTAAATTCTTGCAAAATGTGCCTGTGAGAAAAATGGTCATCCTCCACGGAATATCACCATGATTGTCAGCATTATTATTCCCGTATACAATGCAGAAAAATACATCGCCCGATGTATCCGCAGCGCAATGAATCAATCCTTAAACAAGGAGTTATATGAAATAATTGTAATCAATGATGGTTCCAGCGACAATACAGCTGAAGTTCTGAAATATTTAAGCAGTCATATTACCCTGATCAATCTGGATAGCAACATGGGCATTGCGTATGCCCGCAATGAGGGAATCAAGGCTTCTCGAGGCAGATATATTGTAAATCTGGATGCGGACGACTACATTGACAGAGAATTGCTATACGTGGAATCGATGTTCTTGAACATGAATCCGGAGTGGGACGCCGTATCGTGCGACTATATTCTAGTTGATGAAAAGGAATCGCACATCCAGCGTGTCAATTCCCGGGAAAATCCCATTGCCTGTGGAATTATGTTCAGGGTAGAAAGGCTGATCGATATCGGTTTATATGATCCCAAATTCATGATGAACGAGGATATGGAGTTAAGAATACGGTTTGAAAAAAAGTTTGCCATCAAGCATATCGAACTGCCGCTTTATCGGTACCGGCAGCATGAAAGTAACTCTTCAAAAGATTTGAAAAAAAAAGAAAAATTCGGACTATTGTTAAAAAGAACATGAAAAGTAAATAACCAGGTCCAGCCATGATATCAAACTTACTATTCCTTCATGGGTCATGACACCAAATGCCGATTTTAACCAGTTCATTATGAATTCCTTTCCTTGGGACGGGAGTAATCTTTTTGCGAGGGTATCTGACAAAAACGATAGTGGCAATTTGACATGAAAGCAGCCAGGAAAATATTTGTCGGGGATCATGTGATCGAGAAAGACGGTGATCCCGTCATCATTGCCGAAATCGGCGTGAATTATTATGATATCGCCAAGAAGAAAAAAATTCCACTTCTGGATGCTGCCAAATTCATGATATCCAGGGCCAAAGCCGCTGGGGCCCATGCAGTAAAATTTCAATCTTACAAGGCGGAAAATCTTGCCACCAAGCAAAGCCCCGCATACTGGGACACCGATAAAGAAAAATTACGGAACCAGTATGAATTATTCAGCCAATATGACAAGTTTGGAGAGAAGGAGTACGGGGAATTGAGCGCGTTTTCCAGAAAAAACAAGATTGTATTCATGTCGACCCCATTTGATTTCGAGTCCGTTGAATACCTGGACCAGTTGGTTGATCTTTTTAAAATATCATCCTCGGATATAACCAATCTTCCCTTTATTGCACACATTGCCAGAAAGGGGAAACCGGTCTTACTGTCTACCGGCGCATCGACCAACCAGGAGATCCGGGAGGCCGTACGAACGATAGAAAAAGAGAAGAATGGGCAAATCGTCCTGCTGCATTGCGTACTGAATTATCCGGTAGCTTACCCGGATGCGAATTTAGTGAGAATCCAGTACTTGCAAAAAGCATACCCAAAGTACCTGGTCGGCTATTCCGACCATACCCTGCCTGACAAGCACATGCGGGTATTGCTGGCTGCCATCATCATGGGGGCGTGCGTCGTTGAAAAACATTTTACTTTGGACAAGTCCATTCCCGGCAATGATCATTATCATGCGATGGACCCCGATGATTTGCTCACCTTGAACGAGAATGTGAGGTTTTACAGGAATATTCGCGGCGGCACGTCTTCCTTCATGCCTTCAGAAATTAATTCCAGGAAATTTGCCAGAAGGAGTATTGTGGCTAAAGTGGACATCCCCAAAGGAACCGCTATTGCTCCCGAACTTATTGCCTTTAAAAGGCCCGGAACAGGAATAGCGCCCAAGGAATATGAAAGAGTACTCGGGAAAAAAGTACATTGCGATATTTTGGCAGATGAACTGCTGCAATGGAGCAAAATCGAAAAGTAAGCATGCGCAGCAGGAACCGGTGATAACGAGTACCCGTGCTTGCGGAAAAGAGAGGCAAACTGTGCATGTTAATTTAAGCACGCCGCAGAGGCTTCCTGAAACATGTCGGTTCTTTGGCTGCGCCGGGGACATTGCCTTGCCCCTGCATGAGAAACATTATGGAGTTGGAAACACATGAAGACTGTCGCCATTATTCAAGCTCGAATGTCATCGACTCGTTTGCCGGGCAAGGTACTGATGGATCTATGTGGTCAGACCGTCCTGGAAAGGGTGGTCCGGCGCATTCAGTGTTGCAGGTATGTTGATGAAATCATTGTTGCCACGTCCACTTTGCCTGCAAACGACGAGATCGAGGCAAAATGCCGGCAAATGCATGTGCCTGTCTTTCGCGGCAGCGAATCGGATGTTCTGGATCGCTTTTTTAAGGCAGCGATTGCGCACAACGCCGATATCTGTGTGCGTGTTACGGCCGATAATCCGCTGATCGATCCGGCGTTGAGTGATGAAATCATTCGACAATTCAAGCAGGCCAATCCGCCGGTGGATTATGCCAGCAATAAAATCCCGCCATCGTATCCGCAGGGACTGGATACTGAAGTGTTCACCATTGACGCACTAAAGCGAACTTGGCAACATGCTTCGCTTCCATACGAACGTGAGCATGTCACCATTTTTATTTATGAACATCCGGATCAATTCAGATTACTGAACATTATGAGTGACGTGGGGCGAGCTGATTGGCGATGGACATTGGATGCCTTAGAAGATCTGGAATTCATTCGCCAGATATATGCCCGACTGGGGCCCACCAATGGTTTCACCTGGCAGCAGGTGGTTGATTTGCTTAAAAAGGAACCGGCGTTGTGCACGATCAACCAACATGTTTTGCAGAAGCCAATTCGTGAATGATAACAGCGTCTGCCACGGCCAGGATTATGAAAATAGAATTTATCATTGAATCACACGGTAACTTCATTGATTGTGGCAAAAACGGGGTTGTTTATTTTGCGAATAAAAATTTAAAAAAGCAGGTATCGAAAAATGTCAGTAAAAAAACGAATATCGACTATTAATTGGGAGAAAGATATTTATGCACAAGGTTTGCAACTTAACCGGTGGCCATTTTCCGATGTCGTATCGGTTGTCATGCGTGCTGCGGTTGGAAAAAATCACAAAGAAATATCTGTCCTGGAAGTTGGTTGCGGTACGGGAAACAATATTTGGTTCCTTGCTGAAGAGGGATTCAATTCTTATGGTATCGATATCTCGTCTTCCGCCATTGCCCATGGGAAACGCCATTTGGCCATGCGGGGCGTACAGGCTGAATTAAGAGTTGGAGATATTTCCTCACTGCCCTGGGGGGATGGCAGTTTTAATTTTGTACTGGACCGTGGTGCGCTTACCCAGATTGATTATGCGCACATTGAAACTGTTTTGTCGGAAGTTCTTCGGGTATTGAAGCCCGGTGGGAAAATGTTCTGCTTCACTTTATTGGGAATGGAGAATCCCGACCGCTTGCTGGGCAGTGAAGTTTCAAAAAACACGTATGACCGGTTTTCAGGCGGCCGTTTCAGCAAAGTGGGCCTGACTTCTTTTTTTACGGTCCAAGATCTTCATTATTTATTCAAAAAATTTCATAAAGTTGAAATTCATCGCCATGTTGAATTTAATGAGACGGGATCGATTCTGGATGAAACCTACACGGTCACTGCCGAGAAATAGTCCCCGCTATTGTAATTTCCGCCGAATTTTCTTATTATCCCAGCATGAGCTACTTTGATTTTCATCGCTACCCGAAAAGTAACTTGCAGGCTGTCCCGCATGGACTGATTTGCCACGTGATTGAATTAGCCGTTACCAATTCATGAAAATAAAAGAAAGAGCGAAAAAAAACTCGCGATTCAGTTTCAGTGTCGTTTCCTCGCGGGATGCCCAGAATTTTTGGGACAATGCTCCGGGTGCGAGCGCCTTTACCGAGCCCGCAGTTTTAGAGAGGCTTTCCCAAAAGGTCGACTGGTTACTGGCTGCAAAAGGTGATGTGCCCGTATGTCTCTGGCCTGTTTGCCTGCCCGATGGTATTTCACCCGCCATACCCGAATTTTGTTATTACATCGGGCCAGTCTGGAATGAACTCGGCACGGCAGCTCCGGTTCACAGGTGGTTGGCGGATAGTACAGCGGTGTATGAAGGATTCATTGCCATAATGATTCAGCGCTATGGGAAAATTCGCGCCCAAACGCCTTTGGAAATGACTGACGTCAGGGTTTTTGATTGGTGGAATTATCATGAGCCTTTAAAGCCAAGATTTACAATCAGGCCCAGGTATACGGCATGCATCAGAGGATTGCAGTCGCTCAGCGAAGAGCATTTGCAGGCCAATTTCCGTAACAAACGCAGGCAGATTTTGCGCGGATTGCTCACTCAAGGAGTCCCCCGGCGATCGAACTTCTGGACCGAGGAAGAACTGCTCCGTTTGTATCGCGACGTAATGGAGAATCAGCAGCAGCAAGTAGTATCAAAAAGCCGTCATGAAGGTATCCTGGCGTTATGCGCGCTGGTGAAGCATGGGCGGGGGGAAGTCATCGCATTCAGAGACGGGCAAGATCAGATGATGAGCGCCGGACTACTGTTGTACGGCAAGAATGTAGCGAATTTGGTATTGTGTCTCACCGCCAGTAAATGGCGTGGAGATAAAATTACGCTATGGACCATGTATTCGATGTTAATGGCCGGAAAGGCGAAAGGCATGGATATGATAGATTTTAATGGAGCCAACAGCCCCATGCGAGCTGACGACAAGCATAGTTATGGGGCTAGAGCAGAACTTTTCTTTGAATTGCTCTACGAAGAAGCAGGAACCAAATCCAAATAAAATTCCTGGAAATCATTTTATTTTAAATTAAGCAGCCCACATCAGTCTTTCGAAAACCTTGCTTTTGTATTTTCTAATTCTATTTGCTATAATCCTGTTGCGAGGTAACCATGAGCATTACAGTCAAGGAAGTTCTTAATAAAAAGGATTTAAAGACATTCGTCAAGATCCCTTTCCCGATGTACAAGGACAATCCGTACTGGGTGCCGCAGCTGATTAAAGACGAGATGGAGATCTTCGACCGAGCCAAGAACCCGGCTTTCGAAAACGCCGACGCGCGGTTGTTCCTGGCTTTTAAGGACGGCAAGGCGGTTGGACGCATCGCCGCCATCAACAGCCGCGTCGCCAACCAGAAGTACCATTCCAAGAACCTGCGCTTCGGCTGGTTTGACGCTCCCGACGATCCCGACGTAGCCGCCGCCCTGTTCAAGGTAGTGGAGGATTGGGCCAAAGAGCTTGGCATGGAGACCCTGACCGGCCCGCACGGCTTCTGCGACCTCGATCCCCAGGGCATGCTGGTCGAGGGCTTCGACCAACTGGCCACCATCGCCGGCTACTATAATTTCCCGTACTATCAGACGCTGGTTGAAGGTCAGGGTTTTATCAAGGAAATCGATTACGTCGAATTCCGCTGCCAGGTTCCCCCCATGTCGGCCTTTCCCGAAAAGCTGCTGCGTCTGGCCGAGCGCATCAAGGAGCGCGGCGGCCTGCGGGTGCTGAAATTTTCCAATAAAAAAGAGATCCTTGGCCGCGCCGAGGAATTCTTTCACCTGCTCGATGAAGCGTTTGAGGAGATCTACGGTGCCGTGCCCCTCACCGAAAAACAGATCCATTATTTCATCAAGAAGTATTTTTCCTACGTGGACAAGGACTTGTTCCAGGCCGTGGTCAACGAAAAGGACGAGATGGTCGGCTTCATGCTCTCCATGCCCAACTTTTCCAAAGCCTTCCAGAAGGCAAACGGCCGCCTTTTGCCGCTGGGCTGGTGGCACATCATGCGCGCCCTGAAAAAGAGCGATATCCTCGATTTCTACCTGGCCGGCATCAAGAAATCTTACCGCGGGCTGGGGGTGGACCTGCTGATGGTGGTCCAGATTGCCTACGCCGCCAACGCCAAGGGCATCCGCTTCACCGAGAGCAACCAGGAATTGGAAAACAACAGCAAGATCCAGGCGCAGTGGAAGTATTTCAACCCGGTGCAGCATAAAAGAAAAAGAATTTTTAAAAAAGTTCTTAAATAAGGGAAGAGAGAG
>JAFGSF010000047.1 GCA_016934745.1 Candidatus Aminicenantota bacterium | reverse complement strand
TACTTGTGGACCATTGCCGATGAAAAGATCCAGGCTATCAAGTCCCGTGAAAGCAATGGTATCGTGCTTTTGCGCAAGAAAGAAGATGCATTCCGCAAAGGCGACCGGATACTCATCGACGAAGGCGATTTTGAAGGCTGGGAAGGGATTTTCCAGGAAGAACTTCCGGACCGGGAGCGGGCTCTCATCATGCTGACCAATGTGAAATTTTCCAGCACGTTGATTCTGCCAAAAAAATATTTGATTGTCGACCGCTGCAAGTCAATCCACTGATATAAGGAGTCATGAATGAAAGGTGTCACATTATGGTTTACGGGTCTCCCCTGTTCAGGCAAGACCACGCTGGCATTGAAATTGAACGAAGAACTCAAAAAAAGAGGCTACCATCCCGAAGCATTGGATGGCGACATCACCCGCAAGTACTTGAGCAAGGGCCTGGGTTTTTCCAAGGAAGACCGCGATGAAAATATCCGCCGCGTCGGTTTTGTTTGCTCTCTGCTGACACGACAAGGTGCCGTGACCACCGCCGCTTTTGTTTCCCCATACCGCAGCATCCGCGCTGAAATTCGTGCCATGATCGGCGATTTCATCGAAATATATGTCAAGTGCGCCCTCGACGAATGCATCGCGCGTGATGTCAAGGGAATGTATAAAAAAGCCATTGCTGGAGAAATCAAAAATTTCACCGGCATATCCGACCCCTTTGAAGAGCCTGAAAATCCGGAATTAATCCTTGAAACAGACAAGGAAAGTGAAGAAGAGTGCCTGCAGAAAATATTGCAAAAAATGGGAGAACTGGGCTATTTACAACCGCCAACCAACGACGTGCTTATTCCCGAGTATTTGCGCCAAGACATGCTGAAGCATGCAGCCAGGGAAAATTTTCCCAACTTGTCCACCTTCGTCATTCATGCCCTCAGCCAATATGTGGCAGCGCACGAAGACGGCAATGACTTATCCCAAGCAGAAGAGGATGCGGCCAAGGTAAAATTAAAAAAACTCGGCTATTTGAGTTAAGGAGCAGGAAATGATAGTCAAACCACACGGTGGAATCCTCGTCAATCGCGTACTATCCGCACAAGAAAGAAAAGCCATTCTTTCTTACCAGGATAAGCTCGTCAGTGTGGAAATCGATGAAGAAAAAGCCATCGAAATCCAGAACATTGCCAATGGGGTTTTTTCTCCCCTGCAAGGATTCATGAACCGAGAAGACTTTCGGGAAGTCGTCCATAACAGCCGGTTGGCCAGCGGCCATGCCTGGACCTTGCCCATCGTCCTGTCCGTGAACAAAGCACAGGCAAGCAAAATCGCCAAGAACGAGACGATCATACTGAGAACCAAGAAAAACGTCATTGCTTCCATGCATGTAGATGATATTTATCGCTGGGATTTTGAAGAATATGTGAAAAACGTCTTTGCAACCAGCGATGAGAAACATCCCGGCGTCCAGCAGGTAAAAGCCTATGGCGAATACTTTGTCGGTGGAACCATTAATTTTTTAAGCGACCCTATTTCAAACTTCTATTCCTACTACCTGACGCCGCGCGAAACCCGTGTTTTGTTCAAGGAAAAAAACTGGGAAACCGTGGTCGGTTTTCAAACCCGCAACGTGTCACATCTCGGGCACGAATATGTGCAAAAGTCAGCCCTGTCCATCGTAGACGGCTTGTTCATCAATCCGGTGATCGGCAAGAAAAAAGCCGGCGATTTTTCTGACCAGGTAATCCTGGATTCCTATCAGGTACTCATTGACCAGTTTTATGTCAAAGAACGAACCGTCATGTCCATTCTGCAAACAGAAATGCGCTATGCGGGCCCCAAGGAAGCGATATTTCATGCCATCGTGCGAAAAAATTTCGGTTGCTCCCATTTCATCATCGGCCGAGACCATGCCGGAGTAGGCAATTTTTACCACCCTTTTGCCGCCCAGAAAATATTTGATTTTTTTCCGGACTTGGGAATAACTCCTATTTTTTTCATGAGTTTCTTTTTCTGTAAAAAATGCAATTCCATCGCCAATGATAAAACCTGCCCCCATCCCCAAAGCGATCATGTTGATTTTGCGGGCAAAATCATCCGCGACAAATTGGTTCACCATCAGATCCCGCCGGAATCCATGATGAGAAAGGAAGTATCTGAGGAAATATTGAAACATGCACAACCCTTTGTGGAATAAAAACTCCATGCGGCTGAACGGTGCCTGCCGCTGACGTTGCCCCAGCATCAGGCCTGAGGTGGGAACATTACTAAAAAAATCGGCAAAAAACTGGTGATCATCGGATTGGATGGCGTTGCCCACGATATGCTCGGCGGCAATGGCCAACCGTCGCTATTGCCCAGCGTGAATCGTTTCTGCGCACCCGGACAGCCGTTGAAAATGTCGGTTTCCCTTCCTGAAATATCAGCAGTTTCATGGTCCAGTTTTATGACCGGCACCCAAGCCGGAGAACATGGCATCTACGGCTTCATCGATCTGATTCCCGGCAGTTATCAAATCCGTTTTCCCGATTTCCGTGACCTGAAAGTACCTACTTTTTTTGATGCATTGGGGCTGAAAGGCAAGCGTTCAGTGATAATCAACCTGCCGGCTACCTATCCGGCGCGTCCCATCCATGGAGTTCTAGTCTCCGGCTTCGTGGCCTTGAACCTGGAAAACGCGGTATACCCAGCTCGATACCTTCCCCTGCTCAAACAAATGGGCTATCAGATCGATGTTGAAGCCGGTAAGGGCAGAGACAGAAAGATTGAATTTCTTGCCGATCTGCATTGCCTATTAAAAACACGCAAACAAGTTGCAGATGTTTTATGGGAAAAGGAAAATTGGGATCTGTTCATGTTCACTGTGACCGAGACCGATCGCTTGCAGCACTTCCTTTATGACGCTTATGGCGATTCAGGCCATCCCCATCATCAGGATTTTCTCAATTTCTACCAAGAAGTCGACTCTATTGTCGCCGATTTTTTAGAACGAGCCGCCAGCCGTGAAGACATGGAAATCATGCTCCTTTCTGATCACGGCTTCGGCCCCATCCGCAGCGAAGTATACCTGAATCCCATTTTAATAAAACAGGGTTTTTTTACACTAGAGAATGGCGACGGGAAAAGCCTGTCCAGCATCAGCCCCAAGGCAAAGGCTTTCGCCCTGGATCCGTCCCGGATATACATCCATCAGAAAAATAAGTACCCGAAAGGCATGGTAGAGGCCGGCGAATACAATGCCATCAGGCAGGATTTAAAACAACTTTTTGAAAATTATGAAGTCAACGGCGAGAAAACAATTTCACGGGTCTTTTTCAAGGAGGAATTGTACAGCGGCCAACACACAGATACCGCGCCGGACCTGGTGCTGCTGTCCAAACCCGGATATGATCTAAAGGGCGGATTTGAAAAAAGAGAAGAAAGCGGCATCAGCCACTTCACCGGAATGCATCGCCATGACAATGCTTTTTTTACCTGCAGCCGTTCTGACCTGGCTACGCAACCCTGGACGATTTTCGCTGTCAAGGACTTGCTGGATAATCTGCTTACCCCTTGACCCTTTCTTTTTCCTTCTGCAAATTGGTGGCCAGGTTGCGAATGACAGGATTAATGTTGCGATCCTGGATCAGAAGCTTGAGGTCACGCGTATGCAGTTGCTTGATAAAGCTGATGGCTCGGTGAATCGGCGTTTTTGGATTTTGCACCAAAGCCAGGATGATAGTGTAGTTTTTTGTCCATTCACGGTTATTGGCAATCTTAGCGATTAATTCTCCGGACAAGCTTAAATTGCGTGTATGAATCAATACTTCATCATCGGCCATCTTGGGACTTTCGATCACGGCCAACTGGACCATCCGATTGGAATCCTTGATCAAAATCAGCCGCTCCGTCTTGTCACCCGTCAAGGCCAGTCGAATGCGTTGTGAAATCGACATCCGGTTGATACGCTGCAAAGCCGTCAGGGTTCTTTGTTGAATTTCGTCTAGGCTAAGCTCTTTTTCACTGGCCTGTTCCGGAACGCTAATTTTTGCTAAATCATTTAAAATTTCCTGCTCCGGAATGGCTTCAAGAACCTGAGACTGAAAATAAAATTCCCGCAGTTCTTTGATCTTGCCCAGGATGAACTGGCCGCATTCCGGATTCAATTCCATTTTTTCCAATATTTCCGGATAAGCGATCAATCGGACCTGGTTTTCCAATAGAATCTCCAGAGTATTTGCCTTGCCTTGGGCAGCTATACGCAGTAAAAACTCATTGGGCAAATGCTGGTTTTGAATAATCATGGCCAGGGCATTGAAATGATCGGTTTGCAAGGCTTCCTGCAAAATAAATTCGGCCACGTGCGGGTGAGCCTCTTTCTTTTGCACATAATTTTCCTTCACCGACCATGGAATCAGTTCCAGCATGGACAGTGCCTGTTCATGAAAAGTGGCGTGCGGCAGCACAAAAACCAAGCTTTCCAGATATTCTTCTTCGGTGAAAGCCAATTTCTTTTGCAGAAGATATTCCAGCAATTCGTTATTGGCTCCACCTTCAACGATCTTTAAAACCAGGGGGTTTTTTGAAATGATTGGGCTCATGAACGTACGGTTTCCTATAATTTTTCTGGACTCAGGATCAACCTGGTTCCGCTGGGAGACTCCCGCAATGAAGGCCATTCCCTACCATTGACCGTAAGTCGGGCGGCCATGGGATTGCCCAAGACCAGGGTTAATTGATATCCATGGCCATTGAGGCTGTCACCCTGGCCATATATTTTTTCTGCGATCATCTCACTGCCACGCCAGAACTGCAGCCAACAAGAATCGGTAAAAGTGACATGCATTTCAACCGGACTCCAATCCGGGCAATAATCTTTTTCGTATGCAAATAGTGAACTGGAAAAAGCGGGGAACTCGAAGTGTTCGGCTGCGGCTTGCACGGAACGCTGACGGCTTAAAATCCAATAAACAATCAGGGCTGCCAGCAGCAGTAACAAGATTATCAAAATTGTTCGTCGACGCTTGAACTTGACATATTCCAGCTTTTTCAGGTAGTGATCCGGGGGCGGTTCGCCCTTGGCATCCAGGATGGTCTGCACGTAACTGAAATGGGTGTTGAAAAAAACCGTTTCATCGGCACCGCAGGCGCGTAAATAGTTTTTTATATAGTAGCGAATGTAAAAACTGCCCGGGAATACGGAGAAATCTTCTTCCTCCAAGGCCTCGAGATAGCGCGTGCCGATGCGTGTTTCCGTGGCAATGTCAGCCAAAGAAAGGCCGCGCATCTCTCTTTCTTTTTTCAAGGCCTGGCCCAGAACTTTTTCCATGAATCATTGGTAACACAATGGCTACTTCAAGTCAATATTTTCCTGGGAACTTTCAGACGGATGATTGGCCGACCAGCAAATATAGAGGAAATTTTAGTGCAAATAAACTACCACTATTCTTTTCCAAGTCGGTTCGGTTGCGGAAAGCATCTAGCGCTGTTATATCCACCGTAGATAATTTCCCCTACCTACAGAAACAGGGGAAAT
>JAFGSF010000046.1 GCA_016934745.1 Candidatus Aminicenantota bacterium | reverse complement strand
TCGGAAACGTCTTGCCCGCAAGCCGGGATAAGGCCGATGGCCAAAAGAAAAAAGGTCGCAACTCGAGCGACGGTTTTTCTCATAGCTCACCTAGCCCCGTGCTTTCTCAGTAGATCGGCTAATTCTTTATGTCCGTAAAAGATGGCATCCTGGAGCGGCGTATGACCTCTCTTGTCTTTTGTATTAACGTTCACGCCCTTCGTTATGAGCTGCTCGGCCAATTCCTTGTTTTCCCAAAGGATGGCCTCATGAAGCGGCGTGTGACCATAGTTAGTTAAAATATTCAGATCGGCTCCCTTAGCCATCAGCAACTTTGCTGTTTTGTTGCTTCCGGTCATCGCCGCCGTATGCAACGGAGTGTAGCCGTAATAATCCCTTGCATTGATGTCTGCTCCTTTGGCGAGGAGAAGATCGGCAAGGGACGCTTGGTTTATCTGGGATGCTTCATGGAGCGGAGTACTGTTGAATAGATCCTTGGCTTTCACATCGGCTCCTTGGTCAATCAATCGAAGGACCAGATCGTTCTGATTCTGTAAAATGGCGTTGAACAACTGCGTTCGGCCATTCGCATCTCTTGCATCTATATCAACCGGTTTCGCGGCCGGAGACGCGGATGGAGCCGGCGCATTTGTGATTGCGCGTTCTTTTTCGTCCTTCGCCCCATGCTTCCTTAATAAATCGGCCACGTCCTTATGGTTGTTACTTTCAGCAATTTGCAGAGGTGTTTTGCCATTTTTGTTCTTGGCGTTGATGTCCGCGCCTTTGGCGATTAATAACTTGGCTATCTCCTTTTGCCCATAACTAGCGGCTCTGTGCAGCGGCGTTTTGCCATCATTGTCCTTGGCGTTGATGTCAGCACCCTTGGAGATCAGCAGCTCAGCCACTTCCCTGCATTCCATCAAACCGGCGACAGCATGCAGCGGGGTCTGACCAAATTCATCCTTGGTGTTGATGTTTGCGCCCTTGGCGATCAGCAATTCGGCCAATACCTTGTTGTTAAAAATGGCGGCACGGATAAGCGGAGTATTGATATCCGCTCCTTCAGCGATCAGCAACTCGGCCAAGTCGCTTACATTCCAATCGACATGCATGGCGGCTATGCCTAATGGCGTTATGCCATTATTATTCTTGGCGTTGATGTCCGCTCCCTGGTTAATCAATTCCCTGATCATTTTCATTTTTAAATCGACTTCGTATTCACCACATAGCAAAACTTGCTTGTGCAGCTTGGTATAACCATTTTCGTCCTTTGCGTTTACGTCCACGGTATTCATCAGTCCTTGTTCTGGATCTTTCATATCCGTAGAATGATTGAATTCAGCAAGTCCCTTTGGCTTAGCGCCAAAAACATCGATGGCGTTAACGTCCGCTCCTTTGGCAATCAGCAACTCAGCCACTTCTTTACTATCAGCCAAGTGTAGCGGCGTCCGGCCTAATCCATCCCTGGCGTTGACATCGGCACCCTCAGCAATTAACCGCGCGACCCTTCCCTTGTTGTCGTACTCGACTGCCCTGTGCAGCTTCGTGGTGGAACCTTTGATGATTGGTACGGGGGCTTTGGGGACTACATCCTGCGGCGTGGGACCAGGCGGCATTTTAGCGGCCACCTCCGCATTCCCCGTTTCTGCGTTATCCGGCTTCTCGAACGTGCAGGAATAGACGTCGCCTTCGGCAGTTCCGCCCCCGACTCCACCTCTAAGCACCGTCTGGTTGACCCTTACCAGTCGCAGGGATACAACTTCTATTTCAGTTTCCACGACGGAATCACAACCGCCGAGTTCTTCGTTTGTATCCTTGTCACAAACATTGATCACGGTGATGAATTTCAGAACAGCGCCCGTCACTTTCAGAACTTGGAAGTCGATACTCGGCTCTCTAGATAATATTACGGATTTCACGATCCGTACCGAGTCGATGCCTATACGTTCAAAACAATAAAGTTCATAAGCTCGCCGGCATTCGCGGTTTTCCGTCTTCAAGGTTGAAGTATATTTCCAATTTTTAAGTTCAATCAGGACGCTGATTATTTTGGGTATCGTCAAAACCTGTTCCATCTTGTATTCCAGTTTGTTGATCAGGCTTCTAATCTCTTCGGCATCCTCCGCATCCGGGGCAAGACGGAGGTATTGCCGGAAACTTCTGGCCGCATCGCCGTATTTTTCCGCTGTCTCCTGTACCTTTCCGAGGTAGTAATAGACATCCGGCCAGTCCGGAGCAAGCCTGGCCGCCTGTTCGAACTCATTGATGGCTGCGGCATAGTCATTCGGAGATTTCGCCATCTCAACAGCAGCCATGCCACGGTCGAAATGCCTCTTGGCTTCATCGGAAACATCTTGCCCGACCACTAATCCGCTTTCGAATAAAAAGATTAGAGTGACCATTAAAAACACTTGATGTTTTTTCATTTGCTGCCTGCCTTCGCGTCGTTTTTCGCATAATTGCCCGTCATTTTTTTCGTAGTTTTTCTAACGGCGTTATAAGAAAAGGCTGCTCATCGCTGTAGAAGTTTGCCGGCCCGAAATAGATTCCGAGGAGTTTCTTGATCGGCGAGTGCGATTCAGCGATTTCCAACCCGGTCTCAACCAGGACAAAGCGGGAAGCTTCCGAGCATACCATTTTGTCGTTGCCGTATAAGCCGTAGTTCGTCCCCTTGCTGAAGGGAATGTTGCCCTTTTTCATATCGGCGGTTATTTGCTTGATACCCAATTTCCTGGCCACGCCCCAGAGCGCATCGCTGTCGGGCCTGGACAAGGGCTGGGCGACATCGATGACACGCTGGCCATATCTTTCCACGACTTGGTCTTCGGTCTTAATACGGGGCCCCTCACCGAGTTGGTCGTCCAGAAAAAGCTTCACCCCCTTGACTTCCTTGAGATAGATCAGGGTATGCGACGCCCGTGAATCCCACTGCCAGGAGGAGAGCTTGTCGAACAAGCGCAGGTAATAGTTCGCCCAGAGATCGGCATTCAAGGTCAGGGTCTTTGCCCGGCCGACGAGCAGCACGTCACCGGGCTGGAGCTGGACGAACATCCTGGGCTGAGGCGGGACAAGGGGCGGGACCTTGGACCTCAGCGAACGCACGATGGCCTGGCATTGGGGATTGGGTACCGCCAGCCTCTGGGCGATGAGCCTTTTTTCGCTCTTTATCGCGGCTGGGTCCATCTTCTCGAAATCCGCTCTGGTCTTAGCGATCTCGTCATGCGGCTTCAAGGATCTTTCTTTAAGATCCATCAGAAGTTTTTTCTTGTTCTGATCAAATGCTTCTTGACCAGCCTTTATGGTCCTTGTTCTAATCGCGGATCCCGACTGACCTTCGCTTAGGCGTTGACTCTGATTGCCCGTAGAAGTATCCCTGTGGCTTGGGGGTGCAGCGGATACGCCGGAACTGCCGCATTCCACGCATTCCGCCATACTCGCAAAGGAGGGAGAGCCCATCTGTCGGGCATACTCCTTAATCGCATTTTGACAATCAATCAGGGTTTCGTATTGGCATGGTCCCAGCGTTGGAACTTGGCTTAGTTCTCTCTGGTTAATATATTTCAGGAATTTCGATTGATCTATACGCCACTTGGCATCGGCCGGCCGGTAAAAAGCAAGCATGGCTATTGCCAGAAAGATCACATTAGCTTTCATTTCTCCCTCTCCCTAATTATTTTCCCAAATTAATTTTTCCCGCTGGCTGCAAATAAATGAAAAATGTCTTTCCCCCGCGAAACCAATTCTCCCCCATGCTGATATTTTGGGATTAATTATCTGTAATGTCAATAAAATTCAGATAAGATTTTTTTTAATAAAAAAAGAAAGATTTTTTGCTCAAAGACAGTCTGCTTTTGTTAAATTTTGCTTAAAATCGGCGGCAAGGCATATCGATTTATTGCTTTTTGCCCGCCTCTCAAGAAAGAGGCGATTCTTCATCCGCATCCTGCTGATGTGCAGACATTATACCAAGAGATTCCATTTTTTGATAGAGGTTGCTGCGCGGCAGGCCGATTTCGCGCGCCGTTTTGGCCACGTTGCCTCCATATTCCTTGAGTTTTTGCTCCAGGAACATTTTTTCCGAATGGTTTTTGAATTCCTTCCAGTTTTTTATCTGCAGCAGGGCCGATTCACCGCTTTCGCTTTTGCGCACAATGTACTCCGGAAGGTCCCGGCTGGAAATCTGGTCGTTGCGACACATGATCAGCAGCCTTTCCACCAGGTTGCGCAATTCGCGGACATTGCCTTTCCAGGGATATTCCATCAGCAGGGACATTGCCGCCGGGGAAAAGGTCTTTTTTCTATAGTTGTTTTCCTCGGAAAAATAGGTGATGAAATGCTCGATCAGCAATGGAATGTCTTCTATCCTATCGCGCAGCGAAGGCGAGCGTATCGGCACGACGTGCAGCCGGAAATACAAATCTTCGCGGAAATTGTTTTTTTGGATCTCGACTTCCAGGTTCTTGTTGGTGGCCGCAATGACGCGGACATTGACCTTCTTGATCTCCGGCGACCCCACCGGCTGAACCTCCCCCTCTTCCAACACCCGCAAAACCTTGGCCTGGGCTTTCAAGCTCAGATCGCCGATCTCATCCAAAAAAATACTGCCGCGATGGGCGCTTTCAAACTTGCCTATTTTTTTTTCGTAGGCGCCGGTGAAAGAGCCTTTTTCATGACCGAACAGTTCGCTTTCAATAAGTTCGTCGGGAATGGCGGCGCAATTAACCTGGACGAAACGGTTCTGGCTGCGTCCCGACTGCTGGTGAATCAGGCGCGCGATCAATTCCTTGCCGGTGCCGCTGTCTCCGGAAATCAGGACCATGGAGTCGCTGCGCGCCACGCGGCCGATAGTTTCCTGCAAAGCGCGCATGACGGCCGAGCGGCCGACCAGTTCATACTTCCTGGCGGTCAAATTCCTTAAACTGAAATTTTCCTTGAGCAACTGAATTTTTTCGGCCGCGTTGCGTACGGTCAGAACCAGTTTGTCGCGGGAAATTGGTTTTTCCAGAAAATCGAAAGCCCCCAGGCGCGAAGCCTCCACCGCTTCCTCGATGCCCGAATGGCCGGAAATCATGATGACTTCAATGGCCGGGTTAACCGCCTTGAACGATTTCAGTACCTTTAAGCCGTCCATCCCCCCGGGCATCTTGACATCCAGCAAGACGATGTCGGGCATGAATTTTTTAAAAACATCCATGCCCTCAATTCCGTCCCGGGCCAGGGCCACGCTGTATTTTTCATAATCCAGGACCATTTTCACCGATTCCAAGATGTTTTTTTCATCATCGACGACCAGAACCTTGACGTTTTCCATGGTTCGTTTATAGCAAATCAAGGTATTTTTTTCAAATCATGGCCAACAAAAAAAAATGTCACAGTTCAGTATTAAATAGTAATTGTTTTTTCCGAGTTACGCCGTCCTTGCAACAGCAGATAAGGCGAGCCGATATTGAAACGGTGGTGAAAAAATCGCAATTCCCTTGAAACATCAAGGATGTGCAGGAAATAGGAGCGCATGGTGCTCCGAAAATTAAAATGGACGGGTCGGGCGATCTCTTCGTTTTCGAACGAATAGCCGTAAGCCGAAAAAACAAATTCATTGGCGGAATCGCCGCACCCTTTCAGCTTGACCAGATAAACCAAAACGCCTTTTGCGGCGCTACGCAGCAAGTGGGCCAGGGAAGAAGCCGAAGGCTTGAAATAGAGGTTGGAAAACTGGATCTGCGGGAAAATTCCCCGTTCATCGTGGAAGCCGTTCCCGGACGTTTTTTTTTGTCTGGCAAAAGCCGTGCGAATATCGGCTGCCGCCAGGACAAATTCGCCCTTGTTGATCAGGTAATTTTCTTGCGCCGTAATTCCTTCATCATCGAAAGGAACCGATCCGGTCTGCCCGTCCATGGCCGGATTATCCAAAATACTGACCCGTGAGCACGCACCGATGACCCGGCTTCTGCCAGCCAATTGATCGAGTTTCAATGCGCATGAAAACTCCTTGAGCATCTGGACCGAGGCTTCGGGCGAAAAGATAAAAAATTCCCGGCTCGTATCCGGCATGGATTCTGCGGTCAGGGCTCCGAGCAGGTTGGCTGCGCGGGCTACCAGGCGTTCGGGGTTGAAATGGCTGAAATGAATATGGCTTTCACTGAGTTCCAGGACATGATCCTGGAGCATGAAAGCGACCTGGACCTGGAAATGTGTTTTTTTATATTTGGCCATGAAGCCATGCGAGTTGGCCAGATATACTTTTTTCAATATCCTGACAAAATGAAATTTTTTCAGCTTCAATCCCGGAAAAGTCACCAGGCCTTCCCGGATCTTCTCCAGCAACTCGACCCCATCTGCTTCGTTCCAGGCATCGATCCCCGGATCAAAGATATCCAGCTTGATTTTGGCATGTTCCCGCGGCAGCAAGTGGGCATAATTTTTTTTGCCGTCAGGGCCCGAAGCCGAACCCAAGTTTGAAAAACACTGCTTGATCGAGCGGGCATCGGGATTGGAAAGGCTGAAACCGAGAGGATCACCGCTCTCACGGAAGGCCCTGGCCAACAGCCGGTTGCTTTGAAGCTCATGACTGGATAAAGGCGGATCGCCGCCTTCACTCTCCCAGCGCCATATCTTTTCTTGGAAAGCTTCAACGGTTGAAAAACCGGCGTCCTGGCCCGTTTTTAATACCGTCTCAAGCACCAGTGCCCCCATTCACGTGCAGTTTATTGATTTTGATGGTAGGCTGGCCGACACGGACGTGAAGAACCTGGCCGTTTTTCTGACAATAGCTGACACCGCGGTCATATTTGAAGTCATTGCCGACCATGCCGATGTCGTTTAAAATTTCCCTGATTTTTCCGCTGACGGTCAGGCTGCCGAGCGGCGCGGTCAAACGCCCCTTTTCTATAAGGTAAGACTGGCGAATATTAAAGAAAAAACGTCCGGCTCCGAAATCCAGCCCCCCATCACCAAATTCCCGGGCAAAAACACCGTATGGGGTTGATGCAAGGATCTCTTCGGCCGGGTAGTCTCCAGGCTGGACATAAATGGCGAACATGCGCGGCAGAGGAAAATGGCTGAAATCCTCCAGGCGCGCATGGCCCCGCTCCCGCAAGCCCAGCAGTTTCTGATAATGAAAGTCGGCGATAAAACGGCGCAGGACGCCGTTTTCCACCAGCAGTGGCGATGGCGAAGTTTCTCCTTCATCATCCACAGCCGAACCTTTGAAGAACGGGTCACGGCTGTCCTGAGTCAGAATGGTCAGAGCGGCCGGGATGATGGTTTTATTTAAATCGGACAATGAAAATGGAGAAAAACCATGAAAAACGTAGTCGGCTTCCAGGGCATGGCCGAGAATTTCGTGAAAGAGAATGGCGCCCTCGCCAGCCTGCAGCACCACGGGTACCGGGTCTTTGAAAACTACCCTGCGGCAGCTCCGGCAATAGCCGGCCGTTTCACTGATGCGCCGAGTCAAGCCGTCTAAATTGAATTTCAACCCTTCGCTGGAACCCTCGCTGACTTCCATTTCCAAAGGGTGGTTTTTTAATTTCAGCCGCGCCGTGATGCTGTAATGGTCGAAACTGCTCTGCGACTCCTGGCTGTGCGTGTTTTGCAGGGCCCGCCGGCAGTGCTTGGCTCGGAAATGCAATTTCCATTCCTGCAAGCCGCTGCGCTTAAGAAAGTTGATCAAAAAAGCATTGTCGGCCATGATTTTCCCCGCAGCCTCGGGAGCGGGAAAAGAAGCCGCACGGATACGCTCGGTAGACTTCCAGGACATATATTTGGCGATTTCATCCTTGGCCATGGTCTCATAAGCCCGGCTTTTCCAACGACCGTCAAAACTACGTGTCAACACACCGCATTTTCTTTTCAGAGAGTACTCCCGGGTGTCCTTATGATCCAACGCAAATTGCATGGAGCGGGTGTCTTCATACAGGCAGGTTTTGAATTTTTCCATTTTTTTTATTTTAGCCGTTCCAAGGCCGAAAAGCAACGTCTAGCCTAAAAGATCCCCCCTTCCCCCCCTTGCCAAGGGGGGCGCAGCAGCACAAAATATCCGCCGACCCTGGCGGATGAGTTTGTTTGTCCCTTCAGGGGCCGGGCGGATTGAAATCAAGGTAATAAGTATTCGGAAAAGCAAAAGGGGATGGCGTTTTCCGAAAGTTGCCACCGTATGCTATAATAATCATGAATGATCGGTTTTAAATCAGGAGGTTGTCGTGGAAAACCAGGCTGCGCCAGTCAAGGAAGAAATCAGGCCCAAGGTCTTGAAAAATGGCATTTTCGTCGTTGGCCACCCTCGTAGCGGCACATCGCTGGCCTGCCAGTTGCTGAAAAGTGCCGGCGTCGATTTCCCCAGCGATTTCGGTGCCGACGAGTACAACAAGTCGGGATATTTTGAACTGCAAACGGGCAAGGAACTTGAAAAAAAGCTGATCGACAAGGCCATGACCGAGGAGAACGTCATCGAATTGAACAAGATCGTCGAACGCCTGAACAAGGGCAGCGGGCTGACCGGATTGAAGATCGTCCATGTCCCGGCGCTTTTTTTCTTTCGTCATATAGCCAAGGACAAAAAGATGCGTGTGGTGTTCATTTTCAGGAACCCGGCCGACGTGAAGTCGAGCATGTACAAGCGCGGCATATCGCAGTTCAAGCTGAGCTGGTTCGAGAACAATAACGCCCTGGTCGCCGCCCATGAGAACATCCCCAAGAGCATCGTCATCAGTTACGAAGCATTGCTCGGAGGCCATCCCGGCATCGGGAACGCCTTTAAAAAACTGGGCTTTACCGTTGATACGGCGGTGATCCGCAAGGAAGAACAAACCCAAAAAAATAGCCGCATTGTACTCGGTGCCGATGAGATGAAATTGTACAAGCTGCTGCGGAAGCTCGAAAAAAAAAGCTACCGCTGATATTTTTGATCCCAGGAGAAAAAATGGATAAAAAAGAAGAAAAAATTGAAATCATCGATCTCTATGCCGAACATGTTTATGCCAATCTGGTTTCATTCAACGTCAATCCCGAAGAAATCTGCCTGGGCATGGGCATCCGCGACGTCAAGGACCTCACCCGCGTCAACATCCATACCTACGCCCATATGACCATTCCCCATTTTTTACGCTTTGCCGATATGGTCAACAAGCAGGTGGACTTGCTGATCGAAAAAGGAGTGATCTCGCGGGAACCCGAGCAGTGATCCCGTCCCGCAATCAATTTTTGGCCTGGCTATTTTTTTCGTTCCAGAAAATAGGCGCAGACGATATATTCGGGCTCGTATGATTTTTTGGCCCGGCGCAAACCCTCGATACCCAGGTCCTGCTCGCGGTTGATGTATTTATATTTTCCGGACAGTAACTTCGCTGTTTCACAGTTGATGATCTGAGACGCCCCCTTGCTGAGCGGGTCGAATTTTTCAAAGTGCACATCGGCCATGTTGCTGTTCAGCCTGGAAAAGACTGAAAAAGCCATCAGGTCCTGGCCGTGGTTGATTTTCAATCCCTGCAATTCCAATGCATCGAAATGCAAGAAGGCCTTCTTCAAGGCCGACGTTTCATGGGTGAAATCCAATTCCAGGCAAGTTCGCTGCCGGCACCATCTTTTCGAAAGATCCAGGCACGCATCCAGGTCCGAAGACTGCAGCGCAGAACTCGTATAGTCGGGATACGATTCCAAAAACTGGTTGATCTGGTTTCGTTTTTTTCGCAGTTTGTTGCCCGCCAGTTCGACCAGCTTCTGGCTGGAATAAATGTAATCGCCGTTGTCATGATCGATCTCCACCTTGAAAAATCTTTCCAGTTCCGGGTTTTCCTTGACAAAATCCTCGCCGACCAGGACAAAGTCGCCGTTTTTTCCCGCCCGCAACATCATGTCGGAGACTGCGACCATCTCGGACAGGGTCAGGGCTTTGCCGACCGGCATCAACATCATATCGTCATAGCCGTTGTACAACCAGAGCCGCTCGTCATCAATCAGCCAGCGTGTTTTGAATATTTCTCCCCATGTAAAAAGGTTGGGGAAACTGTAATCACAGAAAAAAACATCGTCGGCCATCAGCAGCGGCTGGATATTCTGCTTGTCGTCCAGGGTGACCGGGGAAAAATCTTCCAACTTTATTTTCATCATGGTTCAATCCCTTGTTTTGTCCAGCTTCATCGGCGTGTACCCCTCCAGCGGAGAAAAACCAAGCTCACGGTAAAATGTTTGCGTCCCGGGTTCGGCGATCAGGCCGATCCAGCCGATGCGGCGGGCCTGCAAAAAATGGATGATTTTTTCGATTATTCGGCGGCCGATTCCGGCCCGGCGGTACTTTTTCAAGACCACGACATCCTGAATATACGCATCGCTGATTCCGTCCGAAAGCGCCCGGCCCATGCCAATCAATTCGGCGCCACAAAAAGCCCCGGCGAAACAGAACGACTGTTTCACCAGCGTATCGATCCAGGTGCAACCATTGCGGCTCTCATCGCCCGGCTGCCACCAGCCGGCATCCTGATAAAGCCTTTTGACGGCATCGCGATCCACTGTAGCGATCATTTTTATTTCAATTTCATCCCG
>JAFGSF010000045.1 GCA_016934745.1 Candidatus Aminicenantota bacterium | reverse complement strand
GGCAGCGCCGCACGCTGCGTGAAGGTGGAAAAATCGCTGAAGCGCACCTTGACTTCGACCCGGCCGGCGAACAGCCCTTCCCGCAGCAGCTGCATGGCCAGCCGGTCGAGCAGGTAGGCCAGGTGGGAATGGAGCAGTCCGGGCTCGCGGATATCTTCGGGGAAGGTGGTTTCGCGGCTGAAGCTCTTGCTGGCCGGCTCGGGCCGCCCCCGCTCCAAGCCGCCGCGCTGATGGCCGGCGAAGATCTTTTTCCACAGCGAAATGTATTTTTCCTTCAATTCATGGACGCGCCGCACCCCCAGCCCCTGCAGGACGAAATAGGTCTGCGGCCCGACCCCCGGGATCTTGTCCAGGGTCAGGTGCGAGATCCATTCCTCCTCGTCGTGCAGCCAGAACAGGCCGCCCGGCTTGGCCGCCTCGCAGGCCAGCTTGGCGCCGAGCCGGGAAAAACCCAGCCCGGCCGAAATTTTCAGCCCGGTCTCGCGTTCGGCGGCGGCCTTGATCCGGGCAGCAAGCTCGTAGACCGAGGTGCACAGGTAGCGGCTGCCGCTTACATCCAGGTAGGCCTCATCCACCGATACTTCCTCGATACGCGGCGTAAAACGGCGCAGGCAGGCGAAAAATTGCCGCGAGATGCGGCTGTACACATGGTAGCGGCCGCGCCGGAAAACGGCCTGCGGGCATTTCCGGGCCGCGGTGCGCAGGGCCATGCCCGAATGCACCCCGAAACGCCGCGCCGCGTAGGAGGCGGTGCAGACGACGCCCCGCTCATGGGCCAGGCCGCCGATAATCAACGGCTTGCCGCGCAGCGACGGGTCGAGCGTCTCCTCGACCGCCGCGAAAAAAGCGTCGATATCCACGTGCAGCACCGAAGGTGTTTTCATCGGTAACGGCGCAGCACGCCCACCACCTTGCCCACCAGCTGGAAGGGAGCGGTGATCGGTTCGTAATCGGGATTTTCCGGGACCAGGATAAAAGCGTCCTTGATGCGTTTCAGCCGTTTGAGGGTGATCGAGCCGTCCTGCAGGCGCGCCACCACCATCTGTCCGGGATCGGCCTGGCCGGTTTTCTTGATCAAAACCAGGTCGTTGTCCTGGATATAAGCGTCCTTCATGCTCTGGCCCTGCACCCGGAAGGCCACGATCTCACCCCCCTTTTCGGCCAGCCATTCGGGCAAGACCACCTCGTCGCCCAGGCTTTCAAATATCTCAAGCGCCGGACCGGCCGGCACCATGCCCACCAGCGGCACCGAAAAGCGGTCGCCGGCCAGTTCCCAAGCCCGTCCTTCCTTGAGCAAAGCGCCCCTGGCCTGCAGTCGGCCAAGATAGGCGTGAATGGTCGCCGGCGAAGAGAGGCCGGTGGCACGAGCGATTTCGCGGACAGTGGGAAAAACTCCGTTGCGGCGGCTCAGGTTTCTTATCTTTTCCAGGAAAAGCTTCTGTTTTTTGGTTAACATTTTGTTCGTCTTTTGTTCGCCTTTTTAATAATAATATGGTTCCGGGAGTTTGTCAACAATAATAAATATATGAGGCTATGGGCTATGGGCAAGAGGCTTTAGGTGAGGCGATGAAAAAGAAAAAGCAAGAATTAAATAACAAATCCCAAGCACCAAATCACAAATAAATCCCAAGCTCCAAATTCCAATAGCCAAAACAAAGACAAGGTAATCTCCCCTTCTTCGTTTCGGTCATTCGGTAATTGGAATTTGGTACTTATTTGGTGCTTGGTGCTTGATATTTGGAATTTGTGCAGTTAGCAGCGATAGGTATCGCCAATCGCCTACAGCCCAGTCTTTCTACTGACTACTGTCTACTGTGACTACTAACTACTTTCTTAATTTACTTCTTCCAGCCGCGGGCAATGACATAAATGCCAAAGGCGATCAACAGGGAAGGCCAGAAGAAATTGCGGGCAAAATGCCACGCCCGCCAGTAGAAAGGATTGAAAAAAGGAATATTATGCAGCAGGAAAATCACGCCGATAAAGATCAATACGATGCCCAAAACCAGGGGCAGGGTGTCATTTGAATTTCTGGCAGTCTGGGCCGGGGCCGGTGCGGGCGCCGTTCCGGGTGCATAGGCTTGCTTTTCGTCTGTGGACAGGTCGAAAGGCTCATTGGGAATGATGATCAATCCAAGAATGTAAGCCAGAAAAGCCGATCCGCCCATAAAGAAAAAGGCGACCGCAATGATGCGCACAATAACCGGATCGATATTGAAATATTCGGCGATGCCGCCGCAAACACCTCCCAACATGCGATTCTGACGGCTGCGGTACAATCTTTTCATTTGACCTCCTGGCAACGGGCTGCCCTTAAGATATTATAAACGAAAAAAAAGCGTTTTTGGTTCAAAAAAAATTTCAATAAACAGAGATTCCGCCCCCTTGCCAAATAAATTACTTCAGCTATAATCAAAAGCTACCGGAATAAAAATGGATAAAATTGAAATAGATATCATGTCCACGGCCAAGTCCAAACTGGACTTGCACTCATTCCCGGCCTTGACTTCTGAACATAAACTGGTCAACAAGGGATTGCGTGTCGTCCAACAATACCTGCCGGACCTCATGAACTACATTTCCAAGCAACGAGTGATGGGACGCATGCCATCATGCCAGATCACGATCCGGGCCAGGGAAAATTTGAATATGGACCAGGCACGCCGGCTGCTGAAGCACTGGCTCAGACGCAAAAAGAACAGGCGCCTGGCTTACGTGATCATGGAACTGCTCCTGATGCCTATCAGCGCTTTTATCGCCCTGCTGCCCGGGCCCAACGTCGCTTTTTATCTGCTGTTCGTGCTGTTCTATTTTCACTTCAAGGCTTTTCTCAGCCTGCGAAAAATCGACATCGACAAGCTGAACATTACCCTGGTTATGACCTGATCAAGGAATTGGTATAAGGTTTAAGGCGGAAGGTCCAAGGTTGAAGAAAAGATCTGTTTTTTTCCCTATACCTTATACCTTGAACCTTAAACCGAGTCTATCTATTTCTAATAAAGCCCCAATTTCTTTTTGGCCTGGGCAGTCAGGGTCTTGAATTCCGCCTCGATGCGCTGCTGTTCTTTCATCAGCGCTTCGGCTGCCGCCGCGTTGGGATCGTTGGCCGGTTTTTTGTTTGCCGCCCTCAGTTTGTCAATCTGGTCCTGTATCTTGTCAACCTTGTCCTGTTCATACCCCGGCCACTCAACGTCGCCATAGGTCTGGTTCAGCTGCCTTTCAAGCTTGTCCAGGTCGCGTTCCAGTCTCTTGATTTCCTTTTCATTGCTGGGCACCGCTTTGACCGGCTTGACGGTAGCATTGTATTTCTTGATCCGGGCATTGTAATCGTATTTTTCAAAGAGCCAAAACTGGGCGTTTTTGAGCAGGGCGTTATGGCGGGAAGTATTTCCTTCTTTTTTATACAACAGCCCGGCTTCGATATAGTAACTCACGGCTTGGTCATAAAATTTCTTGTCTTTTTTGGCTTTGGCCAGGTAAATGTTGCCCAGACGCTCGGCATTGATAGCTTTGCGGCTCTTGGCATAGGCATCGGTGAACTCCTTCACCGCGGCGTCCAGTTTGTTGGCTGCCAGCAAGGAACGGGCGTAGACTTCAAAAATCTTATCATCACCCTTGTCCGTGCTGCCAAATGAATTATACAGGCGGATGGCTTCCTCATACTTCTTCTGGTTGTATAACAAGCCTATCTTTTCCAGGCTGGTCAGCACCCTGGCCGGTTTGGCGCTGCCGGACAATTCGTTTTTCAAGGCCTGGGCTTGTTTGGCGATGTCCCCGACATCGTTTTTCTGTGAAAAATCAATGGCTTTATCGGCCCATTTCATGGCCTTTTCCTGGCTGTAGCCGGAGAATGATTTGACCCCATACGAGCTGCCAAGCATCAGATAGATGCCGGCTTCCAGTTTCGCTTCCAGACCGCCCAACGACAGGGCTTTTTCACCGTTGCGGATGGCCCGGTCGTAGTTTTTGGCATTGTAATAGTCGACGGTCAACCAATAGTAGGCCAGCTTGGTGAAGACATTTTTCCCAGCGTCAGGATAATTTTTAATATAGGTTTCTAATGCTGCAATCCGTTCCGATCCGGCCTTTTTTGTCAATGCCGTGGTGTAGTCTATGCCGGCATTCTCCATGTCCTGGGTCCAAACGAATGATACGGTCAGCAAAAAGATCAATGCGATTGCTCTTAGTTTCATCTTATGCTCCTCCATTGTTTATAGCGTTCATTACCTAATTAGACGACAAAATCTATTAAAATGATTTGCAGAACCGTATTTTCTCATGACCATCCACAAAATCCCAGTTCATGAATTTTACTTGGATAAATTACCATAATTCCTGTAAAAAAACAAGGGTCCGGCTTTTTTTTGTCAAAACCCGCCCCTTGCCACATTGGACCAGAACAAATATAATATGGACAGCTTTACCAAGGAGAAATTCAATGTACCCGGTAATCGAATGGAAGGATGGCCAGGTAATCATGCTCGACCAGCGCCTGCTGCCGGTTGAAGAAAAGTATATCGTTCACCATACCCATCTCGACGTTGCCAAAAGCATCAAGCATATGGTCATTCGCGGCGCCCCGGCCATCGGCATCGCCGCCGCCATGGGCATCGCCCTGGGAGTGGCTGAATTGCAAGACAATCCCGAAATAAAAAACCTGGCTGTCTTGGCAACAAAGTTCAAGGACATCGTAAGCACCCTCACCGCCACCCGGCCGACGGCGGTCAACCTTTTTTGGGCCGCCGCCAGGATGGAAAAAATTTATCAACTTTTTAAAAACGATTATTTTACTCTGCGCAGCGAATTAATCAAGGCGGCAGTGCAGATGGACCAGGAGGATTTTGCCATTAACCAGCGCATTGGCCGCAACGGCCAGAAGCTATTAAAAACAGGAGATACGGTGCTGACCCATTGTAACGCCGGGGCCCTGGCCACGGCCGGTTACGGTACCGCTTTGGGCGTGGTGCGTGCAGCTCTGGAAGCAGGCAAAAAGATCAAGGTCATCGCCGGTGAGACCCGTCCCTATTTGCAGGGGGCGCGGTTGACCGTCTGGGAACTGCAGCAGGAAGCCATCCCGGTCACCCTGATCACCGACAACATGGCCGGCCTGGTCCTGAAAAAGGACATGGTCCAGGCGGTGATCGTCGGCGCCGACCGCATCGCCGCCAACGGCGACACAGCCAACAAGATCGGCACGTATGCACTGGCCATCCTGGCTAATTATCATGAAATCCCTTTCTACGTGGCCGCTCCGCTGTCCACCATTGATACCGGGACTGTAAACGGGGAACACATCCCCATTGAAGAACGGGACCCGGCTGAAGTCACCCATTTTCGCGACCAGATGACGGCACGCCCGGAAACCAAGGTCTATAACCCAGCTTTCGATGTCACGCCGGCCTCGTTAATCACGGCCATCATCACCGAGGAAAAAATCCTGACCCCGGATTTCGGTTGCGCCATCGCCGCTTTGAAAGGCCTCAAGCAAAAATAGTTTTCAACTCCTCCAGGCGGCGGGCAATGCGCACACCGCGCACGCATACTGCGCGGCAGGTGCCGCAGTCCATGCACGCCCTCAGTCCCTGCTGGACGGGGATCTCGTCCAGGGCCCGGCGCAGCTCATGAAAATTGCCGTAGTCGGCGGCATACATATGGGCGCGGACCAGCGCCGGCACGTCGACCCCATGCGGGCAGCTGCCGGAGCAGCCGCCGCACTGGCGGCAGACATTGCCGAGCGCCAAACGCACATTGCGATCAGCAAGGAATTTGACCTCGTCGGGCGTATAGTCCAGGTTGAATGACACCGGCCAATCGGTTTCGAGCTGTTCAAAGCTCGTGTAACCCGGGATGGCCGTGGTCACCGACTCCAGTCGCAGCGCCCATTTGAGCAGGGCGCCATGCCAGATTGTTCCCTCGTAGAACTTCTTGATCCCGTCCGGCATGGCTTCGCGATACCAGGCCTGTTTGCACTGGGTTTTCATGGCCACCAGTCCGATGCCAGCCTTGGCCGCCCTGGCCATGACCGCCAACAACGCCGAGTCATCGTACATGGAATAATTGATCGCCGTAAGGATGACATCAAAATGGCCGGCCGGGATGGCCGCTGCGATGCATTCGCTCATGTTGCGGTGAGTGGAGAATCCCACGAAGCGGGCTTTCTTGGTTTTCCGAACCTTTTCGATGGCATTCAGCAGCCCGGGCCGTTTCAACATCGCCGCATCGCTGACGTTGTGGATGTACAAGATGTCCACGTAATCCGTCTGCAGCCGCAACAGCGACTGCTCGAAACGTGCCAGGAACTCCGCTTCGATCAGCTTGTCGCCCATCTGGTCCATGAGCTCGGGTTTTCCCGGCGGCACCTTGGTGGCGATGATGACCTGGTCGCGCGCGTTCAGCTCTTTAAACACATTGCCGACCATTTCCTCGTTGCGCCCCTTCTGGTAGCCCCAGGCGGTATCGAAATGGCGGATTCCCATTTCAAATGAACGTTTGACTAGCGCCGGGTTGTCGGCGTTCATCACGCCCATGGATACCACGGGGATTTTAAGTCCGGTCCTACCCAACGTGCGGATGATGGGTTGAAAGTTCTTCTTATCCTGAGCGTTCAATGAAAATCCCGATTTCTTCAATAATCCGGCGGCGGCCGTTCCGCCGATGGCTTTAATCAAAAAATCTCTGCGGCTGGTCATATTGGCACCTCCATGTCTGCATTGATTTTAAATTAAATCAAGTACATTTTCAAGAAACTATGGTTGACTTCTTGTTATGACGGCGGCTCAAGCTGAAGCTACTTTGTCCTGGCCAGGTAAGCTTTCAGCTCTGTAGAGAGTTTTTCGGCCATGTCCATGGCTTTTTCCTCCGTCAACTTTTCCTGCAATGCCTCCAGCTTCTCCAGCAAAGAAGCGGCGATGTGCATGATGTCATCGGCGTCGCTGGTGGTATCCAGCCCGGCTACGGCCGCCGTACGCTCGGCCTGGCCCATCCTCTGCTTGGCCGTCTGGAACTCATCGGCTATCGCCTGCACCTGCTGCTGCTCTTCGGACAGGTTGTTGACGACGAATTTTTGATAGGCAAAATATGCAGCCAACAGGGCCAGCAGTAATATCAGCAGTTTTTTCATGCGTACTCCTCCGTATAATCACCATTGTAAGATAAAACAGATGGATTGACAAATCGTTCAATGGCAGCGCGGGATCGGCGCCACCTGGAATGAAGCTATTTGTACAGCAATAGCAGCAGCAGCAAAAAATAAAAAAGCAATTTTTTCAATTTCCTCACTCCTCCAAGCTCTCAACTATATAGACGTTTGAAATCAGGATAGGTTACCGGGCAGCAGAATTTATTTAAAAAAAGAATCAGTGTCAGAGTGAGTGGTCGTGTTAGTGACAAACACCATGGAGCATTTTTTTCGGTTCAACATTTTATCCAACACTATCACTTTCAACTATCTTGATCAGGAAATTCGCCCGGGTCATTTGTTCACAGGAATTTGGGATTTATTTGGAATTTGCTGCTAGGAATTTAAAATTTCAGGACGCGATGACCCTGAAGGATAGACAAATTAGATCCACTCCCCTGTAGGCATGGATAATTTGTGCTGCCGCGCCCCTACCAAGCATTTACCATGTGTTTTTCTTCAATATCGCATCCTCAGGAGGGACAGACAAATCTAATCCACCAGAATGGGTAGATGATTTGTATTGCTTCAAACATCAAACGTCTTACCTCGTCACTCGTTACGCGTCACTCGTCACGATTTTTCTTAATAATCCGCGCGATCAGCGGGAAGTCCCCGGGGTCCACGGCAGCGAAACAGACGCGCTCGACCCCGGCCGGGATCAGGTCGTAATAGGCTTTTAATTCTTCGAGGGGGATCGGGGCG
>JAFGSF010000044.1 GCA_016934745.1 Candidatus Aminicenantota bacterium | reverse complement strand
TCCTGCCAGGCGGCGGGATTCTGGTTTTGGGCCAGCGAAGCGGCTGCCAGCAGCAGGATTCCTGACAAAATTGCTAAGGATTTTTTCATTGCTTGCCTCCTATTCATACAACGAATGAACGAAAATCTGGAAGCATGAGTTCGCGAACCTTTCAGGGTTGAACAGGAGCTTCCGGATCGAATATACTTCGGTGGTCGGGCGCTTTGTGTTATAATCGCTGCGGATAAAAAAATGATCGAAAAAATGAAGGAAATTCTGCGTCATCGGCAATTGATACTGATCCTGGTTTCCAGGGAATTGAAAGCGCGCTACCGCGGCACCGTGCTCGGCTTCTTCTGGAGCCTGTTCAACCCGCTGCTGTTGATGCTCGTTTATACGGTGGTCTTCGGGTACATTGTCGGCGGCGGCCGCATGGCGGGTTTTCCCAGCACCAAGTTCTACGCCCTGTTCATGTTCAACGGCATCCTGCCCTGGACCTGGTTCAACGCCTCAATGATGGAGTCTTCGAACGTGCTGATGGTGCACGGCGCCTTGATCAAGAAGATAAAGTTTCCCATCGAGGTCTTGCCGATCATGGTGGTGATTACCAACATGGTCCATTTCATCCTGGCCCTGCCGGTGCTGATATTCTTTTTTCTCATCTTTGGAAAACCGCTGACCCTGTGGGTGCTCTTTTTGCCCATCAGCCTGTTGGTCCAGTTCATTTTCACCATGGGACTGTGCTTCCTGATTTCGGCCTTGACCGTTCATTTCCGGGATATCAAGGACATCCTGGCCAACTTGCTGACCCTGTGGTTTTTCTCAACTCCGATCATCTATCCCTATGAATCAATACCCAAGGCGCTGAAAATGGTGTTGAACTTCAACCCCATGACCCATCTGGTTGAATCCTACCATTTTGCCTTTTATTACGGGGCCCTGCCGCATTGGAAGCGCCTGTCGGTCACGGTGCTGGTCGGGCTGCTTTTCTTTTATCTGGGCTACTTGATTTTTGACAAGTTGCGCGATACTTTCGTGGAAGAGGTTTGACATGGTTGCCGTTCAAGTCCAGGACGTATACAAGTTTTATAAAAAGTTTGCCGACCGCCACAAATTCCTGACCATCAAGAGCGCTCTGGTCAACAAGACCCTCTTTGGCGACTTGCAGGTTGGAGAGCGTTTTGAAGCCCTGCGCGGCGTGTCTTTCGATGTCAAAACGGGCCACACCCTGGGCATCATCGGCGAGAACGGTTCCGGGAAAAGCACCATGTTGAAAATACTGGCCGGCATCAGTCAACCCACCACCGGCTCGGTCATTACCCATGGGCGGATATCGGCCCTGATCGAACTGGGTGCCGGCTTTCATCCCGAAATATCGGGCCGGGAAAATATTTTCATCAACGGCGTCATCCTCGGCCTGACACGCAAGGAAATTCAGGAAAAATACAATGACATTGTCCAGTTTGCCGAACTGGAGGATTTCATCAATCATGCGGTCAAGGGCTATTCTTCGGGCATGTTCATGCGCCTGGGATTTTCCATCGCCATCAATGTCAATCCCGACATCCTGCTCATCGATGAGGTGCTGGCAGTGGGCGACGCGTCGTTCGTTCCCAAGTGCCTGGATAAGATCAATGAATTCCGCCGCCACGGCAAGACCATCATTTTTGTTTCCCATGATCTGTCCACGGTGGAACGGATTTGCGATGAAGTGATCTGGCTGAAGAAGGGCCAGATAGAAATGCGTGGCTATCCCAAGCGCGTGGTCGATGCCTACCTCGAGTACGTCGGCAAAAAAGATGCCGACAAATACCAATTGCAGCATGATAAGGAAGAAAAGAAAGCCCAGCATGATCAGCGGGAAATTGACGGGCTGCAAAATCCGGAAAAACGCTGGGGCAGCCGGGAGATTGAGATCTCCAATGTCAAGATGTTCGACGGCCAGGGCAAGGAGAAATATCTTTTTAAGGCCGACGAGCCGCTGGCGGTCGAGTTCGACGTCCAGGCCGTTGGCAGCGAAAAAGATTTTGTTTTTGGTATCGCCATATATAATTCCGAAGGGATTTTATGCTACGGCTCCAATACGGTTCTGGACGATTATAGCGCCAAGTCCATTTCTGGACGCGGCCGGGTGCGACTGGCAGTGCCGACACTGAACCTGATCAGCGGCACCTATTTCCTGGACGTTGCCGTGCACAAATTTGACGGCTATCCATTTGACTACCATCACCTGCTCTATACCTTCCGGGTCACCTCCGGCCAGCGTGATGTGGGTATTGCCCGCATCGCCCATCGCTGGGAGTTTTCCGAGAGCATCCGCCTCGAGAAAAATGAAAATTCATGACAACGCGGCGTCGCTGAACCTGGAACTGGATGAACGCTCCGGAGCCAAGGTCGTCTTCACCAATGGGGTTTTTGACCTGCTGCACCCGGGCCATGTCCAACTGTTGCAGTTCGCCCGCATGCAGGGGGACTTGCTGGTCGTGGGCATCAATGACGATGATTCGGTGCGGCGGCTGAAAGGGGAGAAGCGGCCGATATTCCCGTTGGCTGAGAGGGTGGAAGTATTGTCCGCGCTGGAATGTGTCGATCATATCGTTCCGTTCAGCGAAGACACGCCGTTGCAGTTGATCCGGGCGTTGGGAAAAATCGATGTCCTGGTCAAGGGCGGCGATTATGCCCCTGGCGAAGTCGTTGGCCGCCAGGAAGTCGAAGCCCAGGGCGGCAAGCTGTGCCTGTTTAAGCTGGCCGGGGATTATTCAACTTCGGCTTTAGTAGAAAAAATCACCAAGAATTTTTAAACGCTGATTGGCGCCCGCTCCTTTTCTTCAGGATTTTCACCCAGACGTAAAAAATAAGCAGGCATCCGGCCATGACGGCCATGGCAATTGGGTGGCGCACATGTCCGAAAAACATATGGTCTTTCCAGGCCAGAATCAGCAGGGTGGCCAGGAGCAGGTTGAAGCAGGAGTCGTTTTCTTTATAAAAAACCTTTTTATGGTTAAAGTCACTGTTCGGCTGCTGATAATCTCGAAAGCGGGGAAGCCAACGGTTGACGCGGGCACAGTAATCAGCATAAGCCTGGCCGTGTCGCTTTTGCAGGAATTCCTCTTCGGCCAGGACGATGAAATGGTATTGCACGAAGAGAAAAATGATAAAAATGATCAGGGCTAAGGGCTGGGCATATGCCGTTAGAAGTCCGGCAAATATCAAGCCGTTGCCCCAATACAGGGGATTGCGCACCAGCGAGTAAAGGCCGCTGGTGTTCAGACTTTCGGCTTTAAGGAAATTTTCGCGCCCGGACGTACCGCTGTCTGCGTAGCCGACGCTGTGGATGCGGATTCCTTCACCCATGAAAGCTACTATCAGGCCGAGTATTATCCAGAATGGCGATGAAGAAAGCGGTTTAAAGAAAATGAAGGTCAGCAGGATGAGCGGCAACGGTGTGAAACTGCGAAACTTGAACAGGAATTTACCGATATACAGCGGCCAGGGTTGCATGGCGTCAATTTACCGTGAAAGGCCGGAGCTGTCAAGCGAGAATTTGTTTCAGTTGAAAAATCTGTCGATGACAAGGTCATTGACTTTAAAGAAACATGTAAGCGCCAGAAAAAACAGGTTAACAGGGCAAATCAATCTCACTTAAGGACGCAGTGAAATAGACTGGAAGTGAAAGAAAATGTCGGACTAGTGTGAAAGATAACTAAATGATTGCTAATTCCTGTTAGTTTGTAAAAAAAATAACTTACTTGAAATAAATTGTGTGTTAGGATAAAATGATTTTCATGAAAAAGCTAAAAAAAATGAGATTGGCGATTTTTTTGATTGATACTAATGCACTCAAATATTTTTGATAAATAAAATATTATAGGTTGACAAGCTCCAAATTTTATTTTATACTGTTTTCACTGAAATAAATTCAAATTTAGGAGGTTAAATATGAATTTACAACCTTTGGATGACCGAGTTTTGGTCGAACCAATCGAAGAAGAGGAAAAAGTCGGCTCACTTGTCATTCCTGACACTGTCAAAGAAAAACCCATGATGGGCATTGTCAAGGCAATCGGCTATGACTACGAACTTAAGGAAGGGAAACCCCTTAAGGATCTGATTAAAGTGGGTGACAAGGTCCTGTTCGGCAAGTACGCCGGTCAGGAATTCAAGATCAGCGGCAAGAAGCACCTGGTGATCAAACGGGATGAGTTGCTTGCCATCGTCAAATAACAAGGAGGAACAATGGCTAAAGAAATTATTTTGGGAGAAGATGCCAGAAAGGCTATCTTGCAAGGAGTCAATCAGTTGGCCGATACGGTAAAAGCCACCCTGGGACCGCGCGGCCGGAATATTGTCTTGGATAAAAAATTCGGTTCCCCGACCATTACCAAGGACGGAGTGACCGTGGCCAAAGAAATCGAGCTGGCCGATGCCAAGGAAAACATGGGGGCGCAAATGGTCAAGGAAGTGGCCTCCAAAACTTCCGACATCGCCGGGGACGGAACCACCACGGCCACCGTGCTGGCCCAGAGCATTTACGGTGAAGGCCTGAAAATGGTCGCCGCCGGCGCCAATCCGACCCTGATTAAAAAAGGTATCGATAGCGGCGTCGAGCAGGTTGTCAAGGATCTGAAGAAAATGAGCCAGAGCGTTTCCGGGAAAATGATTGCTCAGGTCGGGTCCATTTCGGCCAATAACGAAATTTCCATCGGAGAAATTATTGCCGAAGCCATGGATAAAGTCGGCAAGGACGGCGTCATTACGGTGGAGGAAGCCAAATCGCTTGATACCACGTTGGAGTTGGTGGAAGGCATGCAGTTTGACCGGGGCTATATCTCGGCGTACTTTGTGACCGATTCCGATAAAATGGTGACATCACTGGAAAATCCATTGATCCTGCTGAATGAAAAGAAAATTTCCAACCTGCGCGAAATGCTCCCCCTGTTGGAGCAGATCGCCAAGTCGGGTCGCCCGCTGGTCGTTGTGGCCGAGGATATCGAAGGTGAAGCGTTGGCCACTCTGGTTTACAATAAGATTCGCGGTCTGCTTAATGTCGTGGCCGTCAAGGCCCCGGGCTTTGGTGACCGTCGCAAGGCCATGCTGGAAGACATTGCCATTTTGACCGGCGGAAAGGTTATTTCTGAAGAGATCGGTGTCAAATTGGAATCGGTCGGACTCGATTGGCTGGGTTCGGCCAAGAAAGTCACTGTCGACAAGGACAATACCACCATCGTGGAAGGCGGTGGCAAAGATGAAGATATCAAGGGCCGGATCAATCAGATCAAGCGGCAGATCGAGGACACCACGTCCGATTATGACCGTGAAAAACTCCAGGAAAGACTGGCCAAGCTTTCCGGCGGTGTCGCCGTCATCAAGGTCGGCGCGGCCACTGAAACCGAAATGAAAGAAAAGAAAGCCCGGGTCGAAGATGCCATGCACGCCACCAAGGCGGCTGTCGAAGAAGGCATTGTGCCCGGAGGCGGAGTGGCTCTGCTCAAGTGCGCCCAGAATCTGAAAAAATTCAAATTGAACGGCGACATGCAGTTTGGCATCGACATCCTGAGCAAGGCTCTGGAAATGCCCTTGAAGCAAATTTCCGCCAATGCCGGTTTTGAAGGGGCGATTATCGTTGAAAAAATCCGCGGCGCCCGCAACAAGAACTTCGGGTTTGACGCTTTAAATGAAAAATTCACCGATATGATCGCTGCCGGTATCATCGATCCCACCAAGGTGGTGCGTATCGCCCTGCAGAACTCGGCGTCAGTCGCCGGCCTGCTGTTGACCACCCAGGGTCTGGTATGCGAAATCAAGGAAGAGAAAGAGCCCATGCCCGCCATGCCTCCCGGGGGCGGCGGCATGTATTGATCGGCAAATAGAAGACTGAAATAAAAAAGGCCCTGCGCGCAGGGCCTTTTTTTTTGTCCGCTTGGGATTGCCAGCGGCGTCTTTTTGTATTACCCTTAAGTGCCTAGTAGCAAATTTTAAAATGAATTGCTTTCTAGAACAAATTTTGATTTTGCTGGCTAAGGCTCTCATCTAGCTTTGCAGGGTTTGGAGCAGCCATGAAATTAATGAAATTTATTTTAACTGCCGGGGCGACGGCGGTGATAGGCTTCTGCCTGTTTTCCTCCCGGCTGTTGGCGGAAACGCTGACTTACCATGAAGCTGAAGGAGACTGGCGCACGACCCACACCCTGGTCATCACGCCCGCTGCACCGGGATACAACGTCGAACTTCAGAGCCTGCGTGCCGGCGTTCTCATCCGCCAGACATTCCGCACGGCCGGCGATCTTTCGACCTTGGTCTGGACTTTCAGCGATCCCGAACGGCAAATGGAACTGAATGCCAGGCTGCAGGGCGCCGACATCGTCCTTTCCGGCAGCTGGCGCGGCAACCGGGTCGTGAAAAAATTCACGGCCGCCGGAGCGCCCTGGAACCAGCTCTTCCAGATGGGATTGCGGCCGTTCGTCCTTGCCGGGAGAAAAAATTATCAATTCCGTTCCATCGGTACCCAGGGCCCCGGCGAAATGAAAATGGGCAAGTTCACGGTCACGCGCAGCGGCGAGGAAAAGATATGGCTTGCCGGCAAAGAGATCACCTCCGTGCACCTGCGCATATCGTTAAGCGGCCTGTTATCCGTTTTCTGGCATGGCGACTACTGGTACCGTAAAAGCGACGGCCGCTTCCTGCGCTACCGCGGCAAGAATCGTTCGGGAGGCCCCATAGCCGTTTCCGAACTGGTTCGTGATTCGGACGACGCGGCCCACTAGCATGAAGCGCTCAGCCGTTCTGTGGGTCGACCTGCTCTGCGTGTGGATGGCAGCCTCATGGAGTTTCGCCGCAACCGACGATTTCGAGGTAGTCAGTTCGGTGCCCCAGGGAACGGCCATTGCCCGCGCCGGAAGCCGCGATACGGCACAGGTCTGGCTGGAGATGATCCGAGGGGCAAAGGATTCCATCGTCCTGGCCGAGTTCTATCTGTCGGTGGAAAAAGGCGAGGCGCTGGAGCCGGTGATCGAGGCCATCCTGGCCGCGGCCGACCGCGGGGTCCAGGTTCGCTTCCTGTGCGAAAAATCCATGGCCGCCACCTATCCGGAAACCTTGCGCCGTTTCGGGAAGCAACCCAATATCCGCATCCGCTTGTTTGATTGGCAGCACGTGACCGGTGGCGTGCTGCATGCCAAGTACTTCATCGTCGATGATCGGGAAATTTTTATCGGCAGCCAGAATTTTGATTGGCGCTCTCTCTCCCATATCCAGGAGACCGGCCTGCATATCCGCGACCCCATTTTCGCTAAGGCGCTGCAACGTATCTTTGAAGCCGACTGGGAATTCAGCGGCGGCGATCAGGACGCGTACCAAAAGCTGGCTCGTGAGGCGCCCCTGCTTTTTCCTGAAGACGCCTGCCTGCTGGCCAGCCCGAAGCCTTTCAACCCGCCCGGGGTAGGCGACGCCCTGGAAAAGCTGGTCGGATTGCTGGACCATGCCCAGCACCGGGTCACTGTCCAGCTCCTCTCTTACAACGTGGAAATGGGGAAATCCGGCGAAAAATTTCTTGCCATCGACCAGGCGCTGCGCCGGGCGGCCGGCCGCGGCGTAACCGTGCGCATGCTGGTATCGGACTGGAACCTGCGCTGCTCCCAGATCGACGGCCTGCGCGGGCTGGCCCGGGTGCCAAATATTGAAGTCAAATTCGCGGTCATCCACCAAGCCAAACGCGGTTTCATCCCCTATGCCCGCGTCATCCACTCCAAGGTCATGCGTGTCGATGACGACGTCTGCTGGGTGGGGACGAGCAACTGGGGCCATGACTATTTTTTCAAGTCGCGCAACGTCGAGGTCGTGCTCAGGCGGCCCGAAATCGCCCGCGTCCTCGACGAGATCTTCCTTTCCCTTTGGAACGGTCCGTACGTCCAGCGATTGGATCCGGACAGGAACTACACCCCGCCGCGGATAAATTAATGTACGTAGGGGCGGGGCAGCTCAAATCATCCATCGACTTTGGTGGATGGAAACGTCTCCGGGGTCACGTCTCAAAAATGAACTTTGCGGACGCATTGAAAAATGTGAACGGTCGGACCGAGGGAAAAATCTGGATCGTGGAGAGTAAGAGCGTGTTGCGCCATATGCCTCAAATCTCTTCGTACTTATCCAGGCAGCTTTGCAGTTTATCGTAAAAGCGGTCCAGCTTTGCCAGTAGCTTTTTGTCCACGCAGTGATTGGCCGCGGCCGCGACATATCCCAGGAGTTCATCAATTTCAAGCAGCGTCAGCGGCACGACAAATGCATTTCCTTCACACTCAGCCAAGTTGGCAAAATCGGGGTCGTAAAACGTCTCATCACGAACGAGCGTGCGCTCGGCCGGGGTCAAGCGGAAGCGGATCGTTTCGCCTTCAGGAATCTTCTTTTTCATGAATGCCTCGGTTTATTTCTCATCCATGCTGCAATCCCTATCCCTCTTTAGCTGCTGCTTATGATCTTGCGGTCAGGCCGGGGAAAAGGGAGACCGCGTAGATGGGATAATTGCAAAAATCGCCGTCGCGCTTGAAATTCCTGGCTCCGGCCCGCGACAATGCCGCCGGCTTGAACTTCTCGCTGTAGACGCGCAGGCTCCTTTTCTCGCGGCTGGCGCCCGCTTTCACTTCCAGGGGCAGGATGGATTCGCCGCTGGCAATGACAAAGTCCACTTCGGCGTGGCCCGGGCTGGTCCAGTAGTGCAGTTCCCCGTTCCCGGCCGCGAGCAATTCCTGCGCCGCATAGTTCTCCACGAAGGCGCCATTGTATTCCTGAATGTCAATAAACGTGGCAAATGTCAACAATTAAACTATAAAAACGTGAAATTATTAAATAATAAGGTTCGATAAACGTGAATATTAAAAGAATAGAAAGTGAATGATCTTAATCAGCAAACATAAGGGACCTTGATGGAAGGTGCTTGTTTAGGGAGCCTCCGGAGCCTCCGGGGCCTGGTCTCGATTTTAGACTTTTGTGCGAAAAAAGTTTCCTTACCTTTTGCCCTTGAACAAAACTCTAATTTTAAAAAGTGCCTTTAGCCAATATCGTGAATATGTGGCATTTATTGCCTGGTTTTCACGATTATGTTGACAATAGCGTGAAAATGAATACAATATCACTATATGGCAAAAACACTTAATGTTTTTAACAAGATAAGTTCTTTCCGCGCAAGATACTATCAGGCGTCTGTGGGCAAGGATGCTCTTATTGAACTTATTGCTGAAAATGAAGTTGCTGAACAGGTATACAACTCAAATGCCATTGAAAACAGCACCCTTACCCTTGAAGAAACGGAAAAAATACTTCTGCAAATCGATTTGGACCGCTATATAAGCGAACGGGAAATTTTTGAAACCAAAAATCTTGCGCGAGTCGTGTCGTATATTAACAAAAGAGCCAAGGAACAAGAACTTTCCCTTGAGGTCATCTTATCTCTGCATAGAATGCTGCTGGCCAATATCCGCGATGATGTTGCCGGAAGGTTCAGGAAAGACAATGAGTATGTTCGTGTTGCGAATCATATCGCCCCCAATCCGCAAGAAATCACCGGGCGGCTTGAAAAGATGCTGGTGGAATATAATGCCGCAAGCCATGAAAACATTATAAAACGCATCGCCAGACTGCACCTTGCTTTTGAATATACTCATCCGTTTGTTGACGGCAATGGCCGTATTGGCAGGGTGATAAACAATTACCTGTTGATACGAGAAGGATTTGTTCCGATCAATATAAAATTTATCGATCAAAAAATGTATTACGAAGCGTTCATGGAATTTGATAAAAAAGGCGTGACGAAAATAATGGAGGAAATAGTCGGCAGGGCGCTTAGCAACAGTTATCACAAACGATTGGCGTATTTGGAAGGTAAGAAAATAATTACTCTGGCCGCATACGCCAAAAAAAATAAACTTTCACATTCAAACCTCATCAATAAAGCCGGCCGGCAAACCATAGAAGCTTTTTTGGAAAAAGGCGTTTGGAAAATTGCTGAAGATTCTAAAAGGGCATGAGGTCTAGTGGATTTGTGGATTTGGTGCCAGGTCATTCATTATCACAGTTCTCCAATTTCGGACCTTGAGGGACGTTTGTTTATATGTTTTTACGGGCACTGTGGGTACGCGCCAAACGCGATTGGGCTCAATCCAAGGATTAAAAAGAACTTCGCCAGGGCATAAGCGGAATGGGAAAAGTAATAATGAAAGACCAATGGCTTCCATATTTTCCGGCAGTTTGCTATACTTGATATATGGAGAAAACGGTCAGGATAGTGAGTTTCCAGGAAGCCGAGGAGCTGGACATCCAGTATTGGAAAAAAGCGACGCCGGAAGAGAAACTGGATACCCTGCAAGTTTTGCGGGAAATATATTACACTTTTAAAAATGAGAATCGAAGAAGACTTCAAAGAGTTTATCGAATTGTTGAACAAAAATAGCGTCCGCTACTTGATCGTTGGCGGGTACGCGTTCGCTTTCCATGCCGAGCCACGCTTCACCAAGGATATTGATTTTTTTGTGGAGGGTTCGGAAGAAAATGCGGAAAGATTGCTGAACGCCTTGGCCGGATTCGGCTTTAAAAACATCGGCCTGGTAAAAGATGATTTCATCAAATCCGGGGATATCGTCCAGCTGGGAGTGCCGCCGGTCAGGATAGACCTGATGAACTCCGTTTCCGGACTTGATTTCTGTACAGCTTGGGAAAATAGGGTGACTGGAAGTTACGGTGATATTCCTGCATTTTTCGTTTCAAAAGCCGACCTGATCCGCAATAAAATGGCTGTGGGCAGAAAACAGGATCTCAGTGATATTGACCGGCTGCAAAAAATTTAATCGCAATTCATGGCAAAAAAATCAACCTACTCCCGCTATATTTGGTTCATCAAACGGGCGAAGAAAGGGCGTTTTCCCAACGCCGTAAAGCTGGCGTAGATTTAGTGCCGGGTCTTTCATTATCACAGTTCTCCAATTTCGGATTTGTCAGGACAAACAATGTTTTTTAAATTTTCTTGGAAGCTGAAGTTTTACCTATAGAAAGAATGAGGTGGGGCTTTTGTCTTGACGCCTGCGCGGCATTCTTATACAATAGTGTTTCATCACTCCAGGAGGATCCAATCATGGCACGAATCGAACCGTTCCGGGGGCTCAGGCCTCGCAAAGATCTGGCTGAAAAGATCGCCGCACCCCCTTACGATGTTCTCAGCTCCGAAGAAGCTCGCGAACTGGTCAAAGACAATTCATTTTCCTTCCTCCATATCGGCAAGCCCGAGATCGATCTGCCGCCCGGGACCGACCTCTACGCGGACGAGGTTTATGCCAAGGGAAAGGAGAATTTCGACCGCTTTATCCGGAACGGGATCCTGTGCCAAGATGATCAGAAATGCTTCTATATATACAAGCAGGTCTGGGGCGAGCACGTCCAAATCGGACTGGTCGCCGGGGCGTCATGCCAGGATTACCAGGACGACGTGATCAAAAAACACGAGCTGACCCGCGAGGACAAGGAACGCGATCGCCAGCGCCACATCGAGACCTTGAACGCCCAGACCGGTCCCGTTTTCCTGACCTACAAGCAGAAGGCGAGCATCGACCACTTGATCGAACAAGGCATGGCCAGGGGGCCAGAGAATGATTTCTCGACCTATGACGGCGTGCGCCATATTTTTTACGTGGTTGAAGAAAAAAAATTGGTCGCGACCATCCAGGAGGAATTCCGCAAACTCGATGTCCTCTATGTCGCCGATGGCCACCACCGCTCGGCTGCCGCCACCCAGATCAAAATCAAGAGCCAGCAAGGGAACGCGGGTCATAGCGGCGACGAGGAATACAATTTTTTCCTGGCCGTCATCTTCCCCCACAACCAGATGAAAATCCTGCCCTATAACCGCGTGGTCAGGGATCTGAACGGCATGGACCACGCGGACTTCATGGCCCGGGTTTCCGAACGCTTCACCTGTGAACCCACTCTGGAAAAAGTGCCGGCCGGGGCGCAGGAATTCTGCATGTACGTCACGGGCCAGTGGTATCGACTGCGCGCCAAACCCGGGACCTTTGACAGGGCCGATGCCATCGCTTCACTCGATGTGTCCATTCTGCAGGACAACCTTCTTGCTCCCGTGCTCGGTATCCGCGACCCGCGCACGGACAAGCGCATCGATTTTGTCGGCGGCATCCGCGGCACGGGCGAACTGGAAAGGAAAGTCGACAGCGGTGGATTCGCGGTGGCTTTTTCTTTCCGCGCCACCACCATCGAGCAGCTGTTCGCTGTGGCTGACGCCGGCAAGATCATGCCGCCCAAGTCGACCTGGTTCGAACCCAAGCTGAAGGACGGGCTGGTCTCGCATCTGCTGGATTGATGCCGCTGGACTCGTGTCTTTTACGGTGAGTTAAAAACAAGGAGGAACGCATGTCCGTTCTGGACGGCAAGCAGGTGGCCGAAAAGATCCAAGGCAAACTGAGGGTGGAGATCGAACGCCTGAAAACTGAACGCGCAATCGTCCCCGGCCTCACCGTGATCCTGGTCGGCGCTGATCCGGCCTCGCTTTCTTATGTGAACTCGAAGGGCAGGCTGGCTGAAAAACTTGGGATTCACTCCACCCAGGTCAAACTCCCGGAAGCGGCGCTGGCGCCGGATGTCATCCAGGCCATCGTCGCGGCCAATGATGATCCGCAGGTCCATGCCATCCTGGTGCAAATGCCCCTGCCCAAGCATCTCGACTCTTGGAAAATCCTGGATCATATCAGGCCCGAAAAGGATGTCGACTGCTTTCACCCGTTCAACCAGGGGTTGATCCTGCAGAACCGTGCTAGCTTGTTCCCCTGTACTCCGGCCGGGATATTGGAAATTCTTGATCATAATGAAATTGATGTAAGCGGCATGAACAGTGTGGTGATCGGACGCAGTTTCCTGGTCGGCAAGCCCATGGCCACAATGCTCTCCAACCGCAACGCCACGGTCACCCTGTGCCATTCCAAAACCGTCCGTCTCGATGAAATCTCTCAGGCCGCCGACCTGGTGGTGGCCGCGATCGGCCGGCCCGGTTCGATCACGGCCGACATGGTCAAGCCGGGGGTAGTCTTGATCGACGTGGGTATCAACCATATCGAAACCGAGGCGGATTTCGCTAGGCTTTGCCAGCCGTCTCAATACGAGGGATTCAAGAAAAAAGGCTACGCCATCACCGGGGACATCCATTTCCAGGCCTTAGCCAAGGCCAGTCGTTATACACCGGTGCCCGGCGGAGTCGGCCCCCTGACTGTGACCATGCTGATGCATAACACGGTAGAACTGTGTAAAAGATCGCTCTCCGTGACTAGAAACGAAAAATGAAATCGGTGTACGGTATACGGTTGACGGTGTACGGCAAGAATGATATGCCGAATCGAAATCAGATGAAGCTGAAAACAGCGACATTTTTTTGTGGTCATTTGGATGCATTGTTTTCACCGTCTACCTTAGACCGTAAACCGTAAACCAATGTCTGAAATAGTCCTGATCACCGGCGCGTCGGGCTTACTCGGTCGGGCCTTGGTCGCGAAATATTCGCAGGCAGGCTTCCGGGTATTGGCGCAGTATCACCGCCACCCGTTTCCGGACACGCCATCGGTGCAATGGCTCGATGCTGATTTTTCCTGCATGCGGGGCATCCAGGATTTTTTGCGCTTAAATCGGAAAAGGCTCACTGCCTGTCGCTACGTGATCAATAATTTCGGGCCTATCATCGAACGGCCGACCGTCGAAGTCAGCGCGTGTGATTTATGCCTTGATTTTGCATTGCAAGTGGCCCCGGCCCTGGATATCAGCCGCTTTTTGATTCCGCACGGCCAATTGCAGGCGGTGCTGAACATCGGCTTTGAGTTCAGTGGCGAAAACCGTATTTATCAACGCATTCTGGGCTACGCCCTGGCTAAAAACTTCCTGTTGTCGCTGACACGCTCGCTGGCGGTCGCATTCCCGGCCGTTCGCTTCAATTATTTTTCCCCACCCAGCCTGGAAGGCGCCTGTGTTTTGCCAAAAGCTGCCAAGCCGGTAGCCCCGCACTTGGTTGCTGAGCGCATTTTCCAGATCATGTTGCAGCGACGTTCCGGGATCCATTATCATTACGTTCCAGCCCGGGCCTAGCAGCCGCGGTTTTCCCGGCCAACCAAGAGCAGCTTGAATTGAACGGCCGTGCGCTACTTTTACGCTTCCTGAACGTGCCCAACAGAAATATTTTTTCATGCATCGCGAAGCAATGAAATTAGTGAAATAATCTGATTTTTCACTGAAGCACAGGCGGCCTGAAGCCGGATGAATTTTCGATCAACCCCAAATCAGCGTTTTGAGAATGGAAAATGCCCGGTCAACCTGGCTGTTCTGGATAATGATGATGAATTCACGGAAAGTGGAAACGACTTCCATCAGGTTGATATTTTCCCAGGCCAATTGTTTCAGAATCAAATAGTAAATGCCCGGGGTGAGCACCGTGTCATCGGCAAGACGTAAAATCACGGCGGATAGCCTCTCGTACGAGGAAACCAGGATTTCGTCGCGAAAGATTTTCACGACCTTATCCTTGATGTCCCCGCTGACCAGAATGGTAATTTCAAATACACCGCTGGTGAAGGTTATAAAGGCGTCGGGATGGTGCTCCATTTCCTGCAACAGCTTGATTTGCTTGGTTACGATTGTTTTCGATTTTTGGAAGGTGAACTCGTTGATTTGCGAACGAATGGTGATGTCACCAAAAAAGAGTGACAGGTCCTGGTTCAGTAATTTGTTGTGATGGAGTTCATCGGCCAGGCGTTTCAATGCCATGATCATGGCTCCGTCGCTGGTTTTTTTAACCAGCCTGGATTCAATTTCGGGCTTGATTTGACGGGCCAGTGCCGAAAGATTGATGATGCCTGTGGCCAGGCCTGCCTCGAGGAAAGGTGAATGGAGGACTTTTTGTTTGATTGCATCACTGATTGATTTCATGTTATAATTATAACAAATATTAATAAAAAAAGCAAAATTGTTATAAAAATTGACTTGCAAAAAAACAGGTATTAATATGGCATCGTTTTTTGGAGGTGCCATATGTTTTTTCAACCTGAATGCCCTGAATGTCGCGAAGCGAGTCGGACATGATTGCCGTACTGGATTCCACTCTGCGTGAAGGGGAGCAAACTCCCGGCGTCTTTTTTGACTCCCATGTAAAAATGGCCATTGCCGAAAAGCTCGATCGTCTGGGGGTTGACATAATCGAGGCTGGGCACCCTGTGGTTGGTGAGGAGATCGCTAATGGTTTGCGGCGGATCGTTTCCAGTTCTTTGCAAGCCAGGATCGGCGCTCATTCCCGTTCTCTGAAAAAGGATGTCGATCTGGCCCTGGAATGCGGCGTCGGCTTCCTGGGGATTTTTTACTGCGTGGGTGACGAAAGGCTTCGTGACTGTTCGAGTACTTTGAATCAGGCCATCGACATGATCAGTGAAACAATCTCTTATGCCCGCTCACGGAAATCCGACCTCCTGATCCGTTATACGCCCGAGGATACGGTGCGTTCGCCCATGGAAAACGTACTGAGCGTGTCGCGGGAAGCGGTACGGGCCGGAGCCGATATCATCAGTATTGCCGATACGACCGGCCATCTGATTCCCGGTTCAGCCCGGACCATGTCAGAGTGGGTTCGTCGCCTGCGTGCCAGTCTGGATCATGCCGGATTGGAGGCGCGCATCGCCGTCCACTGCCATAATGACCGTGGATTGGCCCTGGCGAATGCCCTGGACGGGTATCAGGCCGGAGCCGATATTATCGATGCCTCTGTGCTCGGATTGGGTGAACGGGCCGGCATCACGGATCTGGCGTCCCTGCTGGCGGTATTGAGCCAGGATTTCCCCGTTGCCCATCACTGGCAATTGGCTGAGTTGCCCGGGCTTTATCAATTGGTAAGCCGGTATGCCGATGTTCCCATTCCGGTCAACCATCCTATATGCGGGCGCAACGCTTTCACCCATTGCGCCGGGGTCCACATCCAGGCTGCCCTGAAGAATCCTATCCATTACCAGAGCCTGGCCCCGGAGCCGTTCGGATTGACTTCGCAGATCGCCCTGGATCATATGTCCGGTATGGCCGCATTACAATATTCTCTGGAGCATATCGGCGCAATCGACCTGGACCGTGAATTGCAGGAAAGCATCCTGGCCAAAGTGAAGGACGTCGGGCGCCATGGCCGAACAGTCGATGTCAATGAACTGCGCTGGATCGTCAGTTATCAGAAGGAAAAGGCAATAAACAAGGAAACCTATGTGGCTTGAATCAAATCCGGACCTGGGTCCATAAATCATTGAACTGAAATAGAACCACCGGGTTTCCAGGCTGTTTGATTGATCACCCTGCCGGCTCGTGAAGACAGAAGGATCGAAGCTTTTTTTCATTGGCTGGTATTCCTCCCGTTGCCGGGAACTTTTCAGCGGCGGCTTCGTTATATTTATTAAAGGAGGAACCATGAAAAAAATTGTTCTGTTCGCCATCCTGATTTTTATCGCTGCCTTGACAAGCTTTTACGCGGCTGAGAACCGGGAATCTCTGAACCTGGCCGCGGCCGGTTTGCAATCGTTGGATATTGACTGCGGCGCCGGCTACCTGAAGGTTCAAGGTGTCGACGGTCTGGAGCAAATAGAAGTTTCGGCTCTTTTGGTTGTCCGCGGCATTGCCGACAGTGAGCTGGCCGAATTTAAAAAAGAATTCGTTACGGTGACACTGAAAAAAGACATGGACCGGGCCGTTTTGATTGCCAAGATAAAATCGAATTTTTCTTTGCCAAAGCTATTCAGCGGGGTAAGCGAGGCCAGGATCGACCTGGATATTCGCGTACCGCTCCGGCTGTCTCTGGAGATCGATGACGGTTCCGGTGATGTGGATATTCGTGACTGCGATGGAAATGTGAAACTCGAAGATGGCTCGGGTGACATGCACTTGACCCATATCCGCGGCCATGTGGATATTGAAGACGGTTCCGGTGATATCGAGCTGAATGACGCCGGCAACGATGTGGACATCGACGACGGTTCGGGCCAAATCAGCCTGCACCACATTCGCGGCTCGGTGGAAGTGGATGATGGTTCCGGCGATATCGTGATCGACGGCGCAGAAAAAGACGTGACCATTGATGAGGCCGGCAGCGGCAACGTCGACATTACCAACGTCAAGGGAAGAGTCAGAAAGTAGCTTCGACTTGCGCGGATGGGCGCAGTTCCAACGGGCTGCCTGGGTAAACCGCATCGTGGAAATGATACCGTCCATTGCCGTCGACCGTTATTTTTGGCAAGCGTTTTTTGGTTTCAAAATAAAGAAATCCTTCCTGTAAATTTTCCCAGAACGCTTGCAGTGGAGGCTTGGTCCTGGAAAAATTCTCCAGTTGCGATTTCAGCGTCCCCATACGGCCGGGGAAAATGTGGACCGGGATGCGGACCTGACCGTTCGAGCGGGCATCCACGGCCGCCAGGTAAATTTCCTCAATCGGTCCATCCCGGAGCGGAATGCAGCCGATGGTCACGCAGGAGCCGTGAATGAAAATATCGCCGCCCGGGCGGCGGTGGTCACTCAGAATACGGTCCGATGCATTGGGATAATTGATTTTCAACGACAAATGGAAATTGCTGTATGGATTAAAAACGCTGATGTGATAGAAGCCCTCAGGGACTTGAAGGTCACCTTCGCGACGCTTGGGGCCAAGCTCTCCGGACGAGGCGCAAATCGCATAGGTTTTGATTTTGGTTAATTTTCCATCAACCGTTGCGGCGGCCCACAATTCGCATTCGGCTTCAAGCTTGAACAAACGCAAAAAAATTCGCCGCGGCGGGTAGGTCAACCCGGCCTTTTTGAAAAGATCTTCCAAGTGCGACTGAGACCGATTTCGGGCTGCCCGCACGCGCGGGAAACGATTCTGTTCATCACGGAACGATCCATTCAGGGGATCGCACCAGCTTTGCAAAACAAATGCCAGAATGGCCAGCCACACCGTTAACCGGTTCAATTCCATGTTAGCCTCTGATAGGTATTATATCATTAGCATGAATGCCGCGCGTACCGTTTTTCGGACTTGGATTGATTTTTCATCGGCTCTGGGCCATAATCTGCTTTCGGGTTTGGAGGGAATATGAGGATTTTCTACTTGGTATTGCTTTTTCTGCTGGTTGGCGTCACCGCTCTATTCGCTTTGCAGAACCTGCAAACGATTACCGTTACGTTTTTGAGCTGGAGCGTGACCCTGCCGATCGCCGTGGTCGTTATCGGAGCCTATGCCATGGGTATGATCAGCGGCGGCAGCGTGCTGGCCTTTTTGCGCTGGACGCTACAGCGCAGTAAAAAAAACAAATAATCGCTACGTGATGCTGAATTTGCCTGCCTGCTGCAAAGATTTTTTATCGCGCCTCCTTGGCGCGCGTGCAAAAAAAGCATTGAAGATCAGCATGCTGGCCGTAACCGGGGCCTTGCTGATCCTGGCCCTGCTATTTTTTTCATTGCGCAATCTTGTTTTGAACAGTATTTTGAATAGTAAAATAGAATCGTATCTGCACCGGCACCCGGGAGCATTTTTCAGTATCGATACGGCGCGATTCCGCAAACTGGACCACATTATTATAAAAAATATCTACCTGCGTTCGGGAAGCCAACCCATCGTCATGGCCCTGGGTTCATGTTCGCTCAAGATTTCCTTCTGGAACATGATCATCGGACGGTTGCGGATCAAAGACTTCGAGTTGGACGATCTGAAGCTGGATCTATTTCAGGACGGCATCCCAAGGGCGAACCCGGCCCGGCCGGCCAAGCAAGTACCCATGCGGCCGATGCCGGCAGAAACGGTGAATTATGCCGTCCGGGGCGCGGCTCTGCTTGATCTTTTTTTTGCACGCATGCCCGCCACTTTTAAAATAAGCCGCCTGACGATTCATTGCGTATTAGAGCATGTCCATCAGACCTTTCATATCCCTGTGCTGTCGATCGACGGCCCGGCTTTCGCCACGACGGTCGAGATCATCGAGCCGGAAAAAAAACAGGCATTTTATTTCACGGGAAATATCCAACGCATGAAAAAAAAGTTGAGTGTCCACGTGCTGCCTTTACGCCGGGGCGCCATGGCGGTTTTGCCGTTTATCGACCGGCAGTGGGGTCTGCGGGTGAGCTTCAATTCCGTCAGCATCGGCCTGGAAAGCCACGGACGCCATTCAGGAGAACTTAGCCTGAGCGGTTCGCTTGCCGTTGGCGGGTTGACTATTAACCACCCGCGCATCGCTGACGAAGACGTCAACCTGGAAAACGCCGGACTCGATTATGCCTTGAATGTCGGTGCCGACTATTTCGAGCTGGACGATTTAAGCAGGATTCACTTCAACAAATTATCGTTTCATCCCTATTTCAAGTTTAAAACCAGGCCAACCCGACAATTGACTCTGAAGCTTGGCAAGACGAGGTTCAAGGCCGACGATTTTTTCAGTTCGCTCCCAACCGGGCTGTTCAGCAAGCTGGCCGGCATCAAAACCAAAGGTGATCTCGCTTATGAATTGAATTTTTTCATCGATTTCAGCCACCCAGAAAAGCTCCACCTCGAGGCGAACATGGAGAAACACGCTTTCAGGATCGCACACTTCGGCCGTGTCGATTTTACGGCCGTCAACGAGCCTTTTCTTTATACGGCCTACGAAAAAGACCGCGAGCTGAGATCTTTCATGGTTGGGCCTGAAAACCCAGATTTCCGCAGCCTGGAACAAATGCCGTCTTTCCTGAAAAATGCCATCCTCATTTCTGAAGACGGTGCTTTTTTTGGGCATCGAGGATTTTCACTCGGGCCTATCATGGAATCTATTGCAGCCAATGTCAGGGAAAAACGCTTTGTCAGGGGAGCCAGTACCATCTCCATGCAGCTGGTCAAGAATTTGTATCTCAGCAGGCAGAAAACCGTCGCCCGTAAGTTTGAAGAGATGCTGATCACCTGGCTGATCGAGGAAAATCGGCTACTGGCCAAAGAACGTATATACGAAATCTATCTGAATATAATCGAATGGGGGCCGCTGGTTTACGGCGCCAATGAAGCCTCGCATTTTTATTTTGACAAGGATGTTGAAAAACTGACTTTAGCTGAGGCGATTTTCATGGCCAGCATCATCCCGCGCCCCAAGCGTTTCATGACTTTATTTGATAGCGAGCAGCGCTTGCGTCCATGGCTGCAATCGTATTATCGTGACCTTTCCGCTAAAATGCTCTCCAGGGAAATGATCAGCCAGGACGATTTTGATACGCTGGTTGCTGATATCCAGCTGAACGGGCCCGCCCGCTTTTTCCTCAATGGCAATGAAAATCTGGCGGTTGATGCGTTCTGGCGGGACGAGGCGACGGAAGAATAAAAAAATACCCTTATGCGGCGCTGATCGGCGAGGCGTCAATTAGTTCAATGCCAAGGTCTTGAGCATGGACTGGATGTCGGCATTCTCCTTGGCTTTCGGCCCTTCGATGGTTATCGTGATCTTGGTGCCGTTGCGGAAGGCGACGTGCATGGTTTGGGTCATGCCGCGGTATGCGTAGGTCGTGGTCTTGAAGGTAGTGGCGGCGATGATCGAATCTTCCATGGGGGAACCGCCATAGTTTTCAATCATCGAGTTGATCGAGCTTTCGGCCGTCCCCGCCGCGTTGCCGTCCCCCTCGAATTTGAAATAGAGGCCCGGGCTGACTTTGCCTTTGGGCAGCACATTGATCATGCCGAAAGTCATGGGTCCTGCGTCCCAGCCCTCGGCCAGGTTCATGGTGAAATACTTGCATTCATAAACCTTGCCGGCCGGCGCCGTTGTTTCCGTCCCAACGGCCGTCGGGGTCGAGTCTTTGTCGCCGCCGCAGGCGGGCAGCAGGATCAACACGGCGAGGAAAACCATTGCGATCATTTTATTGTTCATTGCGACTCCTCTTGAAATCAATTATAGCTTGAAATGAAACATTTTCAACCACAGCCGAACCGGACTGAAAGCACGGGGCTCGTTCTGCGTATATCGTCCGTCCTTGACAAGCAAAACCAACTGGTCGTACAATTCAAATATGATCAAATCAAAGCCGACAGTTTTTTTACTGTTTGTTGTTTTTGTTTTTCAGGGGTGCCACCTCAATGATGATCATCCTGATCCGAATGATCGCCAGGTCCTGGTATCATACAGTAAAATACAGACTTCCGCGATTTTGCAGCTTGTACTTGACCAGATACTCTCATTATCCCACGAATTTGACGATCAGGTGATTCAAAACTTGACACAGTTCAACTTCAATATTTATAAAGTAGTCTACAAAACCACCTATCGGGGAGTGGAGAAACAGGCTTCCGGCGCGTGCATTATTCCGGAAACCAATGGGGTCGCGGTACCCATTGCCAGTTACCAGCACGGCACGATTTTCCATGAAAACAAAATTCCTTCAAATTTTACCAATATTTTCGATGTGAATATGGTGGAAATGCTGTTGCCGCAAGCGGTCTCATCGTGCGGCTTTATTTGTGCGGTGCCGGACTACATCGGCTATGGCGCTAGCGGCGATGTGATTCATCCCTATCATCATCAGGAATCCACCGCCAATGCTTGCGTGGATATGCTGAGAGCAGTCAAGGAAATGTGCCAGGAATTGAATGTCAATTTCCAGGAAAAATATTTTCTTTTTGGCTATTCCGAGGGGGGCTACGCCACCTTGGCCGCCTTGAAGAAATTGCAGGCCGAATATGCGGGCCAATTTCCGATAACCGCCTGCGCAGCCGGCGCCGGCGCCTATGATCTCAGTAATACCATCGTTTGGTACCTGCAGCAGCAGACCATTTCGGGTCCGGCCTTCCTCGCCTTCGTATTTGCCGCTTACAAAGACGTTTATGGCTGGAACCGTTCCTTATGCGAAATTTTTAAAAACCCGTATTGTGACCGCATTGCGGCTGGCTTATTTGATGGCAGCCACAGCGAAGACCAAGTCTCCGGCCAGCTGACTTCACAAACCCAGGATTTATTTGCCAGCACTTTTTTAGCTGATTTTTTTGGGAATGGCGAGCAGACTGTCAAGGCGGCCCTGCTGGAGAATAGTGTATACCTGGGCTGGTTCCCGACCTGTCCCACCCGCTTGTATCAGGGAACAGCTGATAAAATTGTCCCGCCATTTAATGCCAGCAATGCCAAAAACGCTTTCATGGCTGCGGGAGGCACGGCTGTTACTTACTACCCATTAAATGGTTTGACTCATGAAACCGCGGCCATACCGTGTTTTAAAGATATGATCCAGTGGTTCAAGTCATTTTGATTATTGATTGATTTGTTGACCAATAAAAATTAAGAAAAAAATGAGGTGCTTGCATGAAAAAGATGCTGCTGGCAAGTTTGATTGTATCCGTGATTTCCGCAGCCCCGATGGGCGGAACTGAGCAGGCCTTGGAAGCCGACATGGTATTGTACAACGGCAAGATATTCACCGTTGAAAAAAGCATGCCTTGGGCCGAGGCCGTGGCCGTGCGTGACGGAAAATTCATCGCCGTCGGATCCGCTGTGGATGTGAAAAAACTGATCGGCAAAAACACGCAAACCATTGACCTCCAGGGCAAGCTGGTTTTGCCCGGCTTCAATGACGCCCACCTTCATTTCTGCAGCGGCGGACTCTATTTGCTGGGTATCGATCTGCGCCCGGCCCGCAATGAAAAAGATTTTTTATCCATAATAAAAGAATATATAAAGAAGCTTCCAAAAGGGGAGTGGGTCACTGGCGGCAATTGGGATCACGAGAACTGGCCTTCGAAAAAGCACCCGAGCAAGGACCTGATTGACGCCATCACTCCAGACCACCCGGTCCTGGTCTCGCGTCTCGACGGCCACATGGCCCTGGCCAACTCGCTGGCCCTGAAACTGGCCGGCATTACCCGCGCTACGGTGAATCCCCAGGGCGGCGAGATCGTCAAGGATAAAAAAACCGGGGAACCGAGCGGAATCCTGCGCGACAATGCCTGCGATCTGGTCGATGCGGTCATTCCTGCACTTAGTCGTGCCCGGCGCGAACAGGCGATTCGCACCGCCCTGCGCCATGCCCGCGAACTGGGAGTGACCAGCATTCAGGATAACAGTAGCAGCGAGGACCTGGAAATTTACCAGGAGTTGCTTGCCAAGGGCGACTTGACCGTGCGCATCAATGCCTGGCGCAGCGATGACTGCATCGCTGACTTTTCCCGGATCGGCTTGAAGGCTGCATTCGGAGGACCGTTCCTGCGCCTGGGGACCATCAAGATTTTTTCGGACGGTTCCATGGGCGCTGGAACGGCCCTGTTCTTTGAACCTTACGCCGATGATCCATCGACGTGCGGCCTGCCTATTCATAAAGAGGATGAATTGAATGCCCTGGTCCTGGCCGCGGACAAGGCCGGACTGCAAATTGCCACCCATGCCATAGGTGACCAGGCCAATGCCTGGATCCTGAATGCCCTGGCCAAGGCACGCCTGGAAAACGGAACCCGAGACTCCCGGCATCGGGTGGAACACTCCCAGGTGGTCAGGCCCGAAGATGTCCTTCGCTTCAGGGACCTGGCAGTCATCGCCTCGATCCAGCCCTGCCATTGCATCGACGACATGCGCTGGGCGGAAAAAAGGATCGGTTCCCGAGTCAACGATGCGTATCGTTTTGCATCCTTTCTAAAGGCAGGCGTACACCTGGCTTTCGGTACCGACTGGCCTGTCGAACCACTCGATCCGCGCCTGGGTCTCTATGCTGCCGTCACCAGGGAATTGCCGGCAGGCGGTCCTGTCGGGGGCTGGCACGCCGATGAAAAACTCTCCATGGCCGAAGCCATCGAGCACTATACTCTTGGATCGGCTTATGCCGAATTCCAGGAAAAAGAGAAAGGATCCATTGTGGCGGGGAAATGGGCCGACTTGGTGATTATGGAAAAAAACCTCTTCGAAATTCCCCAAAAAGACATCTTGAACACTGCTGTGTCCATGACCATCCTGGCTGGAAAAATAATTTATAAAAAATTATAATTTTATTTCGGCCACGGCCAGTCATTTATGATTCCTGTCCTCAAGGACTATTTATTTTAACAAGTCAAGTAATATAGGCTTTTTGCAAGTTTTTTTAAAGCAATAAAAAAAATAAGTTGAAAAAAAATATTCTTTGTACTATATATTTTGTGTAAAAATTATTTAAAAAATATTTTTATAGGTGTTGACAAGCCTGAAAAAATAGGTATAATGTCGACGTTTTTCCTTCGGTGAAGAAAATCAGGATCTTTGAAAACTGAGTAGAGTGATGTTTTAGCCAGCATCAACAGACCCAATTTTTTTTTACCATGTTTCAAACTTTCAAGATCGGTTTAAGGGGCTTCGGCCCTTTAAATAATTAACTGGAGAGTTTGATCCTGGCTCAGAGTGAACGCTGGCGGCGTGCCTAACACATGCAAGTCGAACGCGAAAGTCCCGCAAGGGATA
>JAFGSF010000008.1 GCA_016934745.1 Candidatus Aminicenantota bacterium | reverse complement strand
GATCGCCGAGCTGCGCGGCCGCTACACCATCATCATCGTCACCCACAACATGCAGCAGGCGGCCCGGGTTTCCGACCTGACCGCTTTTCTTTATGAAGGCGACCTGATAGAATACGGGCCAACGGCGCAGATGTTCACCCAACCGCGCCAGAAGCGGACCGAGGACTACATGACCGGCCGCTTCGGTTGAGCACGGGGGGAGATATGACACGCGAACGCTATCATCGTATCATGAACGAGGTGGAACAGGAATTACTGCAGCTGGGGGAGACGGTCATCGCTGCCATCGATCGTTCGATCCGGGCATTGAAAAACGGCGACAAGGCCGAGGCCGAGCGCATCATCGCCGACGATGCCCTCATCAACCGCCGGCGCTGGGAAATCGAGAACCAGTGCATCCAATTGTTCGCCACCCAGCAGCCCGTGGCCGGTGATCTGCGTGAAATAGTTTCTTTCATAGACCTGATCACCAACCTGGAGCGCATGGCCGACCATGCGAAAGGTATCGCCAAGATTGTGGTCATGCATGATCAGAAACCTCTGCTCAAGCCGCTGATCGATATCCCGCGCATGGCGGAAAAAACGAATGCGATGATCCGCATGAGCCTGGACTCGTTCATCACCCAGGATGTGATCGAGGCCAAAGCCATTATTGAAATGGACAATGAAATCGATGCGCTCTATGAGCAGATCTTACGCGAGTTATTGACCTACATGATGGAGGATCCCAAGACCATTACCCGCGCCGTCTACCTGATCTGGGTCAGCCATAATCTGGAGCGCATCGCCGACCGTGTAACCAATATTTGCGAGCGCATCATCTTCATGGTCACCGGGGAGATATGCGAAAACTGAGGGATTTTATTGCAATGTTCAAAGCCAAGGCCTGAAAACCATTGACATCATTTCCAACTTGAAAAAAAATCGATGTTACTATTAATAGAAACGGCAGCCCTGGACTAAAAATAAAAAAAATTATTTTATTTCGAATTGCTATTGACATGAAGATAAAATTTCTCTATATTCAACTTGATGTGGGAGGCAAAAATTGAAGAAAGCCAATCAGGCGTATGTGGTGAATGAAGCTGAAAGCCCCAGCGAGGAGGCTGAACCTCCAAGCAGCGCACTGCTTGAGGACAGCAACAATAGCGGCCTCTCGTTACTTTTTCCTGAATTAATACAATTTCCCCTTCCGAAACCCGACAAGACATTTCATAAAATCGGAATCCGTTCACTGCAGTTTTTAAGAAAGTATTTTCCGCTGGTGTCCAAAACCGAGTGGAATAATTGGGAATGGCAGCTGCGCAACAGCATCACCAGCTGGCAGACGCTGCAGCAGCTGTTGCAGCTGGACGATGAAGAAGTCCGGGCCATGACGGTACAGAGCGCCAACCTGCCCTTGCGCATTACGCCATATTACGCCAGCCTGCTCGATCCATTGAATTCCATGCATCCCCTGCGCCGCAGTGTCGTGCCCGTCACCGCCGAACACTTGATTTCCCCCGGCGAAGCCGCCGATCCGCTGGGGGAAGATACCCACAGCCGCGTGCCCGGCTTGGTGCACCGGTATCCCGACCGCGTTCTTTTTCTGGTCACGGGTTTTTGTTCGAGCTATTGTCGCTACTGCACGCGATCACGCCTGGTGGGCGACCAGAACAAGCGCCATCTCAATCGTGAGCAGTGGGACCGGGCCCTGACCTATATTGAATTGAACCCGTCCGTGCGCGATGTGCTGCTTTCAGGTGGTGATCCCTTGACGCTTCCGGATGACAGCTTGGAATACTTGTTAAGCCGTTTGAGTAAAATCCCCCATGTCGAAGTCGTACGCATCGGCACCAAGATTCCGGTCGTGCTCCCGCAACGCATCACCCACACACTGATCAATGTTTTAAAGCGCTTCCGCCCCTTGTGGATGAGCATCCATTTCACCCACCCGGATGAGATTACTCCCGAAAGCGCCCAGGCCTGTGAGCGCCTGGCCGATGCCGGAATTCCGCTGGGCAGCCAGACGGTACTGTTGAAGGATATCAATGACTCGGTGCCGACCATGAAAAAACTCATGCATGAATTGTTGAAAATCCGGGTCAGGCCTTATTACCTTTACCAGTGCGATCCGATCCTCGGTTCTTCCCATTTCCGCACCCCGGTTCAAAAAGGATTGGAAATCATTGAGGGCCTGCGCGGCCACACCAGCGGTTACGCGGTGCCCCATTACGTGATTGATGCCCCCCAGGGCGGCGGTAAAATTCCCTTGTTGCCCGATTACTACCAGGGGCGCCAGAATCATGACGTGTTGTTGAGAAATTATCAGGGCAATATTTACCGTTATCCCGACCAGCCGGATGAAGTCGGGAAAGCGACCGAGCCCTTGCCGTCATCCTGACCTGGCTGCAATCATTTCTTGCAATTTCACTTGAACTGACATAGAATCATGGGATTCCAACACGTGAGGGATGCATGCTGATTGGCTTGACTTATGATCTGCGCCAGGAATACCTGGATGCCGGTTATAGCGAAGAACAGACCGCCGAATTTGATCGCTCCGACACCATTGAGGCCATCGATCAGGCCCTGATGCACATGGGGTACCAAACCCAACGCATCGGCAACGTCAAGAGCCTGGTTCAACGGTTGGCTGCCGGCGAACGCTGGGAGATGGTTTTCAATATTTGCGAAGGCATGTTCGGATTGGGACGTGAAGCCCAGGTCCCGGCCCTGTTGGATGCTTACCAAATTCCCTATACTTTTTCCGGTCCAACTATTCTCGCTCTCAGCCTGGATAAGGCGTTGACCAAAAGGGTGGTCAGGAGCATGGGCGTGGCCACTCCCGATTTTGCCGTGGTGACGGTCCCTGCCGATGTGGTTGCGGTCGAACTGCCTTTTCCGGTTTTTGCCAAGCCTTTGGCCGAAGGCACCGGCAAGGGTATTGATGCCAGGTCCAAGATCGATTCTCCTCAGCAGTTAACCTCCGTATGTGAAGAATTGCTTGATAAATTCAACCAGCCGGTGTTGGTGGAAAGCTACCTTCCCGGCCGTGAGTTTACCGTAGGCATCGTGGGCAGCGGCCAAGCCGCCGAAGCCATTGGCGTCATGGAAGTCCTGCTGAAGCCTGCTGCGGAAGCCAACGCCTATTCCTACATCAATAAAAAGAAATATGAGGAATTGGTGCAGTATGTACTGGCCCCGGAAGCGGAGGCTGCCGCCTGCCGGGATGTGGCGTTGCGCGCCTGGCGCGGCCTGGGCTGCCTGGACGGCGGCCGCATCGATGTCAAGATGGACCGTGATGGCGTCGTAAATTTCATCGAGCTGAATCCGTTGGCTGGACTGGATTCCGTCCATTCCGATCTGCCGATCATCTGCCGCCTGCAGGGGATTTCCTTCCAGGCGTTGATGGAACGAATCATGGCCTCCGCCTGCAGGAGAATAGGTTGATGAAGGGGAAGAAAACCGTCATTTTGCACAACCAGGTCACGGTAGATTCACCCAAGGACGAACTGGATGTTCTGGTTCAGGCTGAAGAAATCGAACGCGCCTTGAACGAGTTGGGCTACCGGCCGGAAATCGTGCCTTTTTCCCTGGACATGGAAAAAGCCATACGAACCCTGCGCCAAATCGAACCGCTTTTCGTTTTCAACCTGGTGGAGTCGGTTGCCGGAGACGGCCGACTGATCCATTTGGCGCCGGCCCTTCTCGACCACCTCGGCCTGCGCTTCACCGGTTGCAGCCAGGAAGCGGTTTTTGTCACCTCCAACAAGATACTGGGCAAAAGGCTGCTGGAGCAGAGCGGTGTATCGACACCGCCTTGGCTGGGTGCCGGGAACATGAAGGAAAAAGCCAGCCTGGCTGCCGGAACCTACCTGCTCAAATCGGTGTGGGAGCATGCTTCGAACTGGTTTGATGAGAGCTCCATCGTCCAGGTCAGTGACGCGACGGAATTGACCGATTTGTTGGAGAAAAAAAATCGCAGCGGCCGCGGCCAATTCTTTGCCGAGCGTTATATTGAAGGACGCGAGTTTAACCAGGCTGTTCTGACTGAAGAATTCCTGCCGCTGGCTGAAATTAAATTCATTGACTATCCCGACGACAAGCTGCACATTGTTGATTTCCGGGCCAAGTGGGAGGAGGAATCTTTCGAATACGTCCATACGCAGCGCAGCTTCGAGTTCCCGGCCGCGGACCAGCCCCTGCTGGCGGAATTGAATTCCATCGCCGGCCGGTGCTGGGATTTTATCAACCTTCGCGGTTATGTACGGGTTGATTTCCGCGTCGACGAAAACAATCGTCCCTGGGTTCTGGAGATCAACAGCAATCCGTGTCTCTCGCCGGACGGCGGTTTTTATGCCGCTGCAAAACGCCAGGGTCTGTCGTTCACGGCCATGGTGGAGCGGATTGTCAACGATTGCTTGTCCCGATGAAAACAATTCATTGCCTGTAAGGCGGAGGAACACATGGCCCTAGGCAGACAATTGCTGTTGCGCGAGAATGTCCTGCCCGGCGATGCGGACACGGTCAGGTCCATCGTGGCCTCGACGGGCTTTTTTTATGACCATGAGATCGACGTGGCTGTCGAATTGGTGGACGAACGGCTGCAAAAGGGTCTTCAAAGCGGTTATCTTTTCCTGTTCGCCGAGCAGGGGGGAAACCCGGTCGGCTACTGTTGTTACGGAGAGATCGCCTGCAGCGAAGGCAGTTATGATCTTTACTGGATAGCCGTCCATAGTGATTGCCGCGGCCAGGGTGTCGGCAAAACCCTATTGAAAAAGGTCGAGGAACTGATTGCCGCCCGGGGCGGACACGCCATCTGGGTGGAAACGTCGGGGCAGAAAAAGTATCAGCCGACGCGCGATTTTTATGCCCATAACCGGTATCACCTGGAAGCCGTGCTCAAGGATTTTTACGGTCCCGGTGATGATAAACTCATCTTCGTCAAGCGCCTGGATCAAAATGGACGAAAGGATTAGAACCGGGCGGAAAACATGTTCGATGTCATCCTGGTCCTGCCGTATCCTTTCAGCGACCATCCGTCATTTCCGGAAGCCATTCTGAAAAGGGCTTTGGAGGCTGGCGGGTTCACTGTTGGAGTCATCGAAACACCCTTCTGGCAGGACAAGCGATCCTTCACCGCGCTGGGACGGCCGGTGCTTTTTTTTGCCGTGGTTTCTGGACCACTCGATTCGGTGGTGCTCAATTATACCTCCAGCCGCCGCCGCCGCCGCGAGGACCTCTACCAGTTTGACGGTCAGGCTTTCTTTGCCGGCCGTCCGCCAAGTATCAAGTTTAAAATCAGGCCCGACCGGACGCTGACCGTGTTCTGCAGCCGGATACGCGAATCGTATCGCGATGTGCCGCTGGTTATCGGAGGCGTCGAGGCGACACAGCGTTGCTTTGCCCACTATGATTTCCAGGAGAACAAGGTGCGGCGTTCCATCCTGATTGATTCCCGAGCCGATATCCTGGTCAGCGGCAACGGAGAAAAGCAGATCGTGGCCATCGCCCGCCTGCTGCGCCAAGGCGGGTCGGCGGCGCAGATCGACATTCCCGGCACGGCCAGAGTCTGCTCGCAACTGCCGTTGGCAAAAGACTGCCTGGAACTTCCTGCCTGCGAAGCCGTGCAGGCTGACGCCGGACAACTTCTGCAGAGCCAAGTGCGCATCGGCATAGCCGGCGGTCGCCGTGCCTTGGCACAGAAACACGCCAACCGCTGGGTGGTGCAAAACCCGTCCGAACTGTACGAGAGCGACGACCTGGATCATATTTTCGGACTCGGATACAGCCGCCGCCATTTGAAAAGTGCCGCCTATTCCCCGGCCTTGCGCATGAACCTTTTTTCGGTCACCGCCCACCGTGGCTGTGCCGGCGGCTGCGCCTTCTGTTCGATCACGCTCAGCGAAGGGCGGCGGGTGGTCTCACGTTCCGTGGAGTCGATTCTCGAGGAGATCCGCTCGCTGGCCGCTCATCCCGAGTGGCACGGCGTCGTTTCCGACATCGGCGGTGCCACGGCCGAAATGTACGGCAGCGATTGCCGGGACGCATCCTGCCGGCGTGATTCCTGCCTGCAGCCCCGGGTGTGCCGCCACTTCAATCCCGGTGAGCCCTATCGGCAGCTACTGTGCCGGTCAAGGGCCCTGCCCGGAGTAAAAAAGGTCATGCTGGGCTCCGGGGTGCGCCACGATCTGTTGCTGCAAAATCCCGACCTGTTGGCAGTGATCATGGGCGAGCACTGTGGCCGTTTTCTGCGTGTCGCCCCGGAGCATAGCGAGGATGAGGTGCTGGCGCTGATGGGCAAGCCAGGATTTTCGGTTTTCGAAGAATTTGTCGCCCTTTTCAAGCGTTTGAACCGCAGTTTGCCCAGACCGATCGAACTGGCTCCCTACCTAATCGTTGGCCATCCCGGCGAGACCCCGGCCATGGTGCAAAACATGAAGAAGAAAATGAATGCCCTGGGCTTGAAAACCTGTGACGTGCAAATCTTCACCCCCACGCCCGGTACCCTGTCCACAGCCATGTATCATGCCGGCCTGTCGCCTTCGGGAAAGGAAATATTTGTGGAAAAAGATATCCGCGTCCTGCAGCAGCGCAAGCATTCGTTGACTGCTGATTGAAACTCAAAAAAAAGCCCTGCGGACCCTGAAACACGGTTTGCTTTTCGAAAATAAATGCGTTACAATCCATCCTAATGTCAGCACCTAAGGAGACTTGTGATGCGCAGTGACACCGATATTCAGCAGGACGGGAAGGTGTTGTCCGACCGTGTGCTTGAAAAAACCGGTGTCGCAGTCGCGCGCTGTTACCAATGCGGCAAATGTTCAGCCGGATGCCCCTTGGCCTCCGAGATGGATTTTCCTCCCAGTCAGATCATGCATTTGCTGCAGTTGGGCGATTTTCCGGAAATGGCTGAAAAGGCCCTGCGCTCGCATACGATATGGCTCTGCCTGACCTGTGAGATCTGCTATGCCCGCTGCCCGATGGAAATCGATATCCCCAAAGTAATGGATGCCTTGCGCCACGAGTCGCTGGCGCAGAAAAAGGTCAATCCCAAGGCCAGGGGCATCCTGGCCTTTCATCGTGCTTTCCTTGACTCGGTGCGCTATACCGGCCGTTTGTTCGAGATGGGGCAGGTCATTGACTACAAGTTGCGCAGCGGCCATTTCCTGCAAGACCTGCTGCAGGCGCCGTGGATGTTCTTTGTCGGCAAGCTGCACCTGCTGCCCGAACGCATCCGCGACCGCCGACTGTTGGGGCGTATTTTCGCCCGCATTGCCAAGACCAGGGAGAACCGCCCATGAAGACCGGATTCTACCCTGGCTGCTCCATGAAGGGCTCGGCCCGCGAATACAGCGAATCACTGCTGGCAGTTGCCCGGGAACTGGGCCGGGAGCTGCCCGAAGTACCCGATTGGAACTGCTGTGGCGCCACCGCCGCCCACAACATTGACACCGACCTGGCCCTGGCACTACCGGCGCGCATCCTGGCTGCCGCCGAGAAAGACGGCATGAACGAGGTGCTGGTGCCCTGCGCCGCCTGTTACAGCCGACTCAGTGTCACCCGCCATGAGCTGCTGGATGATGAAGCGTTGCGAAACAAGATTTCGGGTCTGGTCGAGGCTGACTACCAGGGTACGGCAAAAGTGGTCAATATAATTGAATGGCTGGCCTCCATTCCCGACCTGGAAGCATGGGTTAAAAAACCTTTCGCCCACCGTGTGGCCTGTTACTACGGCTGCCTGCTGGTACGGCCGCCCGGCGTGGTGAAATTCGACCGTCCCGAGGAGCCACAATCCATGGACCTGCTGTTGAAAAAAATGGGGGCTGAGCCCATTGATTGGGCTTTCAAGACCGAGTGCTGTGGGGCTGGATTTTCCGTCTCGCGCACCGACCTGGTGGCCAAGCTGAGCGGCCTTATCCTGGAAGATGCCGTTTCCAGAGGCGCCGAAGCGGTCATCGTCGCCTGTCCCATGTGCCATCTCAACCTGGATATGCGCCGGCCGCAAATTGAGAAGCAAGTCGGCAAAAAAATCAATATCCCGGTCATTTATATCACCCAGGCCCTGGGCCTGGCCATGGGTATCCCTGCCAGGAAACTTGGACTGCAGCGCCACAAGGTAGCGGTGAAATTGTCACCGCGCACGGCGGAGTCGTAATATGGCACGCATCGGCGTCTTCGTTTGTCATTGCGGTGAAAATATCAGCGCCACCGTCGATGTCAAAAAAGTGGCCGAAGCTGCGTCCCGGATTCCGGGAGTGGCTCACAGCGTGGAATACAAGTACATGTGCTCCGATCCGGGCCAGCAGATGATCCGCAATGCCATCCGGGAAAAGAACCTGACCGGTGTGGTGGTCGCTGCCTGTTCGCCGCGCATGCACGAACCGACTTTCCGCCGCGCCTGTGCCGAGGCGGGCCTGAATCCTTTCCTTTGTGAAATGGCCAACATTCGCGAGCACTGTTCCTGGGTGCATGAAAAAAGCGAAGCCACCACCCATAAGGCCTTCGACATCGTGCGCACTCTGGTGGCTAAAGTGAAAAGGAACAAGGCCTTGCTTCCCATCAAGGTGCCGGTGACCAAGACCGCGCTGGTCTTGGGCGGTGGCATTGCCGGCATCCAGGCCAGTCTGGACATCGCCAATTCCGGACACAAGGTCATCCTGGTCGAGAAAGAGCCATCCATCGGCGGCCACATGTCGCAGCTTTCGGAAACGTTTCCCACCCTGGATTGCTCCCAGTGCATCCTGACTCCGCGCATGGTGGAAGTGGCCCAGCATCCGAACATCACCTTGCATTCCTATTCTGAATTGGAAAGCATGGACGGCTTTATCGGCAATTTTAAAGTTCGCATTCGTAAAAAAGCGCGCAGCCTTGACGAAAAACTCTGTACCGGTTGCGGATTGTGCGTGCAAAAATGCCCGTCAAAAAAAATTAGCAGCGAATTTGACGCCGGGCTGGGCCTGCGCCCGGCCATTTATGTTCCCTTTCCCCAAGCGGTCCCCAATAAACCGGTCATTGACCGTGAGCACTGCACGTACTATCGGACCGGCAAATGCCGCCTCTGTGAAAAAATCTGCCCCACTCAGGCCATCCGTTTTGACCAGGAGGATGAAATCATTGAAGCGGACATTGGGGCTGTGGTCGTGGCCACGGGATTTGACATCAAGCACGGCGACTTTTTTCCGGAGTATGGATATGGCAAATATAAGGATGTCATCGATGGCCTGCAATTCGAGCGTTTGGCTTCGGCATCGGGTCCGACCCTGGGTGAAATACGCCGGCCTTCAGACGGCCAGGTGCCCCAAACCGTGGTTTTCGTTGCCTGCGCCGGCTCACGTGACCCGGCCAAAGGAATCGAGTATTGCTCGAAAATTTGCTGCATGTACACGGCCAAGCATGCCATGCTTTACAAACACAAGGTGCACCACGGCAAACCGTTTGTCTTTTACATGGACATTCGTGCCGGTGGCAAAATGTACGAGGAGTTCGTGCGACGGGCCATGGAAGAAGATGGAGTGCAGTATATCCGTAGCCGCGTTTCCCGGATATATGAGCGCGGCGGCAAGTTAGTCGTTAAAGGCGCCGATACCCTGCTCGGCTCCAGGCCGCTGGAAATCGAAGCGGACCTGGTGGTGCTGGCCACGGCCGGCGTGGCCCAGGCCGGAGCCGAGCAATTGGCCCAGAGGCTCCACGTCAGTTTCGATGCCCACAAGTTCTATGCAGAAGCCCATCCCAAGCTCAGACCGGTGGAGACCAATACGGCCGGAATTTTCCTGGCCGGCGCGTGCCAGGCCCCCAAGGATATTCCCGAATCGGTGGCCCAGGCTTCCGGCGCCGCCGCCAAGGTCGCCATCCTTTTTTCCCAGTCGGAACTGGTACGTGAACCGCTGATCGCAGTCGTAGACCGCCAGGCGCCGCCGCTTTATTCGAGTTGCGTCGGCTGCTTCCTATGTCAACCTTCATGTCCCTATCAGGCTATCGAAAAAGAGGAGATTCGCGACCGCGACGGCCAGCTGATCAAAACCATTGCCAAGGTCAATCCCGGGCTCTGCCAGGGTTGTGGAACTTGCGTCGCCCTCTGTCGCACCAAGTCCATCGATATTCAGGGTTTTTCACACGAGCAGGTGTACGCCGAAGTGCTGGCCCTGTTGAACCGAGGTGAGGACAATGTCTGATTTCAATCCCAAGATCGTGGCCTTCGTCTGCAACTGGTGCACCTATGCCGGAGCAGACCTGACCGGCACCAGCCGTATGAAATATTCGCCGCAGGTTTCGATCATCCGTTTCCCCTGCACCGGACGCATTGACTTCATGCTGCTGCTCAAGGCATTTGCCAGCGGAGCTGATGGCATCATTGTTTCCGGCTGTCATCCCAATGACTGCCATTACAGCAGCGGCAATTTTCATGCCCGCCGCCGTTGGATTGTTTTTCGAAGCTTGCTTGATTTTCTGGGCATTGATGTGCGCCGCGTGCGTTTTTCCTGGGTCTCTGCCGCCGAAGGTGCCAAATGGGCGCAACTGGTCAACGAAACAGCTGAACAAATCCGCCTGCTGGGTCCGTTTAAGCGTTACCATCAATTGCGCGGCCTGGGCGTCGAGTAGGGGAGGCCAGGCATGGAAGACTTACGAAATAAAGCGCGGGAGCTGCTGGCTGCAAAAGCAGTTCAGGTGGTTGTCGGTTACGGACGGGGTACAGGCGCTTCCCGAAGGGCGGTTTTTATTCAATCGGCGGCGGAAGCCGGCGAACTGCTCTTTGATAATGCCTGCCGCCAGAACCTGGCGGTGTATCTCATGAAACCGGAAGTGCGTAAACTTGGCAAGATGGCGCTGGTTGCCATCCCGGCCACGCTGCGCACCATTCTGCAACTGGCTTCCGAAAATCAGATCCAGGATCTTGAGTTGCTGGCCCTGGTCCCTGATGCGAGCGGCGCAGTGACCCAGCTGGCCACGTTTGCGGCTATCGAGGCCCATGTGGTTCTCCAAGACAACGATCTGAGCGCCGCCGAAAAAGGGGAACTCCAAAAGTACGAGATAATGGGAATGGAGCAGCGCAGGCAATTCTGGGAGGAGCATTTCTCACGCTGTCTCAAGTGCTATGCTTGCCGCGCCGCCTGTCCATTATGCTACTGCAGCCGCTGCACGGTTGAATGTAACCAGCCGCAATGGATCCCGGTGCCTGCCCATGATTTAGGCAATCTGGAGTGGAATATCATGCGCGCCATGCATTTGGCCGGACGTTGCATCAATTGCGGAGATTGCAGTCGGGCATGTCCCGTAGGCATCCCCCTGCATCTGCTGAACCAGAAACTGATCAGTGAAGTTTACACCCATTTCAATTCCCGCAGCGGCATGGCGGCCAAGGCCGATCACGCCATGTCCACATTCAAGCCGAACGATGCTGAAGATTTTATCAGGTGACAAGCATGGCCATTGAAACCACGTCAATCAAACGCGAAACGCTGGAGAAGCTTTTTTCGAATTGGCTGTCCGAGGGCAAGCGCATCCTGGCTCCCAAAAAACTCGGCGACCATGTGGATTTTGCCTTGGTCGGCAGTTTGGCCGAAGTGAGTCTCGACCAGGTGCAGACCGTGCAATCGCCAAAAATCGCTGTTTTCCCCAGGGTTGAAGAATTACTGGCTTTTCAAAGCACGGACGGGAATGTGCAACTCCGCGAACGCGACCTGGCCGTTTTGCCCGAAACTGTCATTTTCGGGCTTCGCCCCTGCGATGCTGCGGCTTTTGCTTCCCTGAAAGCTATTTTTGACTGGGATACCCCCGACAAGTTATTTTCTGCCAGGCTTGAGAAAATAACCGTCGTAGGCCTCTCCTGCTCCCGGGCGGATGAATACTGCTTCTGCACTTCCGTGGGCGGCGGGCCGGGTGCTGCGGCGGGCAGCGATATACTGCTGACCGATATGGGTCGGGAAGACTTTTTGCTGGAAATCATCTCCGAAAAAGGGCGGCAAGCAGTCCGGAGCGTCAGCGCTGGGCTCCAACCTGACGCAGCCATGGACAAGGAAAGCCGCTTGGCCCGGGTAACGCCGGCTTTCACTGTTGAAAAGATTTCATCCGTCCTAGCGGCATTGTTTGATGATGCAAGCTTCTGGGAGAAACAGTCATTGCGCTGCCTGGGTTGCGGCGCGTGCGCCTATGTCTGCCCGACTTGCGCCTGCTTTGATATCCAGGATGAAGGCGGAGCATCCGGCAAACGGCTGCGTTGCTGGGATTCCTGCGGATTTGGACTATTTACACTACATACCTCCGGACACAATCCGCGGCCGCTGCAAAGCCAGCGCTGGCGTCAGCGGCTGATGCACAAGTTCTCTTACATGCCGGAACGGCAGTCTGTTTTGGGCTGCGTCGGCTGCGGGCGCTGTTCACGAGCCTGCCCGGTGGACATGAACATGGTCGAGCATATGCGTGCCGTGGCGGAGGCGAAACCATGAATGCAGACGATATCTTCAAGCCCTATTTGATGAAAATCGAGCGGGTGACCGAAGAAACCCCTGACGTCAAAACCCTGCGCCTGGTGTTTCTTGATGAGCAGGAAGGAAAAGACTTCACTTTTCGCACCGGTCAATTCGGCGAATACTCGGTATTTGGCGAAGGGGAATGTACTTTTTGCATTGCCTCGCCGCCGACCCGCCAGGGCTACATTGAATGCACTTTTCGCAAGGCTGGACGGGTGACATCGGCCCTGGCCGACCTTGAAGCTGGCGAAACCATCGGCTTCCGCGGACCTTATGGAAATGTGTTTCCCGTCGCCGACTGGGAAGGGAAAAACCTGCTGTTCATTGCCGGCGGCATCGCCCTGCCGCCCATGCGCAGTGTCATCTGGAACATCCTGGATCGGCGCGACCGCTACCGGGAGATCACCATCGTATATGGCGCGCGCACGGTGGCCGACCTGGTTTACAAGCCCGAGTTGGACGAATGGGCCGGGCGCTCCGATATCCAATTGATTACCACGGTCGATCCGGGCGGTGAAACTCCGGAATGGAAAGGCAAAATTGGTTTCGTGCCGGCCGTCCTGGACAAGGCTTCACCCTCCAGCCGGGACACCGTGGCCGTTGTCTGTGGACCGCCGGTGATGATCAAATTCACCTTCCCGGTGTTGGCCCGGCTTGGTTTCGCGCCGGAAAACATATTCACTACTCTGGAAAACCGCATGAAATGCGGCGTGGGCAAGTGCGGCCGCTGCAATGTCGGCAAGCTTTTCGTTTGCAAGGACGGGCCGGTGTTCACCTTTGCCCAATTGCAGCAGATGCCGCAGGAGTATTGACGGCTGCCTGCGGCCGCATTCATTCGACATGTCCGGAAACGCACAGGAGAAAACGTGAAGCCGCTTCTGGCATTCCGTCGTTTCGCCGCACGCCAGTTGACCCCGGCGCGCAGTTTTATCTTCAGCTTCCTGTTGGTCATCCTGGCCGGGACCTTGCTCTTGCTTGTGCCCGTTTCTGCTGCGGAAAGACCGCTCTCGTTCATCGATGCCTTGTTCACTTCGACTTCCGCTGTGTGCGTCACCGGGCTCACGGTCGTCAACATCGGAAGCGATCTTTCCTTCTGGGGCCAGATCGTCACCCTGTTGCTGTTCCAGATCGGCGGCCTGGGGATCATCACCTTTTCGCTGGTGTTTTTCAGCCGGATGGGACGAAGCCTATCGTTTCGCGGCCGCGAAATACTGCAGAGCACCTTTTTACATACGCCGCGCCGGGACTTTTTTCACGTCTTGCGCTTTGTAGTGGCGGGCACGTTTGCCATCGAGGGCCTTGGCACCCTGCTGCTGTTTGTCCGCTTCCTGGCCGATTTCTCGCCCGGAAGGGCTTTTTATCAGGCGCTTTATCACTCCGTTTCGGCTTTCAATAATTGCGGCTACTCGCTATTCACCGACAGCCTGAAAACCTACCGCGACGACTGGATGGTCAACCTGGTAATTATCATCCTGATCGTAATGGGCGGCCTGGGCTTCATTGTCATGTTCGAATTGTCCAATCGCTGGCGCGGGCTGCAAAAACGACTCTCGCTCCATGCCAAGATCGTGATCCTTACCGCCGTTCTGCTTATCGTCGGCGGCGCGTTGCTGTTCTATCTGTTTGAATCGGGAAATGTCCTTAAAGACACCGGTCCCGGCGGCCGCTTCCTGTCTTCGCTGTTCCAATCGGTGACGACACGCACCTGCGGATTCAATACGGTGGACATCAGCGCCCTGACCAATACGACCATTTTGGTGATGATGACTCTGATGTTCATCGGTGCCTCGCCAGGATCGACCGCAGGAGGCATCAAGACGTCCAGCTTCGCCTTGCTGATGCTGATGATCTTCAATCGCCTGCGCGGACGCGACGGCGTGACTATCTTCAAACGCACCGTTCCGTCCGAGATACTGGTACGCACTATTACCATTGTTATCGCATCGGCGATCTCGGTCCTGGTCATCGCCTCCGTGTTGCTGATCGCGGCCGGGACGCCAGAAGCGAATGCCCAGGCCGGCCGTCACCTGTTCATTGAATATATTTTTGAATCGATTTCCGCTTTCGGTACCGTGGGCTTGTCGATGGATGTCACTCCCAGCCTGAACATCATCCAGAAGCTGGCTGTGATATTGCTGATGTTCATCGGCCGTGTGGGGCCGCTCACCATGGCCTTTGCCTGGGCGATGTCGAAACGGGGCCTGGTATATGCCGAAGAAACGGTCATGGTCGGATAGGGAGGTCGCATGAAACGTTGCATTGTCATCGGTCTGGGGATATTCGGCATCAATATCGTCCGTGAAATCGCGGAGAACGGCTTTGAAGTCATCGCCATTGACAAGAAAAAGGAGTCGGTCCAGCAAGTACGTGACCTGGTATCCAAGGCCATCGTAGCTGATGGGACTGACAAGGAGATTATGGACCAGGTCGGCGTTCATGAGGAAGATACGGTGATCATTTCCTTCGGGGAAGACCTGGCCGCAGCTACGTTGATCACCCTGCACCTGAAGCAACTGAATGTCGGAACGATCATTGTCAAGGCGCCCAACGAAGAGCATAAGATGATCCTGGAAAAGGTCGGCGCCACCGACGTGATCATTCCCGAGAAGGAGATGGCCCAGAAGGTGGCCCGCAGCCTCATATCGCCCAATATGTTCGATTATCTCCCTCTTTCCGATGATTACATGATCTCGGAAATGGCGCCGCCGGAGAGTTTCCTGGGCAAGACCTTCGCCGAGCTGCAGTTGCGCACGAAACTCAACGTCCTGGTCATCGCCGTCAAGGACCTGCTGACCGGCAAGGTCGTCACCCTGCCGCCGGCCAATTTCATGGTCAAGGATGGCCAGGTGTTGGTTGTGGTCGGGAAAGAAATGGATATCGCGAACATTCGCTAAAAGGTCGCATGCCCGAATCGGGTGGCCTTTTGCCCAGTTCTGCAGTATAATGTACCCTTACTGAAGGTATCCAATGCGATTAACCGATTATCTCGATAGCCAACTGATCATGCTTGATCTGCAAGCTGCCAGTAAGATCGAGGCTCTTGCCTTGATCACGGCGCGGCTGGCCGAAAAAAAACTGATCGATGATGCCGATGAATTCCTGGCCGATGTGCATAAGCGCGAAAGGCAGGGGTGCACTGCCATTGGTCGCGGTATCGCTATCCCTCACTCCCGCTCCAAGACCTTGAAGCGGATCGCAGTGGCCATTGCCCGTCTGCGCAGCGGTGTCGATTTCGGGGCCGAGGACGGAACGCCGGTGCGGCTGGTCTTTCTGCTCGGCACTCCGGAGGAAAAAGCCGGCGAATACCTCAAGGTGCTGGGCCGTCTTTCCAAACTGCTGCGAGAGAACGGCCTGCGCGAGAAACTCCTCGAGGCGATCGATCAGGCCGATGTTTTGGAACTGCTGGAGAAGGCCGAGAATGAACTTCTGTAGTCCGGCAGCGTGATCGCTGAACGAGTAACGTGTTCCATTGGCTCAACAAATCACGGAATCCTGAAAATCAATGCACAATTGTTTGATTTGACAAATTGCTGAGTTCTATAAGTCCATGCGGATGGGCAACGTCACCGAGGTGATCTCATCCCAGTGCAGCTGGCGCTGGATGGCGAAAGCCGTCTCGTTGTGCAGAATCTTGTGATAGAATTTCTCGTGGCGGAAGGTCAGCTTGCCAGTGAACACGGTGGATCGGGGGAATTCCTTCTTGATGTCCTTGCAGAGCTGGGTGGCGGTTTCGACGACGTCGGTGCCCACGGCGAAGCGGAGATCAGCGGCGAAACCCAAGTGACGGGCCAATTCGACATATTTTTGCAGGTTCTTTTTTGTCGCCTCTTCCAGGTTTTGCATCTCCTCAGCCCCTTTGAATGCGCCCGAATCGACCACGGCCACCGAGGCGAAGATGAAATTCTTGTAGAGGTTGGGAAAATTGCGGATCACCGACAGGATAGTGTGCACGCCGAAACCATTGTAGTCGCTGACCAGCTGGATGGCGGTCATCTCTTGCGGGTTTGGTTTGTCCATATTGGCCTTGCGGCTGGTGGGGATGTCCATTAGAATTTCATCGAGCTTGCGCACCGCTTTTCTGACATTGTTGTAATGGTTGCGAATGAGGTAGCAAAAAAAGACGAATATAGAGGTGATCAGCAGTGTCATCCAGCCACCTTCGCTGAATTTTTCGTAGCTGGTGACGATTAGGATGGTGAAGCAGAGGACAAAACCTGTTATGTGCACTGGCAAATGCTTTTTCCAGTGTATTTCTTTTTTGCGGTTTTTTATGAAGTAAGTGGACATGCCGATTTCCGAAATAGAAAAAGTCAAGAAAACGTTGATCGAATACATGACCACCAGGCTGGATATGGATCCTCTGGTGTAAAACAGCAATAAAATGGATGCCCCGCCCATGAGCAGTATGCCGTTCTGCGTGGTCAGCCGTTCCGACAGCGAGGCGAAGCGGTGAGGCAGCCAGGAGTCGATGGCCATGTTGGCCATGATGCGCGGCCCGTCGATGAAGCCGGCCTGCGCGGCCACGAACAGTATGGCGCCCTCGGAAAGGATGGTCACCAGGGCCAGGGCGTACCCGAAAGACCAGTTGCCGTACAGGGCACTGGCCAGAATGGAGTTCAGTGTTTTGCCCTGGCCGGGGGTGACCTTGAGCAGCAGGTAGCAGAAAAAGAGGCCGCTGGCGGTGAAGGCCAGCGATACCGACATGTAGAGCATGGTTTTTTTGCCTGTCTGTACCCTGGGCTCGCGCATGATCTGAATGCCGTTGGAAACGGCTTCGATACCGGTATAAGTGCCGCCGCCGAGCGAATAGGCGCGCAAGAACAGGGCCAGCATGCCGATCCCGCCCAGGCTGGAGAGGCCGACGTTGAAATTGGTATGGATATCATGGACTACCGGGACGATCTGCGGTAGATGCGACAGGATGCCGTAGCCGATCAGGAAGACATGGGTGACGACGAATACGATGAAGATCGGTGCCAGGATGGTCACCGATTCCTTGACGCCGCGGATATTTAGCACGATCAGGACCAGAATCAGGAATAGTTCGAAGAAGATCTTGTAATCGTGTGTTCCAACGGGTAGGAAGCTGAACAGGGCGTCGCCGCAGGCGGCGATGGAGACGGTGATGGTCAGCATATAGTCGACCAGTAGTGCGCTGCCCGAAAGCACGCCGGCCTTGGCACCCAAAGTATGGGTGGCAACGATATAGCCGCCACCGCCGTGCGGGAAGTGCTCGATGATACGCGAATAGGCGTAGGCGATTATGAATACGGTCATGGATGTGGCCAGAGCCAGAAAAACGGCCAGGGAAGTATGTGGTCCCAGGGCTCGAAAAGCTTCCTCGGGGCCGTAGGAAGATGACGACAGGCCGTCCGCTCCCAGCCCGACCCAGGCGAGCAGCGGTACCAGCGAAAGCTTGTGAAAAATGGAAGGGTCTTTGAGGTTGCGTGGTGCGCCAATCACCTTCTGGCGCACTTTCTCAAGCAATGATTCATGTTCCTCTGAACCGTTGGCCATTTTTTGTTTCCTTGTTTTGCCGCAGGCGAATGCAGTTTTAAGCTTTATTTGAATAACAATTTTATATTTTTTTTAACTGCCTGTCAACTTGAATCCTGCCTAGGTTCATTCATTGGTTTCCCAGTATCTATTTAATTTGACAGCACATTCCCTTTATGATAGGTAATAGAAGGTGGCTTTATTAGTCCAGGCGGATGACAAAGCGGCTGGAATGAACGAAGTAAGGATGGTGTTCAATTGAAAAGTATCCTTATTTTGCCTGACCTGGGAGAAAGCAATGGAAGATGATTATCAAGAAACTTTAAAAGGGAAGATCAAAATCCTTTTCCAGTTGGGGAAATGGCAGGATGTAAGCAAGCTCTGTAAACAATACCTCGAAACTTACGGCAAAGATGCTGAAATCGACTTGATGCGCTTTAAAAGTGAACGGCAACAGAGTAAGTCTTCATCGCCGGAGGCCAGCCCCCCCCTGAACAAACCAGCGCAAGGCCAAAAGCCGGGAACCCTTGAATCGTCGAAAACTAGTGATAATAAGGCTGAAGAAGAGCAGCCTATTTTACTTACTGCTGATATTGAATCGGTGCAAAGCCCGGCCATGTTGATCTTGGACGAGGTCGCCCTTGAAGATGAACCGCAGTCAGCTGAAGAAAAACTGGATTATGAACCATTTCCCCAAGCCAATGAGCTGATCATTACCGATCCCTACGCCGAAAACGAACCGAAAATTGTCGATCCTTCAACCGAAAACGAAGAAGTACTCAGCCTGGATTACAACGATCCGCCTCCGGCCGAGAACATGTTGGTGATTACCGATCCTTTTACCGAAGACAGCGCGGAAGATGCTGCGGATGAGCCGATTATTGCCTACCCTGGTACCGAAGATGAACCGAAGTTCCACCTGCCCGGCAATGAACCGCCATTGATCCTGGATGAAAGCAGCCAGTCGGAGCCTGTCGAAGCTCGCCAAGAAATTCAAGCAGAAGATATTTCCATTGTTGAAGACATCCCGGCTGAACCCGCGCAATCTGGAAGCTCATATGATTTTCAAAGCAATCCGACCGCTACCATTGATGTTGAACCTGAGCTGGATTCTGCGGCTGGGGAAAAAAACATGGCTGACATGCCCGCCAATGATGAAGAAAAAAAAACGCCCGCAGAACCTATGGATTCCGATTCGCTTCATGACGAAAAGTCTTTTGATTCGTGGAATGAGCCTGCGGCTGCAACCGTTTGGGAGAAACCGGAGGAGCCGCTTCGCCCCATGAGGGCAACTGACACGGATTTATTAAATAAAGTCAAATCTTCAAAAAAATTCGTTTTTAATTTCAAATATTTATTGGTGCTCATTTTGCCTCTGGCTGCTGCCGTTGTGTCCTGGTTGGCGCTATCAGGAAAACTTACTTCAGACGGTGATGCATCCGTAAAAGAAAGCCCCGTTGTTGTCAGCGAGCCTCGCGTGCCGCCTGTACGCAAAGCTGTCCCCAAAGTCCCTCCGCTTGCACCCGTTCCAAAAATAGATGAAAAAGAGCGATTGGTCAATGAAAAGATTCTTCAAGCCGAGAAACTATTTAAAAACGGTGATGTTTTAAACGCCCTGGCGGTGGTACTGGAAGCAAAAAAGATCAAAATAACCGAGCCGCTGAGTCAATTGGAAAGACTGATCACAAATAAAATCCGTGATGATAAGCTGCGTGAAGCTGAACAAAAGGAGGCGGATCTTAGGTTGTCCCAATCTGAAGAGCAGGTTTTTGCTAAGGCGGATGCTGAGAATACCATCGAGAGCTGGCGGAATTTCCTTCTGCAGTATCCGCAGAGCGTATTTGCCGCCAGGGCCAGAAACAAGATGGTTGCCCTTGAAAAAAAAGCCTTATTGCAAGCCGAACAGGAATTGCAAATAAAAATCAGGCAAGCAAAAAAGCTGACATTGCGTTCAAACTATCTGAATATAAACCAAGCAGAGTTGAATGCTGCTTTGCAGCAACTTGGCAAACCGAGTGTCCAGTTTGAACAGTTGCAACGCGGCGCTGAGAAAGTCATTGTTGATTTTTCCAGTGGCTTGATGTGGTTTTTATATACCAAACCCATGGCTTTTGACAAGGCTAGTTGGTGGGCAAACCGCAACTACGCCGGTTACTCCGGCTGGCGGTTACCCACGGTCGAGGAATCGCAATCACTGCTGCGCATGGATCGGGCTATCTATGCCGGCCTCAGCGATTTCACTGTCTGGACCGGTGACGGGGTCAGTGACAAAGCGCGTTCGGTCTGGGCCCTTAAACTGTTGTCCGGCCAATTCAGCCCGGAAAATAATGAACAGCTATACTATGTTTGGGCGGTGCGCAAGGCCGTCAGGTAATCGTGGTTTTATCCTGAAATTTCGCTGAACTTTCACAATGGGAGAAGGATGAAATATATCGGAGCCCATGTCAGTGCCGCCGGGGGGGTGGAAAATGCGCCTCTTCGTGCCGAAAAAATAGGCGCCAAAGCCTTTGCCCTGTTTACCAAGAATCAGAAGCAATGGCAGGCCCCGCCGTTAAGTGTGGCAAGCATTGCCGCCTTCAAACGGAACCTGGTCTCTGCAGCCATCTCGCCCTGCCATGTCCTGCCTCATGACAGTTATTTGATCAACCTGGGGCACCCGGATCCGGAAAAGCGTGAAAAGTCTATCCTGGCCCTGCTGGATGAAGCACGGCGGGTCGAAATGCTCGGATTAAATTATCTGAACTTTCATCCCGGCAGCCATTTGGGTCTGATGGAAGAAAACAAGTGCCTAAAGACGATTGCAGTCGGCATGAAACGGATATTGGCCGAGACCGGCCAGGTCAGCCTGCTGCTGGAAACAACTTCGGGTCAGGGCGGTTATGTTGGATATCGCTTCGAACACCTGGCAACCATTCTAGAACAGGTAAACCAAAAAGAACGGACAGGGGTTTGTTTGGATACCTGCCATATTTTTGCTGCCGGCTATGATATCCGCACTGCTGAAACTTATGAAAAAACCATGAAACGGTTTGACGAAATCATCGGCGGCCAATATTTACTGGCGGCCCATGTCAACGATTCCAAGGTCGACCTGGGCAGCCGCAAAGACCGTCATGACAGCATCGGACGCGGCAAGCTTGGAATGGAAGCATTCAGGATGATGATGAACGATCCCCGGTTTGAAGACCTCCCCCTGATCCTGGAAACGATTGACGATTCTCTGTGGGAAAGTGAAATCAAACTGTTGTATTCATTGGTTGACCCAAATTCTCCAGTACTTTAATTTTATATGACTATCCGGCTTACAGCAATTTGACAACTATTTATTGCTGTGTTAAGGAGAATTTTCTATAAGGAGAATGCAAATGGCATCCAGAGGCAAATGGGGTTCAAAAGTGGGTTTTATTCTGGCCGCAACCGGTTCGGCTATCGGTCTGGGCAATATTTGGCGTTTTCCCTACATCACCGGCAATAACGGCGGGGCACTGTTTGTCTTGATTTATATCGCTGCGATCATAGTTCTGGGATTGCCGATCATGCTGGCCGAATTTGCTTTGGGACGAGCGACGGCCAAGAATCCGGTCGGTGCGTTCAATGCCATCCGACCGGGGACGAAATGGCATTTTACCGGCTTTTTGGGCGTCATTACCGGTGTGATGATCCTCACATTTTATTCGGTCATTGCCGGTTGGACGATCGGCTATTGTTTGAAGTGTCTTGGCGGCCAATTCAAAGGAATTTTCAAGGAAAAAGCCGCCCTGGTCTTTCAGTCCTTTACTTCTGATTCCTGGATCCAGATATTATGGTTGGCCGTGTTTCTATTAATGACTATTTATATTGTTTCCAAGGGAATTTCGGGCGGATTGGAAAAATATGCCAAAGTCATGATGCCCTTGCTTTTTGTGATCATGCTCCTGTTGATGATACGCTCGTTGACTTTGCCTGGAGCAGAAAAGGGGCTGCAATTCTATCTGAAACCTGATTTCAGCAAAATCAATGGCCGGGTTTTTCTCGCGGCTATGGGCCAGGCTTTTTTCAGTCTCAGCCTGGGCATGGGGGCCATGTTGACCTACGGCTCATATCTGAAAAGGAAGGAAAACTTGATTTCATCAGCTGCCTGGGTGGCAGCACTCGACAGTCTTATTGCTATTCTGGCCGGATTCATTATATTTCCGGCCTTGTTTTCGCAGAATATGATGCCGGAACAAGGTCCTGGTTTGGTGTTTGTCATTTTACCGGTGATTTTTTCACAAATGCCGGGCGGCGTATGGTTTGGTTTTGCTTTTTTCACCTTGCTGGCCGTCGCGGCACTGACTTCAACCATTTCTCTTCTGGAAGTGCCGGTGGCTTTTTTAATTGATGAAAAAAAATGGCCTCGCCGTAAAGCCACCTGGATGGTTGGATGGTTGGCGTTTTTTTTCGCAGTGCCTTCGGCATTGTCCGGAGGCGGGGTAAGATTTTTTACTAATCTGCCCATCATCCATAAGGATTTTTTATCATTATGGGATAAGCTGTGGGGAAATATTGCTTTGAGTATCGGTGCTTTTTTGGTTGCCATTTTTGTGGGTTATGTCTGGAAAACAGCAAACGCTTTGGAAGAAATAACTAATAATGGTGAAAAGTTCCGTCTGGCCAAATGCTGGGTTTTGGCTATAAAGTACGTTTGCCCGTTTTTGATCCTGATTGTACTGATCAGTCAGTTTTTTTAATTTAAGATTTCGTGACGAGTGACACGTGACGAGGGACAAGGCAGAAGTAGACAATAGATAGCAGTTAGTAGTCAGTAGTAAGAAAATAAAATGAAATTGAATTATATTTTTGGGAGAGGTCCTTCAATGGTCCTGTTCTTCTACTAACTACTGACTACTGTATACTAACTACTTTCTTTATTTTTACGCCTCTTCCAGAACAGGTAGCCGGGGATACCCAATGCGACCAGCAGCAGTCCGAAAAGCGAGTTAATCAGCGGCGCCCTTCCGCTCACATAGTTGCTGACGTCGGAATAGAACGTAAAGACCACATAGACCATGGCGAAAACGATGAACAGCACCGGGATCACCGGGTATCCCCAGACTCGGTAGGGACGTTCGGCGTCCGGTATTTTTCTGCGCAAGACCATGACGCTGAACGCCGCGGCTGCGTAAAATATCCATGAAACGAAGATCAGCATATCGGTCAACTGGTCGAAGGTGCCGCTCAAGATTAATATCGATGTCCAGACACCCTGGACGATCAGGGAAGGTCCCGGAGTGCGGAAGCGGGGATGGACGGTCTGCAGCCGACGGAAAAACAATTTTTCCCTGGCCATGGCATAGTAGACGCGCGCTGACATCATCAGGGTGCCGTTGACTGTGCCAAAGGTGGAGATCATGATGGCGATGGCGATCAGGCTGCCGCCCCAGCCGCCCAGAAACGACGAAGCCACGTCGGTGGCCACCAGGTATGATTGCCCCGTGGCTTCGGCGGCCAGATACTTGGCGCCCATGACCTTGACCGGAATGATGTAAAAATAGGCCAGGTTGATCAATAGGTAGACCGATATAAAGACCACGGTGGCGATGACCATGGCTCGGGGCAGGTTCTTTTTCGGATTCTTGATCTCTCCGGCCACGTAGGTGATGTTGATCCAGCCGTCGTACGACCAGAAGGCTCCGGCCATGGCTACGATGAAGGCCAGGAATACCGGGGCGCTGCCACCGCTGAACGATACGGCCGATTGGGTGAAGTTGGCCAGGCTTCCATGGCCGAAGGCGAAAGCCAGGATGACAATGGCCAGGATGACTGCGATCTTGAGCGCAGTGAAG
>JAFGSF010000043.1 GCA_016934745.1 Candidatus Aminicenantota bacterium | reverse complement strand
CTGGCCGATTATTCGCCGATGAAGGGCATGATGGTCATCCGCCCCTACGGCTATGAAATATGGGAACTGCTGCGCGACCAGCTGGACCGCATGTTCAAGGAGACCGGCCACCGCAACGCCTATTTCCCCCTGTTCATCCCTGAATCGTTCCTGAAAAAGGAAGCCGAGCATGTAGAGGGCTTCGCTCCCGAAGTAGCCTGGGTAACCTCGGGCGGCGGCGAAGTGCTCGAGGAAAGGCTGGCCGTGCGCCCGACATCGGAAGCCATTATCTGCTCGATGTACGCCAAGTGGGTCAAGTCCTGGCGCGACCTGCCGTTGCTTTACAACCAGTGGGCCAACGTCGTGCGCTGGGAAAAAGTGACCCGCCTGTTTTTGCGCACCACCGAGTTCCTGTGGCAGGAAGGACACACCGTGCACGCGACGGCCGAGGAAGCGGAGGCGGAAACGCTGCAGATGCTGGGCATCTATCGCAAGCTGGCCGAGGAGTACCTGGCCATCCCGGTGCTCACCGGCCGCAAGAGCGACAGCGAGAAGTTTGCCGGCGCCGTGCGTACTTACGCCATCGAAATGCTGATGCCCGACGGCAAGGCTTTGCAGGCCGGCACCTCGCACAACCTGGGACAGAACTTCGCCAAGGCCTTCAACATCCGCTATGAAAGCAAGGAGCAGAAGCTGGAGTACGCCTGGCAGACATCCTGGGGGGCGACCACGCGCCTGGTCGGCGCCCTGGTCATGACCCACGGCGACGATTCGGGGCTGATCCTGCCGCCGCGCGTGGCCCCGATCCAGGCCGTGATCGTGCCGATCTCGGCCGGCAACTGGCAGCAAACGGTCCTGCCGCAGGCCCAAAAAATATTCGGCGCTCTGAAGGCAGCGGGGCTGCGAGTCCATCTCGACGACCGCGATGCCTATACGCCGGGTTGGAAGTATGCCGACTGGGAGATGCGCGGCGTACCGGTGCGCATCGAGATCGGGCCCAAGGACATCGAGAAGCAGCAGGTGGTGCTGGTCAGCCGCTTGGACCGCAAAAAGAGCTTTGTTTCCTGGGATTCCCTGGCCGGCGAGCTTTCCATGTTGCTGGAGCGTATCCAGGGCGAGTTATACAACCGGGCCCTGGCCATGCGCGACGCCAACACCCGCCAGGCCAGTACGTATACCGAGCTCCTGGAGGTCATGGCCGGCAGCCGCGGTTTCATCCGCTGCGGCTGGTGCGGCAGTCCCGATTGCGAGGTCAAGGTAAAGGCCGACACTTCGGCCACCATCCGCGTTATCCTGGACGAACCCGATCCCGGTTTAAAGTCATGTGTAGTGTGCGCTCAGAAGGCATTGCACACGGTAATTTTTGCCAAATCATATTAACATGACCGATTCCTTTGCCATTCAACGCAAAGAAATGGTGGAAAGACATCTGCGTGCCCGCGGTATTGCCTCAATGGCCGTTCTGCAAGCCATGGCCAAGGTTCCACGCGAGCTTTTTGTTCCGGATTCAGAGCGCCAACACAGCTATGTCAACGGCCCCTTGCCCATTGGCCTCGGACAGACCATTTCCCAACCGTATATCGTAGCTTATATGACTGAAGCACTTGAACTGCAGGGGGGTGAAAAGGTATTGGAAATCGGAACCGGTTCCGGTTACCAGACTGCCGTGCTGGCTGAAATTGCTGCCCAGGTTTACACGGTGGATGTGATTCCCGAGCTGAGCCATGCGGCGCGCGAGCTCTTGAGCGACGGCTGCGGATACCAGAACATTCATTTCCGGATTGGCCGCGGCCAGGAAGGCTGGCCTGAATTCGCCCCTTTCGAGCGCATGATCATGACCGCGGCGCCGGTTCAATTCCCCGAAGTGTTGTTTTCGCAACTGGCCGAGAACGGATTGGTTGTCGCTCCCGTGGGCGGCATGGACCAGCGGCTGGTCCGCTACCGAAAACGAAACGGGAAAATCGAGTCCAGCGACCTGATCGGCGTCATTTTCGTGCCATTACTATGAAAAAATTATTTTTTTTACTGCTGGCCCTGGCCGGCCTTCTGGCCGCAGCCGACCGCTTCGTCACCATCTACATACAGGACCGGCCATTCATGGCGGAGATTGCCGACACGCCGGAAAAGCACAGCCGGGGGCTGATGTTCCGCCGCAGCATCCGGGACAATTTCGGCATGTTGTTCGTCTTCGCTGACGACGAATACCGTAGTTTCTGGATGAAAAACACGCGGATCAGCCTGGATATCATTTATTTGAACCGCGGACAGCAGATCGTCGACATGTACCTCTCGGTGCCCCCCTGCTGCGGAGATCCCTGCCCTGCGTACGTCTCTAAATTTCCGGCCCGCTATGTCCTTGAAATCAAGGGCGGCCTGGCTAAAAAAATGAATTTGAAAATCGGCGATAAAATTTTTCTGCCGATTGACTATTGATTTTTTTTGGTGATATAATTCTTCCATGATTATCGAATGTCCGCAGTGCAAGGCCAAATACGAGATTCCCGAGGAGAGGGTCAAAGGCAAGAGCAAAGTGAAGTGCTCGCGCTGCCAGACAGTTTTTGAGGTGGTGGAACCCAAGGGCGATTCTTCCAGCAAGAAGGACACGGCCAAGATCCTGCAGCAGAAAGTTGAAGATTCACTTTGGATAAATGAAAATTTAAAATTGCCTGAAGACCGGAAAATCTCACTGGCCGTGATCAAGGGCGCCCGGGCCGGCTTCATATATCATTTGAACAAGCCCTATGTCCTGATCGGCCGCGGCAAGGTCGATTTGATCATTCCGGACAAGGAAGTTTCCCGGAAACACCTGGCGATTGAAGTGCGCAATGAAAAAGTGTTCCTCAGGGATTTGGGCAGTACCAATGGCACTTTCATCAGTGAAGACAAGGTTTCGATCACTGAAATCACTGACCAGACGGAATTCAAGATCGGCCAAACCACGCTGATGTTGATCACGACGTCTCAAGGCTACGAAAAGTAAATTGCTGCGTTCGCTAAAATTGCTCATAAATTTCGCTTTAACGGCGTGTATTTTTGCTTTTTTTATTCTGCTTTTAATTGCTTTTTTAAATCCCCGCGTTGAATTCACGGCGGCTGCGCTCCAGTCCATTTATTTGAATCTGCTGACTTATTATGGCCCGATGTGGCTTGTTTTCATCAGTGTGAGTTTTTTCATCGTACAGTTTTTTTCAGAACGAAAATACCCGATTGGTTTCATCAATCCGCCAACTCCGGTTTTTTTTATTTCCTTTACCATCCTGGTCGTTTCGGTGGTCATTTATGCCAATTATGATTATTATCATGATTTTTTCGGCAGCGCCGCCAAAAACAATTTCATCAAAATCCTGCTGCTGAATTTTCTGATCCTCATCCTGGGCATCATTTTTATTTTCTTGAGATCCAGGCGCAAAAAATGGCTCCAGGTTTTTTTTGTGCTCCTGATGTGTTTTGACCTTTGGGCCGGTCATGCCCTGTTGATGAAAAAAAATCAGCTCTCTCCATCCGCTTTCAAACTCACCGCCCCGGTCATCAGCCCTCCCCGCCAGATCAACCTGGTGGTCATGGAGGGATTGTCGATGAATTATTTGCTCAGTGTCTCCCAGGAACAAAAACTGCTGAATTTTGCCTGGATCAAGGAAAACGGGGTCATGGGCCGCTTAAAGACATTCAAGCCCAATCCCGAATTGGCTTTTTTCAACACCCTGCTGACTGGCGACTCCCCGGCTGATTTCGTCATGCATTCTGACTATAAATATCAGTTCAGTCATGCGCTGCTTGAATTCGATATTTACCCCAGATATATTTTTTTCCGTAATTCATCGCGATTGGCCGTGACCAATTTTTATAAAAAAGCATCCGGCGGGAATTTAGATCATTTGAGAGATTTATACCAGGAAAACGGTTTTAAAACTTTCTCCATGATCGATCCGCCTGTCTGGCCTGTTTTTGCCGAAAACAACTTGAAAAAAAACTATAATTTCGTGCAGTTTTTTTCTCCTTCCCTGGGTCAAAAGGATTCCAGACTAACCATTTTGAAAAAAACGTTCTTTTACGATGATTTTATCCGCAATCAGATACCGGAGCTGAAATCCAGGAATTATCGTTATTCACTGGTACTCCTTCCCGGACTGGAGATGGTGAATTCCTTTTTTTACCATTATGCACGTCCGGAAAATTTCGGCAATCTCATTCCTCCCGGCAATCGTGAAAAATATGGTTGGATCCTTGATAAATACTATGAATATTATGATGCGGTGCTGGGCAAGATCATTGGTTCCATGGGCGACAACGAATTGCTGATGGTGCTGAGCTTTTACGAGATGGAACCCATGCCGATGTGGCGGCGCATCCTGGTCAAGAACATCGGCCGCCGCGATGTGTTCGTATACAAGTCAATGAACGAGCTGGGCACGGTTTTGCTGTATGAAAAATCGGCATTGAAAAAAGGTCTTTTCCATGATTCCATCGCCCTGGCCGATGCGTATCCCACCCTGTTGTATTATGCCGGGTTTCCACTTTACAAAGGTTTGAAGGGCGAAGTGATCAAGGATATCTTCAGCGATGCCTTTTTGGCCGAAAATCCCGTTTATTTCACAACCGATTGATTTTTGAGCTTCCGCAAACAGAGGCTTGTTAAAAGCGTTTTTTTTATCTATAATTTGTGCCGTTGTTATAAGGAGTCAAGATGAAAATATTGATCGTCGGATCGGGTGGCCGGGAACACGCCCTGGTCTGGAAAATTTCTCAATCCAAGCGGGTCAGTAAAATATTCGCTGCTCCCGGAAATCCCGGCATGAAAAATCTGGCTGAAATCGTTGACATTAAAACATCCAATATTATTGAACTGGCGGATTTCGCCCAGGAAGAGAAAATCGACCTGACTGTGGTCGGGCCTGAGCAGCCGCTGGGGTTGGGCATTGTTGACGAATTCAACAGCCGCAACCTGAAAATTTTCGGCCCCACGCAAAAAGCGGCCATGATCGAGACCTCAAAATCCTTTGCCAAGGAATTCATGAAAAAGAACAGTATCCCCACCCCGGCTTTTAAAATCTGCAATTCCGCCCACGACGCCCTGGATTATTTCCGTAGCGCCCAGTTTCCCCTGGTGATCAAGGTTGACGGATTGGCTGCCGGCAAGGGAGTGTATATTTGTCAAAAAAAAAATGAGGCCGAAGCCAGTGTCAAGGAAATCATGCTGGACGGAAAATATGGCAAATCCGGTGAACGGGTGGTGATCGAAGAGTTTCTCAACGGTCAGGAAATGTCGTTCATGGTCATCAGTGACGGCAAGCGGGTTATCCCGCTGGCCACGTCCATGGATTATAAAAAAGCCCAGGACAATGATCAGGGACCCAATACCGGCGGTATGGGGGCCATTTCACCGGCGCCACTGATCAGCAGGGACCTGTTCAATACGATCATGAAGAATATCATCGAGCCGGCGATCACCGGCCTGAAATTTGAAAACAAGAAATACAAGGGCGTCCTTTATGCCGGATTAATGATCACCCGGGACGGACCGAAAGTTCTTGAATTCAATGCCCGCTTCGGTGATCCGGAAACCCAGGTGGTGCTGCTGCGCTTGAAAAGCGATCTGGTTGATATTTTGGAAGGATCGGCTGACGAAAACCTTTTTGATATCGGCGCTGATTGGGACAAGAATGTGTCCGGCTGCGTGGTGCTTGCCTCCGGGGGCTATCCCGGTTCGTATGCCAAAGGGCTGAAGATCCAGGGCCTCGAAAGGGCCAAGGTCATGGGCTTGGAGGTTTTTCATGCCGGCACCTCTCAGTCCAAGGACGGCCTGATTTCCGCTGGCGGTCGGGTGCTGAATGTGTGCGCGGCGGCTCCGACCTTGAAGGAAGCGATGGACAAAATCTATGACGGCATTTCATTCATCGCCTTCGATGATATGATGTTTCGCCGCGATATTGGTTGGAGTCGCCCATGAAAGCCAAAATAGCCTTTATCCTGGGCAGTGACTCCGACTATCCTTTTATTGAAAACGGCATCGCCCTGCTGCGCCGTTTCGCAATCCCGATGGAAATTGAAATCAGTTCCGCGCACCGAACTCCAGAACGCACCCTGCAGTTGGTGCGGGAGTTCGAAGCAAAAGGAATTGCCGTGATCATTGCCGCCGCCGGTGGTGCCGCTCACCTGCCCGGAGTCGTGGCCTCCCATACGCTGATCCCGGTTCTGGGTGTTCCCATCCACTCCGCCCTTTCCGGACTCGATTCCCTGCTCTCCATGGTCCAAATGCCGGCCGGAGTGCCGGTGGCCACTTTCGGTATCGGCGCGGCCGGTGCCACCAATGCCGTTCTTTTTGCCTTGTCGCTGCTGGCGCTGCATGACCCGCTGCTGGCGGAGAAACTGCAGGCTTTTCGCGGCGAACAACGCGAAAAAGTTCTGGAGAAAAATCTGAAAATAAAGGACAAACTGGCCAAAGGATGAAGTTTGTCGTCGCATATTTCGGCTGCCGCAGCAACCAGGCTGAAGTTCAGGAATGGATCATCGATTTGGAAAAACGCGGCTATGAATTGACAACGACCCTGGCGCAAGCCGATTTCGGCATTTTAAACACGTGCAGCGTCACGGCCAAAGCAGAGAAGGATGTGCTGCGCTTTATCGAAAAAACGTATCGCAACACGAATGTCAAGTGGTTTATCGTCGGTTGCACGGTCACGCAGGCCAAGGACCTGCTCAGCCGAAAATATGGCCATTACTTTTTTTTTGACAATGTCGAAAAAAAACAACTGCTAGATGCCATCGGCGAAATTTTTCCGAACACCAGCCGCATGATCTTTCATTCCGCATTCAAGTCGCGGGTTTTTTTGAAAATCCAGGACGGCTGCAATTTCCGCTGTTCATATTGCGTGGTACCGTTCCTGCGCGGCAAGGCGCAGAGCCTGTTAAAGAAAGAGGTTGCGGACAAGGTCAGGCATTACACGGCACTGGGTTACCAGGAAGTGGTGTTGACCGGAATCAATCTTTCGGCGTATGGATACGACCTGTTTCCCCGCGAAACGTTGCTGGATTTGATCACAGAAATCGAGCCCCTGAGGGGGCTGGAAGTGATCCGCCTGAGCTCCCTGGACCCGCGATTCATCAAGTATCATTTCGTCAGGGAGTTGCGCACGCATGGCAAAATCGCCGACAGTTTTCATTTTTCCCTGCAAAGCGGCAGCGATGCGGTCATCTGCCGCATGAAGCGCGGCGGCAAAAGCGGCGAATACCAAAAAATCCTGACCTATTTCCGAAAGTTTTTCCCGGACGCGAATCTGGGCGCCGATATCATCGTCGGTTTTCCCGGTGAAAGCGACAGAGAATTTCGTGAAACCGTTGATTTCATTCAATCATCGGCCTTGAACTACCTGCATGTCTTTCCTTTCTCGCCGCGTCCCGGAACCCAGGCGGCCCTGCTTGAGCCGCTGCCGCCCGAGATCGTGCGTGCCCGGGCCCGGGAATTGAAGGAATTGGCCAATGGTTTGAAGCTGGCCTACCGCGAACGCTGCCGCGGTAAAATCCTCTCCGCCATCCTGATCGAAGAGAACCCAAATTATGCCATGGTCGTTACGAGCAATTTTCTTTCGGTGCGCATCCCGCCGGTGCGCGGCTATAAAAAAAGGAAGCTGGCGGTGCGCATCGAGCGCGTGCTGAATGAAAATCTCTGCGCAGGCACCATTGTCTAGAGACCAAGCGATGGGTCTTTCGTTCTCTGGAATGTTTTCAGTATGAATATCCCGGAGGACTTCAGCGGTTGCCGATTTTTCAGCGATGCTATATAATTGCAAAAATGGACAGCAAAAAATTATTTAACGGTCAGGAAACGGCTCACGGTCAATAATCGGTAGACTGGTGGAGGCAAAATTGTCCAGAAAAAAAGGAGTTTGGCTGCTGGCCTTGCTGATGGCCGGGCGGCTCATGATCCCGGCCCAGAGCGCTGCGCCGCTGAGTGCCGCGCCCGCGGGAAAAAGCCCGTTGCGCAAGGCCCTGGAACGTTCGTTGCTTTTTCCGGGGCTCGGGCAATTGGGCGAAAAACAATACCTCAAGGCGGCGCTGTTTGCCGGCGCGGAAATATTCTGCCTGGCCGAAGTGATTATTTTTATGGGCAAAGGCAATGACGCCTATGACCACTACCGTGACGCCGTCGACCCCCAGGACGTGATTGAATTTCGCAGCCAAACGGAAAAATATGACAAGCATCGCAACACCGCCATCCTGGCCGCCGCCGGGGTTTGGGTGCTGAACATGATTGATATATTTGTTTTTGCCAAGAAAAAATACGCCAAGAAAGCCGCCGTCGGCTTTCAGCCATTCTACCATCATGAAAAAAAAACAATTGGTGTTAACCTGCGCTTTAGTCTCTTATAGCAAATTTTCGACTATATTTAAAAAGAAAATTTGCTATCTAAGAGACTTATCCTGCGCAGCAGGATTTATTTTTAGCCTGCTCTGTCTGTCCGGGTGCAATGACCGGCTTTTTGACAATCCCCTGGACCCCGATGGCGATACGCGGGCTTATGAAATATTGGCCACGCTGCAGACCGCCAATATCATGCCGCTGGATCTGACTTTCAGCGGCGACGTGTTGTGGGTCGTCGATGTGCAGTCACGCATCCTGGCCTTGAATTACAATTCCGGCGCCTTGATTCGCGAGCTGGATTTTTCGGAACTGCTCAGCGGCATCGCCTATGATGGTAATGATCTTTGGCTGGCGGTAAAAAATACCAACCAGATCGTCCAGATCAACCTCGTCAACGGGGCACGCATCCGCGTGCTCAACCTGTTGCGCGGCAACTTGGGCTGCCTGGCTTATGGAGCGGACCGTCTGTATGCCGCTGACAAGTTGACCAATACCATCCTGGTGATCAACACCGAAAACGGCACCATTGAAAAATCGATCAGCCAGCCGGGATTCACCATTGACGGCCTGGTTTTTGACGGCAGTCATTTTTGGACCATCGACGCCTCGCAAAACAAGATTTACCGCCTGGATGAAACCGGGGCTGTGGTGAATATCTATGAACCGCCGTCCCGCTCCGCCGCCGGCCTGGCTTCCGGGGAGAACATTATCTGGTGCGGGGACCAGATGGGAAAAATCTACAAACTGCAATTTCAATGAAAAGAGTCATTCTGTTTTTGCTGGTAGTCTTGAGCTGGGGATTTCTCGTCCAGGCCCGGGAATTACTGGATATCAAGGGTGATTACCTGCTCTACAGTTTTGATTTCAATTACGTGTACGGCCAGGGGAATATCCTGATCAAAAGCAAGGATTTTTCTATCCAGGCCGCCAGCCTGGAAATCGATGTGGGTCGTCACTTGGCCAGGCTCAGCCGTAATTGCCGGCTGCAGCTGGGCAAGGAGAAACACACGGCCGATATCTTGGAAATCGATCTCGATGATTTAAGCCTGAGACTGACCACGTTCAAGGACAGTATCCTTTCCTGGACATTGCCGACGCAAAAAAAAGTGGCGGATGGCAAGACAACCGAGGCCAAAACAGCGGAAGCCAAAACAACGGAGGTCAAGGACGCCGAGGTTAAGAAAGTGGCAGTCAAAGCTGCGGCGGCCAAGCAAATGACATCGCGGGATTACGAGTCCCTCAAAAAATCACTAGTTTATTTTTTGACCAACCGGATCGTCATTACCAGCAATTATCGCTTGTATGGCTATCAATGCACGGTGTTTGTGGAGGGGATTCAGTCGCTGGCCTTCAAAAAATTCAAGCTGGACAAGGGCATTCCCGAGCAGAGCGAGAACGGATTCGGGCTGGACCGGATCTGGTATTATCAAAGCCAGGGCCTGGTCCTCAACAGTCACCTGCTCCTGGAAAAAGCACTCACGCACGGTTCGTTTAAAAGCGTTTCGGGCCTGGACGTGTCCTATGATATTTTCAGCGCCAAGGAAGATCTGATCGGTTCGCGGGGGAAAATAAATTTTAAATCGCTCAACACCCTGCCCCTTGACAAGAAAAGCGGTTTGAGCCTGAATCTCAACTACCTCACCGACAACATGTTTAACGCCTCCATGACTTTAAAAACCCAATGGACGCCACAGCTCACCAGTGATCTGATTGCCGAGTACACACTGACCACGGCTAAAAAAGAGGAATTCTGGTTGCGCCTGCGTTCCGCGTTCAACAACAAGATACTGGGTAATTTTACATTGAACCTGGCCTATGAAAAGGAAAAGCAGTACTTGATGGAGATTTCCCTGCAGAACCAGGCCGTCAAGAATTTTGTCCTGTCCGCCCGGCATTCACGTTCGCGTCTCCTTTACGATCAGGACCAGTACAATAACCAGAGCAATTCGGCATTTTCCCTTTCTTACTCCAACAAGCTTTTTAACCTGGCCGCCGATTACTCTTTCCATCAGGACCTGCTTTTGGAGCAAAGCCAGGGCAATCCCCAGATCCGCTTGAACGTCAATCCTTTCCGGCTCTACGACGGATTGCTGCAGTTGAATTTTTCTTCCAGTTTTGTCATGAACCAGTTGAGTAACCGCGGCGTACGCGATGACATCAGCAAAGCGAACATGGGGCTGGCCCTGCAAAGTGAAAAGATCCAACTGGGCCGGGGCCAGGATTTGTCTTTCTCGCTGGCCGCCGAGCAGTTGCTGGACAAGGACCCCGCCAACAATTACACCTCGTTGGGCTGCATATTCAAAGGCAGTCAAAGCCTGGGGAATTTGGCCGACTTTAATTTTCTATTCAACTACCAAACCCGGCGCAAAACCGAAAACTGGTTCATTCAGGGCACGACCTCGCAGGGTTGGTCTGCGGTGTTGAAATTGAAAGAAAAGCAAAACGGGGTGCAGGGATGGGTTTCGCTGTCTTATGATACCAAGATCGGCCGTTTCACCAGCGGTGTGCTCGACTGTTCCGTGGCGATAATTAAAAACTGGTACGTGCAGACGCAAATGAACTACGATTTTATATTCGATAAATTCAGCTATGACCTGTACTTGATCCGCCGCGCCGGCCGCATCATGATCCGCGCTTCATACCGTTCGCTTTCCAAGCAATTTTTGCTGGAAGTTTTGCCCAATTAAATGGACTGGGTAACGATTTTTTTTATAGCCTTGGGATTGTCCATGGATGCCACAGCCGTAGCCCTGGCCAGTGGCTGCGCCGCCAGGGAAATCGCATGGCGTTTGGCTCTGCGCATGGCCTTTTTTTTCGGATTTTTCCAGATGTTGATGCCCGTCCTGGGCTGGCTGGCCGGCTTGGGTTTTAAAAAGGCCATTGCCAGTTTCGACCATTGGCTGGCTTTCGGCCTTTTGCTTTTGATCGGCCTTAAAATGATCCGTGAAGCGTACCGGTCCGACCCCTGCCGTTCCCGAAATAACCTGACGAGCCTGCCGGTGCTGCTGGGGCTGGCCGTGGCCACCAGCATCGATGCTTTGGCCGTGGGCCTCAGCTTTTCCCTGCTGGCCGTGGACATCATTGTCCCGGTCTTAATCATCGGCATCGTCACTTTCATCCTGTCTTTTCTGGGCGTGCTGGCCGGTCACAAGTTCGGGGCCTTGATCGCCGGGAAAGTGGAAATTCTCGGCGGCCTGATCCTGATCGCCATCGGTTGCAAAATATTGCTGGAGCATTTGCATGGAGGGTGAGCCGTGATGGGAAGAAAATCGATGCTGCGGCCGTTTTCCGGCCTGAAAATCACCCTGCGCGCCCTGAAACACCGCAATTACCGCCTCTATTTCGGCGGCCAGGGCATTTCGTTGACCGGTTCCTGGATGCAGCAGGTGGCCATGGGCTGGCTGGTCTATCGCCTGACCGGTTCGGCTTTTTACCTCGGGCTGGTGGCTTTTTTCGCCCAAGTGCCGGTCATTTTCATGACGCCGCTGGCCGGTGTCCTGGCCGACCGCTGGAACCGCATGCGCATCATGCTGCTGGCCCAGTCCCTGGCCATGGTTCAGGCTTTTATCCTGGCCGGGCTGATGTTCAGCAAGGTTCTGGTTCCCTGGCACCTGCTGCCGCTGGCTTTTTTCCTGGGCATGGCCAACGCCCTGGACGCGCCGGCCCGCCATTCCTTCATCGTGCAGGTCGTTGAAAAAAAAGAGGACCTGGGCAATGCCATCGCCTTGAACTCGGCCATGTTCAACGGTGCCCGCCTGGTGGGCCCGCCCCTGGCCGGCATGCTGATCGCCCTGACCGGGGAAGGAATCTGTTTCCTGATCAATGCCTTCAGCTACCTGGCGGTGATTTTCGCCCTGTTGGCCATGAAATTCCCGCCCTTCAAGGCCAACGGCAAGAAAATGGGCTTCTGGCGCGAACTGCGCTCGGGATTTGTCTATACCTTCGCTTTCCGCCCCATCCGCCTGATCATCATGATGATTGCCTGGGTCAGCCTGGTGGGCATGTCATATGTGACCCTGATGCCTGTTTTCGTGCTCAAGGTTTTGAAGGGCGGGCCGCACAGCCTGGGTTTTTTATTGGGAGCGACCGGCTGCGGAGCGCTGCTGGGAGCGCTGGCCCTGGCCTCGCGCCGAAGCAACCACGACATTGAAAAAATAATGGCGGGCGGTTCTATTCTTTTCAGCGTCATCCTGATCCTGCTGGCCCTGGTGCGGGCATTCTGGCTGGCCATGCCGCTGATGTTCCTGGGCGGCCTGGGCATGATGGTACAAATGGCATCGGCCAACACCTATTTGCAGCACCTGGTCAGCGATGACAAGCGGGCTCGGGTGATGAGCATCTACACCACGGCTTTCCTGGGCGCCATGCCCATCGGCAGTTTCCTCTTCGGTACGCTGGCCAGTGCGATCGGCGTCTCGGCGACGATCG
>JAFGSF010000042.1 GCA_016934745.1 Candidatus Aminicenantota bacterium | reverse complement strand
GGGCCCCGATTATTATGAAGCCGTGAGTCAAAAAGCCGCCCCGGCAAAGAAGGGCAGCATCCTGCCCTGGATACTGATCGGCGTGGGCGCCATTACCATAACCGCCGCCGTGCTGTTCTTGGTTGTTCTCAAGACAAAATACGACATCACCGGAGAATGGGAGTACTTCTGGAAAAACACCGGGGATGCAAATTGGTATGGCTATAATCAACCAATAATATTTAGCGGTAATAAAAAAAGCGGGACATTATTTTATTTATCCACTTATACGGGCACCTATTCCGTTGATGGCAAAAATGTGACTTTCCAATTTGTTTATGGCTCGAACGATTCAGTCACCAACACCGGCACATTCGTTGACAAAGACAAGATGAGCGGCACCTGGGTATACGATCAGTACACCAACATTACAGGTTCCTGGGAAGCGGTTCGTGTTGTGACCACCGCGAACACTGCTGTGCCCCAGGCATCCGCCGGAGTCCCCGGGAAAACAAAAAATAAATAAAGACTTGTTTGGCCGATGATTTAACTTCTGCATGGTATCTTTATACTTTTTTGAAACATTATAAATACTTGATAAAATTTTGCTTGCGAGGAATAAACATGATTAAAAAGCAACAAAAATGGATCGCTATACTGGTAGTTTGTACGTTCCTGTGGCTGATGCAGCTGTCGACCATGCCCGTGGCCGCGGCCGGGCAGGCCGACATTGCCGGCGCTGAACAGGAACCGGACTATTTCGAAGCCTCCGGCCAATCAGCCGCGCCGGCCAACAAAAGAAACATCCTGCCCTATGTCCTCATCGGCGTGGGTGTGGTCGCCGTTGCCGCCGTCCTGTTCCTGGTAGTCCTGAAAACCAACTACGACATCACCGGGACCTGGTCTCTCACCTACAGTTGGGCCGGCGGGACATGCACCTACGATACAATCTTCACCGGCACCAAGGATAGCGGCACCCTGATTATGAATAACGCTATCAGTGGGTCATATACCGTGGACGGCAAAAAGGTCAGCTGCTATGTCGCTGATGCCACTCGGAAATGGGAATTCGTCGGCGAATTCACATCCAAGACCGAGATGGGCGGGCAATTAAACTACTACTATCTCAATGTCCTTTATCCCGAGTATGGAGGGACTTTTTCAGCCGTAAAAAAATAATCACCGCCCTGGCTTTTTCCCTGTTGACATTTGTTGGCTGATTTTTTACCATAACATAATGGAGGAATGAAAATGATTAAAAAACAACAAAAATGGATTGCCTTGTTCGTGGCTTTGACTTTCATCTGGCTGATGCAGCTTTCGACCATGCCCGTAGCCGCGGCTGGAACTTCCACGCAGGCCGGTGTGGCCAGGAGCGAGCAGGGACCGGACTATTTCGAAGCCATCGGTCAAAAGGCCGCCCCGGCCAAGAAAAAAAGTATGTTGCCCTGGATCCTGATCGGAGTGGGCGCCATTACCATAACCGCCGTCGTCCTGTTCCTGGTGGTATTGAAAACTAACTACGATATCCGCGGTGATTGGAACGTCAGCCGGACCACTACCGGAACACCATACACTTTCACCACCAAGTTCATCGGTGAGAAGGCCAGCGGCACATTCGATGCCATGCAGTCGGGAACCTTGCTCCACGGAACATACACGGTTGATAAAAAGAACGTGGTATGGACCTTTTCTAGCGGTTCCAGGTACAGCGGAACATTCAGCGACAAGGACACGATGTCAGGCCCATATCTGAGATTTGACGGCACCACCACTGGCACATGGACGGCCACCCGTGCCGCTACGGCGACGGCACTGCCCGTGATGCAATCTCAGAAAGAACAGCCGGACCGGGATTGATCACCAACCTTTCACACAAACGCCTGCCGCCACAGCACTGCTCGCTGAAAAGCACTGACAAACGGGTAACAAGACTATAATAATAATGAAGAATCAAAGTGAGGCGTGCTGCCCATGATCAAAAAGAAAAAAAAGCCGACCGCCGTGTTTGTGGCCATGACGTTCATCTGGTTGATGCAGCTTTCGACCATGCCTGGGGCCGTGGTCAACGGCCCCGAGCAGGTCAGTACCGCCAACAGCGAACCGACACCGGATTTCATGGAAGAGGAAGGCGGCGGCGCGTCCAGGGCCATGAAAAAAAGCATTTTGCCCGTTATCCTGATCAGCGTGGGCATTCTGGGCATAGCCGCTGCCATCGTGTTCCTGCTCGTTTTGAACAAGTACAATATCACCGGTTCCTGGCAAATGACTTTTACCTGGCAGGGCGAATCTCCCGGAACCGTCACCCTGACATTCACCGGCGACAATAAAAGCGGCACCTTCGTTTCGAGCTCTTCTTCTAGCGGCACCTACACAGTCGACGGCAAGAATGTCGGATGGACCTATAGCAGCGGCACCAAATACAGCGGAACCTTTTCCGGCAAAAAAAGCATGTCGGGAACGATGGTCACTCCCTATGCCCTCGCCGGCACCTGGGCGGCGACGAAAAATGCAAGCGCCGTGTCCAGCGGTTTGCAAAAGGCAGCCGCTGTCAAAATGGACGTGGACGATGAAGGGAAATAGCCGCCATCAGCGTCCGGGAATAGTCAAAAAACAATATATTGCTTGTGAGGCTTTTTTATTGCCCGAAACATTGACAATGAAAAAGCAATCTCATATATAATGGAGTATCTAAAAATCAGGAGGACTATTGTCCATGATAAAAAAACAACAAAAATGGATTGCTTTATTTGTCGCCTTGACTTTCATTTGGCTGATGCAGCTTTCGACCATGCCCGTGGCCGCGGCCAATGGCCCCGAGCAGATCGGTGCCGCCAACAGCGAACAGGCGCCGAACTTCATTGAAGAAGAAGGCGGCAGCATGTCCGGGGCCAAGGGAAAAAGCGCACTGCCTTTCATTCTGATCGGCGTGGGCCTGCTCACCATCACGGCCGTCGTATTGGTTCTGGTGGTTTTAAAAAATTACAACATCGTCGGCACCTGGGATATCAGCTTTATTTCCATTACATACCCGGGCGATGATCTTTATTGGGACATGACTTTCACCGGCACCAAAAAGAGCGGGACTTTCGTGGATTCCGATGGCTTGAGCGGCACGTACAGCATCAGTGGCAAAAACATCGCCTATATCAAGTACAATACAATTTCCATCACCATGACCGGACAGTTCGACAACAAAAACAAGATCAGCGGCACCTATACATGGACCTATTGGGACGAAATCGGTACCTGGAGCGGAATTCGTATCGGCTCAGGCGCCGTCACCCCCCGAACACCGTCCAAATCCAAGGAAAAGAAATCTCGGGAGTTGCTCTCCAAATAAGCCCCTTCTCCGGGTATCCGGAATTTTCGACCGTCCCTTTCCGCACGGAAAGGGACGGTTTTTTTTCGCTTTTCAGTACTTTTCTCCGCGCGCCGACACGTAAATCACTTCCCGTTCCAGGCTGATGCCGGTGCGCGCTTTTACGGCGGTTTTAATCTTTTGCTCGAGCCGTTCCAGTTCTTTAAAAGTGGCGCCTCCGCTATGAATCAGAAAATTGGCATGGGTGTCAGCCACGGACATGCCGCCGACAGCCAGGCCTTTCAAACCGCATGTTTCGATGATTTGGCCGGCCGATTGCTTCGCACCCCGTATCAACGGGTTTTTAAAAAAGCAGCCAGCGGAATGCAAACGGTAGGAAGGATGGTTCGCCAGCCGGTATTCCAGGTTCGCCTTGATTTTCCCGGCAACAACCCTTTTCTTTTCAGCATGGAATTTCAAGCGCAAAGACACGATCGCTTCATTGCCGAGTTTGAAACGCGAACCGCGGTATGTGAAGGCGAAATATCCGGCGTCAACCGCGGCCATGTTGCCCCGTTTGTCGACGATATCGGCGCCCAGCAGGACATCGGCCAAAGATTGGCCGAATGCGCCGGCGTTGACAGCCGCCGCCCCGCCCATGGTACCGGGGATACCTGAAAGGAATTCCAGACCGCCGACGCCGTGGGCTGCGCACCAGGATAGAAAAAGCTGATTCTTAACATGGCCGTCAACCTGCAAGGCACGGCCGCCTAGAATTTTTGCCGCAGCCGTTTTTTTTGCCGTACCCTGATATAGCAAGACAACCGCCCGCGTCAAACCGTCACTGAAAACAATATTGGAACCGCCGCCGATAAGCAGGTAGGGGATTTTCTCCACGATTACTTTTTTTAAACAAGCCGTCAACTGGGCCGGAGAATTGCAGGTGACCAGCAGGCTGACTTTGCCACCGATTTTAAAATGAAGCCAAGACCCGATGGCAATGTTTTCGTGGAAATCCAGGCGCTGTTCGCGCAACCAGGGGGTCAACGAGGAAAACATTTATTTAATTTCCAGGTGCATGGACAGGATTTTATCGCCCGGAAGGATTTTATCCAGGACATCGGCGCCGCGAATCACTTGGCCAAACAGGGTATACTTGCCGTCCAGATGCGGCTGGTCGTTGAGGCAGATGAAAAACTGGCTGTCATTGGAATGGATATCTTCATTTCGGGCCATGCCCACGCTGCCGCGGATAAAGTGAAGATGCGAAAACTCGGCGGCAATGGTTTGGCCGGACCCGCCCTCTCCGCTTCCAGTCGGATCGCCGGCCTGCACGACAAAATTGGCCACCACGCGGTGAAAAATAATATTGCTGTAAAAACCACTGCGGATCAAGACGCTGATTCGTTCCACGGTCCGCGGCGCCACCTCGGGGAAAAGTTCAAAAGCAACGGCTCCCTTTTCGGTTTCCATGACGCAGATTGGTTTCTCCCGTGCCATGAGGGTCGATCCGAGCACCAAGATAGCCAGCCACAAGCACCACTTGTTTTTCATCTTTCCTCCATGCCGGCTTAAAAATGGAATGGCCATATCGACATGATGGGACGCGGATCGAAGACTTGAAAAGAAACTTCCTTTTCGTCCTTACGGTTCAGGGCCACGGCGCTCACGTGCACCTGGTAAATTCCGGCCCGCTGCGGCAGCCAAACCAATTGACCCTGTGCAGCCAGGCCGAATTTTTTCAGCAGAACGGTTTTCCCGCTTTGGTCGCGGATCACGCACTGGATGAGCGGCTTGAGCAGATTGCTGCTCCGGAAGGAAACGGTCACGGGTACGCCCAACCATTGCGCCTGGCCCGGAGCTACCGTCACCTCGAGGCCGTACTGATTGCCGACCCGCTGCAGTTTTTGCTTTTCCCCGGCCGCAACCAGAAAATACAAATCGTTTTTGTAAGCCAGGGGCATTCCCGCCGGACGGCCCTGGATTTTAAAAGGCGTGACCTGCTGGCTGCGGATGTGAATGAATTTTATTTCGTGATTAATTAAAAAAGCGGCGAGATGGTCAACCAAGGGCACCAGATCGGATTGCATGATGGAATTGAGCGCCAGCCACCAGCGTATGTTGCCGCTGCCGCTCACCAGCAGCACATTGTTGTCGGCCGGGCTGACCACGATGGTTCCGGCCTGAACCAGCGGTTGCCGCACCAAGTCATGGCCCAGTTTCAATTTCCAGATTAGTTTCCGGCGTCGCAGAGAATATTTCACCAGCTGCCGCTGGCGGGAGCCGTAAAAAATATTTCCCCCCTGGCAGGCGAATGGAGAGACGGCCGGCAAAGGCAAGGGCACCTGCTGGAATTTCCCGTTATGCCTCCAAAAAACAAAAAAATGGCCGCGGCTCATGATCAGGATGCGCTCGGGGAAGAAACAACAGTTGAAAAAATCCTGATCGATAGTAGGCTGATAAAAAATAGCGTCCGGGTTCAGTAAATCTCGAACCACCAGGTTTTCACCGTCCAGATGAACCAAGTGGCGGCCGTCGACGCCCAGGATCCGCTTCACCGTCAATTGACTTGCCGCAAATTTTATTTTCATCAAAACCAGATCGAAGACAAGCAATTGATCACCCGTCTGACTTTGCAGCGCCAAAAAATCACCCTGGCACAAGGGAGGATCACTGACCGCAAAAGGCAGGGGAAATATCTTGCCGGCGGTCTTTTGTTCAGGATTCCAGGTGACGATTTGCCCGGACTTGTCAACCCAGCCGACACCCGCTGTACAGGAAAACAGCACATGGCCGGCTGTTTGCCCGGTCCAGGAAAAAACCTCTTCCTGGATCAGGGGCGGACTGATTTCGGGAATCATGTTCAAGGCAGATTTGCCGCAACCAACCATAAAAATCAGCAAACTGGCCGCCAGAATGAAACGAACCTTCATGCGCATCATGTTAGTGAAAAAACACCTTGAACAGGATCAAGGTCATCGCGCAGCCCAGTAAAGCGCCAAAAAAAACATCACGAAACGTATGGATTTTCAAGCGCAAGCGACTGGCGGCAATCAAGATCGCTCCCAACAATCCCAGGCCGATCAGCCAGGGATTGACGGTCACATGAACAAGGGAAATCCACAGTGAAAATGCCGAAGCACTATGACCGCTGGGAAAACCACCGCGCAGCGGATGGCCGCTACCGAAATGGGACTTGATCAGGATGACGATCAACATGATCATGATCAGGGCCAATAACGCAATATTTCCGGCCGCATGGCGCGGAACACGGTAAAATCCAAGCCAGATATTGACCAGGTGCGGACCCAGGATCAAATAAGCTATGACCAGGGCGCCGATGGCACTGATCAGTACAGCTCCGGCTGAAACATCCTTGGCCGTCCGGGCCAGGAGTTTGAACTCCTGCGTCGTCAAATCCACCACCGCTTCCAGGGCCGAATTGAACATTTCGGTGACGATGACCACGATGGTGATCATGGCGATCAGGGCGAACTCATACTTGTCAAGCCCGATGACAAAACAGCCGAGCAGGACCGAAAACGAGGCCAGCAGGTGGAATTTCAAATGGGGCTGGGTCTTGACAGCCTGCAGAATTCCCTCAGTAGCATTGTTGGCGGCCGTGAACCAGCGGCTGAAAATACTAATGACGGGCCAATTGGACAGATTAACCATCTTGTTATCCCGCTCCTGCCCGGGAAATGGCTATTGTAGCACAAAATCATCTGCGCTTCACGTTCTGTGACGGCGGTTGACTTTTTTACACGCTTCTCCTATCATGCATGACAATGAGGCAAGTATGAAAAGATTATTTTCGTCCCTGATCGGTGCCATGGCTTTGGCCTGCATCCTTTCGCCGTCAAGCCATGCCTGCACAACAGCCGTGATCAGTGCTACAGCCTCCAGCCACGGTCGTCCCATGCTCTGGAAAAACCGCGACACCGATTTTTTAAGCAACAAGGTCATCTTTGTTGCTGAAAGTCCGTTTTCGTACCTGGCCCTGGTCAATTCCGAAGATCGTTCCGGTCGCTGGGTTTACGCCGGCCTGAATTCGGCCGGCTTCGCGATTTTTAACTCCGTAGCCTACAATCTTCCCGAAAAAAGCGGAGAATTGAAAGATATGGAAGGAACCATCATGGCCGACGCCTTGCGCACATGCTCGAGCGTGGCCGATTTTGAGCATTATATCCGGTCAAACCTGGGACCCAGCCTGGGCAGCTTGGCCAATTTCGGCGTTCTGGATGCAGCCGGTTCGACAGCCCTATTCGAAGTGTCCAATCACGCCTATAAAAAACACCTGGCGGCCGATTTCCCTGAAAAGTACATCATCAACACCAACTTTGCCCGCAGCGGTGAAGCCGGGAGTGGAAGCGGTTACCTGCGTTTCGAAAGAGCCAGTCAATTGTTCCGTGAGAAAATTCCTGGCCGGATCTCGTACCAGTGGATTCTAAGCCAAATCAGCCGCGACACCGGGCATGTTCTGGTTCAACAGCCCGCCTTCCCGTCATTTAAAAACATTTCCGGCGCAAAACCATTCTGGATCGCTACCCGGGACACCATCGACCGCGAATCCACATCGGCAGCCGTAGTTGTTTGCGGCCGCATCCCGGGCCGGGATGATTCCCTGGCCACCCTTTGGGTCATGCTGGGCGAACCTTTGTTCACCATCGCCGTACCCATGTGGGTAGAGGCGGGCGCGGCAGCCGTGCCGCTGGCCCGGGGTGAAACGGCGGCACTGTACCTGGCCGCCAAGCGTCTGAAAAAAATCGCCCGCCCTTTTCCCGAAGTCGACCGTCGCGCCTACCTGGATGTCTCCCGCCTGGACAATCGTCAGGGGACGGGATTTTTGCCGCGGCTGCTGGATTGCGAAAGGGAAATATTCGACCTGACCGATGGATTTCTAAAAGTGATACACACTCCGGCGGAACTGGCCGCTTTTCAAAACCGGCTGGCTGAAAAAGCACTATCCGTTCTGGAGGAAATCCGTTAAACCGTCTCAAGGAAGTCATCGAAACAGCCGGTCGCAGGATGGCCATGGCAGCGCTTGAAAAATGACTCCCAGGAAACTTTTCACAAAATAAAACGTCTTAATATTATCATAGCATGAAGCCAACCAGTGAGTGTACCTAAAAACAACATTAAGGAGGAATGCATGAGGGAAATGAGCAGACGCTCTTTTTTAAAAACCACGGCCGGAGTGGCCGCCATGGGCGCCGCCGTACCGATCATCGGCGGAGGCTGGCAACAATTGCTGGCAGCCGAAAAACCGGGCTATTTCGAACGGGAATTCGGCATCACGGATGCGCTATGTCAAAGGGTACTGGCTGAGGCCCTATCCCGAGGCGGAGATTTCGCCGACCTTTATTTTGAGCACACCATCAGCAACTGGATTGTACTGGAAGACGGCAAGGTCAACCGGGCTTTCAGCGATGTGGCGCTCGGCGTGGGCATCCGCACCGTGAAAAATGACCAGGTCGGCTATGGATTCACCCAGGAGCTGAATGAAAAATCAATGTTGAACGCCGCCGCCATTGCCGCCACCATTGCCAGCGGAGTGAAGGTGACGCCGGCAGCCACCTTGACCTGGCTGGAAACCAAAAACTTTTATCCCCTGGAAAAACTGCTGACCACCGTCGCATTGGAATCCAAACTTCCCCTGGTCCAGAAAATCAATGAAAAATGTTTTTCGCTATCACCGCTGGTGGTCAAGGTCAACGCCTCGTTCCATGATCAGCAGAAGCGGATCATGGTGGTCAATTCCGAGGGCATCAAGGCTGAGGACCTGCAGCCCAGGGATTATCTGACTGCTTTGGTTGTAGCTGAAAAGAACGGCAAGCGGGAACAGGCGGGATGGAACCTGGGTGGAAGGCAGAATTTTTCATTTTTCAACCAGGAAGCCATTGATGCGATTGCCGGCAAAGCCGTCCATGACGCCCTGTTGCTTTTTGACGCCGTCCAGCCCCCGGCCGGTGAAATGCCGGTGGTATTTGCACCGGGAGTGACCGCCATCCTGCTCCACGAAGCCATCGGTCACGGCATGGAAGCCGATTTTAATCGCAAAAAAACTTCCACCTACTGCACGATGATCGGGAAAAAGGTGGCCGAACCCTTCATTACGATCGTTGACGACGGGACCATTCCCAATCTGCTGGGTTCAATCAATGTTGACGATGAAGGAACGCCGGGACAGAGAACCGTGCTGGTCGAGAACGGCATCTTGAAAAGTTACATGCACGACAAAATATCGGCGCACCATTACCACGTAAAACCATCCGGCAACGGCCGTCGCGAAAGCTACCAGCACTATGTACAGCCCCGCATGCGCAATACGATCATGCTGGCAGGACAAGCGCCAAGCGACGAGATCATCCGCAGCGCCCAGAAGGGCATCTATGTCCAGAATGTCAGCAATGGCCAGGTCAACATTGGCGAGGGCGATTTCGCATTCTATGTTTCGCAAGGAAGAATGATCGAAAGCGGCAAGCTGACCGCTACCATCAAGGATGTCAATATCATGGGCAACGGCCCCAAGATGCTTCAGGACATCACCATGGTGGGCAATGATCTCGAATTGCACCCAGGGGGCACCGGCGCCTGCGGCAAGGGCGGACAGAGAGTCCCGGTCGGTTTCGGGCAGCCGTCATGCCTGGTCAAATCGCTCACTGTGGGGGGCGTGAAGTCTTGAGAAAATAGGAGAAAGATCATGAACAAGGAAATGCTTGAATTAACTTCATGGGTGATAAAAGCCACGAAAGCGGCCGGCGCCGATCATTGCAAGGTCAATCTCGACAGCAACCGCTCGGTTGAAATCAGCTACCGCGACCGCCAGCCGGAAAACATCAAGGAAGCTTCCACCAAGGCGCTGATTATCGAGATTTATATCAATGGACGTTTTTCCCAGCAGAGCACCTCGGACCTGAGAAAAGGTGCTCTCCAGGAATTCATTGCCCATGCGGTAGCGGCAACAAAACTGCTGGCTGAAGATTCCTTGCGCACCCTGCCCGACCCCAAATACTACCAGGGACGGGCCGAGCTGGATCTCGAACTGGTCGACCCCGCCTACAATTCCTTCAGCCCCGAAAACCGGCATGAAATGGTTAAAGCACTGGAAACAGCCTGTCTGAAAGAAGGTGGCGACAAGGTCGTTTCGGTCACCGCCCGGGAAGAGGATGGCACCCAGGAATCACTGCAAATGTCCAGTAATGGTTTTACCGGCCATGCACAGGGAACTTATTACCTGGCCATGGCCGAAATGACGGCCAGGGACATCGGCGAGCGCCGGCCGAACGGATACAGTTATGCCGTGGCCATTGCGCGCAAGGATCTGCCCAAGCCCGAGGTTATCGGCATCCAGGCGGCGCAGCGGACACTGGCCATGCTAGGAGCTAAAAAAATCAAGACCGAAACCCTGCCGATAATCATTGAAAACCAGAACGTGGGCAGGATCTTCGGCGGCTTCCTCGCCGCCATGTTCGGACGCAGCATCCAGCAGAAACGCTCTTTCCTGGCCGACAAGAAGGGCCAAGCGGTTGCCAGCAAGCACCTCACCCTGATCGACGATCCCTTCATCAGGGGCGGGCTGGGCAGCCGCCTGTTCGACGGCGACGGTTTCAGCGCCCGGAAAAGGATGATCATCGAAGCCGGAATCCTGAGAGATTTTTTCATCGACTGGTATTACAGCCGTAAACTGGGCTGGGAACCGACTTCAGGAAATATAAGCAACCTGGTTATTCCGCCGGGAAAACGGACGGTCAAAGAGATCATGAAAGATCTGGGCCGCGGCATTCTGATCAACGGATTTATCGGCGGTAATTCCAACCCGACCACCGGCGATACATCGATCGGGATCACCGGCCACCTGTTTGAGAATGGAGAGCCGGTACAGGCCATAGCCGAAATGAACATTGCCGACAACCATCTTCAATTCTGGAACAAGCTGATTGAAGTGGCCGACGACCCGTTTTTATCGTCTTCCCGACGTTTCCCCAGCCTGGTATTCGAAAACATCGTGGTTTCAGGCTTGTAGAAACATCCCGCTCAGCTGCAGAAAGGCCCGCATAGTGCAGCTATTTTCCGCGGCGCCGGTGTGGGCCTGAAACCCAGATTCGCGGGAAAGCTTGCTGGAAAAGGCTTTCGAAGGATTCTCCACTTTCAGGCGCCCGTTTTTTTTCAACAAGGAAACACAGCCGGGAAGCTTTTGAGTATTGAGCGCGCCCGCGCATCGACCAGCGCATGCGCCCCGTTCGCAAGGCGCGGATCATTTTAACGGTCAGCACCAGGATGTCGATGACCTGAGCACGCAGGCTCTTGGGAAGCAATACGCTCATTTTGGCATCCAGGAACGCTTTTTTCAAGGCCAGTTGCATGTCACCCTGGGCCGCGGCCAATTGGGGCTCAAGCCAAGGCCAGAAGAGTATGGCGCACAACTCGTCAAGCATGGGCCGGTGACCGTTTGCCTTTTCACAATCTTCGACAGCCAGGAAATGATCGAGCCTGGCGAACAGGGCGTCATCGTTTTCATAATCTGTACCGGCCCGGCCGATGATATGTCCAAGAATCCGGAATTTTCTCAATGCGGCCACAACGGGCCTGCTTGCCATATAATTCAAGTCTTTATATAACTCTTCGAACAATCGGGCGCCCGAACAATCGGCAAGGAGGTGGCGATGGCCTGCGATTTCGCGCTCGGTATCCTCACTGATGGCAAAGCCCGCCCGGGCCGCGTAACGGATTACACGCCAGATGCGGACCGGGTCCTCGCGGAAGCGTTGGCCGCTATCACCGATGATGCGGATTCTTTTCAGGCGCAGGTCGGCCAGTCCACCGACATAGTCAATAACCGATGTGCTGATCGCATCGTAAAACAGGGCATTGATCGTGATGTCCCTGCGCCAGGCGTCTTCACGGGGGCTCCCGTAAATAGTTTCCGGGACATTCCTGCCATGGGCGCCGTTCGCTCCGGCCAAGCTGGAATGCCTGCGGAACGTCGCCACTTCGATGACCTTGCCGGCGCCGAAATGGACGTGAGCCAGGCGAAAACGCCGGCCGACGATAAAGACCCTATGAAAATATTTTTTGATCTGTCCCGGACGGGCATCGGTAACGATGTCGAAATCCTTCGGAACTTTTCCCAGCATCATGTCGCGGACGGCGCCACCGGTCAAATAAGCGGTAAAGCCGAGATGGTGGAGGCGAAAAAGAATCTTGAGGGCATCGGCATCGATATGGCGCCGCGAGATCCCGTGCTCGGGTTTCTTCAGGATGACCGCTTCAGCGCTCATTGGCGCGGCTGGTTCTTTCTCATCCATGGCTTAGCAAAATAAAACAACGATCATGATCTGGAATTGTCATCGAACACAAAGATAGCGAAATTTGCGGCAGATGTCAAAAAGAGAACCAAGACCGGCGCGACTCGGGACGGTCAATAGACGATCAAGCCGGCATAGCCGACTACCTCGTTAAAGTCCCCCGACACCTCACCGGAATTTGTATAGCAAACCAGCTCGGCCCCGGTAGCACCTGCTTCCCTTGCCGCCGCCAGCATGATCACGGCCGGCGCCACCCCGCACATGGAAATCCGGTTTTCCTGGACGGTGCGGTACAATTCCCGGGCATCCAGCTTGAGCATCGGCTCAATAGCCTTGCTATCGAGTTCCTTGGCGTTGGCGGCCGGAATGTAATGACTCATGTCGCTGGAAGCGACCATCATCACGTTAGTATTTTCTCTGAACAGCCCGGCTAAAACTTCACCGGCAGCCAGCAGGTCCGCCAGGCGATGGGCGGCGATCGTAATGGGCAGAATCCGCGATTCGGGATTGCAATACTTGACGAAAGGCACCTGGACTTCCAGGGAGTGCTCCAGCCGGCTGGCCTCGCTGTCAATCGTAAACAACTTTGATGCATCCAACAGACGAGAACGCAAATCCGAGTCAACGGCCACATTGCCCAGTGGCGTTTCCCAGAAATCATTGCCGTCCAGGGCCAGGTCGGCGCCATAACCACGATGGTTGACGCCCAGGATGATGACGGTTTCGCTCAACGTGACCCGGCCGAAGACTTGACCGGCGCAGGTCCCGGAATACATATAGCCGGCATGAGGCGCGAGCAGGCCTATAACTTTTTGTGGCTTTTCCCCGGCAGGCACCATTTTTTTCAGTTCTTTTTCCAGGGTGCCCTTGTCGGCCGGATAAAATTGACCGGCCACGGCCATGCTACGAATCATCGGGCCCTCCTGCTTTTTTTGGTGATAAAACGATCCGTCGGTTGTCGACTACGCGTCGGGCTGACTTGAGTACCGTGTGCACCGGTTGAATTCCCGGCTGGTAGGCCAGGTAACGGTAATCGGGAATATCCAGCAGCAGCAGGTCCAGTTTTTTCCCCGTGGACAACGAACCGACCTGCTCCTGACGGTCAATGGCATACGCGGCATTAATGGTCACCGCGTTCAAGGCTTGTTCAATGGTCAAGCCCATTTGAAAAACGGCCAGTTGAAAAATGAACAACTGCGATGAAATCATCGAACTGCCGGGATTGAAGTCGCTGCCCAGGGCGACAATGCCGTCCGCTGCCAATATTTTCTGCGCCGGGGCATAATGCCCGAGTTTAAGAAAAAAAGAGACCCCGGGCAGCAGCACGCAGGCAGTGTCTGAGGGGGCGAGTTTGGCTATTTCGGCATCGCTGACTGCGATCAAATGTTCCGCCGACCGGGCATGCAGGCGTGCCGCCAGTTCTCCGGCGCCGTTGCTGCTGAATTCATCGGCATGCACTTTGAGTTTAAAACCGCGGGCCGCGGCCTGGGTTAAATAAAACTCGGCATCGGCATAGGAAAAGTAGCCTTGCTCGCAAAAAATATCGACAAATTCCGCCAGTTTTTTTGTAGCCACTTCGGGCAAGACTTCAGCCAGAACGAATTCAAGATATGCCCGGGGATTGCCGGAAAACTCGTCCGGAATCTCGTGAGCTCCCATGAACGTGGGCACGATATCCAGCGGTTGCAGAACGGACAAGGATTTTAGCGCTTCGAGCTGCTTCAATTCCGTTTCAGAGTCCAATCCGTAACCGCTTTTCGCTTCCAGGGTGGTCGTACCGCTGAGCAGCATGAGCTCGAGCCGTTTTTGACAAATCACGACCAGGTCCTGTCGGCTGATGCCTCTGGTCTTTCGCACCGTGCCCTTGATGCCGCCGCCGCGGCTGGCGATTTCCTGGTAACTGACACCCTGCAGCTTCAGCTGGAATTCATCCTGGCGCGTACCGGCGAATGGCAGGTGGGTATGGGGATCGACAAAACCCGGCAGAGCCACGAAACCCTGGGCGTCGATTTCCATCCCCCCGGCTTCAAGCCGGCATTGGCGCTGAAAATCAGCTTCGGGGCCGATAAACAGAATGATGCCGTTTTGGGCGGCGATACAGACATTTTCCTGCACCCGCAGAGTGTTGCTTTCCCTGCCGCGCACGACCCGGTCGGAGCCGGGATTAACCAGTTGACCGATATTTTTTACGACGCAATCGACAGCAATCATGAAGTTATTGTAGAAGAGTTACTTGCAAGATTCAATGCTTTTCTGTTTTTTGACGACCCGGCTCCATGAGTGTCAGCGCAGCAGACTACTTTTTTCTGATCGGATTCAGCCTCTGAAAAGTCGGAATGTCGAGGGGATCATCGAAATTTTCCGGGCCATGGGTCATGTTGGGCATGCTACTGTCGTTGACATATCTGCTGACATCGACACTGCTACTGGGCCGGTTTTGAATGAGAAAAGGCTGGGCCGGCGTCGGCTGGCGGTACGACGGCTCGCTGGGAACAAACGCAGCCGAAGGAGTCTTGCTGCGGCCCTGGGACTCGTTTTTAACCTCTTTGAAACCGGTGGCAATCACGGTTACGCGCAGAATATCCCCGATATTTTCATCGACAATGACTCCGAATTTTATCGTGGCGTCCGCATCGGCGTTGCGGGTTATCAGGTCGGAGATCTTTTCGATTTCAGCCAGGGTCAACGTGGCGGACGCGGTAATGTTGTACAGGATGCCGGTAGCGCCGTTGATGGACAGATTATCCAGCAGCGGAGAATTCATGGCCCGTTTGGTGGCTTCTTCGGCCCGATTTTCGCCCTTGGCTTCGCCGGTTCCCATCAGGGTGATGCCCCGGCCGACCATAGTGGCTTTGACGTCGGCAAAATCGACATTCTGGGCCCCGGTGCTGTTGATGATGTCCGAAATGCCGCGCACGGCCTGCAGCAAAACTTCATCGGCTTTTTTGTAGGCATTCTTGTAAGTGATATCGGCATCGCCCAGTTCGAGCAGCTTCTGATTGGGAATGATGATGATGGCATCGACATTCTCCCTTAACTTGCGAATCCCTTCCTCGGCCACGCGCATCCTTTTTTCCTTTTCAAAGTGGAACGGCTTGCTGACCACGGCCACGGTCAGAATACCCATGGTGGAAGCATGGTTGGCGATGACATGCGAAGCCCCGGTACCCGTCCCTCCCCCCATGCCGGCCGTGATGAAAACCATATGCGCGCCTTCCAGAACCTCGATAATCGGTCCGGTATCATCCAAGGCCGCCTGCTCGCCGATATCGGGATTGGACCCCGCCCCCAGTCCCTTGGTAATCTTGTCACCGATCTGCAATTTCAGTGCCGGAGTCTGAATGGTGGATAAAACCTGCATATCGGTATTCACGGCTATGAATTCGACGCCCTTCAAATCCTCTTCGATCATGCGGTTGATGGCATTTCCACCGGCACCGCCCACGCCGATGACCTTTAACACGGCACCGCGTTTTTTTTCGCGGCCATACAGGATTTTAATGTCATCGTCCATGTGCGCCTCCTAAATTCCAAAATAGTTTTTGATTTTCTGGGAAATATTTTTCGGTTTATTGCGGATAAACCCTTTGTCTTTCATGTCACTGAAACCATACTTGATCAATCCCACCGCCGTGGCGAACTCAGGAGTATTGACCTTGTCGATCAAGCCGCCGATGCCGAAAGGCGAGCCAATACGCACCGGAATGGAAAAAATGCCATCGGCTACGTCCAGGATGCCGTCCAGCAGCGCGGTGCCACCGCTGATCACGACACCGGCATTGATCGAATTCTGCAGGCCTTCTTTTTCAATTTCCATCTTGACCATTTCAAATATTTCGAACGCCCGTGGCTTTAAAATATTCATCAGCAGCGATGTGGATATCTGGCGCGGTTTTTTACCGCTAACCGACGGAACTTCGAAAGTTTCATCTTTCAAGTTCGGGTCCAGGGCGCATCCGTATCGGCGCTTGATTTTTTCAGCGCGATCAATCGCGGTACGGATCCCGATTGACAGGTCGTTGGTGAAGTTATCCCCGCCGTAGGGAATGGTTCCTGAAAAGCTGATCGCCCCCTTTTCAAAAACAGCAATATCGGTCGTCCCGCCGCCGATATCAACGGAAAGGACTCCCAGTTCCTTTTCATCCTGGGTCAGGACCGCTTCCGCCGAAGCAATATGAGAAAGCACCATGCCCAGGACATTGATTTTTGCTTTTTTCAGGCAAAGCAGCAAATTTTTGGTAGCCGTGATCGACCCGGTGATGATGTGGATGTAGACATCGAGATTGGTTCCGACCATGCCCACCGGATTTTTGATTCCGTCCTGGGAATCGACGATATATTCCTGGGGCAAAACATGCAGCACGGTTCGGTCTCCGGGAAGCATGATGGCGCTGGCGTGGGTGATGGCCCGTTCGACGTCCTCTCTGGAAATTTCCTTGCTGCGCCCGGTAATATTGATGCTGCCCTTGGCGTTGATGCTTTGAATATGCTTGCCGGAAATATTCACATAGGCCGATTCGATCATCACGCCGGCAGTCAATTCCGCGTCCTTGATCGATTTCTTGATGTCCTCGACGGTCTCTTCCATATTGACGATGGCTCCCTTGCGCAAGCCCTTGGATTCGGCAATTCCATAGCCAATGATTTCCACGTCTTCCTTTTTTCCATCCGACTTGATTTGGGCGATGAGCGTGCATATTTTTTTGGTACCGATATCAATGCCGACCAGATAATTGTTCTTCATGACTCCCCCTGCGGTTCAGCAAAACATTCAAAATAAATCCGCCCGGCCAGACGCAAATCCACGTTGCGGATCCGTGCACCGTGCATCGGCAGATGCGGCTTTATTTTGAAATAGCGGTTTATTTTTTTTACAAACCCGTCCAGGCCCGGGAAAAAAACCTCCGGGCTGGAGCGCAGTTTAAGTTCGATGCCAACCGGTTCATGGTAACCTATATATTCGATTTTTTGGCGCATGGGCAGCAATTCTTCGGAAATGGCGGCAATTTGACTCATGAGCGACATATCGTTGCCGCGAATGGGGATCAGCCCCTTGGGCTCGGCTGCCTGCTCACCAAGCACCAGGCCGCTGGCATCCAGCAACTGATACACACCATTTTGGTTGGTATAAAAAAGAGGCTGGCGCAGTATAAAGTCGATTTCCACCGTGTCGGGCAAAATCCGACTGATGGCCACATTTTCGACTTCAGGCAAGCGCAGCAATTGAGCACGCAGGCTACGCAGGTCCAGGGTCAGAATATTTCCGGCTCGGTGGCTGAGAATTCTTCTGACTTCCTCTCTAGCAAAAACCGGCTGCCGTCGCAAACGGTAGGAACGCACCTGCAACATGTCGCATTCGAGCAGGAAAACGGCTGCCTTGTAAACACTAAAACCCACCAGCAAAGTCACCAGCAGCAGCAAACAAATATGCATACTGCGCATTTGAATCGAACGAATTTTTTTTTCACGGGTCAAGGTGAGATTATTGCTTTTTCGAAAAAACTCGGCTTCGAATTTCAATGAATGGCTGCGGGTGTCGCTCATTTTTTCATACTCTCCATTTCCGCAGCAAAATCGTGGGCCAATCCGGTGAGGTTGCCGGCAGAAAGGAAAACCAGCCCGTCACCTTCACGAAGCAGGCGGCGCAGAAATTCACTGATTTCGTCAAAAGAATCCAGGTGGAAAACATTGTTCTGCCCGCGGCTGCGGATGTGATCGGCCAGAACCCGGCTGCTGACGCCGGGAATCTCCTTCTGGTTGGCATTGTATAGTTTAGCGACGACCAGCACATCGACGGCCTTGAATGCTGTAGCGAACTGCTTCATTAAAATCTGCAGGCGCGTAAAACGATGCGGTTGAAACACAGCGACGATTCTTTGGCAGGGGCTGCAGCGCAGCGTCTTGAGTGTGGCTTTGATCTCACTGGGATGGTGGGCGTAATCATCAATGATCAGCAGCGAGGGACTGGAATACAATACCTGGAAGCGTCTTTCGGGCAGGTTGAATCTTTCCAAGCTGGCCCTGATCGTCTCCAGGTCCACGCCCACTTCCAGTGCGGCACTGATGGCGGCCAGCGAATTGGCCACGTTGTGTTTCCCACCCACGTTCAAGTGCAGCGATCCCGTCTCCCGGCCCTGCACCAGCAACTGGTAGGTCGTGGTGAAGCTGGTCATTTTTACTTTTACGGCCCGGATATCGGCCGCAGCCGAGAAACCGAAGGTGACTATTTTTTTGCGGATCAGCGGCATGATTTTATTGGTATTCGGGCAGTCGGCATTAAGGATAACCGCGCCATAAAACGGAACTTTATCGGCAAACTGCCTGAAGGCCTGGAGCAGGTTTTTCATCCGGCCGTAAAACTCCAGATGGTCATTTTCAATGTTGGTCACCACGGCCAACGTAGGAAAAAGCCTTAAAAAACTTCCGTCTGATTCATCTGCTTCGGCCACCAGGTAGCGCGAGGAACCGAGCTTGGCTCCGCTCCCTTCGACCTTCAACCGGCCGCCAACCACATAGGTTGGATCCAATCCGGCCCGGGTCAGAATGGTCGCCAACATGGAGGTGGTGGTGGTTTTGCCGTGCGTGCCGGCCACAGCCAGGGAAAACTTCATGCGCATCAGTTCAGCCAGCATTTCAGCCCGGGGGATGACCGGCAGCTTGTTTTTAAGCGCTGCAAGCACTTCGACATTATCTTCCGTGATGGCGCTGGAATAGACCAAGGCTTCCGCTGCGCCGACGTTTTCCCTGGCATGACCGATGGCAATGCGGATTCCTTTCTCAGTTAGGCGGCGCACGGTTTCATTTTCAGAGATATCGGACCCGGAAATCTCGAACCCCATGTTGTGCAGCACTTCAGCTATTCCCGACATGCCCGAACCGCCGATCCCGGCAAAATGAATTTTTTTAATCCGGCTGGTTTCAATCATTGCCAAAAACCACCTTGCGTTGCCGCGATATATTGAGAATGATTCCGGTAATTATCAGACTGCTTAGCAAAGAGGACCCTCCTGAAGAAATGAACGGCAGCGGGATGCCCTTGGTGGGAAGAAGGCCGACGGCCACCGATATGTTGATCATTGACTGGATGACAATCAGGCACACCAGCCCGGTCACCAGCAGGTAGGTATGCGGGTTTTCCGATTGCCTGGCAATAATCATGCCGCGAAGATAATAGAAAACAAAAAGCATAATCACGGTCAGGGCTCCAAAAAAACCAAGTTCTTCGGCAATGATGGCATAGATGAAATCCGAGTAGGCATAGGGAAGGTAAAATAATTTCTGGGTTGAATTTCCGACTCCTTGACCGAAGAGCCCCCCAGACCCTATGGCGTAAGTCGATTGCAGGACTTGAAACCCCTGTCCCGAGGCATAGTCTTCGGGATTGAGAAAACTCCTGATCCTGTCCTGACGCATGGGATCGATGTGGATCAGCATGATTAAAAGCGGGATTAGCAAGGCAAATAAAATAGCAAAATATTTCAAATGCACGCCGGCCACGAAAAGCATAACCAGGGTGATTATCCCGATCAGGACGAAATTGCCGAAATCCGGCTCTTTTAGAATGAGTCCTTCCATAAAAGCAACCGGCAACAGAAGCAGACCCAGATTTTTGACATTGTTGACGTCGGTCTCTTTTCGGCTCAGCATCAGGGCCAGATAGAGCACCAGGGCCAGTTTGGCAAACTCCGAAGGCTGTACGGAAAAACCGCCAAAACGAATCCAGCGGCTGGTATTGTTGATTTTTTCAAAGAAAAAAACCAATGACAAGCCGGTAAAAGTCATGGCCATGATAACCATGACCAGCCGCTGATTCAAATAAAAAGGCTTTTTGATGAAAATCAAAACTGCAAACACAATCAATCCCAGGCACAGCCAGAGCAATTGCCTTTTAAAAAAAAGAAAGCTGTCACCGAACTTTTCGCGGGCGATGACCGGGGTGGTGCTGAATATCATCAGGAAACCGATGGCCATCAGCAAGAGGGAAACCATCAGTAAAGTCCGGTCAATGCCGCTGCTCTTAACCATTTTTCATTTCCCTGCCGCGCAGCATCGTCACTTCCTGATTAAACACGCGGCCACGGTGTTCAAAGTTTTCAAACATGTCAAAACTGGCGCATGCCGGGGTCAGCAATACGACGCCGCCTTCCTGTCTTAAAATCTCATAGCCGCTATGGACCGCTTCATTCAGATCACGGACATGGATCAGTTTTTTTTCCAACGCAGACAATTGGGCGGCAATCAGAGGGGCCGCCTGCCCCATCAGCAGAATCTTCCGTGCTTTTTTCGCCAGGCTTTTTTCTAGACCGCCAAAATCGGAGCCCTTGTCTTTTCCACCCAGAATAACCACCAGGTTACCTTCGATACTGGCAATGGATTTCAGGGCCGCGTCGACATTGGTGGCCTTGGAATCATTGATGAATTCCACCCGGCCGACCGATCCCACCACTTCCATGCGGTGCGGCAAACCCTGAAAAGACTTTAAACCCGATTCAATCTCAGCAGGAGTCAAGCCGACGGCGCGGCAAGCCAGGGTGGCGGCCATGATGTTTTCCAAATTATGAATGCCGCGCAGCGGATTGCATTGCAATGAAATTCTTTCTGGTTCCGCGCCGATGCTCAGGCTGATGCCCTGGCTTTCCAAAAATGCCCCATCCGCCACTGCCTGCGTACTGGAAAACCACCAGGGCTTTCCAGGCCCCAGTTGTTTGACGTCATGCAGCAGGGGGTCATCGGCATTCAACACCATGAGATCGGCGGGCCGTTGATTTTTAAACAGGTTGTACTTGGCATGGGCATATGCAGCCATGGAAGGATAGCGGTCCATGTGGTCGGGAGTAATATTGAGCAGCACGGCCACATCGGCCCTGAAATCAACGATTTCCTCCAATTGAAAACTGGATAGCTCAAGGACTACAATGGAATCATCATGAATATCTCCAACCCGGGCGATGAGCGGGAAGCCAATATTGCCCGCCAAAATGCTTTTCCGCCCGGAATGAATCAATACATGATGGATCAGGCTGACAGTGGTTGACTTGCCGTTGCTGCCGCTGACGGCAATGATCCTGGCCTGGATCAGGCCATAGGCATATTCGATTTCAGATATGACTTCGACCCCCTTCATGCGCAAGGCGGAAAACCGGGGCAGTTTCCCATCAAAGCCAGGACTCAGGATAACCAAACGGCACGCGGCAAGCTCGGAAAATTTTTCGGCGCCAATTAAAAAACGCACCCCGCGCTTGGCAAAAAATTCCTGCCGTTCGCGATCTGCAATTTCAGCGTCGTTGAAAAGAACCACGGACGCACCGGGCTCATGGGTTAAAACAAATTCCAGTACGGCCTGGCCTGTTTTTCCGAATCCCAGGACCGCGATCTGGTTATCTTTCATAGACAAACTCCGCCAGGGCTTTTTCCAGGGACACGCCCCGGGACCCCTTGAACAAGACAACCGCCTCAGGTTGCAGTTCGGCCCGCAAATATTTTCCGGCATCAACGGCGTGATCGAAACAACGGATATGGCCGGCCGGATACCCCGCTTTTCTGGCGCCTTCAGCGATTTTTGCAGCTCGTCGGCCGACGGTCAGCAGCAAATCGAAATGCAAATCGGCAAAAAACCGCCCGACTTGCAAATGGAAGGCCAACTCGCCTCGGCCCAATTCCAGCATATCCCCCAAAACCGCAACTTTTTTCTGATGGTATTCGCGACCAATCCATTGCAATGTCTTTTTTAGGGCTTCCGGATTTGAATTGTAAGTTTCATCTATAATGACAAAGCCTTTCTCCCTGCGAATTTGGCCCCGGCCGGCCAGCGGCTGCAGGCCGGATAAAGCCTCCTGAATTTCATGATTTTTCATGCCCGCACGCTGCGCCACCAGGATGGATGCGAAAATATTTTCGACATGGAGACGGCTGACCAGCGGCGCCACGAATTCCGCTTCGATGCCAAAAAAGTCAATCAACATACGGCTGTTGCCGTTTTCACGAACCACTTTTTTCAAGACAACCTGATTCTGGGTCGCATGGGCGCCAAAAAAAATCTTGCAGCCTTTCTTGGCGGCCACGGTCCGTCGAAGCAATGCCGAATCACCATTGACCAGTGCACAACCATCGGAGCTCAGATAATTCAATATTTCAGCCTTGGCCCGGGCGGCGTTTCCCAGGGTTCCGAGAAACTCCAAATGAACCGGGAAAACATTGAGTAAAACGGCAATATCCGGTTTCAATATGCCGGCCAGCAAGTCAATTTCCCCGATTCCGGGATCACTCATGGCCAATTCAAAAATAGCGGTTTCTTCCAGTCCGTTCATTTTCAACATCGAAAAAGGCAGCCCAATGCCATTGTTCCAGTTTTGCAAAGAACGGAAAGAACGGAATTTATGGGAAAGGATTTGAAAAACAAATTCCTTGGTCGTGGTTTTACCGGCGCTGCCTGTGATGCCGATATACTTGACTGAACGGTATTTTTCCCTGACATGAATGGCCAGTTTCTGAGCCGCCTGCAACGGATCACTTACCCGTATCAAAGGGATTTTAGCTTCGCTGCCGGTGAAGTCTTCCTTGACTACGGCGCCGGCCCCGGGAATGGTGGCCAATTCCCTGACAAAGCGATGGCCATCGGCTTTTGCCGATTGCAAAGCAAAAAAAAGTGAATTGGCGCCCATGGTCCGCGTGTCAAATTGAAAATCCGAGAAAGAACGAACTGGTCCGGCCTGGCTTACCCTTCCGGAAACAACGGCGGCAATTTCGCTTATTTGGAGTTCAGCCATGGCCTTTCCTCATTTTGTTTCTGACAATTTCAATGTCGTCAAAATGAACGGTTCGCTCTTTGAAAATCTGATAATCTTCATGGCCTTTGCCGGCAATCAGGACGACGTCCCCGGGCCCAGCCATATCCAGGGCTTTTTCAATGGCTTTCTTGCGATCGACTTCCGTACTGAAATCAGTGAAACCTTCGTCGAAACCAGCCACGATCTCGGCAATAATATCGTGGGGGTCTTCCTGACGGGGGTTATCGCTGGTGACCATCACCCAGTCCGCAAAATTGGCGGCGACCCGCCCCATGCGCGGCCGTTTACTTTTATCCCGGCAGCCGCCGGCTCCGAAAACCACGATTAGTCTCCCTGAAGAAAATTCCCGGAATGATTTCAACAGGTTTGCCAACGCGTCATCGGAATGGGCATAATCCACTACGGCCAGAAAATCACCGGCATGGGCGATGTTCACCCGGCCCTTGACCGGGATAAATTCATTCAGGCCGGCACTGATCTTTTCCAGGGCCATGTCGTTGACCAGTGCCGAACTCACCGCCGCCATGATATTCATCAAATTGAAACGGCCCAGCAAATTGCTTTGGATGTCAATTTTTCCACGCGGCGTATGCAACAGCGCCTTGATGCCGCTGAGGGAGAAATGATATTTCAACGGCCGAATATCCGCATGCGCTGAAAATCCGAACGTGATATAACGGCAGTTCAGTTCCCTGATAATGCTTTCACCTTTTGGATCATCCCCATTGATGATTGCCCATTGTTCACTGCCGAGTTTTTTAAAAAGCGAAAGCTTGGCTTCAAAATAATTCTCCATGGTCTGGTGAAAATCAAGGTGATCGCCGGAAAACGAAGTGAAAACCGCCTGAGAAAAATTGATATCTTCAACGCGAAGCAGGCTCAGGGCGGCCGACGATACTTCCATCACCAGATTTTGACATCCGGCCTTGAGCGCCTTGTCCATAAATGCGAACAAGTCCGGGGCTTCCGGGGTCGTCAATTTGGTTTTTTGGCAAAACCCGGGGAAATTCATGTTCAAGGTTCCAATGGCCGCTGTCTTGACCATGGCGTTGAGCAGCGCTTGAATCAAACCTACGGTGGTCGTTTTGCCATTGGTGCCAGTCACCCCGATCACCCGCATTTTTTCGGCCGGGCTGTCAAAAAAACGGCTGGCCATCTGGCTGAGTACCCGACGGTCATTCTTGACCTGCACCCAGGTGACTTGACGGTGATTTTGCGGAGGCGGATGGATTGAAACCACCGCGCTGGCGCCGTTGCGGATGGCCTCGGCGGCATAGGCGATGCCGTCTCTGACAAAGCCCTTGATGGAGATATAACAATAATTTTTCCTGATCTTGCGTGAATCAAGTTCAATGCCGGAAACGGGCACGTGAAGATCCCCGCGCCAGGCCAGGGATTCTTGTTTGCCGAGCAATTCGTCCAAGTATTTCATAGGTAAATCTCTTTCTGATCCGGCCGGTCAGGAAAAAGCCTGAGATAAGGCATGATTTTGGCCGCAACGGATTTGAACAGCGGCGCCGCCACATCTCCTCCATAATACAGTCCCAGGGGTTCATCAATCATCACAAAAACAGTTACCTGCGGATCGCCGGCGGGAAAAAACCCTCCAAAAGAAGAAACATAAGAACTGGCATATTTCCCAGCCTTGACTTTACGGGCCGTCCCGGTTTTTCCGGCGATTTCGATGCCCGCAATGCGGGCTTTTTTTCCAGTCCCCCTATCGACTACCGCGGTCAGGATAGCGGTCAGCGGTTGCTGACTCGAAAGAGACAAAATTTTCCGTTTCTCACTTTCTGGACCCGGCTCCAGCAATATTTGCGGCTGAAGCCAATAGCCCCCGGAGGCCAGCACATTGAATGCCGCTGCCATTTGCAGTGGTGTGACCGAAATTTCATACCCATGAGAGAGGTAAACTAGGGAAACTCCGCTCCATTTCTCCGGAGAATTCAAAATCCCGTTTTCCTCGGCCGGAAGCATGATCCCGGTGCGACGGCCGAATCCGAATGCCTGGATGCTGTGAAAGTATTTTTCTTTGCCCAGCCTTTGGCCGATGCCGGCAGCGCCGATATTACTGGACTGAATGATAATATCCTCAAAAGACAAACGATCAAAGGGATGAACGTCGGTGATCCGTCTGTCCTTGATCATGTAAACACCCTGGTGGCAATTGAACATTTCTCCGGGAGCGCTGGAATGGTTTTCGAGTGCGGCGGCAGCCAGTACGATTTTGAAAGTCGAACCGGGATCATAAAGGAAGGAAATCGCCTTGTTTTTCAATGCCTGTGACGGGGCACGCCAGATCATTTGCGGGTAATAGTCGGGATAGCTGGCCATGGCCAGAATTTGTGCGTCAGTACTGCGCAGGACGATAACGGCTCCGCCTGCCGCCCTGTATTTTCTGACCGTTTCGACCAACTCCCGCTCAACCAAAAACTGCAGGGCCGCATCAATGCTCAGATGGATATCCTTGCCCGCGACCGGCATTTCAAGATATTTGAATTGGAAAATCTTTTTACGGGCGTCGATCAACACCTTGATTTTGCCGCCACGTCCCTTGATTTCTGAATCCAGGCTGGTTTCAATGCCGCCCAGGGCTTGTTCGTCCATGCCCACACCGCCGAGGATATGCGCGGCCATTTTTTTCTGCGGGTATACCCGCCGGTATTCGTCTATGAAATCAATCGTTCCGGCCGTTTGTTTGCTTGAAGCCAATGGCAGGATTTTCTGATACTCCTCGTCAGTCAATTTGCGCTTGAGCCAGATAAATTTTTCGCCGCGGCGGATCCTTTTATTCACCTTGATTTTTTGAGAATTATCCAAAGCGAGCAGGCGGCAAAAATCCCGGAACACGGCCAGGGATATTTCCTTATCCTTGTTGCTGAGAAATGCGGACTTGGACTGTAACGAAATGGCCAGGATCTCGCCATGGCGGTCAGTGATCGTACCGCGTTTTGAATGAAGATCCTCCACCCGGTTGGTCTGAGCTTTGACCTTGGCCAGGTATGTATTGAAATCGATTACCTGCAACTTGAAAAGCTTAAAGGCGATAAAAAAAATCCAGACGAAAAAAATTATGGAAAGAAAAAAGAATCGCTTCTTTCCCTGGTAGTTAATCTTCATCGTCATGGTCGACCACCTTGATAATTTGCTCTGGCTCCGGATACTGGTAACCCAGTTTCTCCATGGCGATTTTTTCCATGCGCTCCAGGTTCAGCAGCAAGGCTTTTTGCGCCTGCAAGCGATCGATTTCGGCGCGCATTTTTTTTTCCTGCTGCAGCAGCTCGTGTTGCTGATAACCCAAATCCACATTTTTCAGGTTTAAACTGGAATAAATGAACAGAACGACAAAAATAAAAAAAGCAAGGATGGCCAGGCGAAAATAGGCCAGGGATTTTCTGGGCTGGTTCATGCCACCTCCAGCGCCCGTATTTTCGCCGAGCGTGAGGCCTGGTTTTGAGCCAATTCTTCAGCACCGGGAAATGAGGGAAAGGGACGAAGCAGCTTGACTTTTTTTAATAGCTGCAACCGCTGAAATCCTTTTTTGACCAGACGGTCTTCCAGTGAATGATAGGTGATGAAAATAACGCGCCCTCCGGCGCGCAAGTTCAAAGGAATTTTTTCGAGCCAGGATTCAACTCCATCGAGTTCATGATTGATAAAAATACGCAAGGCTTGAAACACTTTGGCGGCGGGATGAAGCAAACCCGGACGGGGCCGCCAGTGGGTAACATCTTCAATCAAAAGCCGTAGCTGAACCGTTGATTGAAACCGGACAAACAATCTTTTTTCAATAATTTTCTTGGCCAAACGCCCGGCTTCGACACATTCCCCGTAGCGCCTAAAAATTTCAACCAGTTTTTCCTCGGGATATGAATTGAGCACGTCGGCAGCGGTGAGCTCCATACTTCGGTCCTTGCGCATATCCAGCGGGCCATCGACCGTATGCGAAAAACCGCGCTGGCTTTTTTTCAATTGAACCGTGGATATCCCGGGATCCACCAATATTCCGGAAACAGCCAATTGCCGGCAATTAAAATGCTCGAAAAGATCGCAGAAAGAGCCCAGATGAAAACTCACCCGCCGCCCGAAATCCTTCAGGTTTTCCCTGGCCAGTGCGATGCTGTCTTCATCCTGATCAATCGCGATTACTCGGGCATCCGGAAAAACACTGAGGATATGATAGCTGTGACCGCCAGCGCCTACGGTACAATCCACGAAGAGTTTTTTCGCCGATCCTTGAAATATTTCAAGGACCTCTTTATTCATGACTGGATAGTGAAGGAAATTCATTGAGCAGCCTCGACACTTTTTGCATTTTTTCATCACTGAATTGACCGCCCATGTACTTGGCCGTGAATGCTTCCTTGTTCCAGATGACCAGATAATCGATTTTCCCGAGAATCAACAAATTAGTTTCCAACTGGCTGCTTTCCCTCAGAGCAGATGGAATCAGGATACGGCCCTTAGGGTCAATTTCGGTTTCATTACCCCAAAAACTGATGCGGCTGATATATTCTTCCAGATCAGGATCACGCATGGGAATGCGGGCAATTTTTCTTTCAATTTCCTCCCAAACCTGCATCGGGTAGAAGAGAATGTGATCCCCATTGATCGAGGTCAAATAAACTTCATTGCCAAAACTCTGCTCCAAAGCAGAAAGGTATTGAGCCGGGATTTTGACCCGGCCGCGGTCATCAATTTTGGCAATATAACTGCCCCTGAAATGTTTTTTCATCCCATTTTGTCCCATTTTCTCCCACAATGATAATATATATATATATACATTGTCAAGAAAATTTCAAAAATTATTTTTTTTTGAAAACACCTTGACACGCTATATTTAGCGCTTTATAATTGGCCGGCAACTATATTTATAGCTCAAGGAGAGATTATGGAGAATTTTTCTGAAAATGCAATGAAAATTTTAAGAGCCCGTTATTTCAAAAAAGACGAAAAAGGGAACCTGGTGGAAACCAAACCTTCGCAATTATTTCGCCGCGTGTCCCGCTTCATTGCCAAGGCCGAAAAAAACGAGGCCGAAAGAAAGTTATGGGAAGAAAGGTTCTTCCAGGCCATGATGCAGAAGGATTTCATGCCCAATTCTCCGACCCTGACCGGAGCGGAAAGAAACATGTGCCTGTCCGCCTGTTTTGTGTTGCCGATTGAAGATTCATTGGATGGGATATTTGAAACAGTAAAAAATGCCGCCCTGGTCCACAAGGAAGGCGGTGGGACCGGCTTTGATTTCTCCAGGATCAGACCAGCGGGGAGTTTCGTACGCAAGACCCAGGGCATCGCTTCCGGGCCCGTGTCATTTCTGAGAGTCATTGACGCCGGAACCGAAGCGGTGAAACAGGGAGGCACCCGACGCGGAGCGAATATGGGAGTTCTGCGCGTGGACCATCCGGATATCAAGACCTTCATCACCATGAAAAGTGACGGCATCACCGCCCAGAACTTCAATATCTCGGTGGCCGTCAGCAACGCATTCATTCAGGCCGTTAAAAATAAAACTACGTTCGACCTGATCAATCCCATGGACAACCAGGTGGTTGGCCAAGCCAACGCCCAGGAAATATTTGATCTGATCGTCAATTCAGCCTGGACCAACGGAGATCCGGGCTTGATTTTCATCGATAAAGTCAACCAGTTGAATCCTACCGCGCTCCAGGGACCGATCCGCGCCACCAATCCTTGCGGTGAACAACCTCTCCATGATTATGAAGCCTGCAATCTCGGCTCGATCAACCTGCTTAATGTATATGACAAAAAATCACCGGATCTGGTGAATTGGGAAAAATTGCGTGAAACCATCCAGCTGGGCATTCGATTTCTGGATGATGTCATCGAGATCAACCTTTATCCACTCGAGCCAATCGCACAAATGGCCCGGTCCAACCGCCGCATCGGGCTTGGCCTGATGGGATTCGCCGACTTGTTGATTAAAATGGGTATTGCCTACAATAGCGAAGCCGGACGTTCCCTGGGTTCCAAAATCATCAAATTCATGAAGGCAGAAGCCGTGCTGGCTTCGCGCTCACTGGCCGAAACGCGCGGCAATTTTCCAAACATTGAAAAATCCATCTACAAAGGGCAAAAAATGCGCAATGCCTCGGTTCTGACCATCGCCCCGACCGGGACCATTTCCCGCATCGCCGGTTGTTCGTCCAGCATTGAACCGATTTTTGCTTTTCGCGTTGTTTCAAAAATTTTGGACGGCGAAATCAGCGACATCCATCCCCAATTTCAGCAATGGCAGGAAAAACACCCGGAAGAAAAGCCTCCCGCACACTTCATCACCGCCCAGGAAATTTCTCCGCTTGATCACCTGGCGATGCAGGCGGTTTTTCAGGAGTACGTCGATAGCGCCGTTTCCAAAACAATCAATTTCGCCAACTCGGCCACACGCGAAGACATCGCGGACGCATACCTGCAAGCCTTCGACATGAACATCAAGGGCATCACCGTGTACCGCGATGGTTGCCGGTCCCTGCAGGTCCTGAACAAGGCCGGCGAGGAAAAACCAAAGCCCATGGGACGTCCTGACGCCATTCCCTCCACCACGCACAAGATTTCCACCGGGCTGGGCAATCTCTATATCACCGTCACTTATTTCAACAAAAAGCCTTTTGAAGTCTTCGCTTCCATTGGCAAAAGCGGTTATTCGACCATGGCCGATGCCGAAGCGATCGGCCGTTTGATTTCGCTGGCACTGCGCAGCGGCATTTCCACCGAAGAAGTGGTCAACCAACTGAAGGGTATCGGCGGCGCAGAACCGATTTTTACCAACGGGCAGCTGATCCAATCGATCCCCGATGCCATCGCCAAGGTCCTGGAAACCCACGTGGGCAAAGTCAACTCCCGTCACCAGGATTTCAACGCCCTCAATTGCCCCATATGCGGCAGTAGTGTCACCGACGAGAAATGCCCCACTTGTGCCAATTGCGGCTGGTCAAAATGCAACGGCGTATAGGCCTGGTTAAAATAGCGGAAGAAAATTAGCCGTCAAGGCGACTAACTGACGGCCCCTATGGACACACCCCGCCGGCAGCGATTATTTTTGCAAAACTTCGCGAACTTTTTTCAAGAGCTTCACCATGGAGTAAGGCTTTTGCAGGAAATCGATGTTTGCGTCCAATTGCCCATTATGCACAAGATGGTTATCCGTGTATCCCGATGTAAAAAGAATGCGAATCCCCAGTACTTTTTCCTTGACCTTTTCCGCTAACTCTTTGCCGTTCATGCCGGGCATGATCAGGTCGGTGACCAGCAGATCGGGGGTGAAGCCTCCTTTCAACACCACGTCCAGGGCCTTTTGACCATCTCTGGCAACTTCAACCTGATAACCGGCTTCTTTCAAAACCCTGCCGGTAAAAGCGACGACATCGGCATCGTCTTCGGCCAGCAGCACTTTCTCCCGGCCCCGCAGGTCCTTTGCATCGATCGGCTCATGGGTGATGGTCGGAATTTTTTCGACAATCGCCGGCCAGTAGATTTTAAAAGTGGTGCCCTTGCCATATTCACTATACAAAAAGATATTTCCGTCATTCTGCTTGACAATCCCATAAACGGTTGCCAGCCCGAGGCCAGTGCCATTTTTCTTGGTGGTAAAAAACGGCTCGAATATCTTTTTCCGGTTCGCTTCGTCGATTCCGGTCCCGGAATCACTGACCGAAAAAAATAAATGCGGGCCCGCTTTTGCTCCGACGTGCATCTTGGTATAATTTTCATCCAGCAGGGTCAACCCGGTTTCGATGGTAATTTTCTTCTCGGAAGCCTTTTCCGTCTTTTGGTTTATCGCATCACGGGCATTGACGATCAGATTTACGAAAATTTGTTCGATTTGACTGGGATCGGCGCTTATCACAGGGGCTGTCGGGGACAATACCATCTCGATCTTGATATCTTCGCCAATCAAGTGCACAATCATGTTTTTTATGTCGGTGACAATCTGGTTGATATTGACAATATGAGGCAGGTAGATCTGTTTGCGGCTGAATGCCAGGATTTGCCGGATCAGGTTTTCCGCCTTTTCGCCGGCAGAATGGATGACCGACACATTGGCATAGACGGGACTGCCTTTATCCATTTTGCTCAAGGCCAGATCGCAGTGTCCCTTGATGACCGTCAGGATGTTGTTGAAGTCATGGGCAATGCCGCCAGCCAATGTGCCGATGGACTCCATTTTCTGAACCTGAAACAATTGTTCCTGAAGTTCCTTGTTCACCGTAATATCTTCTTTAAGGCCCAGATAATGGGTGATTTCATCCGCTTCATTTTTAATCGGGCAGATGAAAGCGTTTTCCCAGTACAAATCGCCGTTTTTCTTTTTGTTGTGCAATTCACCGCGCCAAGCTTCGCCTGACAGGATGGTGGCCCACATTTCCAGGTAGGTTGACGCCGGGGTTTCCCCCGATTTCAACAAGCGCGGATTCTTTCCCTTGACCTCGTTGAAAGAATATCCAGTCACAGTACTGAAGCGCGGATTGACATACTCGATATCTCCCTTCAAATCAGTAATGATGATCAGGGCCGGGCTCTGCTCGGTGGCGCGGGACAAAATGCGCAGCTGCTCTTCGCTTTCCCGCAAATTCACTTCAGACTGTTCTTTTTCAAGCTTCAAGATTTTAATGCGATCGGCCAGGGCCAACGCCATCAGCAGGATGAGCGCGATATTTCCGGAGGTGAAGCCTTGCTCGGTCAGGTGCGTGCTCGGCAACAGGCCCAAGCGTACCAGGAAAAAACCGATCCCGCCCATGGACATGATCGAAAATCCCAACAGCAGATATCGAGCCGGCCGGTAGCCCTTGAGAAATGAACCGACGGCCGATGCCAGCATTAAAATAGACCCGAATATTCCGGCCAGGACCATGGGTTGGATCACCGTGTGATAACTCAAAAAAGGCGCAGCCACTACCAAGGCAGCGGTGGCCAGCAGCAAACCATTGAAAACCCAGTGCAAACCAAGCATGTGTTTTTTTACCATCAGGAACGCATCGGCGAACTTCATCAAAGCAAGGACCATTAACCCGGCGGAAATGGGCAGGGTTAACTTGTTAAACACAATAGAGTTGGGCCAAAAATAATGCAAACCAATTCCTCTTGAAGAGAGTATGAAAAAAAGAATAGTGACGATGCATAAAACAAAATAAAGATAGTTTTTATCTTTCAAGGAAATAAAAAGGAACAAATTGTAGAGAGCCATGACAGCCAAAATACCCAGGACGAATCCATTGGCAATATGAGCCAGTCCCACTTGCGCAACGAACCCCGTCATGGACCAGAGAATGAGGGGGATGGTCATCGATTCTTCGCTCTGGAAACGCATATATACTTTCTGCGTCTGGAACTTGGGAAAGGGGATCAGAAAAACCGGGTAAGGATCAACATGGTCCTTCTCCGGGAGCGGGCGCATTCTTCCGGACTTTTTTACCGGCAGGGATTTGCCTTCGGGAGTCACGATGAATAAATCCACAAAATCCATGCTGGGATAATTCAATTGCAGCGCCCAAGGCGATCGGCTACTGGCCTCGTTCCTTACATTGAACCGTACCCAGAAGGCCGACTTTGTGAAACCAAAATTGGGAACACGATGCCCACTGGGCATAAACTGTGAACTGTATTCCGGTTTTTGGATATCCTCGACAGTCAATCTGGCACCGGGATCAGCCAGTATTTCCAAATGCAGCCCCAATTCATATGTTTGCTTCTGGTCACTGAGGACCAGAGTGTGCTTGGCCTGCGCCTGAAGCGGCAAGCATAGAAAATAAAGTAAAATGAGGGCGCTAAACAGGCAGGCGATCGTTTTCTTTTTTGTCAAAGACACATGGTCATGTACAGAAAAATCAATAGCTGCCATGATTTGATTATAGTTTAAATCCAGCGAAATCACAAAGCACGCAGGTCCAGAAGTTAAATGCATTGAAGTTTTTCGCCCAGGCAATTATAATGCAAGGGTCGCGTGGAGGTGACTTATGATGGAAAGCAACGGTTTGAACCTACTTTCGACCGTAATCTATCTGGCCGTAATCTTCATTGCCGCCATTATTTCGGTATTGGGGAGCATTTGGATCATGGCCTTCCTGACCAGGAAAAGCATCCAGGAAAAAAAGGAAATCGTCCAACGCCAAAACATCAACACGGCCATGGTACTCGGAGCTTTCATCTGGACCGTCGGCCACTTGTGTTTCGAGACGATCAAACCGATCATGAACGTTTGGTATATCAATTACCCTGCGGGCATCCGTCTCGCAACCGGGCTGTTGTTTTTTCTTGGCGTGATCGCTTCATTGCTTGTGGCTCTGGTTTCAGGGGCACTGATCGTTTTTCTGGCCCTAAAACTGCTCATGGTCATTACCCGGGATATTGATGAATGGAAGGAGATCAAAAGCGGAAACATCGCCGTGGCCGTGGTCATCGGTGTCACCGTGATCGTTCTGGGCATGTTCATCGAGTCGATCATCAGTTCCATCAGCCTGGCGCTTTTTAATTCATTGAATTTGATTTAAAGTAAATGAAAAAGCGGGAAATTCGCTCCCTCGGCATCATGTTGACTGCCCTGCTGCCGGCACTTGTTCTTGCCGAAGCAAAGCCAGAACCAATCAACAAGGCCCACGTGAAACCAGCCCATGGAAATCACTTGTTGCGCACATTTAATTGGACCGGGGCGGATAAAAAAGCAAAGCAAGTCTCATTTTCTCTTTCCAAGTCCAGGATAAAAAGAGAACTAAATAAATTCGGGGTTCCCCGTGGACAGGAAAACGCACTCTTGCTCCAAAAAAAAGGATTCAAACATATTGGCGTCAGCAAGGGAGTGGAGGTCTACATGGTAAATTATCAGGAAGTATTCCTGCGCAACCTGGAATATTTCCGAAGCTTGACCCAGATTCTTTACGACGCGATCAAGCCTCAACCACCCGAACGCCAACTCATGGAATTTCTTGTTTTTGTTCAAGCCATCACCTATAAAAAGCCTCCCTTTTACTATAACAACAAATTCATCAATTCTTTTTTCCCTCCGCTGATCTGTCTCTATGAACAAAGCGGAGATTGCGATTCCAAATCGGTTTTACTGGCGGTTTTCCTGACCAGTGATAATAATGAAGAAAAAACGGCGCTCTTGTTTATCAATCACCTGGGTTTGAAACATTCCATTCTGCTGGTCAAACGCATGCCCAGCCCCGGGATGTCGGCGATATTTATCAAGGGCAAGGGCTATTATATTCCACTGGAAACAAGCTCGCCCGGCTGGGCTCCCGGGTTCGTCAACCAGCGCATCTGGAGTGCCATCACGTCGGGAAATTTCCGCTTTTCCGAGCTGCAATAAGCCTGCGCACGGCTTATTCGTTTTGTTCCTCTACGCGGGTCGAAACAGAAAAAAAGTGATAGCGCTTATACTCAAAATATGTCCGTGAGCGTTCGAAAGAGTAATGGTTGAATTCGACTTTTCCCCTGGCGCGTCCGTCCCATGTTTTTTTTTCTTCCAAAGCGGATTTGAACCTTTCAATAAAAGTGGTCTTGCTGGGAAAACGAAGCTGATTTTTAAGTGTGTTATATTCGTGAATAGTCGTGATGGTCGGCTCGAATCCTTTTTTATTTACTTTTTCGACCCATTTTTCAAATCCGACAATCGAAGTTTGTTCGACTTGAATTTTCAAAACGGCCCCATCCTCTTCAACCACCCATACTTCCCCCCAGGGGATAGACAACGAATGATCGCGCCGAACCGCAGCGATATGCCATGCCATTTTTTTATCGATTTTTCCTTTGCCCAACAGTCGATAGTGATACAAAGGCTGCTTTTCCCCAGCCAAAATGGTCACCGGCATATAAAAAGAATAAAAAGATTGGTACATGGTTTCCAGTTGCGCTTTTTCCTGGTGGACTTTTTTCCGGTTTTTCTCAAGCAGCACCCGTTTTTCAGTAATCTTTCCGTTCTGTCCGATGATTTGATAGTCATATATCCAGTAGCTTCGAGAAACAGGCTGCAGGACAGAGCGTTCGTCTATGCCAAACACCTCCTGGCGCACATTTTCCCGGCAAAAAAAGTGGAAGGCCGCTTTTTTCAGTTTTTCCGCGTAAGCGGCCGCTTTGGCCAACACGGCGTTCAAGGCGGCATCGGAATGAATGCCATCGACGGGAAGGGCAGGAATGTCAGCCTGGAAGTCAACCCTCGTCTTATTCACGGCCTGCTCCCCGGTAATTTGGTCAATGACTCGGACCTGGACATTCCAAGTGCCTGGATGAGGAAATTTAATGGGCAATGTGATGGTTCCGGCCGTTTCGCTTGCTTGTGAAAGAAGGAGTCGGGGCGGTTCATTATCCGTCTGGTTGCCGGTCACATACACATTCATCATTCCGGTCGGAACGCCTTGCTTAGAGATGGGGTAGAAATCGCTGACCGTAAAGCGGATGAATCGGTCATGGACGGATATGGCATCGATTTTCACGTGCGGCAGATCTTTCAATTCCAGCATGCGGCCGTGAATGATTTCCATTCCAGGCTGATTGACGCGGATGTCAATTTTTCGTTTGCCTGCCCCGGCTTGGCGGGGAACATAGGTGATATGGTAGTAGATGTCCTCGAACGAGACGACCTGATCCAGAACCTCAACCATCCGGTCTCCTTCCAGGATGCGCCCGCCGGTGTTCGCACTGATCTTTTGCATGACTAAATCCCAGTTGGAAAACAATTCCTCGCTTTTTGTGAGCGACAACGTCTGGCCTGCATGGCTTTGACTGTTACTTCGATCGGGGCTGAGGAACAGCAGATGAAATTGAGTATTGGCTTGAATGAACAACGATTTCAGTCGTTCCGACAACTTGCTCATATTCAAAACGCTCTTAGCCTGGAATTCAATTTTCAACATTTCATCTTTTAAAAAATCGACCATTTCGATACGAATTCCGTTCAACAGGCAATGGTCCCCCACCTGGGAAATATCAAAAAGCGGCAGCGTATCCCGTTGAAAAAAGACCAGGGCGAATTTATCATTGTTCACGGCGATCAAGGAACGCGCCATCGCTTCCAGGGCTTTCATGTCAGGTGTTAATTCACGAAGTTGATATTCCTGAACCACCGCGCCATACTGGACAATGAAAGTTTCAAAACTTTTCATTTGGGCCGTGATAGTTTTACCGACCAATCCGATTACATGGGTTTCGACCAGTCGATTCAAGTTATTTATGAATTGCAGCCTTTCAGAATAACGGAACTTCACTTCCTGTCGCCATTGCTCCAAAAAATTCACTTTTATCCGCTCGATGTCTTCCAGGGACAGGATTTCGAATGTTTTCATGGGAGTGCTCAGGATCACCCGGTCCCCTTGGCGATATACCACTGAAAAAAATTTGTTTAAAGCGCCCTCGACATCGGCCGCGGGATTTCCGACCCAAAAAAACAGCAGAAACAACCTGGCTGGAAGCGCCTGTTTTTTTGTTTCTTCATGGGGCGCCATGCGCCGGTGAATTTCAAAAAAGCCGTTTATCTCGCTCTTCTTTCCATCTTCATACAGCGAGAAATCACTTTTTTTCAATCCCCCAACCGGAGAGCCATCTTTGAACACGCGCAGGATCATTTCCACATTGACTACCTGGACATATTCTTTTTGCGGCGGCTGCTGGGCGAAAACTGGGGAAATCAAACTCCAGACGATTACCTGAACGATCAGCAAACTTTTTTTTAATTGCCTGAAACTGGTAAAAATGACGGCCATGGTTCCTCCTGTCCTTATGTCAGATACATTGCAAGCATATTCATTGCCAGCGCTGAAGGAGTTTTATGTCCTGTTTTCAGGTCAACCATGGACTACGGCTTCCTTTATGTGTTAGCGGCGCCGCGACTCCATCGGCGGGGTACCGTTTTCAAGTTCCGACAAAAGTATTTTTCTTGCCGCCGGATGAGCCATGGAGAGCAGGAGATAATTCAAACGCTCCTGCAAAAAATCAAATCTCCTGACTTTTTTTGCCAGACCATACGGTTTGCGCCGCTTGAGCCACAATGCGCAAAAAAGATTCTTCAGTTTTTCTACGTCAGCTAGAAGCCGGTCCAGTTTTCGCTGGAGATGTGCATCACCGTCGATCGCATTCAGGCCGGATAGGAGCCGGCTGGAAAAATCCACTTTTTCGGCGACGAATTCATACAGGTGCTGGGCAATGTTCAAAAAATCGCTCATCTCGTTGCGGACGATCTTTCTTTTTTTCAAATATTGCGATGCTTTCCGGTAACGCGCCACAATTTCCTTGACATTGTCCTGCTTGGAAAAAGTGGCGCACAGGGGATCTTCGAACAAGTACTGCCAATGGCTATGCTGCAGCGGGCTGTCGACCTGCGACAAGAACGTATAAATCCTGAACAGATCGGGCTCGTTAAAGCCCAGGGCCCAGCGGGCAAAGGCTTCCGGTCCGGGTGCCTGCCCGCTCCAGAAAAGATTTCCGGCTTGATACAACCCCAGGATGATCCCCTCCAAAAAACTGCCATCTCCCTGGTCCTGGCAATCCTTCAGCAGGATCCCGGCGAGTTTTTCCTCTTTGACCGCCGCATACGCCGCCAAATTGTTTACCGCACTTTTACGCATGGCCGGGATAAACCTGGCCCGGCCCCAGGTTGCCGTACATAACACTTGAGGGATATGGTGCTTTCTGAAAGGTCCGGCTTTTCTCCGGTACATCTCCGTTCTTTCAATGTCACCATCACCGCTGAGCACAACCACATCCTTGGGCATTTTCCTTATCAAATCGGGTACTTTCAGAAAAGCATCTCCCCAAATCAGCATGGTCTTGCCATGGGCCTTGAACAAGCGATACGTGTTCAGAAAACGTTCAAACCATTCCGCCGCCGGATCACTTTCAGTCGTTTCGTTGAATCGGATCATGATCTTTCTTGAACGGAAAGAAGCTAAAATCCCAGCGCTGAATATATCAGGGAGGTGAAGCGCGGGTCCGGCAACAATGGCAGGGACGAAGTCGATCCCCATTTTTCCGGCCAGGTCAATGATCTGGTTCATTTCTTCCCGGGGCAGGTTTTCTTTCGGAAGGGTGTTGCCGGCATTTTCTTCTTCCCCGGACCAAGCAGCCAGGGACAACGAAAACTGGTTGAACCTCAACAAAGCCAGCTTCAACAGCAGGCGCTGAAGTTCCGCCTGCAGGGGAAAGGCTCCATGCTCCACAGCAAGCAGGAAACCACGGAAACCTAATTTGGGAGCGTCTTCAATAATAAAACCGGGCATGCGCCCGCCGGGCTGATAATAAGCGAGAATCTGCAACAAGGTAGACAAAGCATAAAACTGACCACGCAGGGAATTGCCCCCGATGACAACCTGGGTCTGATCGCACTCAATGACATATTCTTCAGCAGCCAATGTTTTTTTTTCTTGGCAGGTGATCTCCAAGCCACGATTTTTATTCTTTATGTGAAAATACTCAAATAAAAAATCATACTTTTTTGTGATTTCGAGAGGGAAACACAAGCTCTGGATATCGAGAGTGCGGTTTTGCAGACGAATCGTCTTTGGGGCCGGGAACAAAAACGGAAATTCTTTTTTAATGTTCATGCTCATAAAAATACAGCCGGAAACAGGGCGCAAGAGTATTTTAGAATAAAAAAAGCTCCTTGGCAAATCGGCGCGAACAACGTGTCATTTAAAATAAAAAAGACAAAAATTGACATGTAAAAACATCTTCTTTAAAATGTTTTTTATTCAAACCAGAAAAACATGGACGTACAAAAAAAATTTAATAGTAAATTCAAGGCTGGCGACAGGATCTTTCAAAAAATGATGAGATTCCGGCAGCGACGAACGAAGCCTGTCTCGAGGCGATGATGCCAAGCGCCGGATTCGGGACGGTCGAATGGGGCACGCGATTCCGACTCGAATTTCGGGACGGAACTCCGGATCGTTGGCACGGGATCGTACGGGGCCGGGTTTAGCCATTGACTCCTTCCCGCCCCCGGCCAGCCTTATCCCGCGACCTACGGAAGAAGGATGCGGTGGCCGCCCCGGTGGTAGGAAACTCGAACCCGGCAATGCCCACGGTCCTTTTTATCCTGGAATCGGCCGCCGTGGGCGCGTTTATCGCAGGAGATCTCCTGATATTCGTCTCCTGGGCGGCGGCGGCGTTGGCCCTTTCCGGATTCATCCGCGGCTGCAGGCGCCTCCTCACTGAACAAACGGCAGAGAATCCGAGGAAAATCGAATCGAGGGTCGTTCTGGCATTATCCCCCCTCTGTCTTCTTTTTTTAAAACACATGTCGTTGCTCTGGTTCTTGAAAGATATCCGGTGTTATCTCCTGCCTACGGCCCTGGCCGGTTCGACCGGGCTGCTCTTTTTTCTTTTTTGGGATGGGCAGATTTCCCGAAACGCCGAAGGCCCCATTCCGCGGCGAACCGGATTGGCGCTGTGTCTTGGATCTTTTACCATTTTTACGTTTCTCGCTTCGGGCCTGGTCTTTCCCCAACATCCTCTGACCGGGGACGAACCGCATTATCTCCTGATTACACAAAGTCTCCTTGGCGATGGGGACATCAACCTTGCCGACGAGTACGCGAACAGGGATTATCTGCGCTTCTATCCCGGAGAGCTTGAATCCCACGCCAATCCTGGCCGGCTCGGTCCCGATCATCAGTATTCCCGCCACCTTCCTGGACTTTCGGTTCTGCTCGTCCCGTTTTACGCCCTGGGCGAGAAGGCCGGCGGTCTCAAGGCCTTCGTCTTTCTGGTCCGCCTTCCCATCATGATCCTGACCGCACTTCTGGGCATGGCTTTTTTCTTTTTCATTTTCGACCTGACCCGAAATCGCACGGCGGCGCTCATCTCCTGGCTTGCCTTCATGTTCACCGGCCCGATGCTCTTTTTCTCAGGGCTCATTTACCCTGAAGTCCCGGTCGCGCTCATCACCCTTCTCATTTTCAGGCATCTCATCTTCAAGCGGGACGACCGCCCGCACATCCTTTTCTTCTCGGGGCTCGGGCTGGCCCTCCTTCCCTGGTTCGGGATCAAATACATCGTGCTCTCGGCCGTTTTCTTCGTCCTTGGAGCACGTCCCTACCTGAAAAAACCGGCGGCTGATCTTGGGAAGGTGGTTCGACTCACCCTCTTTCCCCTCGTTTCCATGGGCTTGTTTCTGCTTTTCCTCTGGTCGTGTTATGGACATGTCAACCCGGCTTCGGCCTATACCGGCGTAAACCTCCCGAGCAGCCTGGACTTGATTCGGCCGCTCAGGCCGACCGATGTCCCGTCCTTCATCGGCGCCGCGCTGAGCTTGTTTTTCGAGAAGAAGAACGGGATATTCATCCATGCCCCGCTCTATTTGCTGGTCGTGGCCGGCTTCCTCATCCTGCGGAAAAGAAAGATGACAGCCCGGGTCGAACTCGTCATCGCTTTCGGGGCCTATTGGTTCACCGCGGCGGCCGCTTTCCATCTGGGAGGTTACTGCCCGCCGGGCCGACCGCTGCTTCCCTTGATGTGGATCCCAGGAGCCTTCTGCGCATGTGCCCTGGCCGCGCCAACCGGTCGGCTCGCGGCGGTGATCAAAGCCGGGCTGGCCGGCCTGAGCGCCCTCATCGCCGGTTTTTCCCTGTCCGTCCCTCAACTCCTCTACCATGTCAACAGCAATCCCAAAGCCGGCAACATCCTTTCGGAAAGCCGCTTCCTGGCCGCGGCCGGAAATCTCTTCTTTGATCCGAACACGTGGACACCCGCATTAAAGGCGTCGGGCGCGTTGGAGATGGGTCCCCTGGCGGGGTGGGTTTTGGCCCTTCTCCTCGTCACGGTTGTCATCCTCCGCCTCCGAAACAAGACCTCCGTCCCGTCCTTTTCTTCGATCAGTCGGGTGGGCATCGTCCTGGCTTCTTCCGTTCTCTTTCTGGCCATCGTGTTCTTTCATGTTCGCCTCGTCAATCCGGTTTCCTTCAAGGCCGGCGGCTATATCCTATATTTTCAAGACGAAAACCAGTTCGGTCTGGAGGAAGGCGGATTCTGGACGAAGGGAACGGCAGAGGCTTCCGTCGTGCTCCAGTCTCCGAAGCGGCTTGCGGAGATCGCTCTATCGCTCGCTGGCGCCGCTCCGGGCCATGCGGAGATCCGGGTTGACCGGTTTCGGGCGAGCGTCCGGCATGATCCGGAACGATCCCCTGAGTATAGGGTCGTTTTCAAGTCTCCTCGCGGCTTTCGCTGGCGGGGAGCCTATTTATACTTGGTCCGGGTGCGGGAACATTCGCCGTTCGTTCCCTACCACCTCGACCGGCGCGTCCCCGACAACAGGACGCTTGGAGTGTTTGTCAGGATCGCCGTTAAATGAGCTGTCGCAGGCAGGGGGACCCTTGATTTTCGCCCAGAACGGGTGTATATAGTACCGCACCGATGCATTTAAAAATACTGCTCATCCATCCCAAGCTCGAAAAGAGTTATTTTTCCGATATCCGGTTGCCTCCGTTGGGGCTGGCCTATATCGCCGCGGCCCTCAGGGAAGCCGGATTTAATCGGGTCCGCATTCTGGACGCGAATATCTCCCGACACCCGAACGAGGAGATCTTAGGGGCTTTATCCTCGGAACCTCCGGACGTCGTCGGACTCAGCCTGACAACACCCCTGTTCGAAACCGGACTGGAAATCTCCCGAACGATCAAGAAACGGAGTCCCGAGACAAAGGTCATCTTCGGCGGCGTCCACCCAACCATTTTTCCCGGGGACGTGGCAGGGATGGAATCCGTTGATTTCGTAGTTTTCGGCGAAGGGGAAAGGACAGTCGTCGATTTGGCCCGGGCGCTGGAGCAGGGGCGCAGCCCGGACGACGTCAGCGGTGTCGCTTTCAAGAGGGATGGCCGGGTCATCATCAACGCCCCCCGACCGTTCATCAAGGACCTCGACGAGCTGCCTCTGCCCGCGTATGACCTTCTCCCCATCCGCCGTTATTCCAATCCACAGTCCGCCCATGCTCCGCTGGGGATGATGCTCACGAGCCGGGGCTGCCCGTTCCGTTGTATCTTTTGCGACAGTCGCATCGTCCTCGGGAAGAAATACCGGGCCTATTCCGCGCCGCGGATGATCAGGGAATGGCGGATTCTCGTCGGCGAGTTCGGGGTCAAAGAAATCATGTTCAAGGAAAGCGATTTCACCCTGGACCGGGAGCGCGTCCTGGAATTTTGCGAGCTTTTAATGCGGGAGCCGAAAAGGATCCCGTGGACGTGCAATGGCCACATCGGACTCATGGACCCGGTCTTGCTCCGCGAAATGCGCCGCTCGGGATGCCGGCTCATCCAATACGGAGTCGAGTCGGGAGACCAAAACATCCTCGATACATTAAAGAAAAACATCACGATTCCCCAGGTCATCGAGACGTTCCGGATGACACGGGAGGCCGGCATCCGGGCGGTCGCCAACATCATGATCGGCAATCCCGGCGACACCCGGGAGACAATCGCGAGATCGATCGCCCTGGCCAAGGATATCAAGGCTGACTTTGCGAATTTTCAGAGCTGCGCCCCTTTCCCGGGCACGGAGCTCCATCGTATGGCTGCCGAGAACGGCTGGTTCCTGGGGGAAGGGGATGCGTTGCATTTGCGATCGGATTCCTGTTCGATGAACGCCACGGACATCCCGACCCCGGAGCTGCGGGGAATGCTGAAGAAAGCCTATCGCTCGTTCTATTTCCGGCCGACCTATATCCTCCGCCGCCTGGCAAGCTTGAACATCGAGGATTGGCGGACGAATCTTCGGGGCCTACTGAAGCTGACCGGGATTTCCTAAGGCCGCCCCTTTACCGCCGCCGCGCAGATCCTCGATCAGGTCATGGCCCCGGCGCATCAGGTCATGGATGTGGATGTATTCAAAACTTGCGCCGCGGCCGCAGACATGCAAGTTCCCGAGCTCGTCCAAGTAGCGGAAGATCGGTCCGAGGGTATCGGCCATGTTCCTCCTGATCACCGGGTAGGCATGGCGCATTCTAACCACCTGATGACCGAGGATGTCTGCCGGTCGAAGCAGCCCCATCCGGATGAATTCGGCCCCGAGCATCTCCGCGATCCCGGCGTCGGCCGCGTTCCAGACCGCATCGTTCTGAACGCAGGGAAATTCCGCGACCAAAGAGGTTTTGTCCGGAGGCGACATCTCCGCACTTCTGTTTTTCGGCTCATAGACCCGGGAGAAAGGCGTCCCGCGGTCAGGAAAATAGAAAGAAGCGCAGTCCGATATCTTTGGTCGGTCTATGAAGAGCGCACAGAGGACGAGGTCCCTGTATGCCAGATCCCCGGCCAGGAGGGCGACTTCAGGCGGAGGAGGCGGGTCCAGCAATCCCAAAAAGCTCGTGAGCGGTAGGGTGGTGATGACCCGGTCGGTCTCGATCCGGTCCCTGCCGTTAACCTCGACGGCCTGGATCGTCTTTCCATCATGCATGACCCGGCTGATCCGCGCTTCGGTCCGGATGCAGTCGCGGCCGCAAAAATTCCCCAAAGCATCGGGGATGTCCTGGATCCCCTGGCGCGGATAATAAAAAGAACCGTCCAGGTGCTTTGCCCCCGGCTTGCAGATGCCGAGACCCCCACCGAGAAAAGTGGCCAGGTCCAAGCCCCGCAATCGCCCTCCCAGGACAAGCGGCGAGAGGCAACGGGGATGGACGCCCCAGAGCTTTTCGGTGTAACCGAGCAGGAAGATCCCGGCGATTGTCCGCCCATAGGCGCGCAGGACGAATTCCTCGAAATTCATGTCCGGGATCCTGGGGGACAGCCTGGCTTTCAGGACTTCGAGCGCCGCTTTGAAAAAAAAGGGAAGGCCAAGCTTCCGAAGGAGATCGGGGAGCAAGAGCGGGAAATCGATGAAGACGCCGTCGTGATAGATCCGGCTCGGTGCGCAGACCTCGCGGATATCGTCACCCAGCAGGGCTCTGATCTCCCGGGTCTGGAATGCGTCCTTGTCATGGAAGCGGTGCGCTCCCGCATCGAAGGCGAATCCATTATAGCGGAACGTTCGGCAATTTCCTCCGAGCTCGTTCTGCGCTTCCAGGATCATGAACGGAAGACCGGCCTTCCCGGCATAGTAGCCGACGGAAAGCCCGGCCATGCCGCCGCCCAGGATCGTCAGGCGGCGGTTTTGACCCGGGAAGCTCATTATGCCGGCCGGGTCCATTCAGCTCCGGTGAAGAACCGATTCGTTCAGGGTTAAATTCACGGCCAGGGCAGTGGACGGGGCCGCGATATCGATTAGGTTTTTGTCGATCATTCCCAGGACGACGGACAGATAAAAAGCACTGGACCGGTTTCCCATTTTGCCGACCAGCGTCTCGATGATACGATAGGAAAATCAATTTTCTCCATGATATTATTTTAAAGAACTTTTTCAAAAATATCAATAAGCGACAGCGCCAATCATCCACTTGCTCAGTTGATGTCCTTTCACTAGATGATTTCAACACAAATGGATTGGCTGAAATCATAGTAAAAGTATTTTCCCGTCGGGGATTGTGCATTATTCATGAAAATCTGAAAAAGAAAATTTAGAAAAGATAAAAATTGACAAATGGCAATATCTTTTATAAAATATTTTACTCAACCTAAAAAACATGGACGTACTAAAAAAATTTATTAGCAAATACAAGGCTGGCGACATTATTTATCAGAAAGGGGACAATCAAACCGATTTTTTTATCATCAATAAAGGAAAAATCCAGCTTAAGAACGATAAAAACGATCAGATCCTGACCACCCTGGGCAAAGGTGATTTTTTTGGCGAGGAATCACTGAACAACGACCAGAATGCCATTTACACAGTGGAAGTCATTGAAGATGCGGACATGATCAAGATCCCCTATGTCTCCTTGACCGAAATGCTCAAGCAAATGCCCGATATCGCCTTGAAAATTTTAAAAAAATTGAGTGAAAAACATATTAAAATTCAATCTATTTTAATGGCCCAGGCTGCTTCTTCCCCGGCTGCAAAGGAAAAAACAGCAAACAAGGAAGTGAAAAAAGAGGATCAGACCACGGAAAAAATCAGTCCGGATATCAAGGCCTATCTGATCATCCAGCGTTCGAACCGCATCGTGCAATTGACCAAAACCCACACAGTCCTGGGCCGGCGCGATTACACCACCGGGTTCGTTCCAGACATCGATTTGACCGATGAGGACGAGGAAAAATACATCTCGCGCAAGCATTCACAAGTCATGTTCAAGGATGGGAAATTTTATCTTTCCGAGGAACCGGGGGCGATCAACGGCACTTTCTTGAATGGCAGCAAGCTGCAGACCGGGGTGAAACACGAGCTGCACAACGAAGACGAGATTACCCTCTGCCAGTTGAACGTTATTTTTAAAGTATAAGCGATTCTTTGAAATTCAAGCGGAACAATCACGGTTTCGTCCGATTCAGCGTTCAGGATAACAGTCGATCGCTGATCTTCCTTTTTATTTCTTTTCCACAGAGCGCGGCGGATAAGAATAGGGAATCGGCTGCAGATAGGTGGCCAACTTGACCTCTTTGCCCAGCAGCCAGTGCTCGAACCATTCCAGCAGCAGCCGGTTGTAGAGTGTGCGGTTGATCTTGCCGCGGATGCCGTGCTGCTCCTCCGGGAAATTAACATAGACGCTCGGAACTCCCATCTTCTGCAGAGCGGAAAAGAGTTGCTCGCCCTGTTCGGGGCGCACACGCCAATCATTAGCGCCATGGATGACCATGGTCGGGGTTTTCAAGCGTTCGCTATTCCAGATGGGGCTGTTACGGATATAAACATCCTGCTTTTGCCAGGGCAGGCCGGCCATTTCCTTTTCAGCGAAAAATTGTTCGTCTGTAGTGCCCCAGAAAGAGGTCATATTATAGAGCCCGGCTACGCTGACGGCTACGGCAAAGCGCCCGCTATGGGTGATAAGCCAGTTGGTCATGAATCCGCCGTAGGAACCACCGGTAACGGCCAGCTTGGAGGGATCGGCGATGCCCTTGCCGATCACAAGGTCGACAAACATCATCAGGTCGGCCATGGGCTTGGTGCCCCAGTCCTCGAAAGTAACATCCTTGAATTTCTGTCCGTAGCCATTGGAACCGCGGGGGTTGGTATAGAGCACGGCGAAGCCGTGGTGGGCGTAAAGTTGAAAGTCGAAGCGGAATGTCGGCGCCGACATGCCGTGCGGCCCGCCGTGAATGCTGAGGATCAGCGGTGTTTTCAGCCCTTCCCGATAGCCGAGCGGACGGATTAGCCATCCCTGAACCCGACTGCCGTCATCAGCGGTGATCCAGATCTCCTCGGAGGGCAGCCGCTTATACGCATTGAACGGTTCCTCGGCCGCCGTGGTCAACCGTTTAAAGCGCCCCTGGTTGAAAGTATATATCTCTCCGGGGCAGGTATCGGTAGTACGGATCATGGCAAAACGCTGTTTTCCAGCCACTTTCCATCCAAACAGATTGTTTTGCCCACGAGTGATATCGCTCCAGCGCTCCGGTCGAGCCAGGGAAACGTATTGGATATTGGAGCGACCTTCGCTGCCAGCCGTAAAATAGAGTCCACGGCTGTCGGGCGCCCATTGAATTAAATTGACATCACGGTCGAGCTTGGCGGCCAGCACGTGGGATTCGTCCCCGGCCACGGGCTGAACGTGGATTTTGTAGTCCTCGCTTTCATAGTTGTATTCATAGCTGGCGCGCCAGGCAAGCCACTTGCCGTCCGGGCTGAAGATCGGGCTATGGTCGGGACCGGGGTTACGGGTCAGGCGTTTCAGCTCTTTGCCGGCAATGTCCACCTGGTAGATGTCGGTGTCGATCGTGTTCCACCATTCAGGCGAGCGGTTGGAAACGAATGCCAGCACCCTGGAATCATTGCGCCAAACCATCGAGTGATCGCCTTCATCGGCGCAAGCACCGCCGGTCAACTGCAGTGCGGCTCCTCCCCGCGCCGGAATGACGAAAATCCGCTGCCGTTTACCGTTGTCCCATCCTTTGCCCAGATGGTGATAACGGGGATGCATGGCGTAGCGAACTGCACCGAAAGCCTCCTTTTGTTCAGGAGAGTACAGCTCGCCGACTTCCGAGTAAAATGCCAGTGTTTTTCCATCCGGAGACCAGAGAGGATCCGAAGCGCCAGCGGCCAGGCTGGTCAGTCGCCAGGCTTCACCGCCGTTCAAAGGGAGGATGTATATCTGACTCTTGGCGTCACCGTCTCGTTTGGCTGAGAAGGCGATGGATCGGGAATCGGGACTCCAACAATAACTTTTTTCGGCTGCAGTTGAGTGGGTCAACTGCCGGGGCAACCCGCCGGCGAACGGAAGCAGGAAGAGATCGCTGGTTTCGCTTTTTTCCTTGGCACAGTACATGGAGAGCGAGTAGAGGATCCACTGCCCGTCAGGCGAGACCTGCGGCGCACCGATCGCGACTTGTTTAAGATGATCGGCGGCCTGAAATATCGGCGTGGCGGCATCTTCGGCCCCTAGAGCGCCAGTCCAGAACAATCCCACCATAACCATGATCAACCTGGCATTTTTTTTCATGAACAACCTCCTGACGACAAAATGCTACCATTATAAAATATTTTTTGTAATATCAAACCGGATAGCTGTGGCTGTTTTTATAAAAAAAGCCGGCCAATCAAGGATCGAGGAACTCACAGCTCCTACTCAATACGGACGGCAGTAAAATCGCTGTGAGCACCCGGAGAATCGGTTTCAACGTAATATGTGCCCGAAAGGGAGTCCGGAGTATCAAAGTGGCCTTGATACTTGTACACGTAGTATGCCGATCTCGTCGGGATGTCGAAAGAGACCTGGTTTCCACTGACCTGATACGTCCCCGCCTCACCTTCAAGGAATCCGTCAAGAATCGAAACCATCCCCGCGCTCAGTGTTCCGGAGAATAAAGCAACCATGGTAAAATTCCCCTGGTGAAACTCGACCTGCCATTTGCCGCGGATATCCTGAACCTGCGTGGGCTCATGGATGAACAAATAATACACGGCAACCCCGACCACGGCCACTCCGACCACGGCCAGGAGCTAGGGAAATTTTTTCTTCTTGCTGATAGTCGGCATGGCAGCCGATTTTTCCAGGACGCCGTTTTCGCCGTCGGTCGCTGGATCCATTTGTACCGCACCGGCCTTGCCATCCGTCCTGCCGGTCGTAGCCCCCAGCGGCATGTCCGCGGCCGTCCCCAGGGCGACCCAGGCAAACGAAAGCAAAACCAGTCCGGCGATCCAGCATCTGGTGTTATTTCTTTCTCTCAACGGATTTTTGTCAATCCCATATCCTATAAATCATATTGCGCATAGATGAAGTCGAAATCATTTAATACTTTTTCTTTTGTGATGCCATACGTCTCAAGACTATAGCGATGTTTACTTTTAAAATCGGGTTGCTTTTCAGCCTGCATTTTGATTTTTTGCATGAATTCGGGCGACTTTTCTATTTCGCAATAATCACAAATTTTAATCATGGTTTCTTCAAATCGTGTCTTCAATTGCTTATGTGTGACAATCAAAATATTGTCCTTTAAACTTTTGTCCGCAGACATTTGCCTGTCAAAATATTTAAAAAACACCCAAGAAGCCTGGTATATATTCTGATAGTACCTTTGCTTTTTTTTCTCCTCCAGATTGTCAAAATCATTCAGTTGCTTCTGGATATTCACGGCCAATGAAATACTTGAAGGAATGACCTCCATGGGATCCCTCAACAATACGATAATCCTGGCGTTTTCAAATCTTTTTAATACACCCGAAATGTCCATGATTAATGAAAAAGATTTTGAAAAAATCCTTTTCCTAATCTCCGTTTTATGCAAATTCTTTTTATGTAAATTTTCCAAATATCCAATAACTTTGTTTGGTTCACTCTCTTTAATCAGATGTTTGCTTAATTCTTCAGGATTATTATATTTATGCCAGGCAGAAAAATAGAGCCAATAAAACATGCCTGCAAAACTTCTGAAAAACATGGCAACATCATCCGTTTCCGGCTCTTCTAATCCGGTTTCATGGATGCGAGAATCATATATGCCTTGAGGGATTTTTTTAGCCAAAAAAGGTAAAAAAGGCCGGACGCAGCGACGAAGAAATATCGAGGGAAAAATCATTTCCCAAAGAAGCATCCCTTTAAACTCGCTGGTGTTTTTTAAAATGAACTTATGCAGAAAAGTTGTCCCGCTCCTAGGATGCCCGATTAAAAAAAGGGGTTTGTGCAGTTTCCTTTTTTTATATCCCGAAAAAAACAAATGGTCCATGAACTCAGTCAAAGAAATACATGCCCTATAAAAAAATCTATAAACAGGAATGATTAAATACTTAATCTTAAATCCAAAAATTGAAAACAACAACCGGAGTGTTTTAACTTGTGAACTCACATCATTGGACCCACTCGGCGGCAATGGTAATCATCGTAAAACCGGCAGCGGCGCTGGACAAAATTATTTTATGTCCATCTTTCAGGTATTTGTTTTTCAGTAAATAATCCAGGGTCATGGGTACACTGACGTTGACGGTATTTCCATATAAATGATGCGTCACCGGAGCTTTTTCATGCGGAATGTCCAAAATATCGCAAATCTGATGAATGATCCTTTCACTGGGTTGGTGAGAAATAAAATAATCGATATCGTCGATTTCCCAGTTCACTTTCTTTGCAATATTTCGAATTTCTCCCGGAACATGTTCCAGCCCCAGATCAAACACTTCCTTGCTCTGGGATATGAACCTGCGTTTACTCACCGGCACCTGACATAGCCGGAAGGCAGCCGCAATGGAAGTGTTTTGGATTTCACGCAATTGAGCACTGCCCCCCTTCCCGGGTTCTCTGGTTAATAACCACGCCGCCGCTCCACTTCCCAGTGTCAAGCCGGCGGCCTTCAATGAAAGTTCTTCAAAACTCTGAATATCAAAACTGATCGCTTCATCGGGAAAATCCGTCGTACAGCAAAGCGCTGTTTTTATGGAAGGATCCGCCATCATCAATGAAGCAGCGACATTCACAGACTGCAATAATCCGGCACACGCCGTGGTTACATCAAACACGTGCGCTTTTTTTATTCCCAATCCCGCAGTAATTTCCATCGCCGTCGCCGGTTCAAAATAATCTCTGAATATTCCCCCGTAAATGACCAAATCCAGTAGCGACGGATCCAGTCCGTTTTCGTGACAGACCTCTTTTGAAACTTCAATGGCATAATCAAGGGGTTTTTTACCCGCTGCAGTTCCAAGAAATCTTATATTCGTGCCACAGTATTTAAAAACCATGGAAATTCCACTTTTTATCCTTCTTAATTCCCTTTTTTCCCCTTTAAAATTATCCTCAATGCGGTCTAATACCTGCTGGTTGTTTAAAGAATATTCGGCAAATTTTACTTGCGGCGCAGATAAATATATGTGCGTAACTTTCATTGGACCTGGTTTTACTAATTCAGATTGACGGCATAGTAAAACCGATTTTCTCCTTGCTGTGATTTTAAAAAACTTTGTTTAAAATTGCAATAAACGATTGTGACTTTTTTAGGGAATTTGGCAAAAGTAATTTTTTTGGATAGACTTAGGAAAAATCGGCTTGATCCAGTTCACCACTGTAAAATACTTTTCCCCCGGCACCTTCCTGGTCCAGCAGCAAGCCGCCGTCCGCGGCAATATCCAAGAAAATCCCCCGGGTGCGTTTTCCCTGATGATGAAAAGAAATGGCCCGGCCCAGGAAAGATCGGCTGAGCACCCGGGCGCGGTCAATGATGAATGACCCTCGATCAGCAATCAAATATCCCAGCCAGCAGGCCATACTCGCGGCCAGGCGCGCGCGCCCTTCCGCCAGCAACCAGGTTTTCCCGGTCAGCAGCTTCACTGATCCGGCGCGGCTGCGCAAGCTGCCGGGGAAATCTTTGTTGTCTTGATTGACATTCACCCCGATGCCGGCCAGGCATATAATTTTATTGGCGTTGACAATGGTTTCGCAGAGAATGCCGGCGATTTTTTTTCCGTCCGCCAGGATGTCGTTGGGCCATTTCAAGGTGAATTCCTTCCCGGTCCAGTTTTGCAGCATGTCGCTTACCGCGACCCCGCACGTGATTGACAGGAGCGACAAATCCCGCTTGTTGGCAAGATGAAATCCAAACGTTGCGTAAATAGCGAGGTTAAGCGGTGAAACCCACTCGCGCTTTTCCCTCCCGCGCCCGGCAATCTGGACATCGCTGCTAACCATCAGGGGAAATTCGCTTTCGAGCCGGGCGATATTTTGCCTGATATAATCGTTGGTTGAATCGCAAGCAACCAGGTGAATCTTGTTAAAGGGCTTAAGACAGGTCGTCAATGGTTTTCCCTATTTTGGCCTTTTTTTCAATGTATTCCTGCAAATTTTTCTTGAAATTCTGGATGATTTCGGCCGGGGCCTTGTCGGCAAATCCGCTGCTGCTCAATTTGCTTTCCATCTGGCTGATCAGCTTGCCCAGTTTGTCATGTTCGCCACGAAGCCTTTTCAACTCACGCAACCGGTCCTCATCACTGGTGAATGGCAGCAAGATCTGCCAATTCTGACTGACACCCCGAAATCCCTTGGCCAGGCCTGAAAAATCATCGACGATCTCCGTTTGCAGGCTGCGGCTGAGAAAATCGAAATATTTCATGTGATCATGCATCTGTTTTTTTTCCACCGGCGAGTCGCATTGGAGGTAGATTGGAATTTTTTTATTCGGTTCAATGCGGTTTTCCGTTCTTGTCTTCCTGGTTTCATTCACGACTTTCTTCAATGTTTCAACAGCGGTAAAGATTTCGGGAAAGACAAAGTTTTTATTAAAAGCGGGAAATTCGGTCTGCAACAGGAACTCTTTTTCAGTTTTGATTTTTTGGTAAATTTCTTCGCTGATGAAGGGCATGAACGGATGCAGCAGTTGCAGAATTCTGAACAGAGTCAGCTTGAGGACGGATCGAGTATGGGGACTATCCAAATCGCTTTTTGAAAATTCCAGGTACCAGTCGCAATATTCATCCCAAATGAAATGATAAATAAGGTCCGCCGCTTCATAAACATGATATTCATCAAAGAACATATTCACTTTTTCAACCGTGACATTCAGCATTTGCAGGATCCATTTATCGGCATCGCTGATTTTTTGCACGTCGATTTCCATGTCTTCATCGCCCTGCAAATTCATGATGACATAGCGGGAGGCGTTCCAGATCTTGTTAGCAAAGGCCCTGTAACCCTTGATGCGATTGATGGAAAGCGCGATATCCATGCCTGGCGCCGCCTGGATCGCCAGCGTAAAACGCAAGGCATCGGTACCGTATTCCTGAATGATATCCAGGGGATCAACGGCGTTATTTTTAGTTTTACTCATCTTCTGGCCTTTTTCGTCGCGAATCAAGCCATTAATCAGCACTTCGCGGAAAGGTACCGCTCCGCCGAAGTGGATCCCCATCATAATCATACGCGCCACCCAGAAAAAAATGATGTCAAAAGCAGTCGCCATGATCGAAGTCGGGTAAAAAGTCTTGAAATCGGCACTGTCATCCTGCCAGCCCAGAGTCGTGAAAGGCCACAGCGCTGAAGAAAACCAGGTATCCAGTACATCTTCGTCCTGAATCAGCCGGGAGCCGGAGCAGGTGGGGCATTGAACGGGAGTCTCCTCGGCCACGATGACCTCTTGGCAATCCTGGCAATAGTACGCCGGGATACGGTGTCCCCACCACAACTGCCTTGAGATGCACCAGTCCTGGATATTTTCCATCCAGTTGAAATACACTTTTTTCCATTTGTCTGGGATAAAAACAATCTGGTTTTCCATGACTGCCCGAATGGCCGGTCGGGCCAGATCGGCGGTTTTTAAGAACCATTGCCGGGAAATATTAGGCTCGACCACCGTTTCACAACGCTGGCAATGGCCTATATTGTGAGTGTATTCTTCTTCTTTTTCGATCAGACCCAAAATGCGCAAATCGTTCAGCACCTCGTGCCTGCAAGCGAAACGATCCAAGCCGATATATTTTTCCGGGATGGGACCGGACATGCGGGCTAACTCATCAATGACCACTATCTTTTCCAGATGATGCCTCATGGCGATCTTGAAATCGGCCGGATCATGTGCCGGGGTAACCTTAACCGCCCCGGTGCCGAATTGCTTGTCCACTTCTTCATCGGCCACGACAGGTATGTTCCGCCCGGTCAAAGGCAGAAGCACTTCCTGTCCGATCATTTTCTGGTAACGGGAATCATTGGGATTCACCGCGACCGCTACATCCCCCAACATGGTTTCCGGGCGGGTCGTGGCCACGACAATCCATTTTTTCGGATTTTTTCGCAGTGGATAGCGGATGTAGGTCAATCGGCCGTTAACTTCCTTATGCTCCACTTCCAGATCGGAAAGTACCGTCTTGCAACTGGGGCAGCGGTTAACCATGTAAGTTCCCTGGTAAATTTTTTCTTCCCGGTAAAGCCGAACAAAAACCCTGCGCACCACGCGCTGCATCTCATCGCTCAGGGTAAATTTCATCCGGCTCCAATCCAACGCCAAGCCGAGTTTCTTGATCTGGGCAACGATTTTTTTTTCAGATATATCCTTCCACTCCCAAACCAGTTCCAGAAATTTTTCCCGGCCCAGATCCTCTTTGTTTAAATGCCTTTCCCTGATCAGATTTTTTTCCACCATCATCTGGGTGGCGATCCCGGCATGATCGACTCCCGGAAGCCACAGCACATTAAAACCCTGCATCTTTTTCCGGCGGACGATGATATCCGGCAGTGAAAGCGTCAAGGCATGGCCGATGTGCAGTGATCCGGTCACATTGGGCGGAGGCAGAATCACAGAAAAAGGTATTGCGCTGCATTGACTGTCGGGAGTGAACAAGCCGCTGGTTTCCCATTTCCGGTACCAGTCACTTTCGGTCTGTAAATGGTCATATGCTTTTTCCATGTTTTTTTCTGTCACTTTAAAACTCCAAAAAGATTAAAAACCGGTGTTGTCGGCTTCAGCTTTGATTTTATCGATTTCTTCTTTTATGATTTTTTCAGCCAAAGAAGGAACGATCTCCCAGATTAACTCTTTAATGGTCAACGTCAGCTTATCTTCCAATTTTCCCGATAAATCCATTTTTTCCTGTAACGATAACTTGCCTTCTACTTGCGGCTGGTTAATGGTTTCCTGGTGCGGTGATTGGGACAGTTTTTCCAGTTCTGCTTCCGGCGATACCGTTTCTGGGCGTACTTTTTGGATAAATAATTCCGGGTCAATAAGCTTTTCCGTCTTCTCGGCAAGACCGTTGTCCTCATTTTGAACCGGTTTGGCCGCATTAAAATCAAACATCTCGTCTTTTTCCGAAAACATGGTCTTGACGGGAGCATCGGCTGCGACATCATTGAACACATCACCGATTTTATTTTTCGGAGCAGGGGAAGATTGATCATCCTGATCCAAGCTGAATTTCGCATCGCGCCGGTCCACCATCCGGGTCGCTTCCAATGAAAATTTCATCATGGCTTCTGAAGTGTCCGCATTGCCCACTTCCTGAAAACGTTCGTGAAATTCATCAGAGATATCCGTCGTCATATTTTCCGCAACCGGAGTTTGGGCGGCAGATCCATTTTTCTGGTTTGGGGCAGCAGCCGGGATTATTTCGTTTTGAGCAAGCTTCAGATCCTCGGCAATAGGCTCTTCGCTAAAGGGATTTTGAATGGCTTCCTCACTATCCGGTTCCTGCAGGGCATCCTTGAGGGGTTGCGTTCCCTGGGTAATTTCTTCCGAAGGCAAGATCTCATCCTTTTCCAGAACCGGGTTTTGCGGGCTAGCTCCGCCTGTGGGCACCGGCGCTCCCAAATCGAGGCGCAAATCAGAAAAACTAATGCCCTCAGTCCCCGGGGCATCTGTTTCGATTTCAATTAAATCTTCCGGAAATGAGCTGGGCTCATCATCGGCAAATTCAGTGGAGATTTTTTGTTCTTCCTGATCGAGTTTTTTCATGACCGCGTTGACCAAGGCATTGGAATCAAAAGGCTTGGTGACGATATCGTCATATTTCAAGTCTTTTATCATTTCATTGTCTACCGCTTCAAAACTGCCCTTCATTAAAAAAACGTGGCTGTGCTTCAGCTTCGGAGTTTCATTGATGAAGCGGCAGACATCATAGCCGCTGATTTCCGGTAATTTTATATCAGTAATGACTACGTCCGGAGCCAGGGCCAATAATTTCTCCTTCAACCCAGACCCATTTTCAAAACTATGGACTTCGACATTTTCAATTTCGGAAAAAGATAATTCGACGATCCGGCGTATTGTATAACTATTATCAGCGAGAGCTATCACTTTTTTTCTCATCATGAAGCCTCCTACACTTTTTCCTCTTATAGCTATTCTTTATCACTTTTTCAATTACAATGTCAAGTCAAAGGTTGACTTTTTAATATTTTTATCTAGAATATCCCCATGCACAGAGTAAAAGTATTAATCGCCAAACCTGGCTTGGATGGCCACGATCGCGGCGCAAAAATCGTGGCCAAATACCTCCGTGATGCCGGGATGGAAGTCATTTACACCGGGTTGCGCCAGTCTCCTGAAACCATTGTCAATACGGCAATTCAAGAAGACGCGGCCATTATCGGCCTGAGTATTCTTTCGGGTGCTCACATGCAGCTGTGCAAGAAAATCGTGACTGTTTTCTCGGAAAAAAACACTCCGCCGCCACCGATGTTCCTGGGCGGCATTATTCCCAGAGAAGATATAGCGGAATTGAAGAAACTTGGAATTCAGGAAGTGTTCCCGCCCGGAACCGCACTGGAAAATATTGCCGCTAAAATCAGGGAAATACTCGCCCGCGAACATGCCAATTAACTTAATGATTGACAAAACAATTTTTTTGCCATACAATTTGTATGGATATTCGCAAAAATACTTATGAAAAATGTAAAAAACAGCCAAAGTTACTCGGTTATTATTGTTTCCGACGCCAAATCCACCAACAAGGAATTTGCCGTTTCGGCCAAATTCATCAAAACATCCATATTGGCTTTTTCTTTTCTGGTCGTTTTCTTCGGTTTCATCATATTTCAATATCTAACCATGACCCTGGACAAGCAAAAAATGAAACGTCTCGAACTGGAGGCCAACGATAAACAGCAAAAAATCAGCGCATTGACCTCAACCATTGAGGATTTGAACCAAAGGCTGAAAAATATCGAAAATTATAAGGAAAGGATCATGGTAGCGACCGGCCTGACATCACCCCTGGCATTGAAAGAAGTGGGCAGCGGCGGCCCCGAGTTCAATGACCAGATGACCAACGGTTTCCCCATGGCCCAGAAAACACTCCCGGATGGCATCATCAGCCAGCCACAGAACTTATTAAGCAAAACAAAAGCAATCAAGGAAAACGCCAAGCAGATAGAGGCGTCACTAAAATCCGTTGAAAGCATGGTCAACCAGCAGAAGCTTCAACTGGCAGCCACGCCTATCATTTGGCCCACACGCGGTTACCTGTCGGGTTTTTTTGGCAACCGCATCCATCCTTTCACCGGCAGACTGGAATTCCATTACGGTCTGGATATCGCCACCCAATTGGGAAATAAAGTCGTTGCCACGGCGGACGGCGTGGTATTGGTGGCCGAACGCCGCGATTATATTGGCAACACCATCATCATCGACCATGGATTCGGCTATGTGACCCATTATGGTCATCTTTCTGGATTTAAAATCCGGGAGGGCCAGCGTGTCAAACGGTACGATGTCATCGGTTATGTCGGAACAAGCGGCAGAAGCACCGGACCCCATCTGCATTATGAAGTTCGTTATTTTAACAAGCCGATGAATCCGGCCGACTTCATCTTGGATTCCCAAAATTAACCTGCCGAAAACTCCAAGAAATCATTTTAGTTTTTTTGATTAATTTTTTTAAATTGGCTTGCTTTTAAATTTTTATTTATTTATAATTTCTTCATGTTCATCATGCATTCTTCAAAAAAAAATAATAGCGCAAATACTAACTGCGCGGATCAACCCATAATTAAAAAAAATTAAAGGAGGAATTACATGAAAAAAACTTTATTATTGGTTGCATTAATGATTTTAATCATGATTACAACTTCCTGTCAGAAGCCTGAAGAAATTACCCTTTCAAAATATTTTCAGGCCATGAAAGCAAAGGACAGGGACACGATGGCCGCCATGGCAGCGGAACCGATGGCTTTGGAATTCAAGTCCTGGTCCATGGTCTCCTCTGACGAACCGGTCAGCGAAGATCTTATTCTTCAGCAATTAATTGCCGGCATGACCGATCTCAAGAAAAAGAAAGACACCCAAATCGGCGTGGTCAAAGATAAAAAAGACGCCTTGGATATCTTGAAAACCAATCTGGAAGAAACACGCGGCAGAAGGCAAAAAGCCGAATTGCAGAAACAGATCGAAGCCGGTGAAGCAGAGCTCGCGATGGAGACCCAGAATTACAAGCAGGCCCAGGTCGAATATACCCAAATGAAAAACCAGGTGGAAATTGAAAAGAAAATGGTCACCATGTCCACCAGCATCGAACAGAACCAGGAACTCATGACCGGCAAAGCCGTCACCATAAAAACCATCGTCAGGGTCACCACAGCCAGCGGTGATAAGGATTACGTGTTTTTGCTGAGAAAGTATGAGCTAATCAATCCCCTGACCAACAAGGTGGCACCCAACCGTTTTATTATTCTGAAGATTCAACCCAAAGAAGATTTTGAGCAAGGGAAATAATTTACATTCACTCACTTACTGAAACCATATGCCGCAGGAATCGATAACCGTTTCCTGCGGCATTGTTTTTCTGAAGCCAATCTTGGAGAAATAAAATGAAAAGAATATTGTTTATTTTTTTATGCCTCTGTTTATCGCTTCAAATCTGGAGTGATAAAAAAGCGCTGGGTTTTGCGGATATGTTCACCGCCGGCCGCCTCTCATCACCGGTCATATCTCCGGACGGCCAATGGGTCGTATTCGCGGTTAAAACAGCCGACATCAATGCCAACACGTTTCAAACCAATCTTTATGCGACAGACATGCAGGGTCGTGCCCTGAAAAAACTGACCGAAGGCAAAGGCAGCCATTTCAATCCCCGCTTCCTGAAATCGGGCCGGCTGACTTTCGTCTCCACCCGGGACGGTGCTCCTCAGGTCTTTTCGCTGGATTTGAAAAATCCCCGGGACATCAAGGCTGTTACCGCCGTTTCCAGCGGTATCAGCAACTTCCTATGGTCCAGCGATGAAAAAACCATCGCCTTTGCCCAGGATATTGATCCCCGGGCCACGACTTTCGCCGAAGCCATGGCCATGGAAAAAGAAGCATCGGGTTCCAAAGTCCAGGCTAAATTGCTAACCGGTCTCATGTTCCGGGTATGGGATTCCTGGCGCGACGGCAAGCGCAGCCATGTATTCCAGCATCGTCCAGGCACTTCCGAATTTACCGACCTGACCCCGGGCGATTTCGACACTCCTCCCCTGGACCTTGGCGGCAACCAGGATTATTTGTTTTCCGGCGACGGCGCCTGGTTCGCCTACGTGAAGAACACCGACCCGGTCGTGGCCATCTCCACCAACAATGATGTGTTCCTGCGCGATCAGCGCAACGGCAAGGAAAAGAACATCAGCATCAACAACAAGGGCGGTGACGCCAACCCGGTTTTTTCGCCTAACAACAAATACCTGGCCTATCTCTCCATGCGCCGGCCCGGTTTTGAAGCCGACAAAAAAGACATCATCCTTTACGATTTAAAAAGCGGCAAGCTGCAGAACCTGACGGCCGCTTTCCCGGATACCATCTCTGACTTCATTTTCGGTGCCGATGAAAAAACCATCTATTTCATCGCTTCGCAAAGCATCTACCATCCGATCTTCCGGCTGCGCATCGCTTCAAAAAAAATCGATAAAATCGTCCCCGCTGTAAACGCCAATTCCCTGCGCCTGACCCCGGACGGCCGGACTCTGGTATACATGGTCCAGAACGTGACCCTACCTCAAGAACTCTTCAAATTCGACCTGCGCCGTCGGCAGCAGATACAGCTGACCCGTTTCAATGCGGACCTCTTTAAGGATGTACAAATGAACCGGGCCGAACTTTTCCATTTTAAAGGCGCCCATGACGAGTTGATCGAAGGCATGCTGCTCAAGCCGCCTTTCTTTGACGCCGGTAAAAAATATCCGTTGGTATTCCTTATCCACGGCGGCCCTCAGGGCGGCTGGACCGATGATTTTCATTACCGCTGGAACCATAGCATGTTCGCATCTCCAGGTTACGTGGTGGCTGCAATCAACTTCCATGGCAGCACCGGGTACGGCCAACCTTTCACCGACTCGATCTCCGGTGACTGGGGCGGCGCGCCCTTCATCGACCTGGTCAAGGGGCAACAGTACCTGGTGGAGACCTTCCCTTTCATCGATAAGGATAAAATCGTGGCCGCCGGCGCATCCTACGGGGGATTTATGATCAACTGGATAGCCGGGCACAGCGACGATTTTAAATACCCCTTCCGCTGCCTGGTTTCGCATGACGGCATCTTTGATTCGCGCAGCATGTATTATTCAACCGAAGAATTATGGTTCGAGGAATGGGAGCACGGCGGCACACCCTGGGAAAGCGGATTGTATGAAAAATGGAACCCGGCCAACCATGTAGCCAAGTTCAAAGTGCCTATACTGGTTGTCCACGGCGAGAACGATTTCCGTGTGCCGGTCACGCAGGGCCTAATGCTCTTCACCGCTCTGCAGCGGCGCGGTGTGAAATCCAAAATGCTCTACTTTCCTGATGAAAACCACTTTGTGCAAAAACCACAGAATGCCCGGCTTTGGTGGCGAACCGTTTTTGACTGGTTTGCGGAAAACATCACTGACCAATAAAGAAAAAGGAAACAGCCTGACGGTTTCAACTCCTGACAAAGTGGGTCATGGTGTGGGGAATGACCAAGGAGAATTCCACCAAGCCGGCCGGCACACCATGCTCATGCCAGGGCACTTGCTGGATCAGTTTTTTCACGCCGTTCTTCTCGATCGTATTGCTGTGGCTGATCCCCGTGGCCATGATGCGGCGGATATTCTCCCTGGCGGCTCCGGGATGGCAGTCCCACAGATTCCTGCCGACTAGGGCTTTGTCCCCAGCAGCGGTAAAAGTACACGTCGCCTGATCGTTTCATGTACAGGATCATTCCTTCGCGGTTACAGACCGTCATCGCCACGTCCATTCCATTCAGCCAGGCAGAAGCATCCATGGTTTCCTCTTCAGGACTAGAAGACAGAGGTCAGATGACAGAAAAATGATTGCCCTGCAGTTTTTTTCCTTTCCGGATTCTGCCGTCTGTCATCTGCTATTCATTTATTCGGTTTTCTTTTTTTCGACGGTTGAAATCTTGAACGGCACATACAGCCCGCAAAAACCAAGCGCCGCCGTAAGCAGGGGGATGATAGCCAGCAGTCCCCACCAGCTCTTGAAATAAAAACCCAACCCGGCGATCACCAATCCGATGATCAGCCGGATAATCCTGTCCGTTTCTCCCACATTGCAGGCCATGGCATACCTCCTTGAACACATTTATTATACATAGTCCATGTAGGCATGCAAAACTTTCCAGTCGGCCTTTCCCCGACTAAGATTGCAGCGGAAATTTTTCAGCCAGGCGCATCAATTCAGTACGAATGATCTCCAAGTCGGGCCGCCGGGCCGGGTCCTTATCAATCATGGCCATGATCAGGGCATTTAATTCCCGGGGAATCTCGTGACTGATTTCTTTGGGAGGCAGAGGGGTGGTTTCCAGGATACGGTGAATCACCTCGCCGGTGGCTTCAGACCAGAACGGTTTTGAGCCGGTCAGCATTTCATAAAGGATGATTCCCGCCGAGTAAATATCGCCGGGCGGGCAAGAAATGCCGTCTTTGATCCTTTCCGGCGGCAGGTAGCGGATGGTGCCCATGACCACCCCGGACATGGTCAGCCGCGACTGGGCCGGAGTGATGGCCAGACCGAAATCGAGCAACTTGACGAAATAACGCCGCTCGTACCGTTCACTGACTATAATGTTTTCCGGCTTCAGATCGCGATGCAGGATGTCCTGGGCGTGGATGGCCTGCAGGGCGTCAATGATCTGCAGCATGATATCCAGCGCCACCCCGATTTCCAGCCGCCCCGTCGTCTTGATAAGCAAGGCCAGCGACTGCCCTGTCAGCAGCTCCATGGCGATATACCAGCAGTCCTCGATTTCACCGCGCTCGACGATGTGCACGATGTGCGGATGGTCGAGCTGCTCGGTGATCAGCGACTCGTGCTTGAAGCGGTTTTTCTGGTTCTCGTCGCAAAAGTTCTCTTCTTTCAAGACCTTGAGGGCCACGATGCGTTTCCTGTCCAGCAGATCCTGGGCCTTGTAAACCGTGGCCATGCCTCCGCTGCCGATGGTCTCCAGGATCTTGAAGTGACCGATATGGGTCTTTTTTTTCCAAAATGAGACGGCACGCAAGTATTTTTTTAACAGCTGCCATAACAGGGCCGACAGCACGGCGAAAGCCAGGACGGCCAGAGCCATGAACCACCCGGTTTGATAAACAAAAGGCTGCAGATGAAAAGAAAAAGTGGCACCAGCCATATTCCAGACACCGTCGGCATTGGCGGCGATGACCTGGAAACGATAATGGCCGGGATTGAGGTTATTGTAAAAAGCCTGGCGGCGGTTGCCGGCAGAAGTCCAGTCTTTATCATAGCCTGCCAACTTGTATTTAAATTCGATCTTGTCGGAACGGATAAAGCTTAGGGCCGTATAATGGAATTCGTACCTCTGGCTGCCGGCCTGGAGTTCCGCTTTTTGAGTCGGATCAACACCTGGAGCAAGCAAATTTTTTTGATCCACCAGGACTTTTTCCAGTATGACCGGGGGCACCCGGTCATTTCTCAAGATATGGGCCGGATCAATGCTGACGACTCCTGCCAGGTTGGCAAACCACAAGCGACCTTGGCCATCCTTCCAGCCGGCTGGGTTGCCGTAGTTGCCTATCCGGCTCTTCATGCCGTCGTTTTCATCGAACAAGCGGCCGCTGACTTTCAGTGAAGGATCGAAGGCCGCATTTTCCAGTTCGCTTTTCTTTGCCTGAAAGATGCCGCGCTCGCTGCTCAGCCACAGAAAACCGAGGTCGTCTTCCAAAATGGAATAGACCCGGCTGTCGAACAAGCCACGGTCACTGTTCAGTGAACCCCAGCGACCGTCCTTGTAAATTTTCAATCCCTGTTGAGTGCCCAACCAAATCGTAGCGAAAGCATCCTGGTAAAATGAATACACATGGCAATTGTTTAAAAACGGTTGTATAAAAACTTTGCCGGTTTCCCCCGCCTTGACGATTGCCAATACGTTTTCGCAGCCGACCCAAAGATTCCCTTGTCGGTCTTCAAAAAGAGACAGAACCCGATCTCCGGGCAAACCATTACTGGCGGAAAAGGCGGTTATAATCCCCTCCTGCCGGCAGAATAATCCTTTCCCCCAAGTGCCGATCCAAATTCGGCCGCCACCATCCCTTAAAACACAGCGCGTTTCAATATTGGGGTTTGACCCGGGGAGGGGAATTTCCCGGAACCGTCCGGCACGAAAAAGCATCAACCCCAGATTCGTTCCCAACCATAATGAGCCGTCAACATCCTTTTCCAAGGAAATAATTTCAATATTTTTTAATCGGACAGGTAGACTAAAATTTTCAATCTGGCCATTTTGATAGCGGTTCAAATAACCACCTAAACCGCCGATCCATAACGCCCCGGAGGCATCTTCAAGCAGACAACGGAACTTGTCGCCTTTCAATCCTTCGCGATCCGTAAAAGCTATTATTTTTTCATCACGAATCTGGACTAATCCTCCATCTACGGCCCCTACCCACAAAGAGCGCTCAGCATCCTCACAGAGCGAATAGACGATATTGCCGCCCATTCCCAGGTCCTTGTCCAGGAACTGAAAATCATTATTTTGCCGGCGAAATAAACCGCCCTCGCTGCCTACCCACAAGTTACAGTCGTGATCTTCGAGTAGTGTGGTAATAATTGTAGTTAAGCCCAACCCTAAAGAATGCTTAAACAATTGGTTGTCCTCAAAACTATACAATCCGTCTTCTGTTCCCAACCACAAACAGCCGGCGCGGCCTTGTTTCAGGACATAGATATTACTGGTTAATTTATCCTCAAAAGAAATGATCTTACGCCATTTTTCTTTTTCCAGGAAATAAACACCCTGGTTCATTGTACCAACCAGCAATCGACCTTTAGAGTCTGTTGCCAGGCAGCGGATCTTCATACTGGGGAAGGAGTGAGATTTCCGAAAAATCCCTTTGCTTGAGTATGAACGGGAAAACAAACCATGGGATGTCCCGACCCAGAGATCGCCCCGGGCATCCTCGATAATGCAGTGATTGGACAAGCTGGAAACATTTCCGTTCAGCGGATGATTTATGAATTTGTCCCCTTCCAGGCTCAGCAATTGCCCGCGCAAAGTTCCGACCCAAAGAGTTCCCTCGCGGCTAAAATATAGATTGTTAACAAAATGATCGCGAAATCCAGTGGTATTGTCGCTGTTGAAAATGGTAAAATTCGCCCCGTCAAATCGAACCAGCCCTTCGGTCGTGCCCAGCCATAAATAACCTGAGCGATCTTGCACAATGGTTAAAACCGTATTATCGGGCAAACCCCGTTCGGTTTTCCAGGCATTCAAAGTATATTGGGTTATTTTTTTTTGCGGATCAAGGCTCCAAAGCCTCCCCCATAAAATATTGAATAAAACAAATAAAAAAATGCTTTTTCGCAAGCTCAACTTGAATTCCGGACCAGATCAGGAATATGGATCAGCGATCTATAACAGGGCCTTTACTTGACATGCAAGCTAAAAATTCTATTTCACCATCCTTGCCGGCAAATAGTTCCTGGAGTTTGGCCAGCGCTTTTTCGGCTTCTGCAAATTCATTGCCCGTTTTCGCCTCACCCGGCAGCCCTTTCAGAAGTTCCTCGACTTTGCCCAACATTAAATTCACATTGGCTTTTTTAATGTCCATGAGTGCTCTCCTTAAGTTAAATGCACTTGATTGTAAAATAAAATAATTTTTTAAACAATATCCCCGAAAACTCGGTTGCCAATCCCGGCGTCGCCTGAAGCGATTGCATGAAGTGGCCCGGTTTGCTAAAATGATCTTCAATGCAAGAGCTCTCCTCACTGACCTTGGTCTTGACCGACAAGTGTAATTTTTCCTGTCCTTACTGCCCCCAGCATCGGGGAAAAAAGACATTGAAGATCGAAGCGATAAAGGATTTCCTCGATTATCTGAAGCCCAGGCTAGCCGAGGAGGTCTGGTTGGGCTTTTACGGCGGTGAACCGCTGCTGGCCTGGCCGCTGGTCGAAAAAACCGTCGAACACTTGCAAAAGAGCCGAAAAACTAAATTCCATTTCACCCTGACCAGCAACGGTTCGCTGCTGAAGAAAGAACAGATTGTTTTTTTTAAGGAAAATAAATTCGAGCTGGTTTTGAGCTACGACGGCCTGGCCCAGGCAAAGCGCGACCCGGGCAGCGTCGTTGCGGTCGAAAAGGCTTTGGCCGACCTGAAGAAAAATTATCCCGAAGGTTATACGATCAACAGCGTTTTTACCCCGGCTACCGTTTCCATGCTGTCCGCTTCGATCGAGATTTTAATGGGACAGGGTCACCGGAACCTGCAATACTCATTGGACCTGAGCGTTCCCTGGCAGGATTTTGACCTGATGGTTTTGCAAAGGGAGCTCAATCGCTTGGCCGGTCGCTGCCTGGAAGTCCAAAATAAAACCGGCAGGATGACGCTGGAAAACTTCAAAGATTCCGGCAAAAAAGGAATTTTTGCCTGCTTTGCCGGCCGTGACCGCTTGGCGCTGCTCCCCGACAATACCGTTTGGGGTTGTTACTTATTCTACGACCTGTTGGGACACAGACCCGATCATCCCGATTATAAAAAATACTGTTTCGGAAAAATGCCCGCTTTCAAGAAAGACAAGGCCCGGAATGACGCCGTGGCCTCCAATTACCGCGACTTGCGCCAGGACTATTTTTTCACCGAAACCAAAGAACTTTGCAGCCTGTGTGACAAACTCGAAAACTGTTCCGTCTGCCCGGTCGTTGCCGCTCTGGCCACGTCAGAGCTCGGCCTCATTCCCACCTGGACCTGCCGCCTTAAGGCACTGCAAACGCGTTTCAAGGCGCAATGGACAGCCATTCATTGAAATTTTCTTGTTCACGGTGTAAGATATATGGAATAAGAAGGAGGAAAAATGAAAAAAATTGTATTGACTCTATTGCTGGCAGCCGTTTTGTTGGCCGGCCTGACCCAGCCCCTGGCGGCTAAGGGCGATAAAATCAGGATCGGCGTCCTGCGTTTTACCAACCAGACCAGAGCCAGTTGGTGGAATTCCCAAGTTAGTAATGAGCTTTCGGACATGCTAGCCGCAGAACTGGTCAGTACCAAGTCCTTCAGCGTGCTGGAAAGGAAGGAAATTGATGCCGTTCTCGATGAACAGGACCTGAGCGCTTCGGATCGGGTCAGCGCCAGGACCAAGGTGAAGATGAAAAAACTAAAAGGCGCCCAATATCTGATTGCCGGCACGGTTTCCGCCTATGAGGAAAATGTCAAAGGCGGCGGCGCCGGCGTGCGCGTGGGACCGGTCAGCCTGGGCGGCGCCAAAGAAAAAGCATACATCGCTGTGGACGTGAAGGTCATCGACACCGAAACCGGTGAAATCGTCGATGCCCGCACCATTGAAGCCACGGCCAAAGGCAGTGCCTTGCGTGCCGGCCTGAGCATCAGGCATTTTTCTCTCAGCGGTGGGGGCTATGAAAAAACCCCGGCCGGCAAGGCTATCCGCGCCTGCATCCTCTACATTTGCGAATACCTTGAATGTTCTATGGTCATGGGCGAAGACGACGAGTGCATGGAGCAATGGAACGAAATGGACAGCAAGCGCAAGAAAAAAACCAAGGATGCCATCGATATGGACGACTGAGCGCGATGGAAGTCAGCCAGCGCCATCCAGCCTCGAATATTCGCCGTAAAAACTTGACAGGACGGCCGATTTAGTGTATGAATAGGCATGGGTTGGGCGGTTAGCTCAGCTGGTAGAGCATCGGTTTTACACGCCGGGTGTCAGAGGTTCAAACCCTCTACCGCCCAGGCTTTTCTTGTGGCGCGGGGTCGTAGTTCAGTTGGTTAGAACGCATGCCTGTCACGCATGAGGTCGCGAGTTCGAGTCTCGTCGGCCCCGCCATTCCCCAGGTTGGGGGCGTAAAGGTT
>JAFGSF010000041.1 GCA_016934745.1 Candidatus Aminicenantota bacterium | reverse complement strand
TTCGGAACCGGCCCCATCAAGGGTTTTGCCGTCACCTTGATCATTGGTATCGTGGCCAGCATGTTCACCGCCATTTTTGTTTCGCGGGTGATTTTCGACCTGACTTACGGCCGGCAAAAGAAGCTGGCCAAGATCAGCATTTAGGAGTACGACGATGAGAATATTCAAAAAAGAACCCAAAATCAAGTTCATTAATAAAAGGTATTTTGCCTTCGCCCTTTCGGGATTGATCATCCTGGCCGGCATCACGGTGTTTTTCACCCGTGGTTTCAACATGGGCATCGATTTTACGGGGGGTACCATGATCGAGGTCAGTTTCAAGGATCAAACCCCGATCAAACAAGTCCGCTCCCTCTTGGACAGGATCAACCTCGGTGACGCCCAGATCACGCGCATCGGCAGTGAAAACAAATTTTTCATCAAGACCATGGCTTCATTGAAAAAACTGAACCTCAAGAATGATGCCGAATTGGAGGATATCGAGGAATATGAGATTGTGGCCCGGGTGATCCGGAACGGTATGCTGGATGCGGTTGAAACCGAACAATTGGCTGCAGGAAAAATTGATCTGAATAATACCGCCGAAGGTGAGATCGCCCGTTTTTTGCGGGACAAGGGGTTGAACGACGAAGATGCCCAGGAGAGCGCTAAAATCATCATCGGCCTGCGCAAGAGTGAAACCGGGGTCATCGATGATTTCCCTGTATTGGAAAAAGCCGGGATCAAGCACAAGGTTATGGCCGTTTTGCGTGACAGCACCTTTTTGAGCAGTTTTACCTTTTTAAGCGTGGAATTTGTCGGACCGCAAGTGGGTCAGGACTTGCGTCGGAAAGCGACTCTGGCTTGTATCTGGGCCCTGATCGGCATGCTGATTTACATTGCCTTTCGTTTCAAGTTCCTCTACGGACTTTCAGGTATCCTGACCCTGGCCCATGATGTCCTGATCACCCTTTCATTCATCCTGTTCTTTAATATTGAAATGTCGCTTCAGGTTATCGCCGCCATCCTGACCATTGTCGGCTACTCCATCAACGACACCATCGTGCTTTTTGACCGTCTGCGCGACAACCTGAAGATCATGCGCAAGGACAATCTTGAGATTATCCTTGATAAGAGCATTAATGAAACCCTGAGCCGCACCATCATCACCTCAGTGACCGTCTTTCTGACCGTAGTGTCCCTCTTTTTCTTTGGTGGTGAGGTGATCCACCCCTTCGCTTTTACCATGCTGGTAGGTGTCGTCACCGGAACCTACTCTACCATCTACCAGTCGTGCGCCTGGCTGAAAGCCTGGGAAAAATATTTTTTAAAAAGAAAAAAAAGTTGAAATTTACTTGAATTCTACTTTTTTTTATTGTATAAGAAGGTTTGGAAATATTAAAAATTTTATAAGGGAGGCCCAGCATGTTCGGTGATTCCTTAATCATATCCTCCGGTACGCGCAAAGCTACGAAAAAATGGTTATTTCTTCCTATTTCGCTTTTACTACACGGCTTACTTATCGCCTCGATCGTCGTTGTCCCCTTAATGATGGCGGACACCAATCTGCCAGAAGTCAAGGTAACCAATGTTTTTGTCATGGCACCGCCGCCGCCGCCTCCCCCTCCTCCGGCAGCTGCCAAGAAAAAAGGCAGCGGCAGCAAAAAAGCAGCGGACACGGCCAAGGCCAAGGCCAACAAGCCGATCATTGCCGGCCGCTTGGTGGCTCCCATCGAGGTTCCCACAATCATAGAGGAAGAAGATCTTAGCGGTTTTGCCGGCATCGAAGGCGGCGTGGAAGGCGGCGTGGAAGGCGGCGTCGAGGGCGGCGTGGTTGGCGGCGTACTCGGTGGCGTGGAAGGCGGTCAGCTTATGGAGACCCAGCAGGCGATTCGTATTGCCAGCGTGCAGAGGCCGAGAAAAATCAAGGAAGTCAAGCCGGTTTATCCGCAAGTTGCATTAACGGCCCGCATTCAAGGCGTGGTCATCATTGAAGCCATGACCGATATTTATGGTCGTGTGCGTAATGCCAGGGTTATCTCGGGCCACCCCCTGCTGAATGAAGCCGCGTTGAGCGCTATCAGGCAGTGGGTTTATGAACCTTATATCTTGAACGGCATTCCCAAGCCGGTCATTTTTACGGCTACGGTAACATTCACATTGCAGAATCAGTGATAAACCTTGTTTTTGCCCATAACGAATTTTTAAAATAAATCTTTTTTAGGAGGTCCAATATGTCATGGGATTTAGTTGAAATGTGGCACAGTATGAGTGTTATTCCCAAAGCAGTCGTTATTACTCTGGTGTTAATGTCGGTGTATTGCTTTGCCACCGGCATTGAGAGGCTCATCGTTTTTGGAAAAGCAAAAAAACAGTCCAGAATACTTTTAAAGCTTATTTCCGCTCTCTGGCAGGAAGGCAAAGTTGAAGATTCTATCAAATTATCTTCTGATAAAAGATTCAAGAACAGCCACCTTGCCAAGGTTCTGGTCGCTGGCTTGAACGAACTGCAGTTTCAGCAAGACAGCAAGTCTGCGCACGCTGAAGTTCTCGAATCAGCCAAATTGGCGATTGAAAGAGCCACCATCAAAGGCGTTCAGGAATTTAAACGAGGCTTGAATGGTCTGGCGACCATCGGATCAACGGGCCCGTTCGTCGGACTGTTCGGCACGGTTTTTGGAATCATCACCGCGTTCCAGGGCATGGGTGTTTCTGGTTCCGGCGGGATCGGCGCTGTCGCTGGCGGTATTGCTGAAGCCCTGCTCACCACCGGGTTTGGCATCATCGTTGCCGTTGTCGCCGTGTGGTTCTTCAATATCCTGCTGAACCGTGTCGATGTTTTTACCGGTGAAATGGCCAATGCTTCCTCGGAGTTGATTGATCATTTTATCAAGCTGAAATCGAAGTAAGGGGAGCAGACCATGAGTGTCGAAATTGGCTCTAAATCTGCAAAATCTGAACCGAACGTAGTTCCCCTTTGCGATATTTTGCTGGTGTTGTTGATCATCTTCATGGTCGTGACACCAATGATTTCAAAAGGAGCCAACGTCACTTTGCCCGAGGCCAAATACGTTGCCAATCAGCCTGATCCCGGCCAGATATTGACCGTTTTCATCAAAAAGAGCGGCGAAATTTATCTGGAAGGCAGCGAGGTCAAAGAGCTGGATAGTTTGGGCCAGATGATCCTCGATAAAATGGAAGAATTGCAGAGACCCGATAAAAAGGTCCTGCTCAAGGCTGATCTGAATTCCGCCTACGGTAAAGTGGTTGATGTGCTGAACGCCATCAAGGAAGCCCAAATTGAAGTCATCGGCTTGGTGACCGAGCAAAAAGCATCATCCATGGAATAGTTTTTCATTTTGCAAATAAAAAAGGGAAGAAGAAATTCTTCCCTTTTTTTTTAGGCTGGAATGCGAACTTTCAATGCGGCCGGAACAACCGAAACGTCGAACTCCGCTAATTCTCTACCTCCATATTCGCCATCAAAATGAAAAGGTATCGGCCCCTGCAGAGATCGGATAGATGTTCTGGTAAATCTAAATGATTTGTAGAAAGGGAATTTGTCGATATTTCCGGTAAATATCCGCTGGACGTTCAATGAAGACTTGATCAGCTTGAATTTATTCAGAATACAAAGATCGAGTTGGTGGTCATAGGGCGATGCATAGGGAGCAATAACCACATTGCCGCCATATTCCCTGAAATTGGCCAGTGCCAGGATCATGATTTCATCTTCAAATTCAGTTTCCAGCGTGCTGATGCGCACGTTGAAAGAGGGCATTTCAATAATTCCTTTCAAGGTCAAATAAACATACGACAGCAACCCGCGGGTCTTGGATTCGAGATTGAATTTTTTTGAAATCAATCCATCCAGACCGATGCCCGCTACATTATAAAAGTAAATATCATTGATTTTTCCAGCGTCGATGAACACATCCTGGCCGTGGATCAGTGTGTCCAGCGCCCGCAACCAGGATAAGGGAATATTCAGGTTTCTGGCCAAACCATTGCCGGACCCGCCAGGAAGAATGCCCAGTGTCTTTTGGGTATTGAGCAAGGAAGTGGCCACTGAATTCACGGTGCCGTCTCCGCCAAAAGCGACAAAAAGATCAAAGTGGTTCAAGCCTTGGTGGGTGATCTTTTGTGCATCAGCGGGAGAGTTTGTATAAACCAGGGACACGCTGGCAAAATGGCGGCGCAATTTGCGAACGATCA
>JAFGSF010000007.1 GCA_016934745.1 Candidatus Aminicenantota bacterium | reverse complement strand
TAAAATTCGTTTTCGGTCTTCGTTTTCGTTGATGCCTTTGAAGTAGATTTCAATAAATTCAATCCGGATTATATCGGGATAATAAGCATATATGATCCGAATGCCGGACATGCTGCCCCTGCCCTTCAAAGAGCGGCAGGCGAATTTTTTGGCCTTGAAGACAGGAGGGAAATCAAAACCCAGGTCAGTGAGGCGGAAGATGCCTTTGTTGTCAATTCCCATCTTGTGGAACAGGACCAACTGGGTGGAAATAAAGATTTCCAGGTCTTCCTTAAGCGTCGGGAATTTTTTTAGAAGTTTTTTTAGGTCTTTTTTGAACTCCGGGAGTTCGACGATCTCGCGGAAACTATTCACCGTATTGTCTGACCGAATAAGGGGCGGTGCGATAGAAAACCGCTTCATAAGGAATTATTTTTCCGTTCTCCGTGGTTAGCCAGGGAATGTCCTTGTGGGAATAGTCGCTGAGCTGCGTCGCGTTCCAATCCGAAAAGCGGCAAAGGACCTTCTCGATCAGGTTGATCTCATTCGCTTTGAGCTTGGAAAGATCGGCGGCTCGCCGCGGCAAATATTTTGTCTGCGGGAAATTGAAATACTCACTTTTTACTTTTTCGATCTCCTGGTCTTCAATCATGCGCTCGACGATCTTGATGAATTCCACTGGAGTCGGGCCGTGATGATTTTTCTGGTAGGAGGCGCCGATCAGTTGTTCTTCATATGTTTCGTAATAATCGAAATCGATGAAATAGAGGAGCTTGTATAGCACCGTCTCGCCGACATTGGGCAGCGAACCGACCCGACCCAGAATATATAATAGAACCTCCCTGAACTTTTCCAGGTTTTTCTGGGGAATGGAAATCCTGATGTCCTTCTCGACTTTCGCAACAGGAACCGCGTTTTCAGGAAGGCTGACACTGGGAGCGCTTTGCGGATCGATCAAGCTTTCGATGTTGAGGTTGAACGTCTTGGCGAAAAGGACCAACTCCTCGGCGGTGATCTTTCTATCCCCGCTTTCGATCTGCGATATTGCCGGCCGCGAAATTCCGATCGAAGAAGCCAATTTCTCCTGGCTGATCCCTTCCTTTTCCCGAAGCTGTTTGATGCGCTTCCCCAAGTCAACACTCATTTTTTTATGTTCTCCCACTGTCATAATAATAGCACTTGTTTGTTTTTCTGTCAACTATTTGCCAGATATTCTGACACTTCTTTCAGCGAAAAAGATTCAAAGTTAAAAACGAGACCTAGCGCGCCCGGGTGTAAGGCGAGGAGATCGGCGACATCTCGACCCTGGAGAACGACTGAAATTTTATTGAGCTGATTTTTTAGATAGGAAGTCAATTTTGGATATTTACCCGCGGCATGAGCGGCATCTTTTCACATAGGCAATGAAAATGCTGCCATTTACACTGGAAGCATATGTTTAAGTTTCCATTGGTGTTGGGCTTTGCAATTTGGGCAGGCATTTTTTTGGACAGTTTCAATATTTGAACACCTTTCACATACTGCATATACATGATTTGCGGGGCATACAGCGCATTGGATAACCCTGACCTCACCCACAGCGGATAAGGATAGGCTGGTATAATAGGATTGTCCGCATTGACTGCATGTGACGTCTCCCCTTCTGATATGTTGTGAAGTCTCGCGTGAATGAAAAGTTGAAGCTGGCTTGGATTCGATTTTTTTTACAATATGCCTGGAAATCAAACCACCTGCAATAAAAAAAAGGATGATGCTGAAAGGTATTAAAACCTCATAATCAGCACCCTTGGGTTTAGGCAGTTTAATCATGATGACAGAAACTAAAACACAAACGCCAACAAGAATAGAACTTCCAAGCCTGACACTTCTGGCCTTGGCTGTTTCGCCAAGCAATTCCAATTTCCCCGTAATGAGACCTTTCAAGCCGCCAAAAAAGCAAATGATCAATAAAAGCCCTGCAATGGGTGTTAAAATATTGGTGATGGTTGACAGCATTTGCATCTCCTATTGATGTAAGAATCTATAAAAAAAGAATAGTGAAAACGTCATATCAATTTTGCAAATGACGTAAATAAAATTTTTATCAAAGGGATCATGCCGTTCATTTAAACTACTGCTCCAAAAGGATATCCCCCATTTTCAGGATCCGAAAATATTTCTTTGAATGGATGGGAATCGATATCAAAGTCAGCAGGCACAAGAATGGTCCAATCATAAAATTCCTTTATGTAGCGATTAAGCATTTGATAACTGTGATCTGTTGGCTGAAAATTTCGCAACACTTCATTACAGGCAAGGGTTGCTTCACGAAACCAGGCAACATATTCAGGACGTGTGTCTGTGCGTTCATATGGGAAAACCAATCCAAAGGGTTCTTTCCAAATGGTGTGGATTTTAGCCTGCATGATCTCAATACAGAATGGTGGCGGTTTTTTTTCCGCATATGTGATAAATTCTTTGTAGTATGTATCCGAGTCCTGTTTATCGGCAAATAGGAACAACCTGACATTATATGGATCATCCGTATGGGTAAGACGCTCTTTATTACCCAGGGGTCGCAACTCTTTCTCCTTGATAAGTGCTTGTATTTTAACGTTCGTGACAATCTGATTTTCATTTTTTCTTTTTGATTTTCTGGCGATCACTTCCTTTTTTTCTTTTAAAGATTGTTTTTTATCTTTTGGAGGTTTCCTGAACGGCAGAATTAAACCAGGAATCACTAAAAAACCGCCAAATACCCAGAGGAATATGATCGTGTTCCTTTCATCAGAATCAACTTCTCCTTTAAACAGTTTCAGTCGATACAGAATTGAAAGTACGGCTGTGCCAATTGGGAGCAAAAATGGCAGCAAACCAATAGCTCCCATGCTGTCAAGCTTATCAGCCATCTCCGTATTGATCAGAAAATAAAAAAATATACCCCATGACAGACTCAAGACAAAAATTGAAACACGATGTATCATCATAGGATTTTAAGAATAATGTGATGAAATTGCAATAGATAGCGTTGAATTTTTGATCATTGACTCTTGGGGTTTCGCTTCTTGAAATTCCCCTGCAAAATGACCGAAATAAGGCCATTTCGCCCGGGAATTGGCTGCTCTTTTACCGGAGGCATGGCACATCTTGCTGAATCTGATATAATTTGCGCAACGAATTCATAGGGAACGGAGAAGCCCCTCGCCTCGATCGACGAACCCCAGGAGATCGAGATCGTCCCCTCGCTGCCCAAGACGCGCTCTTTGCAAGATCAAGCGCCGGACCTTTCGCACCCAGAAGTGGGGCGAGGAGATCGGCGACATCTCGACCCTGGAGAACGACTGAGAAATTCCGGTTCTCGCCTCGATCCCCCGAATGCTTCCATGGAGCCTGTTGCTTCGTCTGAAGAACTGCCTGAAAGGCGGTCTATTTCTTTCCCTCGAAAAATTTTATATAATCGGTTTTTCACACAGGAGGTTTGGATGAAATCAATCGCGTTTGCCTTCTTGTGCCTGACCTTTTTTACCGGCGGCTTGCCCGCAGAAACCGAAGATCTTGAGCAAAGGCTGGAAATCGTTAATGAAGAGATTCAGAGGCTCCACTTGCCCTGGACAACCACCATCAATCATCAAAAACGCGGGCTCGGTTTGTTGATTGATCGGAAACCTGCCGTGAGAATCAAGGCGCCTGCACATCCCAGAACGACCGCGCTGCCTGCCGCCATCGACTGGCGCGATCGGAATGGGCGGGACTATATCACCCCGGTCAAGGACCAGTATGGTTGCGGGGCCTGCTGGGCCTTTTCCGCCATCGGCACGGCGGAAGCGATGTGGAAGATCGAAAAGAACCGGCCGGACCTCGATCCCGATCTTTCCGAGCAAGAGCTTGTTTCCTGCTCCGGTGCCGGAAATTGCGATGGCGGCTATCATGGAGAAGCCGCTGCATACATGAGAACCCATGGCGTCTCTCCGGAATACTGTTTCTCCTATTCCGCCAGCGACCTGGCCTGTGCTCCCTGTGCCGAGTCTTTTCAAATAAGGACCACGATCCAGGACTGTGCCTATGTATGTCTGGAGAACGAAGATGTCACGGCCATCAAAGCAGCACTGCAGACCGGGCCAGTCGCCACATCGATGGAAGTGTATGATGATTGGTACAACTATTACGAAAGCGGGATCTATGTAAAAACACCTGGCGCTGTCGTCAAAGGCTATCACGCAGTGGTGATCGTCGGCTACGATGATGCCACCAGTTGCTGGATCGTAAAAAACTCCTGGGGACCGGACTGGGGGGAGAACGGCTATTTCCGCATTCGCTGGCTGCAGCATGGCATCGGCGGACCCGCAGGGTTGAACTATATTCTGGGAACCTACACGATGTCGCAAGAAGGCGTCGAAATCACCAAAGTCGGCCTGAATTGACTGAGCACGCCATTTCAGTTCATAAACAACTTTACTGGGGAGATAAGCATGAACAAAAGAATCAGCACGATCATACTGATGGTTTTATGGGCGGCGGCGACCCTCTTTCCCATCACGGTTCCAGCTGCCAGAAGAATACCGATCAAAAAAAAGAACCCAAAATTCGCGATTATCCTGTACGGCGGTGCCGGATATGTCCCGGGATCCGGATCAGCCAGCGACTATCATTTCATGCAAAACGATTTCTGCGTCAAGAAGGGGTATGTGCCGTTTGGAGCCGGTCTCGGCATTGGCTTCAATATGAAATCTCTCTATGCCGGTCTTGAAGCCGCATTCAACCTGGGAGGGATACGCCGCTACGAGGACCCGGTTGAATTCGACTCGGTCGCGGTCAGGATGCAGAAAAGCGTAACATCCTATCTGGTATTGGGCTTGGCGCTCATGAAATCCAAAAAGGGGCGCCTGGCCGTCCAGCTGGGCGGTGGCATGGATCTTCTTCTCGGCGATCAGAAGACGTATACGTCTGCGAACGGCTATCGTGTGTACATAAAACCCCGGGAGAACAAGCTGGTCTTTGCCGGATTCCTGGGTGCGGCGTTCGAGCATATGATCAGCAGGAATTTCGGCTGGCATTTTCACTTGCGCTGCGTAATGAAGGACGCGAAGGAATTCATGCCTGCGCTGGGCCTGGGAATCTCATGTTTTTTTTGACCGGAGCAAGATATCGCAACGGCGAATCGCCGTTTTGCCGTGGAGTTGGAAATCAAGATTTTCGCGTGCAAAAGCTCTTGTCCCTGGCCATGCCCCAGGAGATCGAGTTCGTCCCCGGCCTGCTCAAGGCGCGCTCGGGCAAGATCATGCGCCGCGTGCTGCGCGCCCGGGAACGGGGCGAGGAGACCGGCGACATCTCCACCCTGGAGAACGACTGAAATTATAATTATTTTGTTGCAATAAGTTGCCATTTATGGCATATTATTGCTATGAAATTTGACGATCTGCTACGATTGGTTCGGGACGAAGCGGTCTTCTCCTCGGGCTTTCTGCAGGCCGGAAAGGCGGATAAAGCCGATATTGCAAGGCAATTATCCCGCTGGACCGCAGAGGGGAAGCTGATCCAGCTGCGCCGCGGCCTTTATATGCTGGCCGGCGCTCATTCGCGCCTTGCTCCCCATCGCTTCTTGATCGCCAACCGCATTCAGCGAGGATCATACGTCAGCCTGCAGTCGGTGCTGGCGTTCCATTCCTTGATTCCGGAACATGTCCCGGTCGTGACCAGCGTCACGACGGGCAGGCCGCGATTCCTGGAAACGGGAGCCGGCAGCTATCAATTCCGCCATCTCCACCCGGAGCTGTTTTTCGGGTATCAGGCCAGTGATGCGGGCGACGGATCGAGTGCTTTCCTGGCTTTCCCGGAAAAGGCGCTGCTCGACCTGATCCACCTGACCCCGGGGTCCGACGATCCAAGCTATTTCAGCGAGTTGCGCCTGCAGAACCTGGAGACGCTGAATTTGGATAGGTTGAATGAATTCGCCATTCGCAGCCGCCGGAAAAAATGGCTGCGGGCGGTAGCCTTAGTCAAGGAAATGGCCGACAAGGGGGAACAATGAAAGAACACCTGCAGCGCCTCATCGAGAATAAACCTCCGGATCAGCGTAAAAACATCGCCCGCGAATACCTGCAAGCGAGGATTCTCGGATTCATCCAGGATAAAAAAGGGTTCTCTTCCTGGATATTTCATGGCGGCACTGCTTTGAGGTTCCTTTACGATCTTCAGCGCTATTCGGAGAACCTCGACTTCACTCAGGCTGAGACCCAAGAGAAGCCTGCCTTCAAGGAAATGCTCGAAGACATCGCCCGCTCTTTCCAGAATGAGGGCTACGCCGCGGATTTGAAATTCTCGGGCCGCCCTCCAGTTTCAGCCGCATTCATCCGCTTTCCCGGGCTGCCGAATGAGCTCGGGCTGTCCGGCCATGCGCGAGAGATGCTGGCGGTGAAGATCGAGGTGGACACGCGCCCCCCGGCCGGCGGCAAGACCGAGACAACCATTGTCCGCCGCCACCTGCTGCTGAACATCCTCCACCACGACCGCGCCACGCTACTGGCCGGAAAGCTGCATGCCCTGTTAAACCGCTCTTATACGAAAGGCAGGGACCTCTACGACCTATTCTGGTATCTTTCCGACCGCTCCTGGCCCGCGCCGAACCTGGAATATCTCAACAACGCCCTGCGCCAGACCGAGTGGCCGGGACCTGAAATGACGGTGAATAATTGGAAAAAGGAGATCGCCGCCCGCCTCCACGTCCTAGATTGGCCTAAAGCCGTTGCCGATGTCAGCCCTTTCATCGAGCGCAGCCAGGACCTGGAGCTGATAACGCTTCCCAATCTGGAAAAGCTTTTAGGCAGAAGCCCCTTTTAGCGCGCCCGGAACTGGAGCAAGGAGATCGGCTGATCAGCTATTTTTTTTTCTTGACCTTCGTTTTTTTCACTGTTGTCTTTTTTCCGCCTTTTTTGATCTTAGTCACTTTGGTGGATCTGGTTACTTTTTTATTACCTGTTTTTACTGTGGTTTTTTTAGTAACCGTCGTTCTTTTTTTGACAAGCGTTGTTCTGTGAGGTCTATAGTTCACCCTTGAAACGCTTCTGACCCGGGTGGTGCGAGTAACAGAAAAAGTTGCCCTGCTGGTGAATCTGACCGTCCGGGTGCGGTAGACACCGACGGTCAAGGGGCGGAACGGCCGCCACCAACGTGGATAAAAACCAAAATAAAATGCCGATCTGTAGGGCCGGTATGCCGGTCTGTAAATCCATGAAATGATAGGCCAGGCGTGAATATGGACCTGCGTTGGCGCCACGTAATAATGCGCGCCATAAATCTCATCATTGCCATGAATCTGCATGTTGTATGCATCGTCACCTTCAGCCTTTTCAATATCGATGGTTGCCACATCCTGAAATTGATCGTCACCGAGCACGGCTTGCAAGATAATGACATGGGTGTCATCATTAAATTCTTCCACCACCCTGACAAAATCGACGTCTCCATTGTCATCCAGATCGAGATTGTTAATACCGGTTTCCGGATCATTCAGAGCCTTTTCGAATTCTTCGAGGTTATTGCTGACTTTAAACAATTCACCGACCGCATGCAAATCCAGGCCTTCTGCAGCCTCCGAGGTTGGCGCCACTATGGTGACTTCAGCCTGGGCATTGGCTAAACAAAAACAAAGCATAAGCAAAAACACGGATACCGACTTAATTACAGAGCGTCCCATTTTTTCCTCCTTATTATGTAAAATACTTGTAATGACCAGATTAATTTCCAGCCAGCCTTTAATAACACAATAGGAAAATAAATTCCAGCCATAAGGGTCCTGTCCCTGCGAGCCAGGAAAGGGACGGGGAAATCGGCGCCACATCCACCCCGGACAACAACTGAAAGCATTACGAAAATCCGCTCGGCCTCGGGAAAGGCTAAGACAGCATGGATTCGATCCTTTTTACCGCGGCAAAAAGGTCGGGCTCGATCCAGTCGGCTTCGCCGAAATCCTGGTCGCGGGTATAATCGTTGGGCACGGCGATGACCGGGCAGCCGGCGGCCTTGCCGGCCAGAACGCCGTTGCGCGCGTCCTCGAGCACGATGCACTCCCACGGCGACAGTTTGAGGCGGCGGCAGGCAAGGATGTAGATCTCGGGATCAGGCTTGCCGCGCTCAATCGCGTCGGCAGTCTGCAGGACAGCGAAATAAGGGCGGATGCCTAGCGTGTCCAGGGCCAGGTCGAGGAATTCCCTTTGGGCGCCGGTGCCAACAGCCAGCTTGAGCCGGCCGTGAAAGGTCTGCAGGATCTCAAAGAGACCGGGCATGGCGCCCAGGTCGCGGCCCATCTTCTCCAGCATCAGCCGGTTGCGCCATTCGAGCAGCTCTTCGGGAGAGGTCTCGATGCCCAGGATCCCGCGCAGCAGGCGCAGCGACTCGATGGGCTTGCGCCCCATCAGCGGCCAGAGTTCCTCGTCGCGAAGCTCCTTGCCGTGAGCGGCGGCCATTTCGCGCTCGGCGGCGAAATAAAGGCGCTCGGAATCGATCATCAGCCCGTCCATGTCGAAGATCAGAGCGGAAGGTTTCGGGTTAGGTTGCTGAAGCATCAATCATTATACACGATCCCCATCCAGGCCCCAAGCTATTGACAAGCGCCACGTTTCGATGTAAAAAAATAGATTGCCAAGTAAAACAAGGAGATAAAAATGTCCGAACTAAAAAATGCCATTTTGGATTACGTGAAAAAAGAGTACCTGGAAGAAGACGACGACCGCGAAGTCGGCTTCGATACGCCGCTGATCTCGGGCGGCATTGTCGATTCCTTTTCCATGGTCTCACTGAAAAGATTTTTAGAAACCAAATACAAGATCCAGATCCCCGACGCCAAGGCCTCACCGGAAGCGTTCGACTCGGTGGACAACATCGTCAAGCTGCTGCAAGAATTCAACATCCAGTAGGCGCACCATGGCATTCAACGACGACATTCGCACCATTTTTCAACAAGAGCTGGACGGCATCCGCACGGCCGGGATATTCAAGGAGGAGCGCATCATCTGCGCGCCGCAGAATGCCGACATCGAGGTGGAATTCCCGGCCGGCGCCGAACGCCAGCGCGTGATCAACATGTGCGCCAACAACTACCTGGGGCTGTCCTCGCACCCCGACGTGGTCGAAGCGGCCAGGAAGGGACTCGATTCCCGCGGCTACGGCATGTCCTCGGTGCGCTTCATCTGCGGCACCCAGGATATCCACAAAGAACTGGAAAACAAGCTGACCACTTTCCTGGGCACCGAGGACACGATACTGTTCCCTTCGTGCATGGATGCCAACGCCGGCGTCTTCGAAGCCATCCTCAATGAACAGGACGTGATGATTTCCGACCGCCTGGTACACGCCTCGATCGTCGACGGCATGCGCCTGTGCAAAGCCCAGCAGGACACCTTCAAGCACTCCGATATGGGACACCTCGAAGAAAAGCTGCAACTGCACGCGGCCGCCCGCGTCAAGCTGATCATTACCGACGGTTCTTTTTCCATGGACGGCGATCTGGCCAAGCTCGACCAGATCGTGACCCTGGCTGAAAAATACCAGGCCATGGTCTTTGTCGATGACTCGCATGCCAGCGGCTTCATCGGCAAGACCGGCCGCGGCACCCACGAACACTGCGGCGTGGTCGGCAAGATCGACATCATCACCACCACTCTGGGCAAGGCCCTGGGCGGCGCTTCCGGCGGCTGCGTATCCGGTCGGCGCGAGCTGGTGGAGATGTGCCGGCAAAAAGCCAGGCCCTACCTGTTTTCCAACACCATCCCACCGGTCGTGGTTTCCGGGGCCAACGCCGTGCTGGACATCATCGCCAAGACCACCGAACGCCGCGACAAGCTGGAAATGAACACCGCTTTCTGGAGAAAGGGCCTGACCGAAGCCGGGCTGATCATCAAGGAAGGCGAAACCCCGATCGTGCCGGTGATGCTGTTCAACGCCAAGCTGTCGCAAGATTTCGCCAAGGAACTGTACCAGGAAGGCATCTACGCCGTGGGTTTCTTCTTCCCGGTAGTGGCTAAAGGCCAGGCACGCATCCGCACCCAGCTGTCTGCCGCCCACGACCAGCACCACCTGGACAAGGCTCTGGCCGCCTTCACCAAGGTCGGCGCCAAGTTCGGCATTTTACACAAGACAAAACAGCAGATCATCGAGCAATTCGGCATGTGATTTCTGGCGGCCGAACCACCAGGATTTCCTTCGGCGCCTGGATCGTCATGGGCATAATTTACGCATCGTATCAATCCCCGGCCTTCGGGAGTCTTTTGTCTGATTGGCGCAGCTGCAATCGGCAATTTTTTTTATGTTGTCTGACATTGGCATTCTGAATCATTCCGTAGATCAGAGCGATGACCGATAGGCCGACAAGGCCTATGGTCAGGATCGCACCGGACAGATGGAAAATACTGCTGCCGAAGACAATCTCCTTGATGAACGGAAAACCGATCGCCAGTCCGACCGCGAAGGTCAGGATCGAAATGGCGGAAAAGAAAGCTATGGGCCTGTAATGTTTGAACAGCGAAAAAATCGTCTTGATGATGCATGCGCCATCGGTCAGGGTTCTGAGCTTGGAATGGCTGCCCGGAGGCCGGGCGAAGTATGCGATCGGGATTTCTTTTACTGAAAAATGCCTGCCCAGCGCCTGCAAAGTCAATTCGGTTTCCACAGTGAATCCGCTGCCGTTAATCACGCAATTTTGCACGAAACGGCGGCTGAGGACACGCATGCCGCTCAGCACATCATGAAGATTTGACCTAAAAAGCAGGTTGGTCAGCATCGTGATCAGACCGTTGCCAAAATTATGAAAAAGCCGCTTGTTCTGCAGGCAATAGGCGCCGCTCGATTGCCGATCGCCTATAATCATATCGGCTTCACTTTGGCAGATAGCAAGGAGCAGTTCGGGCGCCGCTTCGGCCGGATACGTGTCGTCGCCGTCGACCAGAAGGTAGATATCGGCATCGATTTCGCGAAACATCGTGCGGACCTGATTGCCTTTGCCACGGCGCAGTTCCTTGCCGACAGTGGCCCCGGCGGCGGCCGCCACTGTCGCCGTGCGATCACTGGAGTCATTGTCATAGACGTAGATCTGCGCCGATGGCAGTACCCGCTTAAAATCAGCCACTACTTTCCCAATCGTCTGCTCTTCATTCAAGCAGGGGATCAGAACCGCTGTCTTCATAATGATAATTGCCTTCGTTGCTTCAATGCATTTGCCCCCCGCTTGTTTTTTTCTGAACACTTCGCCAAAAATTTTTTTCAGACAACCAAATGTGTAAGTATATGCATAATCACAACATTTTTCAATAAAAAAAAGCTTGGCAGGCAATTCGAACAAAATGAAAAACAGGACAGTTTTTAAGTTTTTTATTGACAAACATATGAAATTATCTTATATAGTATGACACTAGGTGATGTAATATGACAAGAAAGACCTTTGCGATCGATGATGAATTGTTACAAGCATTGAATTTGTTCGCCAAAAAAGACCAGCGCGATTTTTCCAGCGCCTTGCGCTACGCACTGAAAATCGGGCTGGCGGCGATCGAAAACCCGGAACTTAACATTGAAGAGATCAAAGATGCCCTGGAAGCCAAGGTCGATGTGCGGGCCGGCAGGATCCTGGCGCTGGAATTCGACAAAATCTGATGCAGCTACTTGAAACCACCAAGTTCAGGAAACAAAGGCAAAGGTTGAACAGCGAAAAAGATAAAGATGCCTTGAAAAAGGCAATCCTGCGCATCATGGCCGACCCGGCGACCGGGAAAAAAATGAATGGCGGGCTTGCGTCATTTCATTTTTGTCGCTGCACGATCGCCGGCCGGCCGCAAAGATTGATTTATGGATTTGCCTCCGGCAAGTTGATCCTTTTCTCGCTGGGCCCCAGGCTGGGAAACATCAAGTCCTGATGAACATGGCCCGTTCGTAAGCAGAATGAAGCCGTGAACCTGCACGAAAAGATCGGCCAGATGATCATAATCGGCTTCCGCGGCCTGGAAGCCGGCGAGCACTCCCCCATCGTTCGAGATATCCGCGCCGGCCGCATCGGCGGTGTGGTCCTGTTCGATCGCGACCTGGCCCTGGAAACTGACGAACGCAATATCCGCTCGCCACAGCAGGTCAAAACGCTCACCGCATCCATGCAAACCCTGGCCGCCACCCCGCTGCTGATCGCCGTAGACCAGGAAGGCGGACTGGTGGCCCGCCTCAAAGAAACAAGCGGGTTTCCGGGTACAGTCTCTGCCGACTACCTGGGGAGGGTGGACGATACGGATCTGACCATGACCTACGCTGCACAAAGCGCCGCAGCCATGGCTGCCTGCGGAATCAACTTAAACTTCGCGCCGCTGGTCGACTTGAACGTCAACCCAAAAAATCCAATCATCGGCAGATACGAACGTAGCTTCGGAACCGATCCGGACCGGGTGGTCCGTCATGCCCTGGCTGTTATCGAAGGCCACCGCCGGCACGGCGTGGGCTGCACATTGAAACATTTCCCCGGGCATGGCAGTTCGCGCCAGGATTCCCACTTGGGCGTCACCGACGTCAGTGACACATGGAACGAAACTGAGCTGAAGCCGTACCGTGACATCATCGCCTGCGGCCAGGCCGACGCCATCATGACCGCCCATATCTTCAATAGCCGATTGGACCCCGAATACCCGGCGACCCTCTCAAAAAAAACCATCAGCAGCCTGTTGCGTAAAAAAATGCGCTTCCCCGGTGTAATCATTTCCGATGACATGGAGATGAAGGCCATCAGTGATGCATACGGCCGCGAAACGGCCTTGGAATTGACGCTCAACGCTGGAGTCGATGTCATTCTCTTGGCCAACAATCTGGTTTATGACCCCGATATCGCTGCCAAGACACAAGAAACAATCCTGGAATTGATCGCCGCTAGGCGCGTCAACACCGCGCTCATCGAGCGGGCCTGGCGGAGGATAATGGCTCTGAAGCATGAGAAGCTGGCCCTGGCCTTCTAATGTGCAGGCAAAGCGGCTTTTATTTAAAGACCAGATCAACGTTCCTGCTGGGCGCAGCGGAAATATTTGCCGTGGCGTCATTCGCCGTCCGCCACCTTGGCGAATTGACCCGGCGCGGCCCCGATCAACATTTCCCAGTTCCACTATGGACAGGTATCGCCATTTTTTCGCTGGCCGCCGTATTTTTTCTGTTCGACCGCGCCGCAACCGGCCTGGCCAGAAATTTCTGCCTTACACGGGAATTCGTTATGACCAAGTTGTGCGTGACGTTGACGCCGCTTCTCCTCCTATGGCTGGATTTCATTCAGCATCAATTTGTCCTGCGCGACATATCCTTGAAACTCCTGCTATTGGCCGCAGCAGGAACTCTGTACCTGCAGGCAGTGTTTTACTTAAAAATACTTCGACGCCAACCATTGCGGCAACGCCCAACCGAACTGCAAATCAGACCCAAGAAGGGCCAAAAGCGAAGAGCCTTTCTGGGAGTGTTTCTTGCCAGCTTCAGTGCCTACTCCTTCATCCTGCTCAGCGGCATTCTGCCTTCCCTGCCCTTTACCGGGGACGAACCGCATTATCTGCTCACCACCAAGAGCATGGTCCGCGACCACGACATCGACCTCTACAACAATTACCTGCATAAGGACTATTGGGAATTTTATCCCGGCGAGATCAGCTGGCACGCGTATCCAGGCAAAAAAGGGCCGCTGCACATTTACAGCAAACATTTCCCCGGCATATCGCTGCTCCTGGTTCCTGCTTACTGGTGCGGCGACTACCTCGGCAAAATCCTGAAAATTCCCGGGATCAACAAACCCAATGAAAGAAACATCCGCATCCTGCTGGCACGGGAGACCATGGTCCTGCTGGCTTCACTGCTGACCGCTTTTTTTTTCCTACTGGTTTGGGAATTCACGCAAAACCGGCGTATGGCATTCTATTCCTGGCTTTTTTTCGCTTTCACTCCGCCGCTCCTGTTCTATTCCCGCCTCCTCTATTCGGAAATCCCGGTAGCCCTGTTGCTACTGCTGGTCCTGCGCCAGGCCCTTTTCCAGGGACCACTCTCCAAGAAATCGCTGTTCTGGTCCGGACTGGGAATTGCCGTGATCCCCTGGTTTGGCATTAAATATGTCATTCTCGCTGCCGCCAGCTTCGTTATTTTCATCTGTTCGCAATGGCGGACCATATTCTCTCAGCAGAGGAAATATTTATACTTTCTCGGCCCACTCCTGGTTTCCGCCATGTTGTTCCTTGCCTTTCTCTGGCACATATATGGGACGATCTCACCCATCGCTGTTTATTTCGGTACAGCCGCCGCCACGGCTACGCCTTTCCATTTCAGCCTCAAATTCGGCCAGGTGAATTTCGGCGCACGGGCGCTCGCCTATTTTTTTGACCAACGCATGGGACTTTTCGTCTATTCGCCACTCTACATCCTTTTCATCCCGGGGTTTGTCCTCACGTTCAAGAGAAGCAAAAAAATCGGTTCTGCGGCTCTATTCCTGGCAGCGGCCTACTGGGTCTTTTCTACCACTGCAATGGCCCAAGGCGGTTATGCCCCACCCGAAAGAACTCTGCTGCCGATCGTTTCCATCCTGGCGCTCTTCGTTTCCGCGACCCTGTCCTGGGCAAAAAACCGTTCAGCCATTCCCCTATTCCGAATCCTGGCGATTATCGCCATCCTCATGGCTTTGCTGGCCATCGCCCAACCGCGGCTGTTTTTTCACGACGGCCTTTCTGATGATTCCTGGAATATGGACACCCAATCCAAATTGCTTTTATTTCTAAGCAACGTCGGGATCGACTTCACCCGACTCGTACCCAACCTCGTTTCTGGGCCAGATTTTTCCTGGCTGATTCTTCTTTCCTGGCTGACGCTGATTGCGGGCATCAGCCTGACCATATTGAAGAAGGAAAGAAATAAAGTGCCGCCGACCGTTCGACTCCACCGCCATGCTATCTGGATCATCCTGTTATCCTTCCTGTTGGCCGCCCACTCTTTGTTCTCTGTGCGTTTTGACGAACAGAACTGCTTGCCCGTTCCCGGCGCCACGGTTCATTTCCAGGACATAAACTCTTTGAAACATGAAGCAGACGGCTTTTGGACCCGGGGCAATTGCCGTACCGAGGTGGTCCTGAGAACATCGATTCCTGTCAGGCGTCTGCAACTGGAAATGACAAGCCGGAGCCCGCTCCAAGTCGCGATGCAGATCGGCTCACAGCGAATGGAGTACAAACCCCGATCCCGAGATCCATTTTCTTCAGCCAGTGTCATCACAATGCCCGGGACGATTCCCTGGAAGGGGGATTTTTTATACCTCATTCGCTTTGAAATCCGTGGCGGTTTTGTCCCGCAAAAACTTGAACCCTCAGATTCGGACAAGCGATTCCTGGGTGTATTCGTGCGCTTGTTTCCAGTCTTTCATTGATTTTCAATCCGCGGCAATTCCACGTAAAACGCGCTGCCCTTGGCCATTTCGCTTTCAGCCCAAATGCGGCCGCCATGGCGGCGTACCAACTGCTCGGCGATGGATAATCCCAACCCGGTCGAGGATTCACCCCCGGTGGGCCTGGCGCTCAGGCGTTGAAATTTTCCAAAGAGCTTTTTCTTGTCATCGGCGTTAAGGCCGGGACCGCAATCCTTGACCGTAACCAAAACCGTCTTTTCCCGCTGGTTTACAGACACGGCAATGGGCAACTGGTGGGGGGAAAATTTCACCGCGTTGCTGATCAGGTTTTCGAAAATGACTTTCAACCATGCCCAATCACCCATGACCAGGCATCCAGCTTCAACACTGAGATCGAGTTTTTGCCCCTTGTTCAGCATCTGGTTGCTGAAACCGTCCGCCACCTGCGCTACCAGGACGCCCAAGTCGACGGCTTGCAGCTCCAATTGAATGGCACCGGTCTCGATACGAGCTATTTCCAGCATCTCATTGACCAAGGTCAGCATACGCTTCGAAGCCTGGGAAATCTTCTCCCCCAATTGAACTGCGGCCATGGATTGGGGAGCCTGCCTGCAGAGCAAGTCGGCAGACCCCATAATGGTCTGCAGGGGATTTTTCAGATCGTGTACGGCAATGCGTTGCAATTCATCCTGGACCCTGTTTGCCGCAAGCAATTCCTCATTGACGCGAGACAGCTCCACGGTCCTTTCTTGAACCAGGGTTTCCAGTTCGCGCTCATGCCGCTCGAGTCGGCGGAAGCGCCATCGGAAAGCCAGGAACACCATGAACAGCATGAAAAAAACGGCGACGGTCCAGAACCAAAATGTCTGAAAGAAAAAAGGTCGCAGCACAAAACTCAAACTTGCCCCTTTCAGGTTCCATTGGCCGTCATTATTGCAGGCAATCACCCGGAGCGTATAGTGGCCCGGCGGCAGGTTGGTATAGGACACCCGCCTTTGGCTGGTTTCCGCGCTCCAATCACTATCAAATCCTCTCAGCATGGTCTTGAAACGGTTCTTTTCGGGCACGAGAAAACTGAGAGCGGTATAGGTAAATTCCAACTTTTTGCGCCCGGGGCCGATGACCGGTGGCATGGTGAGGTCAATTTCCCGGTCTTCAACGGTCATTTTTTCGATGAGTACCGGCGGTGTGCGCTCATTACGCTTGCGGTAATCGGGATCGAGAACAGTCACACCCTTGATAGTCGGGAACCATAATTTACCGTCCCGGCTCTTCCATCCGGCCGGTTGGGCCGGACCGGTACTTTCCGCCCCGCGCACTCCTTCGGATACGCCGTGTAAAAGAGACCCAACGCGGGACCTTCTGCCATCGGCGAAATCGTTCAACTCCTTTTTACTGGCCCGGTAAACACCCCGGTTGCAGTTCATCCACAGATATCCCTGGTCATCCTCCAGGATTTGGAAAGCCACGTCGCTGTACAATCCGTTCCGCGAGCCGATGGTGCGAAATTGACCGTCCTTGAAACGAATCAGCCCACCGCTGTTGGTGCCAAGCCAAAGCACACCGTCGGCATCGGGATGAATCGTCCAGATTGCGTTCTGGGAAGTTCCGGAACGCGGCTGATACACGGTGAATTTTCCCTGCCGGAAACGGTAGAGGTCGCCGTTATAGGTTCCGACCCAAACCGTATCCTCACGATCCTGGCTGATGGCATAAATGAAATCGTCACTCAAACCGCTGCGCCGGCTGTAATTCACAATACGACCATCGGGATGCAGGATGTCAATGCCACCGCCATTGGTCCCGGCCCAGATTGTCCCGTCGCGGGCAGCCAAAACGGCACGCACGATATCATTGGTGAGTCCGTTGCGCGTCGAATATACCGCCGTGACTTTTCCATCCTGAAAACGGTGCAGCCCGCCCCCGTAGGTGCCGAGCCAGATCGCCCCATCCAAGCCCTGGGCAATGGACCAGATACGCAGATCACGCAACCCCTGTTTTTCATTGAAAACCGTGAATTCACCCGCAGCGAAGCGCACCAGGCCGCCGCCGACCGTACCGATCCACATGGCACCATTCCTGCCCTGCATGACCGAACGAGTCAGGTCAACGGGAAGTCCGTTGCGCCGGTTATAAAAAATATAGCGGTCGTCTTTCAAACGGTTCAGGCCGCCGCTGTATGTACCGACCCAGAGGCTGCCTTCCTGGTCCTCGACCAGGGCACGAATCGAATCGTTGCTCAGGCCGGATCGCCGATCCAGATGACTGAACACACCCCGTTCGTAGCGGTTCAAGCCATTGCTTCCCGTACCCACCCACAGGATGCCATGGCTGTCTTCATAAATCACCCGGATCTCATTCCCGGACAAACCCTGCTGCCGGGAGTAGGCGTGAAAAACACCCCCGCTGAAACGGACCAGTCCGGCACCGGCCGTACCGATCCATAAAACGTCGCCGTGGCCGGTGCACAGGGACCAAACCGTATTGCCTGACTTGCCGTTGGGAAGCGCATAATGACTGAAGACACCGGAACGGCAACTGAAAAGACCGGTGCTGGTTCCAATCCACATGGTATTGTTCGGACCGGTGCAGAGGGCCGAAATGTAGTCCTGCTCCAGCCCATCCGCGACCGAAAAACTGGTGAAGATGCCGTGTGCATATCGATTCAGCCCCTGGGTCGTGCCAACCCACAAGGCGCCCCGGTTATCGACGGCCAGCGCCAGGATGAAATCACTCGAAAGGCCGTCGTTCACAGTGAAATTTCGGAATGAACCGCCGCTGCGACACAGCAGACCGTTGGGAGTGCCGATCCATAAAACCCCGTCCAGGCCTTCAGCCATGACCAGCATGCCGTTATTCTGGATCTCGGGCGTATTGGCTTTGTTGAAAACCGTGAAACGCAGCCCGTCAAAACGGGCCAGCCCTTCGTAGGTACCGATCCACAGGTAGCCGTCCCGCGTCTGAGCCATGCTCAGAATCGAATTCTGCGGGATGTTGCTGCTATCGGTTGTCCACTGATCAATGATATAGTGGCGGATATCCTTCTGCGGATCGAGTGCCCAGGCTGACACGGCCGTCAGGCTTAAAAAAGTAAAAATGAGCATGACCGTCCGGACTGAACATATCGTCCGACGCATTGAACATGTGAATGTTTTGCTCATGCTAGGTGAATATACCTCAAAATAAAAAAAAAATAAAGCTGCTTGCAATGTGGCTGGACAGATTGCCAAGTTCGCCTTTCCCATGCCCGCGCGTCTTTAATTGCACACCGATTTGATGTAAAATGAAGTATCAAGGAGAACCCATGTATCAGCGCGTAAAATACGACTTTAATCAGGAATTGACTAAAATCAAAGATGCCGGGTTGTTCAAAGAGGAAAGGCTGATCCTGACCAGTCAGAAACCAGGGATTTACGTGTCCTTTCCGGCCGCTGCCAAGGCACGGGAAGTACTGAATTTCTGTTCCAACAACTACCTGGGACTGGCCAACCATCCCGAGCTCATCCAGGCCGCCCACCAAGCCCTGGACCAGTACGGTTTCGGCCTGGCCTCGGTGCGCTTCATCTGCGGAACCCAGGACCTGCATAAGAAATTGGAAGATAAAATTTCAAAATTCTATCACACGGAAGATACCATTCTCTATTCCTCCTGCTATGATGCCAACGGCGGTTTGTTCGAAGGCCTGCTCGGCACCGAGGACGCCATCATCACCGACGCCTTGAACCACGCCAGCATCATTGACGGCATCCGCCTGTGTAAAGCCAAACGTTTCATCTATGAGCATTCGGACATGCGGTCGTTGGAAACCGCCTTGAAAAAAGCCCGCGAAGGCATGGATATTTGGGACGGCCCGGGCCTGGCCAAGGAGCCTGTTCCGGCCCGCAACATCATCATCGCCACCGACGGCGTTTTCTCCATGGACGGCGACATCGCCGATTTGAAGCACATCATCGAGCTGGCCAACACCTATGACGCCCTGGTCATGGTCGACGACTCCCATGCCACCGGATTTTTGGGCAGAACCGGACGCGGTTCCATTGAATACAACGATATGCTCGGCAAAGTGGACATCATTACCTCTACGTTAGGCAAGGCCATGGGCGGAGCATCCGGCGGATTCACCAGCGGCCATCGGGAAATCATCGAAATCCTGCGTCAGAAATCGCGGCCCTACCTTTTTTCCAACACGTTGGCCCCGGCCATCGCCGCCGCCGGCATCGCCGCATTCGACCTGCTGGAAAGAAGCGACGACTTGCGCCGGCAGCTCATGGAAAATACCATGACCTTCAGGCAGGAAATGGGCCGGCTCGGCTTTGACATCAATGAAGGCAGTCATCCCATCGTACCCATCCTGCTGCGCAAATTTTCCAACGATGCTCAATTGGCGCAACTGCTGTCCCGCGATTTATATGCCGAAGGCATCTACGTGGTGGGTTTCTTCTTCCCGGTCGTGCCGCGCGGTCAATCGCGCATCCGGGTGCAGATTTCGGCCGCCCATTCCAAAGAGCACATTGAAAGGGCCATCGCCGCTTTCGCCAAGGTAGGCCGCAAGCACGGGATTATCTGAAACCATCAACGGCCCGTCGGCTGTCGGAACCCGGAGCCAGTTTTTAAATCGTCGGGATTATGTTATAATAAAAAAAATTCAATTTAAGGAATTATAAAGAGGCAATGAGCAAAATAAAAACAAAAGCCCCGAAAGGCATCTTGTTTTGGTTTGTCGCACTGATCATCCTGATCATGCTATGGAACATGTTAAGCAATGTATCCAACAGTAAATCCAAAAAATTAACCTTCTCCGAATTCATGGACAAGGTCGAAAACGACCAGATTTCGAGCGCCTTGATCGCAGGCAACGTCATCACCGGTGATATGAATCCGGAAGAGGGAACCGATTACAGCCGTTTCGAGTCCAGCATTCCCCAGGACTATCCGGAATTGATCAACAAGCTTCGCCAGCATAAGGTGAATATCGAAGTTGAAAAACTGAATAAAAACGAATGGCTGGGCATCATCCTTTCCTTGGCCCCCTTCCTGATCATCATTGTTTTCTGGGTGATGATCATGCGCCAACAGGGTGGAAATAAGGCTTTCACCTTTGGAAAGAGCAAGGCCCGCATGTTTGCCGGCGGCGACCGCATCAAAATCACTTTCAAGGACGTGGCTGGGGTCGAGGAAGCCAAGGAAGAATTGGAAGAGATCATAGAATTCCTCAAGGAACCGAAAAAATTTCAACGCCTGGGCGGAAAAATCCCCAAAGGCGTGCTGCTGATCGGTCCCCCGGGCACAGGAAAAACGTTATTGGCCAAAGCCATCGCCGGCGAAGCCAACGTGCCTTTCTTTTCCATATCCGGTTCCGATTTTGTCGAATTGTTTGTCGGCGTCGGCGCTTCACGGGTTCGCGACCTGTTTGATGAAGGCAAAAAGCACGCTCCCTGCATGATATTTATCGATGAAATAGATGCCGTGGGCCGGCAACGTGGCACCGGGCTGGGGGGCGGCCATGATGAACGCGAACAAACATTGAACCAGTTGTTGGTGGAAATGGACGGTTTTGATGCCAATGAAGGAGTCATCATCATTGCCGCCACCAATCGTCCCGATATTCTCGACTCGGCCTTGCTGCGCCCCGGTCGATTTGACAGGCGCATCGTGGTTTCCACTCCGGATGTCAAGGGCCGTGAAGAAATTCTCAAAGTACATACCCGCAGCACTCCCATCTCCAAAAATGTCGAACTACAGGTGCTGGCACGCTCCACTCCGGGCTTCTCCGGCGCCGATATCGCCAACATGGTCAACGAGGCCGCTCTTTTTGCTTCGCGCAATGGGAAAAAAGCCATCGACATGGAAGATTTTGAATACGCCAAGGACAAGGTCCTGATGGGCAGCGAAAGAAAAAGTATGATTATATCTGAAGAGGAAAAACGGATCACCGCATACCATGAAGCTGGCCACGCCCTGATTGCCGCCATGGAAAAGGAGGCCGATCCCCTGCACAAGGTATCCATCATTCCCCGCGGCATGGCCCTGGGCCAAACACAACAATTGCCCCTCAACGACAAGTACACTTACTCTAAAAACTATCTGGATGCTCAGCTTGCGGTGCTGATGGCCGGGCGCATTTCCGAAGAATTGTTTCTTGACATTCTCACCACCGGCGCCGGCAATGATTTTGAAAAAGCAACTTCCATTGCCCACAAAATGGTCTGTGAATGGGGCATGTCATCACTTGGGCCCCTGACCTTCGGCAGAAAGGAGGATATGATTTTCCTGGGTCGCGACCTCATGTCCCATAACGAATACTCTGAAGAGACATCGCAACGAATCGATATCGAAGTTAAAAAAATTATCGACGAAGCCTACGGGCATTCCAAGAAAATCATTCTCGAAAACCGCGAAAAACTGGAAATCATCGCCATGCAGCTGCTCGAAAAGGAATCCCTGACTTCCGATCAGATCGCCGCCATTCTCGGCACTCAGAAAAAGCCCAATTCCGTACAAACGAAAAAAAGAAAAAGCAAGGGCGAGGCCAAGCCGCAAATCCTGGAATAGATGATTATTGAAAATATCATCAACGCTTTTGCCAAATTCACGCCAAAGGATATCCTGGATATTTTTCTTATTTTCCTGCTGATTTACTACCTGCTGCTGCTAATCAAGGGAACCCGGTCGTACCAGATGGCACTGGGACTGATGTTGATAGGTTTTTGCGCCTTGATCACCGAATTGCTCAACCTGACCGCCTTTGCTTTCATCTTGAACAAATTCCTCACCTATCTGATCATTGCCATCATCATCCTGTTCCAGGGTGAATTGCGCAAGATCCTGGCTGAAATCGGCAGTAAATTAAAAACCAAATTCATTCCCACCGATATCTCCTATATCCGCGATGAAATCGTCAACGCCGTGGTGGCCCTGTCCCTGGGAAAAATCGGCGCCCTGATCGCCATTGAACGCGAGATCAAGCTGAAATCCTATATTGACAAGCATATCCGACTCGACGCTTTGATATCCAAGGACATGCTGCTGACCATTTTTACTCCCAATACACCGCTGCATGACGGGGCCGTGATCATTTCCGAAGGACGCATCGCCGCCGCCAATTGTTTTTTCCCGTATCCACCACTACTGGAACTGACCCCGGCTGGAGGCAGGCATCTGGCCGCGATTGGCATCAGCCAGGAAAGCGACTGCATCACCATCGTTGTTTCGGAACAAACCGGAAAAATTTCCCTGGCCGCCAAAGGTGAACTGATTCGCGGCCTGGATCGCGAGGGCCTGAAAAACAGGCTGAAATTCTTTAAAATCTGACATGCAGGAAAAAATAAAAAAACTCTTTGTAAGCAATTGGAGCCTGAAAGCCAGCGCCTTGATACTGGCCGTCCTGGTTTGGGCCGTCATCAGCGGCCGGGAAAAAACTTATTCGGAAAAAACGCTCAAAATCCCTGTTGAAATAACCCATGTCTCCCCCAGCCTGGAAGTGGTCAACCTGCAGCCGGAAGAAGCGCATGTTTCACTGAAGGGTTCCGCCAATCTCATTGCCAAGATGCGTCCTGAAAGCATGGCCATTAAAATCGACCTGAAAAACATCACCGAGAGCGGCAAGCTGAATTACTTTGCCGAGGATTATTTGAAAATTCCAGATGGCATTCAGATCATTTCCCTGCACCCCAAAATGATCGAAGTTTACGTTGAGGAATTTAACACTAAGGAGATCCCGGTTAAAATCCGCTTCCGCGGCCAGTTGAAAAAAAATCTGAAAATGAAAGAATACAAAATCATCCCCGACCGGGTGACGATCATCGGCTACAAATCGCAACTGAGCGACATCACGGCCGTTTTCACCGAGGAAGTCGATTTAAACGAAATCGAGGCAAGTCAGAAGCGCAAAGTGGCTTTAAAACAGGCCAGGAATATTCTTAAATTCCGCGACCGCCGTGACGTGGACCTGATGCTGGAGATCGAAAACTTGGCAGCGAAATCAAAATGACAGGCTGCCTCTTCGGCACGGACGGCATTCGGGGTCTGGCCGGTGCATTTCCCCTCGACGAAACGACCCTGGTCAAGCTGGGTCACAACATTGGTTCACTGGCCGCGAATTCAAAAGTCATCATCGGCCGCGATACGCGCCAATCGGGTGCGACCATTGAAAAACAGCTCGCTCGCGGCTTGGCCAAGAAGGCCCGCGTTTATTCCTGCGGAGTCATACCCACTCCCGGCTTGGCATTCCTGACCCGGAAGCTCGGTTTCAAATTCGGGATTATGATATCCGCCTCCCATAATCCATTCCACGACAACGGCATAAAAATATTCAACCACCGCGGTGAAAAAATTTCAAACGTCCTTGAAAACAAAATCAGCGCCCGGTTGAAATCCGTCCAAAAAACAGACACCGGGAAAACCAAAATCACTTCCATCAATCCATCCCCGGAATATATGGAATTCCTCCAAGCCAACGGCCGGGGCCTGATGCCTGGAAAAACCACCATTGCACTGGATTGCGCCAACGGGGCTGCGTCCCTGATCGCCCCTGAACTTTTCCGGCGCCTGGGATTGAATATCCGAACCAGCCATGCCCGGCCCAACGGCAAAAACATCAATGCCGGTTGCGGCTCGACTTATCCGCAGACGCTGAGCAAGCTCGTCCTGGCCGAAAAAGCCGATCTGGGGGTGGCCTTTGACGGCGATGCCGACCGGGCTATTTTTGCCGACACCGAGGGACAAATCCTGACCGGAGATCATGCCCTCTATGTCATGGCGCACTACCTGCGCCACCAGGAGCCTCGCTTTAATTGCCGGGTGGTCGGCACGGTCATGACCAACCTGGGACTGGAAACAGCACTGGCTGCCCAGGGGATGCGGTTGATTCGTAGCGGCGTCGGTGACAGCCAGGTATACCGGCAAATGAAAAAATACGGCGCCATCCTGGGTGGAGAACCCTCCGGGCATATTATTCTGAAACATATGCACAGCAGTGGAGATGGAATGCTGACTGCACTTTTTTTCATCAAAGCTCTTGAATTTTTCGGATGGAGCAGTCTGGATGTCCGCCGGCAACTGCCTTTGTATCCCCAGCAAATCATCAATATCCCCGTTCACCATAAAAAGGATCTGGCCGGTTGGAAAACGCTTGTCTATGCCCAAAAAGAGTTCACGGAAAAGTACGGCAGCGAAGCACGGCTGCTGATCCGCTATTCCGGGACCGAACCCCTGATCCGGATCATGATGGAAGCCCGCGACATGGGCATCATTGAGAATAAAATGCCATTTTTCACATCATTAATTCAAAACGAAATTGGAGCTTAAAATGAAACTCAGCGTCAATATCGATCACATCGCCACCATCCGCCAAGCGCGGATGGCCAACGAACCGGACCCGGTTTACGCCGCCGCCCTGGCCGAAATGGGCGGAGCGGACGGCATCACGATTCACTTGCGCCAGGATCGCCGCCACATCCAGGAACGGGATGTGGAAATACTGCGCCGGGTGATCAAGAGCAAGCTGAACATGGAAATGGCCGTTTCCATGGACATGGTCAAAATCGCCTTGAAGTACAAGCCGGACATGTGCACGCTGGTGCCTGAAGCCAAGGATGAAGTCACCACCAGCGGCGGCCTCGACGTGATCATGTTCACGGAAAAAATCCAGGAAGTCGCCGGCAATCTGCTGGCGGCGGGAATCAGCGTGTCGTTGTTCATCGACCCCGGCATTGACAATATTAAGGCCTGTCACCGGCTGGGCATCCGCACCATTGAACTGAACACCGGCGAATACGCCAAAAACAGCGGCAGTAATTATGCCAGGCTGGAACTGGAAAAATTAAAAAAAGCAGTAACCTACGCCAAAAAATTGAACTTCGCCCTGCTCGCCGGTCATGGACTCACGTATCAAAACATCAAGCCCATCGCGGCCATCACCGAAATCGAGGAACTGAATATCGGCCATTCCATTATTGCCAATGCCGCTTTTCTGGGTTTGAAAGAAGCCGTGGCCAGAATGAAAGAGATGCTCAATTGAAAAAAAAGCTTTTCAAAATATTTCTTTTGCTATTCGGTATTTTTCTGATTGCAATCGTTTTTTCCAGCTTGTCTTTCAGGCAAAAAATCAATAGAAACCCGTTGCCTTCATACTACAAAAAAGGCGTCTATCATTTGCATTCGAACTTTTCCGACGGCCGCGGCACTATCGATGAGATCTGTCGCGATGCCCGTTCCCAGGGCCTGGACTTCGTGATCCTTACCGATCATGGCCGGCCCAACCTGCAGGCTTCGGCCGCCACGGCCTGGCTTCATGACGTCCTGCTCATTGGCGCATCGGAATTTTCGCTTCATGCCGGGCACTTGGCCGCGGTGGGCTACCACGTCCCCGACTATATTTTTCCGCCCGAAGCGCAGGAAGCGATCGCCGAAGTCGAACGCGACGGCGGGGTCAGTTTCATCGCCCATCCCCTGGACCGCAAGATTCCCTGGACCAACTGGCAGGTGCACGGTTTTACAGGCATTGAAATATTGAGCCTGTACCAAATGGCCAAAAAAAATCTGCTGGTCGGCATGACCTTCCTGCCGCTGCGGTATCTTTTCAATGCCGACTATGCCCTGACCACGTTGATCTCCTATCCGGAAAAGGAGATGCTCATCTGGGATCGCTTCAACCGCGCTGGCAAATACTTCGGCATATTCGCGTTGGACTCCCATGCCAAACTGCAGATCAGTAAAAATGTCAGCCTGCACTTCCCTTCATATGGGGCTACCTTCCGAATTTTGAACCTCTACGTGAAAGTGGAACGTGATGGGGCAAGCGATGCGCCTTCCGCAGCAGCTGCCATAATTTCCGCCCTGCGCCGCGGCGATTTTTTCAACGTCATCGAATCGCTGGCCCCGGCCAACGGCTTCGAGAACTACTACCGGGAAAAGAATGGCCGGCAAATTGCCATGGGCGGCGATGCCCAAGGTCCAGGCGGCGACGTGATTTTCAAATTGCCCTTCAATTTTCCTGTTGACGTGGTGGTAAAAAAGGACGGCGAGATTTTTAAGACCGTTCGCTCCAACAAGGCTCAGGAATTGATCATCCCGATCACCCGGGGCGGGGTCTACCGCAGTGAAATTTCACTCAGCTCGGGCCACTTTAAAAAACTGCCCTGGATCATGACCAACCCGATTTACATTGCCCGGCCGGCCACGGAAGCGGCGGCAGCGAAAACGCTCAATGGACCGTCCCTGGCATTTTTCGAAAACATTTTTCAGGTCGAAAAAAACGGCGCCTCCAGCGCCGCCATATGTCTGGATGGTGGCCATGGACAGGGAACCGTCACAGGTCTGGCCTTCACGCTGCGGCCTGATCCCGACGGCAAACCCGACTTCTGGGTAGCGCTGGCTTTTCGGCAAAACACGGCAACCGCCGGTTACCATGGATTCGTCTTCGAAACGAGCGCCAGCGCGCCGATGCGCTGCTGGCTGCAGTTTCGCACCGGCAGCGGTTCCGGTGAAGCTGCCTACCAGCATTCATTTCTGGCTACGGAACAATGGCGACAGGTCGCTATCCCCTTCTCAAACTTCCACCGCCTGTATGGCCAGCCTGGCACTACGGCTCCGGCCGCCATCGATGCTGTCTTTTTCCTGATCGACAACGGCAACGCCTACCCCGGCGCGTGCGGCGAGATTTTTTTCAGGCAGGTCGGGCTGTATTGATCCGAGCTGCCAGGGCGAGCCACCAACTCCGTTTGCAGACAAATCATCTTCGCAAAAGCGGATGATTTGGACTGCGGTTCACCCTTAGGCGCATGGATGGCAATGATCCCGTGCAGGTGGTTGGGCATGATGACAAACGGGCCCAATGTGACTTCCGGACGGATTGTTTCAGTGCTCCGCCATTCCCGGCATGCTATTTTCCCGGCTGCCGACAACCGCATCCAGCCATCAATAATTTCTCCAAGAACACAATCCATTTTTAAAGCACAGATGGTGATGAAGTAATCGCCCGGAGCGGAATAATCGTGGCCTTTCAAGCGGATCGATCTCCTGCCGCGCATATTGAAGTTGAATCCCATAATCCACCCTTAGCACACGAACGCTGAAATAGATATCAGGATTATCGTATGGGCGTTCCGGTGGAACGCCCTGACCCTGCGCGTTGAAATGCAGAAAAGGGAATTGATATTGCGTTATGGACAAGGCCGAACCGGTCAGTCCAGCTCCTGGAACCAGCCTTTCTCCAGACCCAGGCGCAGTGCTTCGTCACGGACTTGGCGCCACTCCTCGACGCGCAACCGGCGGTCGAAGGGCGGGCAATCCGGGGCGCGGTGAGCCGGAAAGTACTGGCTCATCAAGCTGAGCCAAACCGATCTGAAGGAAGCGGCTGCAATGGTTCGCAACGCGTCGATGGAGTTGGCCGTCTGGCCGGGGATAATCAAATGACGGATGATGGTACCGCGCAGCGCAATCCCGTCATCATCCACGTGCAGCGGCCCGGCCTGCCGGAACATCTCGGCAATGGCCGAGACAGCATGAACATGATAATCGGCCACCCCGGAAAGCCGCATCCCCAATTGTTGTGACCCTTTCGAAGGGCCATACTTCAAATCGGGCAGGTAGATGTCGACGATGTCCGACAATCCGGCCATCAGTTCGGCCCGTTCATAACCGCTGGTATTGTAGACCAGTGGAATATGAAGCCCCTGGGCGCAAGCAGTCTCCAGCGCGCTCAGGATGTGGAACAGGTAGGGCGTCGGCGACACCAGGTTGATATTATGGGCACCGCGCTTCTGTAGGCCGAGAAAAATCCCGGACAGCTGCTCGATGCTGTAAAACTCACCATGGAATAACTGCGAAATCGGGTAGTTCTGGCAAAAAAGGCAGTTGAGGGTGCAGCCCGAAAAAAAGACTGTTCCCGATCCCCTTTTGCCGGAAATGGGCGGTTCCTCGCCAAAGTGAAGATTGTGCGAGGCGATTTTAACCTCTTTCCTTGCCTTGCAGGTGCCGGACCGATCGGCAGACCGCTCGGCCCGGCACTGACGCGGGCAGATGCGGCAGGGGGAGAAATGGGCGGCAAAAAAGTCGACCCGCTCACGCCAATCAACGGCGCTTAATTTTAGATAGGACCCTTGGCTCAGCCGTTCCACTCAAAATCTTTGCCCAGGAACACCTGACGAGTCTCCTCTTCCTTGACCACCTGGGCCGGTGTGCCGCAACTCAGGATATGTCCTTTATGAATAATATAGGCCATGTCGGTGATGAAAAAAGTGTCCTTGACATTGTGATCGGTAATGATGATGCCAATGCCCCTTCGTTTAAGCTTTAAAATAACCTTTTGCAGCTCATGGATGGTGATTGGATCGATGCCGGTAAACGGCTCATCCAGGAACAAAAAGCGCGGTGCCATGATCATCGAACGGGCGATCTCCAGGCGGCGTTTTTCCCCTCCCGACAACTGGTGGGCCTTGGAATCTTGCACCGCCTGCAATCCGAAATCGCCCAACAAGGCCAAGGCCTTTTGCCTGGCTTCGGTTTGCGAATGATATAGCTCCAGTACCATGAACAGGTTCTGGAAAACCGTGGCCTTCATGAATATGGAATGTTGCTGGGGAAGGTAAATCAGCCCTTTTTGCGAGCGTTCGTAGGAAGGAATGTGATTGACATTTTCACCATTGAACACCACGTCGCCGCTGTCGGGTTTGACGATGCCCGCCATCATTAAAAAAGTGGTGGTCTTGCCCGCCCCGTTCCTCCCCAGCAGGGCGGAAATTTTCCCGGTTTTGAATTCCAGGTTGATGCCGTCTACCACATTCACCTGGTGGTATACCTTGGTCAAACCCTTGGTCTGCAGCCGGTCCATCACAATCCGAGTGCAGGGGCTATTTTTTGCATGGCTTGAAGACAAAGCAGTAGAAATTCATCCAAGCTCAGCCCCAGTCTGGTCGATGTTTCCATCTGTTCACGCGATGCGCCCTTGGCAAATGATTTTTCCTTGAAACGCTTTTTCAAGAAAGCCAAATCGAGGCTCGCCAATTTCTTATCAGGGTGCATCAATGCGCAGGCAATGATAAAACCACTGGCCGGATCGATGGTCAGCAGGGAGATGTCCATCTTGGAACTGGGCTCTACACGCATGTTGTGAGCCTTGATGGCGTGGATGATTTCATCAGCCAGAAAATATTCAGCCAACAGTTCGGCTGTTTTTTCCGTATGTTCGGCCGGGGTTTGCACGGTATATTCATAATCCAAATCATGCAGCAATCCAGCCAAGCCCCAGGATTCCGGGTCCTGGCCGAAATAAACGGCAAATTCTTTCATACAGCCTTCCACAGCCAGGCAATGTTTGACCAGATTAGGATTTTTTAAGTGCTGCTGCAACAGGTCCATAGCTTGGTCGCGCGTCATCGCTCACTCCTCAGAGCCTTATAGCACAATCTAAAATTTGTTAGCTTGGTAAGACAATTTTTGAAGTTGCTATCCAAGGCCCTTATCCACCCGTGCAGGGCACTTCAAGTTTTGCTGGGTGGGTAATAGAATTATAAGCCTTGCTGCCGCTATTTTCAAGGGACACGAACGATTTGTATCTGTTCCCGGCTTGTGCTAAAATTCAGCTTCAATAAAAAAAGGGGTTTTCAAAGGAGGAAGTCATGAGCCAAGAAGAAAAAAAAGTTTCACTCAAGGAAAGCCAACCGGAAAAAAAATCCAAAAAAATCTATTATGTCATCGGCGCCATGGCCATGGTTATCCTGGTCTTGGCTTACTTTGTTTTTAGGGGACCGGCCGGACCACAGGTTCCCCCGAAAATAAAACAAATGCAGGAAACCGTACAGCAAATCCAGAAGCTCGAGGCCGGCATCCAGGAAAAACAAAACGAAGTTTTCACCATCTTAAGCGAATATAAAAACAAGACCGGGCAAGATCTTCCTGAGATCAACATCATGAACTTATCACCTGAGCAGAAAAAGGTGCTGGAAGATAAAATTAAAAATGAGAAAGACGTTTCCATTAAATCCCTGCTGCAAGACATCCTGGATAAAAACGAAGATATCCAGAGCCTGAACGCACGCCTGCAGGAGCTGGAAGCCATGCTGCCCAAACCGCACGTGGTGGAAAAAGGCGAAAATCACTACCAGATCGCCATGAATTACCTGCTCAATGAAAAAGGTATCGATAAAACCAGGGCCATGGAACTTGTGGAAAGGACCGCCCTTTTCGAGCCGATCATTCCTGGCTTCAAGGTTTGGAATTTTTACGCTGAAGACGAATACGGTACTTTCATTACTCAGGGCACAGCCCCGATATCACCCAACCAGATACAGCGCAAAATAAAAAAAGAACTGGTGGATGCCAAGGACAAAGCCATTGCCGCCCAAGAACAGCTGCAAAGCGATATTACGGAAATGGAAGCCCGCCGCAATGAGCTGATTTCGCAGTTAGACCTGTTGAATCAGGAAAAACAGAACATGCTGACCAGAATGAGCGATCTCCACTCGCAGAATCGGGAGATGCAAACCGCCCTCAATTCTGTTTATTTTGCCATGGACCTGCGAAAAAGCCTGACTCGGAAGGGCATCATCCGCGGCGGTTTTCTGCGTTCCACCAAACTGCAGAAAGTTGATTTTTCGATGTTCGATCATTCTCTGGATTTGCGCAGTGAAGCCAAGATAACCGCAGCTGCGGCCGATTTTCAACTTAACCGCATCAAGCACGTCACCATCTATCCCAGTTATTTCAAACCGAAAAAGGATTATCAAGTCGAATTTAGCGAAGACAACCAAAACGTGACCATCACCCTTCTGGATACCGAAAGATTCAAGAGCGAAAAAATTGCCATTGTTTTAGAATAATCGAACCGTCGTAACGAAACGCACCCGAGCCGGGTTTAGTTTTATGTTGTGCATCATAAAAAAAGCATGATCGGCAGTGTGCAGACCATTGCCAAAGGCGGTTGCGGCATTATTCATGACGCAGAAAAAACCGTATTCGTCCCTGGAGTCATCAGCGGTGAAACAATTGAATTCGATATTCAAAAGAAGAATAAGGGAATCTGGCAGGGAAAGCTTTTGCGCGTACTGGAACCTTCCCCGCAGCGGCTGTCGGCGCCATGTCGCCATTACCTGGATTGCGGCGGCTGTAACCTGCAGCACATGTCTTATGCCGAGCAATTGCGCTGCAAAGAAGACATCCTGGCTGCGAACCTGATAAAAATCGCCGCTTTCAAGCCGCGGGGCCCCATACCGGTTTTGCCTTCACCGCCATTTCGCTACCGCAGCAAGACAGAGTTACAGGTAATAAACTCAGCCATCGGTTTTTTTAAATCCAAGTCGCATCGGCTGGTGGCCGTCCGACAATGCCTGTTGTTAAATGACGCCGCCGAAGACTTCATGCGGGGGTTGCCTCCCCTGCCCGCTGCTGATGACGGAGTGCTGCAGGTTCTCAGCAACGGCACGGACGTGGCGGGCCGCATGCAGACCCGGTCAGGGAAAATCCGCAAGCTGACGCCCTGCGCTTCGTTGCCTTTTGACTTTCCTCCGTATCATTACCAATACGGCCCCGAGCATTTTATCCAGGCTAACCTGTTCCAATTGCAGCCCATGCTGGAATTGTTGATCGCCCAATTGCCGACAAATTGCGACGGTGCCGCCGCCGATTTTTTTTGCGGAGTCGGTTTTTTCACCTTGCCGCTGGCCCGGCACTTCAAACAGGTTTTCGCCCTTGAAAAAGATCCTGACAACCTGGCTGCCTTACGCGCCAACCTGGAATCGAATCACATCACCCACGTCAAGATCCGCTGCGAAGACGCCCTGGAAGCCGACATACCGCCCCTGGACCTGGTTGTTCTTGATCCGCCGCGCGGCGGGCTATCGCCGGCGCTCATCAACCGCCTCGCCCAGGTAAAAAAGATCATTTATTTTTCCTGCGACTCGGCCACTTTCGCCCGCGACCTGCGCCTTTTTTTCAGTAAGAATTACAATCTGAGGGAATTGCAGATCATCGACAACTTTCCCCAGACTGACCATTTTGAAATCTTTTCGGTGCTCGAAAAAGCGACCGGGGCCGGGTCGTAGAAAAGTCTTTTGTTTTCCTTTTGTCAAATTTGCAAAGTTATGCTATTTTATATGCATGAAAAAAAGTGCGTTGCTTTTGATTATATTTTTGCTGATCGGCTGGCAGGCGGGCCCAAAGGCCGCCGTCCCGACCTTGGGACTCCAGGCTGAAAACGAATCCCACAATTGTTTTACCATCGTGGCCGGAAAAAACGCCACCACCGACGGTTCCGTGCTGCTGGCCCACAACGAGGACGACCGCGGTCGCTTGCTGGTCAACGTTTACAAAGTTGCGGCCCGGGAGCACGGAAAAAGTGACGTGCTCACACTGAACGGCGGCGCCACTCTGCCCCAGGTAAAAAACACGTTGGCCATGTTATGGTTGGAAATTCCCGAGACCAGTTTTGCGGATGCGTATATCAATGAATCCGGTGTGGCACTGGCATCCAATGCCTGCCCTTCGCGCGAAGACAAGCCGGAGCTGACCAAGGGCGGCATCGGCTTCATGCTGCGGCGGCTGATCGCCGAAAGAGCACAGACTGCCCGTGCCGGAGTACGCATCGCCGGAGAATTGGTCGCTCAATTCGGCTATAATGCTTCGGGTCGAACATACATCATCGCCGACGATCAAGAGGGCTGGCTGATGCATATTGTCCATGGCAAGCATTGGATCGCCCGGCGCGTTCCCGATAATGAGGTGGCCGTGATTGCCAACTGCTACACGCTTGCTAGCGTTGACTTGAACGACCACGAGAATTACCTGGGTTCACCCGATATCATTTCCTATGCCGTGCAGCGCGGCTGGTACAACCCCGAAAAAGATGGCGCCTTCAATTTTGCCCGGGCCTATTCCGACCCAAACTCCTTGACGGACATGAGAAATGTATTGCGCCAATGGCAGGGCACCAACCTATTGGCCGCCAAAACACAAAAATTGCAAGAACGCTTGCCTTTTTCCTTCAAGCCCAGGCGCTCCATTCACATGAAAGATTTGTTTCAGGTCCTGCGCGATCATTACGAAGGAAGCAAATATGATCTCAGTGATCATTATAAAAAGGGTTCTCCCAACTCGGGCAGCAACCGCACCATCTGCACCGAATCGACCCAATACGCCTTCGTAGCCCAGCTCCGCGACTGGCTTCCAGCCGAAATCGCCCATGCCGTCTGGATCTGTTTCCGCCGCCCCGACAGCAACGGTTTTTCCCCGTGGTATGCGTCCGTAAAAAAAATGCCGGACGGCTATGGCCTGGATGGCAGCGGCAACGCTTTGAAAAATCATTTTACCACGGTTCCACTTCTGGCATTCGAAGATCCGAAGTTGGCATTCAATACATTTGCCAAGCTCTCGGAAATGGTTGACAAGCAGTATAAAAACCGGATTGAAAAAACACTGAAACTGTGGCGCAACCATGAGGATTTCCTTTTTAAAGGCGTGAAGGACCATGAAAAAGAATTCACCTACCTGTTAAAAACCAATAAAGCCCTGGCTCAAAAAATAATCGACAATTACATCAGCGAACTGGAATATCGGAAATGGTTCCTGGCCCTGGAGCTGCTCAGAGAATTTCGCAACTGATTGGGCCCGGCCGACATGGCCGAAGGCTCCATAACTACCCCATACTGCGCGTGGCTGGAGGCACATATTTTTTTAACAGCAAAGAAAGGGTAACCACGGTGACCGAGCTCATAGCCATGGCCAGTCCGGCGACTTCGGGCGGCAGCAAGATGTGCAGGAAGGGATAGAACAGACCGGCGGCCAGCGGTATCAAGGCCATATTATAGGCAAAGGCCCAAAAAAGATTTTGGCGGATTCGGCCCATGACCTTGCGGCTGAGTTGCACGGCGGCCACGGCATCGCGCAGGTCGTCCTTGACCAATACGATATCACCGCTCTCCATGGCGACATCGGTGCCGCCACCAACAGCGATGCCGATATCCGCTTGGGCCAGTGCCGGCGCGTCATTAATGCCGTCGCCGATAAAAGCGACGATTTCTCCCTGGTTTTGCAGCTGCTGCACTTCCCGCGCTTTTTCACCGGGCATAACCTGGGCGATTATCTGCTCGATGCCGATCCGCCGACCGACAACGGCAGCCGCCGGGTGGTTATCCCCCGTAATCATGGCCACGGCTAAACCCATGTCCCTGAACAGGGCGACGGCCTGGGCCGCCGATGGTTTCAGCTCGTCGACAATTGCCAGAAAACCGGCCAGGCGCCCGTTTCGAGCCAGCAGCACCACGCTCTGTCCGCTGGATTCCATTTTCCCGATCTGTACCGCCGCGGCCTCGACACCGACGACTCCGATGCGGCTGCAAAATAAATAACTGCCGACAATAATCTTTTGGCCGTCCAGTTCTGCTTGCACCCCCTGACCTTCAATGGTATCAAAATGATGCACATCGGCCAGCGACAGTTGCCTTTTTTGGGCGGCCTGAACGATGGCCTCAGCCAAGGGATGCTGGGAATTCCGTTCCACCGAGGCGGCTATTCTCAGCAACTCATCTTCGCTGCCGGTCAGGGCGCGCACCGCAGTGACTTGCGGCTTGCCCACGGTCAGCGTCCCGGTTTTATCAAAAAGCACACAGGTCAGTTTGCCGGCCATTTCCAATGCTTCGCCCTTTTTAATCAGGATGCCCAGTTCGGCACCGCGGCCGATGCCGACGATGACCGCTGTTGGCGTGGCCAGTCCCAGGGCGCAGGGACACGCGATCACCAAAACGGAAATCAGCGTGGTGACTGAGAATAAAAAAGTCTGCCCGACCAGGAAATACCAGGCGCTGAAAGCCAGTACGGCGAAGGCCAGAATAACCGGGATAAAAAATGCCACATAACGGTCGGCAATGCGCTGCAGGGGCGGCCTGGATCCTTGCGCCGTTTTGACCAACTGGATGATCTGGGCCAGCATGGTGTCCTTGCCGACCTTGTCTGCCTGAAAACGCAGCATACTGTTTTTATTGATGGTGCCGCCGATAAGAAAGTCCCCTTCCTTTTTTAGCACCGGCAACGGTTCACCGCTGATCATGGCCTCATCCACGTAGCCCGTTCCAGTCAGCACCCTGCCGTCAACCGGAATTTTCTCACCCGGCCGCACCAGTACGAGATCGCCGACTTGCACATCATCCACCGCAATCTCCATTTCACTTGAGCCACGGATAACCCGGGCCGAACGCGGACGCAGATCCAGCAGTTTTTTTATTGCTTCCGAGGTTTTACCCTTGGCGCGGTTTTCCAGATACTTGCCCAAGTTCAGGAATGCGGCCAGCAGGATCACGGTGTCGAAAAACATAAAAGCGTGGAAGCGGTCAATAAAAGTGGCCAGCAAACTGGAAACCAGCGCCACGCCGATCCCCATGCTGTACATCACATCCATGTTCAGGTTTTTATTCCTCAATGCCCTGCCGCCGGCACGAAAGATCGGTAAAGCGAGAAAATAAATTCCGGGCAGGGAAAAAATGAGCATGCCCAGGCGCCATAAAAATGAAAAATGAATGGGCAGGAACATGATAGCCATCAGGGGCAGTCCCGTGGCGAAACCGACGGCGATGCGCCGACGCCGGATACGCATTTCCCTGTTCAGTAGTTTTTTCTCATTCTCGCCCGCATCCTCCTCTACTCCGAGGTAGCGATACCCCAGGGAATCAATGACTTCTTTGATCTTTTCCAGGCCGGTCTTTTCGCGGTCATAATATACAGAAGCCTGTTCACTGCCCAGGTTGACCGATGCCGACTCGACGCCGGGTAACTGCCGCAGCGCTTTTTCGATCGCGCCGGCGCACATGGCGCAGGTCATACCGCCAATCCTGATCTCAGTTTTAACCATTTCTTTTGCTTGGGTCATTTTTTATCCTGGATGTAATTATATACGCAAACGGCAATTTTTTCAGCAGAAGACCCGATTTGACAGTCCGGCAATTTAATCATAGAATAGCAGACTGATGAAACAAGTCAACGGATCAAAAAAGGTCGTTTTCGCAGCTTTTAGCGCCAATTTATGCATCGCACTGGTCAAGTTCGTGGTGGCGTGTTTCAGCGCGTCGTCGGCCATGATGGCCGAGGCCATCCACTCCAGCGCCGATACCCTGAACCAGGTGCTGCTTTTTGTCGGCATCAAGAAAGCCGCCAAAAAGGCCGACGAGTTGCATCCCTTCGGATTTTCCGGTGAAACCTATTTCTGGTCCTTCATCGTGGCCATTATCCTCTTTACGACCGGAGCCATTTTTTCCATCTACGAAGGAATCAACAAGTTGCGTCACCCGGCCCCGGTCGAACACCTGCCGGTCGCCCTGGCGATCTTGGCTATCGCCATCGCCGCCGAAGCCTTTTCCCTGCGCGTGGCCTTCAAGACGATCAACGCCGAGCGCGGACGGACCCGTTTGATCGACTATCTGCGCCAAACGAAAAAGGCTGAACTGGTTGTAGTCTTCCTCGAAGACATTGCCGCCATCACCGGCCTGGCCATCGCTTTGAGCGCCCTGCTGATCGAGCATTTTACCGGAATTTTATTTTTTGACGGTCTGGCTTCGGTTTTGATCGGAATTCTTCTGGTCGTCACCGCCTTGTTCATCGGCAATGAAACCAAGTCATTAATCATTGGCGAAAGTGCCGATCCGGCCCTGCTTAAAAAAATCAGGCTGCTGTTGCTCAAGGAAGACAGCGTTTCCCGAGTGATCCAAATCCGCTCCCTGCACCTGGGAGCCGAGGACATCCTGCTGGCTATCAAGGCCGAATTCAGCGAATACTTGACCGTCCAGCAAACCTGCGCCGTGATTAACGGCCTGGAAAATGATATCCGCACTCAATTTCCAGAAGTGAGCAAAATATTCATCGAACCCGATATATTCCGCAAACGTTGAGTTTTTTTTAGAGCCTTATAGCAAATTCTAAAATTTGTTAGATTTTTTAAACAAATTTTGAATTTGCTATCTAAGGCTCTTATCCAGCGCGCTGGGCTAACCCTGACGGGTCATGCCCTTGGCCATCCACTTCCGGGCCAGGACCAGGGCAACCGGCGAAATCATGGCAATCAAGGCATACAACAGCCACATCGTTGCAGTGCGCACCGGCAGTCCGAGCTCGGGCTTGGGACAAAAACGGGCAATGACATACCCCGAGTACATCGCAGTGATCATCTTGGTAAGAAACCAGGGGAACTGCCCGATGCCCATGTAAAGTCCTGTTTTACCCTCGGGAGCTATTTCAGCCACCCATTGCAGGAAACGGGGCTGCCACATGGCCTCACCTACGGACATCAGCAGGATATACAAAAGGAAAAGATATACATTGGGACCGATGGCCAGCAGGAAGGTGGGCAGCGCCATGACGAAGGTGCCGAAAATCATCATCTTGTAAACATTGCGGCGGGCAGTCAGGGCGGCAATAAGCGGGGAAAGGACAAATATCAGCATCGGGTTGAGGTTGGAAAACACCTCGAAATAACGGCTGACGCCGGTGCCGGTGAAGGCCCGGTCCAGGTAGTAGGGAATGGTCAGCCAGTTATGGGCAAACAGGGTTTGCACCGGAACCAGGATGAAAATGAAAAACACGAAACGCCCGTCGCGGAAAGGATGGTCCGGCCGCTTGCGCAGGAACTCCCATATGGCGCCCAGGACGGCTACGGCCAACAACGGATAAAGCAGATATCCCTTCAGGGTAACTTTCCCTAAACGGGACAGGATCACCACGGCCAAGATTCCCAGCGATACGGCGATCCAACCCAAAAACGGCAGGAGCGGAATGGGCGGCTCTTTTTTCTTGGCCGGGGCAACAGCCTTGGCATCGGCAGCCTGGTTCTGTTCAGGCGTATTCATCTGCCGCGTTTCGCGGGCGACCTGCTCGACAGCCTGGCGGTCAACCTTGCGGGTGATGACCAGCAAGGTCAACACGGAACCGAACAGGGTGATGGCGGCATAGATCCAGAAAACAGCCGTCAGTCCGTTGGGTGGAAATTTGGCCGTAAAGGCATGGCGGGTGTTGGAGGAAACGAAACCCGAGAAAAATGCCCCCAGATTCATCAGTCCGTAAATCACCGCATAACCGATGGCGGCTGTCTGTGGATTGGTATAGCGCTTGACCCCGGCATAAGCCGCAGGCATGTAAAGGCCATAGGCCGAGACCATCAGCAACAGTCCGACGGCCATCAGCAGGAACATGGGCGATCCCATGCCGCTGCCCAGGGGGATTGTCCCAGAGATGGCAACCAGAATGCGGCCCAGCATCATTACGGCCAACGCCAGGGCCAGCGAAACGCGGACGCCGATCTTGTCGGATAGGCCGCCGAACAGCAGCATGGCAAAAGTGATGCCGCCGGTGACCGCACCGTAGACCCAGCCGGAATGGATATCGCTCAAGGCGACGTTCTCCGAACAGAATTTGCCCAGGATGGTCAGGATGCCGAAATAAACGAGTCCTTCAAAAACATAGGGGATATTGACGCCCCAGAGTGCCCGCGGCGCTTTTAAAAAAGCCCCGAATGTCTCGGCCAATTCATGCAACGTTTTTTTCACGGCCACGACCAGGCCGGATGGTTGTTTGTCAGTCACGTGTTTTTCTTCCTTCCCTTCGCAAAATAAACAGGTAGAATTCGATGATGGCTATGCCCAGCAGGTTGCATCCGTAAACCAGTCGCTGCAATCGCAGGCTTTCCGGAAAGAAGCGGATGACTTCAACCAGGAAAATAGACAGCCATACGGCGATCAGTGTATAAAAATACCTGAGCCAATGCCGGCGTTCCATGCTTAAAAATATCAGCGCGCTCCAGGCCAGAGCGGTAAAAAACAACAACACGGAAAGGACCATCTCCAATGAATCCCATGGCGGCCGGTACAGCAAGTGATAAAAAATAAATGAAAAAAGAGCGAGCATGACAGGAAAAATCCTTTGCCAAGACATTTTTTTCATTGGCCATAATCATAAACGAATTGGATTGCTTTTGTCAAATCATATTCATGGCCCTGCCTGGCAAATCCAGGGCCGATTTTTTCCGGTTATATTTTTTATTGGCTTGATTGTACCTTTTTTATCTTTACTTTTAACAGCTGTTCACCTATACTTTTCATGGAGGCCAATGTGGAAATATTGAACGTTTTGAAAAAATTCAATGGCCGGCGCCTGGAAAATTTCCCCGAGATCCACCACAGCAATCTGTTCAAACGGATCCGTGAGAATTTCCACTTGGAGTTGTTCCTCAAAGGTAATAATATGCTGTTTTCTCCATTTTATACCTTGCTCCGCGGTGAAATGTTTTCTGAGCTTGAAAGCTTTCTGGCCCAGAGTGAAGAATTTCTGGACAGCTTGAAAGATTTTATAGTCAATTCTCTCTTCGTTTATAGCGCCATTATCGAAGAAAATGCCAATTACCTGTCCAACGAACAGGATATCATCATCGGCCGCCTGATGTACCGAGCGCACAGCAAGTTCGAAGTGAAGTTTTATTCCCATTACCAGGAAGAACTGCAGAACGCCTACAATGATAAAATCTACCTCGGCCGCATTTTTATCGACCTGAAGAAATTTGAAAAGGACTATCTGGGATTGAACGAATACTTTCAATCCATTTTGGAGCAGAACAGCAAGATCCAGGAAAGGGCGCTACATAAACTTCGTTACTATGAAGAATACAAAAAACCATACCTGAACGAGATCAATTATCTGGCCCGGGAAGTCCATGCCGAAGCCATCGAACGCATCAAGTTGATTCCAAAAAACGACCTGAAAAACACTCCGACCATCACCCTGGTCGAGAGCATCGACCACCTGCTGCATATCCAGAACCTGATGGTCGAGTTGAAGGATTTCACACTGGAATTCGAGAATAAGCTGCGCCTGGGCGAGGAAACCAGCTTCGTCAAATACCTGTTCAAATTTTCAAAGGACCTGATCAATGATATCAAGTACTTGAGCAAGCTGTACTACCTGATCAGCAACAAGATAGCAAAATATTCCGTCATTTGATGCTCAAATCTTCGCGCTGGATCAAGGAACAGTCTGAAATCAACGGGCTGTTGGAGCCTTTTGTGGCCACTTCGGTCCGTTCCGGAGTCATATCTTACGGACTCGGGCCCTATGGTTACGACCTGCGCTTGCATAGGACCTACCGGCGGCTGTCTGATCCGCCGGCGCTCATGGATCCGCACCAGATTCAGGAAAGTAATTTCGAAACCTTGAGCGAAGATCTGATCATTATCCCCGCCGGTCATTTCATTCTGGGTCGGAGCCTGGAGTATTTCCGCATGCCGAAAAAGATACTCGGACTGGTTTTCGGCAAATCCACCTATGCCCGCTGCGGCATCCTGGTCAACGTGACTCCGCTGGAGCCTGAATGGACAGGGTTTTTAACCATTTCCATCGCCAACTGCGGCTCCGGACCAGCCGCCGTTCATCCCGGACAGGGCATCGCCCAGGTCGTTTTCATCGAAAGCGCCGAACTGCCCTTCATGTCTTACAAAGACCTTGGCGGCAAGTACAACGGCCAGGACAAGATCACCGTCGCCAAGATCCAGACGGGATGAAGGCCTCCGCTTCTTGCCTGCCCGCGTGGAAATTAGAGCAACAGAAAGGTGCTTTCGTCAAGCACTGCCCCTGCTCGCCCGGTGCAATCCCCTGCGGTTACTTCAACCTCAACCTGCAGACCGGTTGTCCCTATGATTGCAGCTACTGTATCCTTCAGGCTTATCTTCAAAACAAGGACCAGGGCGTTTTTTATACGAATGGACACAACCTGGAAAAAGAACTGGGAGCATTCCTGGCCGGCCGCGCCGAGGTGCGCATCGGCAGTGGCGAACTGAGCGATTCGCTGGCCTACGAAACGGTCCATCCCAGCGCCGCCCGCATTGTGAAGCTTTTCCGAAATTTCCCGCGCACGATTTTTGAATTCAAGACCAAGGCGACGCATGTTCAGGCTCTGCTGGCTGAAAAAGAAGTCCTGCCGAATATCGTGGTTTCATGGTCCTTGAATCCGCCCCAACTCATCCGTGCTGAAGAGCGGTTCACTCCGACCTTGTCCAGGCGCCTGCATGCCATGGCGGCCATCCAGGAAAAGGGCTATAAAATAGGCATCCATTTCGACCCGCTCATTTTTTTTCCTGATTGGAAAACGCATTACCGGAAGCTTATTCGTTTCCTAACCGCCATGATCAGGCCGGAGCGCATCGCCTGGTGGAGCCTAGGCGCCCTGCGCTTTCCGCCGGAATTGAAAAAATATATTTTCAAGCACAGCCGGTCCCAGCTTTTTTGGGGCGAGCTGATCCAGGGCCAGGACGGCAAATATCGCTACTTCAAACCGCTGCGCCTGGAGTTGTTTCGTTTTGTCATCCAGGAAATAAAAAAACAGCTGGCGAGCGAAGTTCCACTCTATCTTTGCATGGAAGATGCCGACAGCTGGCAGGAAATATTCCCTGAAATCCCGGCTAGCGAATCGACCATCAACCATTATCTTTATGAAGCCGCCTGGCGTAACCTGAAAGGTTAAAATGAAGATCGGCTATCCTTGTCTGAACCGCACAATCGGCTGCACATCCAGCCATACATTCCGCCTGCGTTCTTATTCTCCTCAGCGACTGCTCCAAACTGTCCGTCAAAACCTGGAATGTCTGAAGCACATGCTGGAGTTCAATCACGAGCACGGCTTGCTGTTTTTCCGCATCAGTTCGGACCTGGTGCCTTTCGCTTCACACCCGGTCTGCCACGCCCCCTGGCCCGATGTATTCGCCGCTGAGTTCGAAACCCTGGGGACATTCATCAAGGGCAGCGCCATGAGGATATCCATGCACCCGGATCAGTTCACCCTGATCAATTCACCCAACGAGGACATTTTCAGGCGCAGCGCCGCCGAGCTGGAATACCATGCCCGGGTATTGGACCTGCTGGAACTGGACCGGTCGGCGAAGATCCAGATTCATGGCGGAGGCGTGTACGGTGACAAGGCCGGGAGCATGGACCGTTTTTGCGTCCGCTTCGAGCGGCTAGCGCCGCCGGTCCGCCGCCGGCTGGTTGTAGAGAACGACGACCGCCAGTACGGCCTGGCCGATTGTCTGAACATCAGCCGGCGCACCGGCATCCCGGTCCTCTTCGATTCCTTTCATCACCAGCTGCGCAATCAGGGCGAAGGCTTGGCCGCGGCCCTGCGGATGGCGGCCGCTACCTGGAAAAAAAGCGATGGTTTGCCGATGGTTGACTACAGCGCGCAGAAAAAAGGCGGGCGGAGCGGTAGCCATACGGAAAGCATCGATCTGAAAGACTTCTCCCGTTTCATCCAGGCCGCCGGCAATCTCGATTTCGACATCATGCTCGAGATCAAGGACAAAGAGAAAAGCGCCTTGCGCGCCAGACGTTTTTTAGCTAAGATCAATAAAATCGAGGCGCCATTCGCGTCCATGAAATAACCCGGGAGGTCACCGATGGCAGCAGTGTTCGGCACGGCGGCGTTTATTATCCTGGTCTATATGACCCTGGTCTTTGTCCTGGCCCTGGCCATGAAAAACAACGGCATCGTCGATGTCGCCTGGGGCCTGGGCTTCATCCTGACCGGCTGGCTCATCTTCGCGCGTTACGGGCAGGGCCGGCCGCGCCAGTGGCTGGCCCTGGCGCTGCTGACCGTCTGGGGTGGGCGCCTGGCGCTGCACATTTTCAGGCGCAACCGCGGCCGCGAGGAGGATTTCCGCTACGCCGCCTGGCGCCGCCAGTGGGGTCGATATTTCATCATCCGCAGCTTCGGACAGATATTCATGCTGCAGGGGGTCTTGCTGCTGCTGGTCATCGCCCCGCTGCTGCTGATCATCGGCCAGGAGCAGCCGGCCCTGAACCTGCTGGACGGTCTGGGCGTTCTGGTTTGGCTGACGGGTTTTTTGTTTGAAGCCATCGGCGACCGCCAGTTAGCCGCATTCATCAGGGAACCGTCCAACCGCGGCCGGCTGATGACCAGCGGTTTGTGGCGTTTTACCCGCCATCCCAATTATTTCGGTGAAGCCACTCTCTGGTGGGGCATGGCGATCCTGGCCCTTTCGGCCCCCCGGGGCTGGTTGGGCCTGATCGGGCCCCTGGTCATAACCTTCCTGCTCCTGTTCGTTTCCGGCGTACCGCTGCTGGAAAAAAAATACCGCGGCCGCCCCGATTGGGAAGCTTACAAAAACAGGACTCCGATCTTCTTTCCCTGGTTGCCTAAGAAATAGAAGTCAGGACTCCGTTATGCGTAAGTCGTTAGGCGTGATGAGATAGAAAAAGCCGCTTTCATCAAAACATGGCATTTCATTTTCGCATTACGCATAACCCATAAGCATTACATAATTCTTTAAAAGTAGAGCCTGTCACCTCTTGTCCGGGTATGCCGGTTGCGGCGGGAACTTGTTTTTCGTGTTTTTTTCGATGGCGGCCATGATGGTGGCGATCGCCTTCTCCAGCTGCGGGTCGCGCCCGGCCATGACCGAGGCCGGATCATTGTCGACCTGGATGTCCGGAATGGCGCCCTGGTTCTCCACCCACCACTGACCCGACTTGCCATAAAAGGCGTTGTTGGGCTGATGAACCCGGCCATTGTCCACTGTCCGCTGGCCGTTGATGATGCCCACCAGGCCTCCCCATGAAGGCACACCGACCACCGGCCCCAGTTGGCGGTCCTGGAAATGCTGGATAAACGCCTCACCGTCCGAACCATTGTCCTCGTTGGACACGGCAACGTAGCACTGCGGGCCGACACTGCCCGGGTAGCGGAACGGTTTCATGTGGCGCAGCACGTTGAAACCCACCTGCCGGCGCTCCAGCTTGTCGATGAGAAAATACTCTGTCCAGCCGCCGGAGTTGCGCCGGACATCGATAATGATGCCCTCCAGGTTGCGGAAGGCGCGCCAGTATTTGTCAAATTCGCCGATGCCGTTGGAACTCATGTCATTGATATGCATGTAGCCGACGCGGTTGCCCGTGGCTTTGAGCACCTTGCGGATGTTCTCGGTCAGCCAGCGGTTGTAGCGCAAGGCGCGGTCACTGCGCACCAACTCGATTTCATAGCTGCGGGCGTTTTTCAATTCCGGAGTCGAGTTGACGGTGATTGACAATTTCTGGCTTTCCGTGACCTGCAGATATTTCCAGTAATCCTCGTTTTTTTGCAGGACCTTGCCATTGATGGCGATCAGGTAATCCCCCTCGCGGACCCGGATATCGGGTCGGACCAGCGGCGCCTTGAGATCGATGTCGAATTCACTGGGACCATAGATCTTTTCGAAGCGAAAAAATCCGGCCGCGGCGTCATAGAGCAGATCGGCGCCAAGGCGACCCGTGTATACGGGAGATACGGGCAGGGTGAGCGGCCCCATGTCGCCGCCGCCGATGTAGGCATGGCCGACGCAAAGCTCTCCGACCATCTGCGACATCAGCCAGTTGAGTCCGGCGCGCGAACTGAGGGCGGGAATCATGGCGCGATAGCGTTCACCGACATCCTTCCAGTCCTGGCCGTGCATGTTGGCATCGTAGAAAAAATCCCTGTACCAGCGCCAGGCATCTGAAAATATCTGTTGCCATTCGGCCAGGGTGTCCACATAGTAGAGCATGCCATCGGTATGCAGCCGATGGATCTTTTCCCCTTGCAGTTTCCTGGCCTGATATAAGTTCTCGAGCTTGGCGACGAAATAGTCCCGACCCCGGGCCACGATTATTTGCTCGCCGTTCACCGCCAGGGCATAATCGCTGATCTTGTCCTCGAGCAGCACTTCCTTTTTTTCGCTCATGTCGAAGCCATGCAGCGTCCACTTGCTGCGCCCCCCAGGCTTGAAGACTTCCTCGTACTCATCTTCGGTGAAAACCGGCACCGAGCACCAGAGCACGCGGCCGCGGCCGGCACGCAGGAAGGCGTAGTTCCCGGGCGCAACGGGCAGGGCAAACGTGCGCAGGGCCAGGCCGTCCAGGTCGATTTTCAAACGCTGGTTTTGGGCCGGGGGCGATTTTTTTTCAGTGCTGTTTTTTCCCTTGCCTTCTTTCAAAAAAGGCGGCTTTTGACCGTCTTGCAACTGCACGGCCATCACCTGGAATGGATGGGCAATGATGTGGTTGTCTTCGTAGAAGTCCATGGCCACGTCGAAATTGCGACTGGAGAGGTAGTAGAGATAATCGCCGTTGGCGTCGAAGCAGGGATTGAGGTTGTTGTAAAAGTCGTCGGTCACGGCAAACTTCTTTTTCCCCTCCAAGCTGTAAAGGAAAACCTGGCTGTTGCGGTTGTAGGCTACCATGGTATAGCAGATCCACAGGCTGTCCGGCGACCAACCGTAATCGTCGATCTCCCAGGTAAATTCGTCATTTTTCAACTGCGGCACCGCGTCGATCGGCGTCAGTTGTTTCTTTTCCACGTCCAGCCAGAAGAGGGCCATGTCCTTGTTGCCGAAAAGGATTTTACGGCCGTCGGGAGACCATGACTGGCGGTAGACGGCACGGTCAAGGGAATCGGTCAACTGCACCCATGGACCGCCGCCGGTTTTTTGCATGTAGAGCTGGTACTCGCCGCTCCGGTCAGAGAAAAAGGACACCCATTTCCCGTCAGGTGAGAGTCGCGGGTATAGCTCGCGCGAACCGGGCGTCTGTGAGAGGTTGCGCGGCTGCCCGCTTTTGACCGGCAGCAGGAAAAGATCGCCGCGGGCTTCCAGCAGCGCCTGATGACCGTCGCCGCCCACATCCATGGCATGGATGTAGTTTCGGGGATCAAGCCAGCGATTGCGCAGCCGCCAGCCGTCGCTGGGCAGGTTGAGTGGAATTTTCACAGACACCGCGTTTTGAACGTCCAATCGCTGCAGATAGCCATCCTGAAGGTAAACGATGCGTTTGCCGTCGGTCTCGGGCATCATGACATCGTATTTTTCATGGCGCGTCACCTGGGTCACGGCCTTTGTTTCCAGGTCCTGGACATAGATGTTGCTGATACCTCCCGGGCCGCGGTCCGAGACAAAATACATGCGGCCGTCGATCCACATGGGGTAAGCGTTTTTCCCGACGTAATCGGAAACAGGATTGAACTGGCGGTTGGTAAAATTATAGCGCCAGATATCGGTGTACTGGCCGCCCTTGTAACGCTTCCACTGGTATTCCTCGTTGCCGCGGCGGTTGTAGAGCATTTCCGTCCCATCGGCACTGAAGCTGCACAGGGTACCGCGGTCGAGAGGCAGCCTTTCCGGCGCCGTGCCGTCGGTCCCGACCCAAAAAAGCTTGGGGGTGCGGGAAACGAATTGTTCCAGGTTGGAGCGAAAGACAACGCGCTGCCCGTCCGGCGTCCAGGTGACAGTCTGCACGTATCCGGGCTGGTAGGTCAGGCGACGCGGTTGGCCGCCGGCCGTCGCCATCAGGTAAATGGCAGACTGACCGTCGTAATTGCCGGTGAAGGCCAGCCATCGCCCGTCAGGCGAAAACTTGGCCGCATACTCGTCGCCGGGAAAGCTGGTTAGGCGCGCCGCTGTCCCTCCGTCGGCGGAAGCCAGCCAGAGATCGCCTTCATAAGTGAAGACGATCTGGTCACCGTGAATATCGGGATAGGTCATAAAGCGCGCCTCGGCCGCGAAAGTCCAGGCGGTGAGTGCCAGAACCAACAGAAACCAGGCAGTTTTTTTTAAATTCATTAAAAAGCCTCCCAAAATTTATTCTTAAAACACTTTTCAAAACCAATTTATGCCATAAAATAAAATTGATTTCCATAGGAAAATGGTCACTTTCTATCAAATCCAGTCAAAGGATCCTAGGCGTGGTTGCGCAGCTTGAGCTCCAGCGGGTGCGGGTCAAGAAAATATTGATCGCGCAAATAGGTTTGCTGAAATTTGTCGATATAATGCTTTAATAAGGTAATCGGCACGATCAAGGGGATGAGATTCTGGCGGTAGTTCTCGATGACGGTCAACAATTCTCTTTTTTCGAAATCGTCCAGCTTTTTTTTGAAATAACCGAACATATGCTGCAGCACGTTGACGTTCTTGCGCACGGTGGCTTTCTGTTTCAGGGCGGTCAAAAGCAGTTGTTCATATTCGTTGAAGAGTCCGTCCGGCGCACGGCTGCCTGCGGCGGCAACGAGCTTGCCGAGTTGGCGGGCCATTTCGGGGCTATGGGCCATCAGCAGCAGCTTGTGGCGGCGCTGGAAGTCGACCAGGCGCCCGGCCGTGGCGCCGACGGCCAGCAGCTCCCGCCAGCGCCGGTAGACGAATATGCGCACGATGAAATTCTCACGCAGCTGGATATCCTGCAGGCGCCCCTCTTCCTCGACCGGCAACAAGGGCAGGCGCGCCATCAGGGCGCGGGCGAAAATGCCCACGCCGTTTTTTTGGGCCACACCTTTATCGTTGTAGACCTTGACCCGCTCCATGCCGCTCGAAGGGGATTTGCTCTTGAAAATGAAGCCGCACAGGCTTTCCTTTTCTAGCACGGGCAGTTTTCCGGCGATCCAGGCCTCCATCCGGGGCGTGGCGTCGATCCCGCTATGGCGGGTCATCAGCCGCGGCGCCGCCGGGTCGCCGACCAGCCGGAACGCTTCGCGGGGCACTGGAAAACCCGATTCCACTTCCGGGCAAACCGGCACGTATTCCACGAATTGTCCAAGGGTATTGACCAGGAAAGGATCGAATTTATGGCCGCCGTCAAAACGAACTTTTTGACCGAGCAGACAGGCGCTGATGCCCAACCTGATCTTGTCTTCCATGGTCCCCTCCTCGCGATTTAATTTCCGCTTTGCGCTTCCGGCAAGGCAAAAAGGCAGAAAGTACCGGGGCCGGCATGAGCGCCGAGGACGGCCGCGCCGACCACCCGGTACACGGCCGAGAGCTTCAGCGGCGATTTGGCCAGTTCATCCTCGAGCAGCACGGCCGACTGCGGGTTGTCGGTATAGACAATGCCCACTGCGTAGGATCTGGCCAGGTCGAGTTTTTTAAGGAAGCGGCGCACGACTTTTTTTTCTTTGTTCACGGCACCGAAAAGCATGCCTTTTTTCACCAGCAAGCCGTTTTCAAAGGCCACCAGCGGCTGGATGCCCAGCAGGCGCGTCAGCGATCCGGCGATAGGCGGCAAACGACCGCCGCGTACCGCGTACTCCAGCGATTCGATATAGCCCAGCGAAACCACGTCGCCGCGGACCGCCTCGATTTCCGTCGCGGTTTCTTCAAGGCTCCGCCCGCCGTGCAGGAGTTGCAGGGCGCGGCACAAAAGCAGGCCGCTGCCGGCCGACACGTTGAGCGTGTCAATGATGCGCACCTTGGCCTCATCGGCCGCGTTTAGAAGGCGCCGCGCCGCCAGGGCACTTTGATGCGAACCGCTCAGCCGGGAAGACAGGTTGAAGAGAAGCACCTGCCCATGCCGGGTCAGGGCGGCTTCATATGCAGCCTTGAAATCGGCCGGCGCCGGCTGCGAGGTCTTGACCACCAGGTCCTTTTCAAGGCGCATGCGCCGGTACAACTCATCTTTGCCGATATCGACCTTGTCGCGGAAAAATCGGTCGTTCAGCAGGATCTGCAAAGGAACGGTGGCGATGTCATTTGCTGTTTCGGTCTGCGTGGGAATATCAACGGCTGAATCCATGATCAGGGCCAGGGCAATTTCGGAACCAGATTTTTCCGTTTTGTGCAGTGAATCGACCTTGCGCGATATAATTTTTCCATACCCGGCCAATTCTTTTTCAACTTTTTCGGGGTCGTCGGTATGAATGTGGAGATGAAGCATCTGGTCATCCCCGGCAATCAGCAGCGAATCGCCATGCGCATCCATGAGCACCTTGAAAAAATCCTTATCTTGCCCATTGGGACGAAAGACCCATTCGGCGCAGTAGGCCAGCCGCGATTCGTCGATCGCTTCGGGGACCCGGTTGAAAACAGCCACAGGGTCGTCGCCCTCTTCATTTTTTTCATCCATGGCAGCTCCCATGCCCTTGAAAAAAAGGTAGAAACCCAGACCGCCGGCATCGACTACCTTGGCTTTCTTCAATTGCGGCAGCATATGGCGGGTCTTCTCCAGAATTTCCCGGCAGGCCATGATCACTTTTTCAAATATCACCTGGTACTTTTCCCCGCTCATGGCCAGGCGCTTGAATTCTTCGGCACCGTGACGCAGTACGGTCAAAATCGTCCCTTCCTGGGGTATGGCGATTGATTCGTAGGTTTCTTGCACGGCTTTTTCCATGGCCAGGCTGAAATCGGCTGGGCCGATAACGGCCTTGCCCTTCAATGCCTTGGCGAAAGAAAAGAAAAACTGGGCAAAAATCACTCCGGAATTGCCCTTGGCCGACATCAGCATTTCGGCAGCCAAGCGGGCCGTCAGGTTATCCACGCGCGGTTCATCCAAGGCGTCGAGCTGATTATAGACCGGCTTCAGGGTATTGACCAGATTATCGCCGGTGTCGCCATCGGCAACCGGGAAGACATTGATGCGGTTGAGCACTTCCCTTTCCTCGAACAGGTGTTCCATGCCGCGTTTAAAGATTTGCTTGAATTTTTCCGCGTCGATTTCTTTCATGTTACCCCCTTGATTTCATCCATATCGGCCCAGTTCAGACCGCGTTTCAAACTGATGCGCAGGGGCACCTTCAGGGTTAGGGCATTTTCCATTTCATCCGTAACCAGGGCCGTGAGCCGTTTTTCCTCGGCAGCCGGGTACTCAAAAACCAGTTCATCGTGCACCTGCAATACCAACCTGCTCTCCATGGATTTCAATCGGTCATGGATGCGTATCATGGCTATTTTGATGATGTCGGCGGCGCTGCCCTGGATAATGGTGTTGATGGCCATGCGGTTGCCGTTTTCCTTGACCGGGCGGTTGGAACTGAGGATTTCGGGAATGGGGCGGATACGCCCGGAAATGGTCCGTACTTCGGGATTTTCTTCGGCGGCGGCGATCACCCGGTCCATGAAGCGCTTGACGCCGCTGTATTTCTCAAAGTAGCGCTCAATAAACTCCTTGGCCTCCGCATAGCCCACTCCCAATTCCTTGGCCAGGGAAAAAGCACCACTACCATAAATGATCGAAAAATTGATAATCTTGGCGCGTCGGCGCAATTCGCTGGCTTTCGAAAAAAGATCGGCGCCAAAAACCAGGTCGGCCGTGCGCTGATGAATATCCATGCCGGCGGCAAATGCCTCCATCAAATTTTCATCCTCGGAAAAATGGGCCATGACCCGCAATTCGATCTGCGAATAATCGGCAGAAAGCAGCCATCGGTCTTTGGCGGCGACAAAGGCCCGACGCATGTTGATGGCGGCGATTTCACCGACCGGAATGTTCTGCAGGTTGGGATTGGATGATGACAGGCGGCCCGTGGCCGTGACCGTCTGGTTGAAGGACGTGTGAACGCGGTCATGTTCGTCACGGCTTTCCAGCAGACCCTGAACATAGGTGGAAAGCATCTTTTTATAAGTCCGGTAAGCGATAATTTTTTCGACGATGGGAAAACCTTTCAATTCATTCAACACATCGATATCGGTCGACTGGGCCTTGGTTTTACGCGTTTTTTTGCTCAGCGGCAAATTCATTTTCTGGAACAGCAGTTCGGCCAGTTGCTGGGAGGAATTCAGGTTGAATTCATATCCCGCCATGTGCTGGATTTCGCCTTCGCTGGCGGAGATTTGGGCCTGGAGTCTTGCAGCGGCATCCTTTAAAAAATCACAGTCGACCTGGATTCCCTGCCATTCCATGCCCAGCAGCACTTCGACCAGCGGGATTTCAATTTCCCGGTAAAGGTTCAGCAGCCCTTTTTCACGCAGCCGGGGCAGGAGCTTTTCAGCCAAGCGCGCGGCCAGGTCGGAATCGGCCAGGCAGTACTTGGCGACCTGTTCCACATCGACCGTCTCCAGGGCAATTTGTTTTTTGCCCTTGCCGACCAAATCTGCATAGGTCGTCTGCCGGGTACCGAGAAACTCGGCGCTCAATTCTTTCAACTGATGGAAGCGGCGATTGGGAAAAAGCAGATAGGACATGATCATGGTATCGTGCTCGATGCCGTCGACCGCAAGTCCATGATAGAGCAAATGGAGCATGTCGAATTTCAGATTGTGGCCGATTTTCTTCAAGCGCGGATCGCGAAAAATTTCAGCCATGTCGTTTTTAAATTCGGCCCAAGTCAATTTGAAACGGCCGGCGTTTTTGGCCGGGTAGCGGAAAGGGATGTAATAGCCTCCATCGGCCAGGGCGACGGAAAGACCGACGATATCGGCTTTATAAAATTCCAGGGCTGTGGTTTCGATATCCCATGCGAAGCGTCCGGTTTTCCTGATCTTGGCGACCAGTTTCCCGAGCTGGATGCTGTTTTCTATCACCGGCACGGAACCCAACTCGTCCTGGAGCGGCGCCTGGACGTGTGGAGATATTTTTTTCAGCAAGCTGTTGAACTTGAGCCGGCTGTACAATTCGATCAGGCGGTCATCGCCGCGGTGGGCCAAAGGTGCGATTTGCCAATCATTTTCCACAGCCGGGATATGGTTGAAATCAAGTAATTTTTTCCAAAATTCCAGCAAATGGATGTTTTTTTCTATCTTGTCTTTTAATTTCTTGTCCAAGTTTTCCACATCTTGGAGCAATGCCGCCAAGCTGCCGTATTTTTCCATCAGCTTGGTCGCGGTTTTTTCGCCGATGCCGGGAATGCCCGGTATGTTGTCCGAAGCGTCGCCGGCCAAGCTCAGATAATCGACGATCTGCTCCGGGTAAATCCCGAAAAACGACTTGATCCCGTCGCGATCCAGTTTTTGTTTCAGTTTTGGATGAAAAACAAAGATCCGTTCGGCCACCAATTGGAACAGATCCTTATCGGCCGAGAATATCAATACCTCGCTGCCTTGGGCGGCATAGCGTCTGGACAGCAAGGCAATGATGTCATCGGCTTCGAGGCCCGCCTTTTCCAGGAAATATATCCCCCGGTATTCAAGGTATTCCCGGATCAGCGGCAATTGCTGGATCAATTCTTCAGGAGGTTGCAGGCGCTTGGCTTTGTATTCGGGATAAAGATCGCGGCGGAAATTTTTTTCCTTGGCGTCGAAAGCCACCGCCAGACGGTCCGGTCGCAATTCCTGGATCAGGCTTTCGATACGGCTGATAAAACCGAAAACGGCGCCGGTGGGCTCTCCATGGATGGTGCGCATGGCCTGGTGGGAATAGAAAGAACTGTAGACCAGGTACATGCCGTCAATAAGCAAAATGGTTTCGGCCATGACTCAGCGATTTTGCTTCTGCAGGTATTCCAGCACCATTTCGTCCAGGGTGGTGTCTTCGACACTCTGGGTATCCATGGACAGCAAGTGTGAAAAATTACCCCCCTTCAATTCGGCGCAGACCTGGTCATGCTGGGTTTTCATCAGGTTCTTCACCGTTTTGTTTTTTTCTGTTGCCCCCAGCAAATGGGCGTAGGAGACGCGGCGCGAAAGCAATATTTCGCCGTGCAGGTAAACCAGGGTTTCGATCAGGGGATTGCCCTGTCCTTTATCCTCGGTTTGAATATGGAAAACTTCATTGCGGTACTTGATGTCGGTGTTGTATCCCACGTTCATGTGTTTATCATAAAGAAAATATTATTCACTGTCAAGATTGCATTCCAAACGATCTTGCAGGGTGGGTTTCAAATCCCTGCCTATTTACCTTTTACGAAGGCGCGTACCTGGCGGTAGAGGCCGGCAGCGTTCAAGGCGAAGTGCTCCAGGAGTTCTTCCCGGGAAGCCAGCGGCACAACCCCTTCGCCCACAGCCAGGGTGAGAAATTCATGGCGGTTGGGTCCCGCGGCCAAGAATTCCCTGTGGATGATCGATGCGAAACCGCCGCAGGCCGTTCCATCCTCGACCGTGACGATCTTGGCGATCTTGGCAGCCAGAGAAAAAATCAACTTTCGGTCCAGGGGCTTGATATAACGAACGTTGACAACGGTTGCCTCAATGCCATCCAGGCCGGACAGTCGTAGGGCCGCTTCCATGGCGCGATACACCAGCGGGCCCACGGCCAGGATCAGGACATGGTTGCCGCGGCGCAGCACTTCCGCCTTGCCCTCGGGAATTTCAAGCAACTCCCGATCCAACGGCCCGCCCTGTCCCGGCTCTTTGGGATAGCGGATAAAAACAGGCTTGGCCATGCGGCTGCCGGTGAAGACCATGTGCTGGAGTTCATTCTCATCTTTCGGCGCCATGAGCACGATATCCGGTACCGGATGCAGCAGGGCGATGTCATAGAGCCCCTGGTGGGTCGGACCGTCACCGCCTACCAATCCGGCCCGGTCCAGGCCGATCAGGACCGGGATGCGCATCAGGGATATATCATGGATGATCTGGTCCACGGCCCGCTGCATGAAGGTCGAATATACCCCCATGACCGGCTTCAAACCGCCCATGGCCAGGCCGCCGGCAAAATCAAACATGTATTGTTCGGCAATGCCGACATCGAAAAAATTATCCGGGAATTCTTTCTGCACCGCTTCCAGTCCCGTGCCCTCGGGCATGGCCGCGGTCAAGGCCACGATCGTCCGATCAGCTTCGACCAGCTTCAATACTGTGCGCCCGAAAATTTCCGAGTAGGACGGGCTTTTTGCGCCCCCGATAAATTTGCCGTCTTCTATATTGAACGGTGCCGAAGAATGATATGAACTGGGATTATTGGCTGCCGGCACATAGCCCTTGCCCTTGCTGGTCACCACGTGCAGCAGCACCGGGAAGTCGTGCTTCTTGGCCGCCTCGAATTCCTTGAGCATTTCGGGAAAATCATGGCCGTTGACCGGTCCGATGTATTTGATGCCCAATTCATCAAAGAGCGATCCAGGCACGATCATGGTGCGCATCAGGATTTCAACTTTCTTGGCCACTTCATACATCGACTTGCCCACAGTGGGAATCGATTTCAGAATATTCTGGATCACTTCCTTCATGCGGATGTAAGGCCGCCCTGAAACCAGATAATTCAAATGCCGGGAAATACCGCCGACGTTGGGGGAAATCGACATCTTGTTGTCGTTGAGAATGATGATCAGCCTTTGTTTGACCTGCCCGATATGGTTCAGGGCTTCCAGCGCCACGCCCCCGGTCAGGGCGCCATCACCGATGACGGCGACGATGTGAAAATCATCCTGGCGGCGGTCACGGGCAATGGCCAGCCCGGAAGCAAAGCCGAGCGACGTTGAAGCATGCCCCGCGTTCAACACGTCATATTCGCTTTCGACGTTGTCGGGGAAACCCAGCAAACCGTCTTTTTTTCGAATGGAGAAAATCCGCTCGCGACGTCCGGTGACAATTTTATGGGTATAGCACTGATGGCCGATATCCCAGATAATCTTATCGGTCGGGGCATTGAAAACACGATGCAGGGCCAGGGTCAGATCAACCACCCCTAGGTTGGAGGACAAATGCCCGCCGTTGCGCGAAACAACCTGGATGAGCAAATCGGTGATCTCTGCGGAACACTGTGATAATTCTTCCAGGCTCAGTTTTTTGACATCGGCCGGCAAATCGATTTTTTCTAGCAAGGACATTATTGGCTCCGGAACAGCATATTTTCCAAAAGGATGAGGAAGGGAGGAAAATCAATTTTCAATGCGCCGATCAGATTCAGCGTCTCCCGGTAGTAATGATCGATTTTGGCTTTCACAGCCGGCAGTCCCAAATATAGTACAGCGTTCGGGCTCTGGTTGGCCTTATCCTTGTGCAGTTTTTTGCCGACCATCTTTTCATCACCGGTGATATCCAGCACATCATCAGCAAGTTGAAAACCCATGCCCAGCGCCATCCCGGCCCTGGCCAACAGGGCCTGCTGTGAGTCATTCAAATCGGCCACCTGTGCAGCGGCCAGCAGGGAACCCTTGATCAACTCGGCCGTTTTCAGGCGATGGATGGTTTCGATCGAATGCGCATCGCCATGGAACTCCAGGTCCAAAGCCTGTCCCTGGGCCATGCCGTCCTTGCCGATGCAGCGGGTGATGATCGTCATGATGGCTGCAATTTTTTCCCCCGCTAAGGGCGCGACGGCTATTTTTTCAAAGGCAAAAGTCAGTAAGGTATCTCCGGCCAGCAGCGCAATGGCTTCGTCGAATTTTTTATGAACGGTCGGCAAACCACGGCGCACATCATCATTATCCATCACCGGCAGGTCATCATGGATCAAGGAATAAGTATGAATGATCTCCAGGGCTGAAGCCAGGCCGATGAATTTTTCAGCATCCTGATGGTAGGCGTCCAGGAGAGCCATAAATAGAAGCGGCCGCAGGCGCTTGCCTGGAATCGCCAGTGCGTAGTGCATGGCCGCCTGCAGAGTACCCTGGCGCGGATCGATGCCAACGAGGATTTCCCGGTTGATGGCAGCAGTCACACGCGGCAGATAATCATTCATTGTCGGCTTCTTCAAAATCGGTCTCTTGCATCTCCCCTTTGGCGTTTTTTTGCAGTATCTTCACTTTCTTTTCAATTTCATTGAGTTCCTTTTTCATCTGGCTGCTGAGTCTCATGCCGTCTTCATAAAGGGCAAAGCCTTCCTGAAGCGGGACATCGGGATTTTCCAGTTTTTGCACAATGTCTTCAAGTTTTTTAAGCGACTCTTCAAAATCAAGTGTTTCTTTTTTCATGGTTTACTCCTTGATCACTTTGGCCGCGACCTGACCGCGGGCAAAACGGATGCGGATATCCTCACCAGCGGCCAATCGCGCCGCGTCTTTGATTACCTGGCGGCGGCTGTCGCTGGTTATGGAATAACCTTTAGCAAGAATACTTTCAGGATTCAGAGCGACCAGTTTTCCAGCCAGCAGGCGGATTCTTTCCCGGAGCGACTGCAGCCGTTCCGAGCAGTGCGACCCGATTTGCATGCGCAGGTTCTCGACCAGCAGGCCCTTGTTTTTTAGCAACGCTCCCAGGTCACAAGCGGCAAAACGCTGGACCGCACGGTTCATGCGGGCGAGTTTATCCGTTCGCAGCTGCGCAAACATCCGGTTCAGGGCAAATTCATCACTGTCAAGGCGCTGGGCTTTTTCCAGCAGCCGGCCGGGAAAATCGGCCAGGGCTGAATCCAGAATCCCATGGATCCATGCCGATCTTTTATCATGCAGTTGCTTTTCCATACGGCGCAGGCAGGCTTGGCTGAGATAATCAATTTGGCGCAGAAACTCATCCTTTTTGCCAACCACCAGTTCGGCGGCAGCCGAAGGCGTGGCCGCACGAAGATCAGCGACAAAATCGGCGATGGTGAAATCGGTTTCATGACCAACCGCAGAGATCACCGGGATGCGACTGTGATAAATGGCCTCGACCACCGGTGCTTCGTTGAAGGCCCACAAGTCCTCGTAGCTGCCACCGCCCCGACCCACGATCAGGACATCCACCTTTTCGTCAGGGTCAACGTCATTGAAATATTCAATGCCGGCGGCGATTTCCATGGCCGCGCCTTCACCCTGCACCTTGGCTGGATAAATGACAATCTCGATACCCGGGAAGCGACGCCGCAAAATGCGGACGATATCGCGTACGGCAGCCCCGGTCGGGGACGTGACTACACCGATGCGTTCAGGCAGTAAAACCAGCTTTTTTTTTCTTTGCGGATCAAAATAGCCTTTTTCCTGGTAAGCTTTTTTAAGCTTTTCCAGAGCGGCAAAAATATCGCCGATGCCCTGCAAGCGCATGTCGTGGGCGATGATCTGCATTTCGCCGCGGGCCGGGTAAACGGAGAGCACACCCCTGACAATGATCTGCTGGCCGTTTTCCAGCTTGCCCAGCGTGCTCTTCAGCAGGCTACCGCGGAACATGACCACTTTCATGGCCCCGGCGCTGTCTTTCAAGGTGAAATACAGGTGGCCGGAGCTGGCCAGGACCACACCCGACGCTTCGCCCAGCACCTGGATACTGGCGAACTGGTTCTCCAACGTCAGCTTGACCAGCTGGGTCAGTTCCGATACTTTGAAGATCTTTTCTTCAGGCAAGCTGCTGACCATAGGTCGCTTCGTAATAGCGGCAGGCTTCAATATGCAGGGCCCGGCCGCTCTTGGGATCGACATCGACCAGGGTCATATCGAGGATCTGGTTGTCCTTGGCCACCTCGAACTTCCGGTGAATGCCGTCATAGAACTTGCTGATAATGGGTTCGCGCGTCATGCCGATGACAGAATCCAGGGAACCGGTCATGCCGATATCGGTCTGGTACGCCGTTCCATGCTCGAGGATACGCTGATCCGCAGTCGGCACGTGGGTATGCGTTCCCAGCAGGGCGCTCACCCGCCCGTCCAGAAAAAATCCCATGGCCTGCTTTTCAGCCGTGGCCTCGGCGTGAAAATCCACCAACACCACGGGCAATTTGTTGTTCCTTAAAAAACCATCAATGGCCGTAAAGGGATTGTCCACGGACGGTTCCATGAACACCCGCCCTTGCAGGCTGATGATCAAGACCGGATGGCCGGCCGTTGTTTGGAAAACCATGGAGCCGTTGCCCGGGGTCGAGACATGGTAATTCATGGGCTTGAGAATGCGCTGCTCCGTTTTCAACAGTTCCAGGGCTTCTTTTTTATCCCAAATATGGTTGCCCCCGGTCAGAATATTAACACCGGCCTCAAATAATTCATCGGCCGTACGCCGGATGATGCCCAGGCCGCCGGCTGAATTTTCGCCGTTGGCGATCACCACATCCGGATTGAACTTGGCTTTGATCAGGGGTAAAACGGCGCGGACGAATTTACGGCCGCCGCGACCGACAACATCCCCGATCAGGATCAGCCGCACAGCCTTACTTGGCATATTCGATCGCCCTGACTTCGCGGATCACGGAAACCTTAATCTGTCCGGGGTATTCCATTTCATCCTGGATCTTTTTGGCGATATCCTTGCAAATCAGGAATGTATGGTTGTCATCCAGTTCATTGGCATTGACGATGACCCTGATTTCACGTCCGGCCTGCAACGCATACGCCTTGGTCACCCCGGAAAAAGACTTGCTCACTTCTTCCAATTTTTCCAGGCGCTTGATGTAAGTTTCGAGAATTTCCCTTCTGGCGCCCGGGCGGGCGGCCGAGATACTGTCGGCGGCCTGAATGAGAACCGCTTCGATGGAATGAAACTCGACATCCATGTGATGCGAAGCAATCGCGTCCTGAACTGCGGCCGATTCGCCGTACTTCCGCGTCAACTCCACGGACAATGACGTGTGCGTGCCTTCGGTTTCCCGGTCGATGGATTTGCCGATATCATGCAGGAGGCCGGCGCGCTTGCAAATATTCACATTGGCTCCAATTTCTCGCGCCAGCATGGCGGCGATCATGGCCACGTCCTTGGAATGTTCGAGGACATTCTGTCCGAATGAAGAACGGAATTTGAGTTTTCCGAGATAGAAATAGAGCTCCGGGCTGATATCCTTCAGACCCAATTCCACCACGGCGTGTTCACCCTCGCGACGCAGGTAGTTGTCAAAATTACCCTTGATGCGTTCGACGATCTCCTCGATACGCGCCGGATGGATGCGGCCGTCGGCAATCAATGTTTCAATGGTTTGCTTGGCAATCTCGCGCCGGATGGGGTCGAAGGAGGAAACCAGGATCGCTTCCGGTGTGTCATCAACGATAAAATCGACGCCGGTGGCTGTTTCCAAGGCCCGGATATTCCTTCCCTCCCTGCCGATGATCCGGCCCTTCATTTCATCCGAAGGCAAGTCAATGACCGTTACCGAAGAAGACACCACATGTTCGGAAGCAATGCGCTGCACGGCGTTGGAAATCACATCCTTGGCCATTTGCTGGCTCTTGCTTTTCAATTCCTCATCGATCTGTTTTAATTTTTGCGCCGACTCGAGTCTGGCTTCGCCTTCGTAGCGCTTGATGATCAATTCCTTTGCTTCCTGAACGGTCAAACCAGAGATCTGCTCGAGTTTCAGCCGCTGTTCCTCGTAAAGTTTGTTCACCTTGTTTTTCAATACGGCGGTTTCCTCTTCCTGGAGGTCCAGTTCGCGCTCCTTTTTCTTGAGTTCTTTTTCCTTGTTGTCCAGATTGCTGTAGCGCTTGTCCAGGTTTTCTTCTTTCTGGATCAAGCGTTTTTCCATGACATTCAGCCGGTTAATGTTTTCATTATGCTTGCGGTTGTACTCGTTTTTCCAGTCGGCGAACTCTTCCTTCATTTCCAGCATGGTTTGCTTTTTGGAGCGCGCCATTTCTTCCTGGTTTCGAGTTTCCAGCTGGATTTTCAGGGCTTCAATTTTTCTGTATTCACCGGCGAATATCTGCTTTTTTAATAAAAACACCGCAACGCCGCCAAGTAAAATCCCGAGTATGCCAAAAACAATACCATAGAACATTGTCTTTCTCCTTTTCAGGATGACAAACTGACGGTTAACTTTCCATCCTCTTTTTCAGGCGCTAATAATTTATCTATCCTGCCAAGTATCTGCACAAGCTTTTCGTTTTCTTTTTTCAAAAAAAACAAATCTTGGGCAATGTTTATCGAAGTTAACAAGGCCAGTTTCTGCGGATCCAGCTCGGTCATCCTGCTTTTAATTTTATTGATTTTATTTTCCACGTATTCGACCACGCGGGTGAATTCTTCAAAGGCAATATCATCGGCCAGTTGAAAAACAATTTTCTTGCCGGTGATTTGGACTTCAATTTCCTTGGACATTATTCCTCAATCGAATCAACCAGTTCAATCAGGGCGGCGATCTTTTTTTTGATTTCGCTTTTTTCACCCTCACGCTGGGAAGCATCATGCTTGATCGCATGCAGTTCCTTTCGCAATTTCTGGTTTTCCTCTCTAATCATTTTCGAGGCATTCACCAGCCGGCTGATTTTTTCTTCCAGTTTATCAAAATCCTTCAAACTCATGGGCCAAACTCCTTATCGTTGAATTAAATGCAACTGTTCCACCAACTGTTTGATAAATTCCTGGTGGATGCCGTTCACCTCGTCGCCGGTCAGGGTACGATCTCCGGACCGGTAGGTGAAGGCCATGGAAAAGCTGACCATATCCGCCGGGATTGAAGACCCCTGGAAAACATCGGTCAGTTCAAAGTTTTCAAGAACCTCAGGCCGCAAACGCTCGACGCAGGCGCGTAAATTCTCATAGCTGATGGTCTTGGCCATCAGGAAAGTGAAATCGCGTCGAACCGTGGGAAATCGTTTCCACATCTGAAATCGATTTTCCTTCACTTCCCGTAACAATGCAGGCACGTCGATTTCGGCCGCGAATACCGGCTTGTCCAGCTTGTAATATCGGCAAAATTCCGGTTTTGCTTCACCGCATAGGCCGCAACGGCGGCCGTCAATTTCAATCGCGAAACAGCAAGAATCGACAAAGGCCTGGTGTGCGTGTTTTTTGAAGGCAAACTCCAGGCGCAAACGCTTTCCGAGCATGACCAACACGGACTTGAAGTAGGAAAAATCAAACGCTAGCTCGCGACAGCGCCAGTCTTTTTTCTGCTGCAGCCCAAAGACGCTGATGGCCAGCCTTTTTTTCTCATGGATCTCGCCCCCGCTTAGGCCGAAGGCATTGCCGATCTCAAAAAGAGCGATCCTTTCCAAGTCCTGGTTGGCATTCAAAGCGGTATTCTTCAACAGTCCGGCTAACAGGGAATTCTTCATCATGGAAAAATCTTTCCCCAAAGGATTCTTCAAGGACAAAGACTGAGAGCAGGGATCGAACAGCGCGTTTTCTTCCGGGCTCTGAAAAACATAATTGATCACTTCATTGAAACCGACATCCACCAACTGGTTTTTCAAGCTCTGGATCGTTTCCCGTTCGCGATCGATGCGTAAAAGCGGGTTGGCCGCCAGCGGCATCTGCGACTGCAGGTGCTCATATCCATGGATACGGATGATTTCTTCGACCAGGTCCTGCTTAGAGGAGATATCGACGCGGTAGCTGGGAACATGAACGAGCCAACGGCTGCCCTCGTCCTGCAGTTTAAAACCCAGACGCTGCAGAATAGCGGCACTGGTTTCGGCTTCGATGGCAATGCCGGTCAAGCGGCCGGGGTAATCCTTAGCCAAGGGGACTACGGTGGTGGGCAGCGGCTGGCCATAAACGTCTTGAAAATAGAATGGCGCTTTTTTCTGGCCCAGCATAAGTAGGGCCATTTTTATTGCCGGGATGGTGGCAGCCACATCCATGCCCCTTTCAAAACGGTAGCTGGCATCGGTCTTAAAGCCCAGCAGGTGTGAAGCGCGACGTATGACCAGCGGATCGAAGCAGGCGCTTTCGATAAAGATATGGCGGGTCTTTGCGGTGATGCCCGAGTCCAATCCGCCCATGATACCGGCCAGGGCCAGCGGGCGCAAAGCATCGGCGATCAGGAGGAAGTTTTCATCCAAAGCAACGTCGCGGCCATCCAGCAAACGGATATTTTCATTTTTCCTGGCGCGGCGAACACGGATCTGCTTGCCCTGAAGCCGCTCCAAATCAAAAATATGCAGCGGTTGTCCACAGGTCATCATCACCAGGTTGGAAATGTCGACGATATTGTTGATCGGCCGCAAACCGAAACTGACCAGTAGTTTCTGCACGGCGAGGTCCGACTCCCCCACCTGGACATCGCGGACAATGACGCCGGAATATCGCCAGCAGTCCGCGTCATTTTCGATGTAGATGGCAAATCCTTTTTCGTTTGCAGTTAAAACCACGTCATCAACGGCCATGGGTTGGAAGCGGATATGGGAGTTCTTGGCGGCGATCTCACGGGCGACGCCGTAATGGGAAAGCCAGTCGGGCCGGTTGGGGGTAATTTCTATTTCCAGTACGGTCTGCCCGTCAACCTGAAGCGTCTCGGCCGTTTCCAGGCCGATGCTGGCCAGCAGCTCTTTCAAGTCTGCGCCCTCGAGGTCAAAGGCGGCGAACTTTTTTAAATAAGCGACATTGATCTTCATGTTTCACCCGAACTGGCCCAACAGGCGCAGGTCGTTCTCATAGAGCAGGCGCAGGTCCGGTACTCCATATTTGACCATGGCCACACGCTCAATGCCCATGCCAAAGGCGAACCCCGAATATTCATCGGGATCGATGCCGCAATTGCGCAGGACCTGGGGATGCACCATGCCGCTTCCCAGAATCTCCAGCCAACCGCTCCCCTTGCAGATCCGGCAGTCCGAACGGCCTCCGGAACACAGGAAGCAGCTGATATCGACCTCGGCCGAAGGTTCGGTGAAAGGAAAATAACCGGGACGGAAGCGCAGGACGATGTCCGGTCCGTAGAACGAGCGGCAAAAAGCCTCCAGCGTCCCCTTGAGGTGGGAGAAGTGGATGCCGCGGTCCACCAGCAGTCCCTCTACCTGGTGAAAGCAAGGCGAGTGCGTGGCATCGGGGTCGTCCTTGCGGAAGGCCTTTCCCGGAGAAATGATCTTGAAGGGCGGCTTGTGGGCCAGCATGTAGCGCACCTGCATCGGCGAGGTGTGGGTGCGCAACAGCAGCTCGTCATGACCCTCCAGGAAAAAGGTGTCTTGCTCATCCCGGGCCGGGTGATGCTCCGGGATGTTCAGCTTGGTGAAATTGAAATCCGCCAGCTCGACTTCGGGGCCCAGGGCAATTTCATAGCCCAAGTTCAGAAACAAGTCCTCGATCTGCTGCTTGATCGAAGCGATCAAGTGGAAACGTCCGATGGGCAAAGCTGATGCGGGAAGGGAATGATCGTGCCATGTTTCAGCTCCGCCGCGACTGCCAGTCAATTTTTCTTCGACCCCGGCTAAAGTTGTTTCAATAAAAGCCTTGAACACATTGATGGCCTGGCCGGCCTGGGGTTTTTCAGCAGGTGCAAATTCCTTGAGCCGTAAAAGCAATGAACTGATGACACCCTTTTTTCTGCTCAGGTAGCGTTCTTTCAGGGCGCTGAAATTTTCAGGAGATTGAAGCTGTTCTATTTCCTTTAAAAACGAATGTTTAACTCCTTCAATCTCTTTTTTGAGTTCATCAATCATACCACTGGCTTTACTTTTTCGACAAGGGTTTTGAAAGCATCCGGTTCCGTGGCGGCCAAGTTGGCCAGCATTTTCCTGTTTATCTGGATGTTGGCTTTTTTCAAATTGCAGATAAATACCGAATAGCTCATGTCGAATTCACGGATAGCGGCATTGATTCGGATATTCCATAGGGTGCGAAAATCCCGTTTGCGGTTGCGGCGGTCCCGATAGGCGTACGTCATCGCCCGTTCAACCGATTCCTTGGCCGAACGGTAGTTTTTACGCTTGGCGCCCCAAAAGCCCTTGGCCATGACCAGTATTTTTTTCCGACGCAACAGTTTCTTGTTTCCTCTGGTAACTCGCGGCATCATGTCCTCCTATTTTGAATAAGGCAGCAATTCCTTGATTTTTTTGAATTCCGATTTGACCACCAGTGTCGACTGCTTCAAACCCCGTTTGCGCTTGGAACTTTTCTTGGTCAACAGGTGCGAACCGAAAGCCTTGCTGCGTTTGATTTTCCCATTGGCCGTCGTTCTAAAGCGCTTGCTGGCGCCTTTATGGGTTTTTAGTTTTGGCATCCTTTCCTCCTTTTTTTGCTCCGATCATTATATGACAAAAGAAACCCTCCCGCTTGGGAGGCGATTCAATTTCAGCCATGTCCTTCAAAATTTCCATGACCCGGTTAACCATCACTTCCAGCATCTCCGGTTTTCGTTTTTGCCGGCCGCGCAACCAAACCGTCACTTTCACCTTGTTGCCTTCGGCCAGGAATTCCCTGATTTTTTTCAACTTGACTTCAACATCGTGTTCACCGATAACCGGGGTAAACTTGATTTCCTTGACCAGGATTTTGCGCTGATGCCGCTGGGCTTCATGCGCTTTCTTCTGCAGTGCATAAAGAAACTTTCCATAATCCAGAATCCGGCAAACCGGCGGCTTGGCTTCAGGCGAGATCTCGACCAGGTCCAATTCCTTTTCTCTGGCCATTTCCAACGCCTGGGCAACGGAAAGAATACCGACCTGATTTTTTTCCTCGTCGATCAGGCGGATTTCCTTTGCCGTGATCTCTTCATTGATCCGGTGGGGGTTCCTTTTTTTGTTAGGGAAAGGTTTACTGAATCTCATAATTTAAATTTTTTTCCTCTATTTTTATTTTTATTTTTGTGATGAATTCATTGAGGGCCATCTTGCCCTGGTCGCCTTTTTTATGAATGCGGAAGGAAATATTTCCCTGCTGCTGTTCCTGGCTGCCGATAACGATGATGTAAGGTATTTTTTGCACCTCGGCATCGCGGATCTTGCGGTTGACTCCCTGGGCGCGGGCGTCCAGCTCGGCGCGCAGATCATGCTGGCGCAATTGTTCAAGCACCGTGCGCGCATACGGCAGACAATCATCACTGACCGGGGCGATGGCGATCTGAACCGGGGCCAGCCACAGCGGGAAAAATCCCTTGTAATGTTCTATCAGCACTCCGAAAAAACGTTCCAGGGAACCGAGCAGGGCCCGGTGCACCATGAAAGGCTGGTGCGCGCTGCCATCGGCGCCGATATATTTCATGTCAAATCGTTCAGACATGTTAAAATCAAATTGAATGGTGGTGCATTGCCAATAACGGCCCAAGGCGTCCTTGATCTTGATGTCGATCTTGGGCCCGTAAAACACGGCTTCGCCTTCCATGCGCTGGAAAACCAGTTGGCGCTCGGTCAGAGCCTTGACCAGGGATGCCTCGGCCTGCAGCCACATGGCATCGCTGCCGGCGTATTTGCCGGTGATCTGCGGATCGCGGACCGATAGCTCGATCTTGAAATCGATAAACCCGAATGCCTTGAGCAGGTCGATGGAGAAATCGAGAACGCGCAGGATTTCCTCGTCGATCTGTTCGGGAGTGCAGATAATGTGCGCATCATCCTGGGTGAAACCGCGCACGCGCAGCAATCCATGCAGGGTGCCGCTGCGTTCGTAGCGGTAAACAGTCCCCAGCTCCGCCCAGCGCAGGGGCAGGTCGCGATAGGAACGCTGGGTTGATTTATAGACCATGATATGAAACGGGCAATTCATGGGTTTCAGATAGTAGTTCAAACCGTCGATATCCATGGGCGCATACATGGAGTCCTTGTAAAAATCAAGGTGCCCCGATGTCTGCCACAGCCACTCGCGGCCGATATGGGGCGTATAGAGAAGATCATAGCCGCCCTGATAGTGCCTTTGTTTCCAATAGGCCTCGATCACGTTGCGCATGCGCGCCCCTTTGGGATGCCAGTAAACGAGACCTGGGCCGGCTTCCTCTTGCAGGGAAAAAAGGTCGAGCGCCTTGCCCAACAGCCGGTGGTCCCGTTCCTTGGCTTCCCGCAACAAACGCAGATGGTCCTTCAACGCTTCGCCATCGGCAAATACGGTTCCGTACACCCGCTGCAGGGAATGACTTTTTTCATCACCTTTCCAGTAGGCGGCAGCCACACTGAGCAGTTTGAAGTGCTTCAGCAGTCCGGTGCCGGGCAGGTGCGGTCCCCGGCACAAGTCGACGAAATCGCCCTGTTTGAATACCGAAACCTCATCGCCAACAACCTTTTCTTCCAGCAGCTCCAGTTTTAAATTCTGCCGGCGAGAGCGAAAATAATCCGCGGCCTGTTTTTTTGACCAAATTTCTTTCTGGATCGGCAGATTTTGTTTTGCCAGGTGCGCCATCTTGCTGGCGATCTTCTCCAGATCACTTTCCACGAAAGGCTGCGGCATCAGGAAATCATAATAAAAACCATTTTCAACTGCCGGACCGATGCCGTACTGAACGCCGGGAAACATTTCAACTACAGCCTGGGCCAGCAGGTGAGCACATGAATGGCGATATATTTCCAGCGCTTCAGGATCGTGCGGGTAAATCTCCTGGACCATATCACCCGGAGCAGTCGGCGCACCAATGGCTTTCAGTTCGCCGTTTATTTTAAGCAAAATCGCCTTTTCTTTATTCATTTGAAAACTTAGGCGCGGGCGGGCTCGAACCGCCGACCTCTACCGTGTCAAGGTAGCGCTCTAACCAACTGGGCTACGCGCCTTCACTCTTTCCTGTTTATTTGATCAATTTTTTCAATTCTTTCCCGGGCACGAATTTGGGAACTTTCTTTTTGGGAATGTTGATCTTGGCCCCGGTTTTTGGATTCCTGCCCACCTTGGCTTTTTTTTCAATAACCTTGAAAGTTCCAAACCCGACCAATGTCACTTTACCGTCTCTTTTCTTTAAAACATCACCAATAACCGTGACCAGTGTATCAATGACTTTGATGGCATTGCTCTTGATGATGGTGGAATCTTTAACCATGTGCTGGGCAATTTCACTTTTGTTCATCGTAATTCCTCCTTAGTGCTCTTGGTAAATTTACCTTAAAAGTAACCGAAAGTCAATACCCACAATAAATAACAAATCGGATGGAATGCGAATCGACGAAAACATTTTCCTATGATTCCCCGCGTGCCATTCAACTCCCGATAACCACCCGGTTGCGTCCTGATTTTTTAGCTTGATAGAGAAGCTCATCGGCACGTTGGATGGTTGCTTCCAGCGAAATGGAAAATGTATCAACTACTCCGAAAGAGAGCGTGAGCGAAACGCTGGCCTCGCCGATATTGACTTTTTCTTTTTCGAAACATTTGCGGATGCCTTCAAAAAATCGTTTTGTTTCGGCTTTTTTAAGCCGGGTAGAAAAAACGCAAAATTCGTCGCCCCCAAAACGACAAACAATGTCGGCATCCGAGAAATTTTCTGAAAGGACGCGGGAAACATGCTGTAAAATCCTGTCTCCCGCCTGGTGACCGTATTGATCGTTAATGCTTTTAAAATAATCGATATCCATCATGGCGACAGTGATGGCCGATGTCACGCCGTTCAGGTTCTGGATATGCCGGTTGCCCAGATCGAAAAAATAACGGCGATTGTAAAATCCAGTCAGATAGTCCCGGTTGGAGGCCTGCTTTACAGCCTCGATGTATTCCAGCATATCAATATTCTGGTTGATGCGGCAATTGAACTCCTCATTAACAAACGGTTTGGTCAGGAAATCATTGGCACCCTTTTTCAAGAATTTTGCCGAAAACAATCCGGAACCATGTGCGGAAATACCCACAATCGCCAATTGATTGAAATGGAATGTTTTTCTAACCTGAGCCGTCAACTTGAATCCATCCATCCGGGGCATTTGGAAGTCGGTAATAATGAGCTTGATGTCCGGGTTTTTTTTCAATTGCTCCAGCGCTTCCACTCCATCCTTCGCCTCGATCACCATGTACTTTTGAATGGTCAGCAGTTTTTTAATAAACAACCTGAGAATTTGTGAGTCATCGGCAACCAGGACCTTGATGAACTGGTTTTTATATACGCGGTGAATCATGCGCATGATGTAGTCAAAATCCCACGATTCCTCCTTTACCACGTAGTCGATAATATGCCTGGAAAGCATCCATTCACTCATTTTCTCGCTGAATTCTCCGGTGATCAGGATCGAGGACAGCCCCCGACTCGAGATCAGGTCAATGATTTTCTCGCATTCCAGGTTGCCCCTACTGATGTCCACGATGGCGATAAAAAAATCGTGATTGCCGTCCTGGACCAGGACTTTGACTTCGTTCAGACTGGCCGCTATCTTTGTCGGCAAACCCAGTTCAAAATTGATTTTTTTCGAGAAGGTTTTGGCCAGGGTGCTGCTTTCTTCGACAATCAGTACATTTTTCATCTCCATCATCGATTTACTTTTTCATTCCGGCCGCGATCATGATCTTGATTTCCCCGAGAACTTTCTCAGGAATACTGATAAATTCGCAGCCAAAAGCGACATTGGCCACCATGTCATAATCAAGGACATGCTTGATCCGGACGTGGATATCACCTAAAAATGCCAATACATCCGGTTCGCTATTTTTTAAAACGATCTCCTGCTCCAGGGCAAGTTTCCGGCACAGGTTCCGCTCGGACTGAAAACAGATGCCCCCCTCACTCAGGTTCAAGTAGGTGATCGGGATGTGCTCCATGCCTATTTCCGGTGCACTCGCGGCACCGACGACATGATCTTCAGCGCTAAAAAAAATCCTCTGGAATTTTCTGGCATCCACGGTTTTATTACTCATCATTGCTCCATGCTCGGCATTTTTTTCGGACTGCATTATTGCTCTGTTCCAAACACCCATTTCTTGACCATGCCGAACACGTCCTCGCGCTTGATGGGCTTGGCCATGTAATCGTTCATCCCGGCTTCGATACACTTGTCCCGGTCTTCTTTCATGGCGTCGGCCGTC
>JAFGSF010000040.1 GCA_016934745.1 Candidatus Aminicenantota bacterium | reverse complement strand
TGGGGATTCGGCACCTCGGGGTCGGCAACTGCCTCATGGGGTTCAAGGGGCGGCGCCGGATTGGCGGTCAAGACTGGCGATGGAGAGATGGAGTCGATGCCCGGCAGCGATTGCGACATATAGGGATGCTGCGTCACGTTTCGCTTCAGGGTGACGGTCTGGCGGCCCTCCTGGATGGTCAGTTCCGTCAGTTCATATCTTTTCAATAACTCGAGCAAATTTTCCAATTCCAGGTCCTTTATGTGCATGCACCCTCCTCAAAGCAAGCAGGGATTCAATGTAGTCACAGTATGGTTTCAGCAAGCTTAATAATCTGCTGAAACCATATAGTGTGACTATACTAACACAAGATGTTTTTGGCGTCTTTCTGAATGACCAAAAACATAGTGTTAGTCGATATCAACTCAGATCACATTGAACCCTCCGACTTATGTTATTATTTTTATGGGAAATAACTATTTTATTATAATATAACCATTTTTTTTTGTAAACTTAAGCAAATTTATCGCCCCGCCGATGGCCCGGTTCCATCCTGAATGCGGCAGGTACGTTCGGGAAAGCATGGCAAGTAAAATAAGTAATAAAATCTCCGCCGGTTGACAGAATATAAAAAATAGTATATAATATTAATTAAGAATGCTTCCTAATAAAAAAATGCTTGCACTGGCTGAAAAAGACAGCCTGGTGGAACGTTTCGCGACAATGTGCCGAAGCCGCGGCATCAAGCTGACCCAGCAGCGCCTGGTCGTCCTGCAGGAAGTGCTCCAGCGCCGCGACCACCCCGATGCCGAAACAATCTTTCGTGCCGTGCGCCGCAAGTTGCCCACGATTTCCCTGGATACCATTTATCGAACCTTGTGGTTTTTACACGACCTGGGCCTAGTGGAAGCGCTCGGTTCGGGAACGGGGAGTATGCGCTTTGACACCAACATCAATTCGCACCATCATTTTATCTGCAGCCGCTGCGGGGCCATCCATGATTTTGCCGATGATGAATTTGACCGGCTTCGCGTTCCCGCGGCCGCGGCCGTTTTCGGGCGCATTGAGAAAACGCAGGTCGAATTTCGCGGCCTGTGCAGGATTTGCGAAAAAAGTAAAAGAAAAAAAACAAAGGAGAGAGCCAATGAAAAAAAGTGAGAAGAAAACCCTGACCACCGGGTTCGGCATGCCGGTGGACAATGACCTGAATTCGGTCACGGCCGGGGCCAAGGGACCGGTGCTGATCCAGGACGCGCACCTGACCGAAAAGCTGGCCCATTTTGACCGTGAACGCATTCCCGAGCGCGTGGTGCACGCCAAGGGCGCCGGGGCGTACGGCTATTTTGAGGTCAGCGGCGATGTAAGCCGCTACACCCGGGCCAAGTTCCTTTCAGAAAAGGGCAAGAAGACCGATGTCTTCGTGCGCTTTTCCACCGTCGGCGGTGAACGGGGTTCGGCCGATTCCGAGCGTGACCCGCGCGGCTTTGCCGTGAAGTTTTACACCGAGGAGGGTAACTTTGACATGGTGGGCAACAACACGCCGGTGTTTTTCATCCGCGACCCGCTGAAATTTCCCGACTTTATCCATACCCAGAAACGCAACCCGGCCACCAACCTCAAGGATGCCGACATGTTCTGGGACTTTCTTTCCCTGACGCCCGAATCCATCCACCAAGTGACCATCCTGTTTTCCGACCGGGGCACTCCCAGAAGTTATCGCAACATGAACGGCTACACCAGTCACACCTACATGTGGTACAACCAGAAAGGCGAGCATTTCTGGATCAAGCTGCACTTCAAGACCGAGCAGGGCATCCAGAACTTCAGTGGCGAGGAGGCCGAGCGCATGCGCGGCAGCGATCCCGACTGCAGCACCCGCGATCTGCATGATGCGATCGCCCGCGGTGAATTCCCTTCCTGGCGCGTGGAAGTGCAGGTGATGACTCCCCAGCAGGCCGAGACCTACCGCTTCGACCCGTTCGACGTCACCAAGGTCTGGCCCCATGCCGATTTTCCGCCCATCCCTTTCGGGCGCATGGTGCTGAACCGCAACCCGGAAAACTATTTCGCCGAAGTGGAGCAGGCGGCTTTCTCGCCGGCCAATTTCGTCCCCGGCATCGCCGCATCGCCTGACAAGATGCTGCAGGGCCGGCTGTTCAGCTATCACGACACTCACCGTCACCGGCTCGGCGCCAACTACCACCTGTTGCCGATCAACGCCTCCAAGGCGGCCGTGAACACCTACCAGCGCGATGGGGCCATGCGTCCGGACGGCAACGGCGGCGGCGGGCCGAATTACTGGCCCAACAGTTTCGGCGGTGCCGAGCCCGATCCGGCCTTGTCCCCCCCGGCCATCGACGTATCCGGCCAGGCCATGCGCCACGCCTATGTGCTGGGCGATGTGGATTTCGTGCAGGCGGGCGATCTCTTCCGCAGGGTCATGACCGAGCAGGATCGTGAGCACCTGGTGAGCAATATCGTCGGCCACTTGGGCGGAGCCCAGAAACGCATCCAGCTGCGCCAATGCGCCATTTTTTACAAGGCCGATCCTGAATATGGCGAACGGGTGGCGAAAGGATTGAAATTGGATGCCAGCGAAGTCAAAAAATTGGCCGCCCTGTCCCAGGGAGACCGGGTCAAGGCAACCTCCTGAAAATCACGACCTATTTGTTTGGCGCGGCACTGCCGGTCCCGGCGGTGCCGCGCTGTTTGCCCCTGGCCAGGGCTTGGCGCGCTTCCGCGGCCAGGGCGGTATGGGGATTGGCTTCCAGGCAGGCGCGGTAGCCCTCGCGGGCCGCGCGGGGGTTACCCAGGAGTTCCATGGTTCGGGCATAAATGAAGGCGTCGTACCAGAACCAGAGGCGGGTTTCAGCGTCGCCTGCCGCCATTTTTTTCAGTTTTTCGAAGGCCGGGCCGATCCTTTCTCGCGCTTCCGCAAATTTTCCTTCTCGGGCCAGGAGATAGCAGAGAGAAACCTCGGTCATGTGACCCTGGCGCAGTGAAAATTTCGCCAAGTCCTCCAAGATCCAGCGGGCGCGGGCCGGTTCCGTCTGGGCCAGGACCATGCTGCGGGCCAACAACAACCTGTACTCTCTGACAATGAAAATAGCGGGCGGCTGACCCTCTCCCTGGTGAAGATAGCGGTAGGCTTGAGCGTAGTTTCCCTTGAACATATCCAAGATCCCAGAAAGTGAGTTCTGGGCATAGGGAAAATTCTCCTGGTAGATCTTTTCGTAATATTCTCTGGCTTTCTCCATCTGTCCCGCGGCCAGGTGGAAGTTGCCCAGAAAAAGGCGCATGCCCACGTTGCCCAAGCCGAAAAAATTCCGACCCTGGGAAAATGATTGCTCCATGGTTTCGATTGCCGCCAGCGGCCCCTGTTCGAAAAAAACGATCTCAAGCAGCCTTTGCATCGCATCATTGTTGCGCGGGAAATACCGGAGGGCCCCTTGCAGGCTTTCTTTTCCGGTCCCGTACCTACCCATTGCGGTTTCGCAGTCGCCCTTCAGGTACAGAAGCGCCGATCTCAGGTAGGGGTTCTCGACTTTCAGGGAGAGGGCTTTGTCGATCCGTTCCAGCGCTTTTTCAGGATTGTGATGTATTGTTTTCTGACGAATGCATTCATCAATCAGGCCATAGGCCCGGGCCAGGGTTTCCGGAATGTCCCGGAAAACCAGGTCCTGCCCATTGCGCTTCACTTTCAGTGTTCCGTCGCGATGTACGGTGATGGCTTCTTGCTCACGTTTGTCAAGCAGGACAACGGTGCCAACGTTGAGCCAGTTGTTTTCGATGATCCTGGTGTCAGGGGGGACGAAGGCCAGGAAATCAGACGCAGCGTTCTTGGGTTCCTGGTTGTAACTCGGGATGATCTCCCAATGCCGACCTGATGCCGGCGAAATGTTCCATTCGGTCAGGTAGGCAAGATGAGAAACCAGGTTGTTGTGGCCCAGGACCAGCAGGGATGTTCCGCTGGTGGTGCTTTTCAGTACCCGGGTTTCCCGGATCGAACCGGGGCTGCACAGAACCGAGAACGAACTGCCTTGATTCACGACCAGGGCGGACGGGTACATGCCCTGGAAATTCTGGAATTCGAACAGCACCAAATTATTTTCATCTTTACCGAATTCCAGTTTCTTGAAATTGGCCATGGAAAATACCGGGGCGAAATCGAACGCTGTCAGGTTGAACGTTTTGCCATATGGCCCCTGGCCGTGCAGCTTCCCCCCGGGGTCCAGTATCGCCAGCTGGTTATCGATGTGGTTGGAATTGACCGAGCAATCTCCGGCGAAGATCCCTTTGCCGGGATGAGAGAGAAATACTACGGTAAGAGGAGACGGTTGATCTTGCAGGTTGCTTAAGAAGGAAAGCTTGACATTATTTACCGGATTCTGCTCGCCCTGCCTTTCCCAAGGTCTCGTTTTTTTGGCAATATAGGCCAAGTGGACAGTGAAGGGGGAGAAATCCTTTTTCCAGACGGTCATGCCAAAACGATTCTGTGCCCGCACCACGGTTTTGCTCGTTTCCAGGGAATGTATTGCCTTGGAACCCAGGGCCTGCCAGTACACCCCGATTGCTATGAGCAGCATCGCCGCCATGGCGGCAATGAGGCGCCAAGTTCTGGGGAAATGGCGCGCCAGGGAATGCAGCAGCGGCACGCTGTCCTGGTGCAGGCGCTCAGCCATTTCAGCCGAGCTATGGAAGCGGTCCTGCTTTTTCTTGGCCAGCGCTTTGGCCACGACGAATTCAACCACCCGTGGGACCTGGATGCCGAGGTCCTGGATGCGTCCGGGCTCCCGGTTCAGGTGCATGAGCACCAGACCCAAGGTGCTGGTGTCGGCGAAAGGGCAAGCCCCGGTCAGGGCCTGGAAGAGCAGGATGCCCAGCTGGTAGATGTCTGATTCCACTCCCAGCTCCCGGTTCTGGATCTGCTCGGGGGAGAGGTAGAAGGGCGAGCCAACGATCTCGCCGATGGATGAGGTTATTTCCAGGTCACCAATCTCCTTGGCCAGGCCGAAGTCGAGGATCTTGATCTTGCCGTTTGCATCCATCGTGATGTTGGACGGTTTGAGGTCGCGGTGGATGATGCCTTGGTCATGCAGACTCTCCACCCCCTGGAGTATTTCCAGGAAAATGGGTCGAAATTCTTCCCAGGAGAACCGCCCTTTTTCTTTCAGCAGTTCCCGAAGGGTTTTGCTTTCGATCAGTTCCATGACCATGAACCAGATCCCCGACCAATTTTCCAGGGAAAATATCCTGATGATGCGCGCATCGCCGATCTTGCGGGAGAGGTTGATCTCGCGCTGCACGCGCAGGAATTTTTTTTCGTCACGAAGGGACGTAGGGTTAAAGAACTTCAATGCCACACTGGTTTTCAGGGTCAGGTCGAAGCCGGCGAAGACCATGCCGAAGCCTCCCCTGCCGATCAGCCTGTCCACCCGGTAGCGCCCGTTGACGATTCGCCCGGGCTCCACCTGGGCGAGGTTCAGGTAGCGGACCTGCCGTTCCGGGTCGCCGGACGGGCCCGGTGCATTTTTTTCTTTGCCGAAAACAGCGGTTTCGATTATTTTATTTTTTTTGTCTTGCTTCAATGGCGGTGCTTTCCTTGCCTGCTGATCATTTGCTTGGATTCTATCAGGAAAGGATGAAAACAGCAATTTGTCTTTGTACACCTTGATGATCTCTTCCGCACCCATTGTGGCTGCCATCTTCATTTCAGGGTTGGATTGTTTTTTTGCTGTCTTTGGCTTACACTGGGTTTTGTCGCAAGATCACTTAGCTCGGAGCCGATAGGGGATTCGCCCATGAAAAAATATTTCTGCCCGCGCTGCGGGGGCAAGCTGGAGAAACGCGCCCAGGAGGGCCGGCAACGGGACTTCTGCCCGGTCTGCGCCGTCGTCCATTATGACAACCCGGTGCCGGCCACGGCCGCCGTGGCGTTCAACGAGCGCCATGAACTGCTGCTGGTCAAGCGCGGCCAGGAACCGGGAAAAGGCAAGTGGTGCCTTCCCGGCGGCTTTCAGGAAGTAGGCGAGACCCCCGAGCAGTGCGCCCTGCGCGAGTTCAGGGAGGAGACCGGGCTCGATGGCTGCGTGCAGGGGTTCATCGCCCTGGAGATGGGCCATAACCCCCAGGCCGGGGAAGTGGTGGTGGCCGGTTTCCGGGTCCAGGTGCTGGGCGGGGCGCTCCAGGCCGGCGACGATGCCGTGGCTGTGGCCTATTTTCCGCCGGGCAAGCTGCCGGATTTGGCCTTCCAGAGCCATGCCCGCATCATCGAGCGCGCCGCCGGGCGTGCCTGGACGCAGCCGCGTTTTCGTGACCTTCCCGGCGGTGCCTACGTCGTGACCAGCGGCGACCACCTCGAGATCGCCCGTGAAGCCTGCCGCGGCGGTGCCCGCATCGTCCAGTACCGTGAAAAAGAGGCGCCGGCTGCGCAGCGGCTGGAAACGGCGCGGCGCATCCGCGCTGCCTGCTGCGGGACGGGTACGCTGTTCATGGTCAACGACCAGCTCGATATCGCCATCCTGAGCGAGGCCGACGGCGTACACCTCGGCCAGGATGACGTTCCCATCACTGCGGCCCGTTCTCTGCTGCCGCCGCACATGCTGGTGGGAATATCCTGTTCATCCCTGGCCGAGGCCATGGAGGCCGAGCGCCAGGGCGCCGACTACCTGGGCGTCGGCGCCATTTTCGCCACCCCGGTCAAGGTCGGCTATCCGGTGCTCGGCCTGGAAGGGCTGCAGCGCATCGCGGCGGAGACTTCCCTGCCGCTGGCGGCCATCGGCGGCGTCAACCTGGAGAACATGGCCGCGGTCAAGGCGGCCGGGGCCAAGTACCTGGCCATGGTGCGCGAATTCCAGGACGATACCGCAGCCCGGGTGGCGGCGGTGAATGCGATTTTTTGGTAACTGCGGATAAATTATAAAATATTTTTGTTAAATTGCATGATCTGTAGGGACAGGTCGCGACCTGTCCCTACCGGCTTGGGGTTTCAAGAAATCTTCAATCGCTGTTCGATATCGTTGCCGGTAATATTGTAAAGCGCGTCCAGAAATTCGACCTGCATACTGGCCGGGCCCTTGGCTTTTTTTGCGGCCATTTCGCCGGCGATGCCCATCACGGTCATGGCGGATACGGTGGCGGCGAAAGAATCGGGGTTGACGGCGGCAAAAGCGCCGCACAGGGCCGTGGCCGTGCAGCCCAGGCCGGTGATCCTGGCCATCATGGGGTGACCGTTCGCGATCATGGCCGTGTGGTTTTGACCGACAACATGATCGGTCGCACCGCTGACGCAGACCACGCAGCCATATTCCTCATTAAGCCGGCGGGCGCTGTCCAGGGCTGCTTCCGCGGCCGCGGCGCTGTCCACCCCCTTGGTCCCGGCACCGCCTCCGGCGCAGGCCATGATCTCCGAGGCGTTGCCGCGCAGGATGGCCGGCGCGGCGGTCTGCAGCAGTTCATGGATCGTGCGCGTGCGGTAGGGTGTGGCGCCGACGCCCACCGGATCATAGACGATGGGGATGCCTTTTATTTTCGCCTGCCGGGCCGCCTTGAGCATGGCTTCCACCCAGTGCTCGCTTAAGGTCCCGATGTTGATCACCAGGGCCGAGGCGATGGCGACCATGTCCTCGACCTCTTCCGGGGCGTGGGCCATGACCGGCGAGGCGCCTGCGGCCAGCAGGGCGTTGGCGGTCAGGTTCATGACCACGTAATTGGTGATGTTGTGCACCAATGGCGCTTGCCGGCGTACAAGTTCGTAATTTCCGATGATATCTTTGGCTGATATGGACATGGTCTATTTTAACCGCGACGTGAAAAAAAGTCCACCATCAACGCCTGGCGACAATTGAAAACCCGAACAGGAAAGCAGCGCGCCCGCGCATTGACTTTTATGGAGAAATTGAATAATGAAGCCGCACGAAAAGCCAGGAGTATGGAAAGCTCTTCGAGCTTCCCACACTCCTTTGGATCCCGCTTCGCGGGCTCCACTTTCCCACATTCTCATTTTTAACTCAGGACTATCTCAAATCAAAAGTGCGAAAAATACTTGACACTACCAAAAAATAAAATTTATCTTTTTCTTTTGTTATCTCTTTTGCTTATGTTATTCCTTATATTAGGTCTTGCTTTGTTATTGTTAACCCCTCTTACATTGGTAGGTTTTGACCAGCTATTATTACTGCCATTATATCTATTATTATTTAATGTAGATGATGGAACTGAAACTGGTGCACTGAAATTAGCACTACTTATTCCTTTTAGTGCTATATCATTTCCAAAATAAGCATGGAATAACTCAGTAGCTTTTCCTAAATCTGTAAATTCCCATTTGTCTGTGCTTTCATTGTATTTAATCAAAGCAGCATACATACCATCATTAACTACATTACTCTGGGTTGCACTCTGCACTTCAGCAAAAGTTTTCAAAACATCAACTAAACTAGCTTTTCCAGGCCCTTGTATAACTGAATCTATTATAGTATTATCATTTCCTATTGTTGTACCGGCACCATAACTATTAACATCAACAAAATAAACATCAACCTTTCCACTATCACCAATCTTATAGGTTAAAACTGCTTTTCCATACTCAGTATTCTCTTGAACATTCTTTTTCATATTCACCATACTCTCTAAAACACTTTTAGCTTTAGTTATATCCAAATTAGAATCATTGTGAATAACAAATACAACATCTCCTGGCTTATAGGCTCTAGTACCAGTTCCATTAGGATCTATTCTTTTAGCAATCTCTTCTAGATTAGCTCCATCTTTTGTCTGGAACACAGCATATTCTTGATCAGCAGAAAGTGAAACAACAGCATCTCTGTCTTTTAGATCTTTCTTCTCTAATCTTTCTATACCTTTTCTAATTGCAACAACCTTATTGTTCATTCCTGGAGCTTCAAATTCAATATCTCCTGTTCCAGGTGTAACTTCAGCATAACCGCTTGAATTAATATCATAGCTAACACCTCCAAAATGAACCTTACCACTTTTTACAAGATTGCCCATATTATCATAACAATTAACTCTAGCTTTTTTCTGTTGCTGAGGTTCTTCGCTACTACCGCCTTTCTTGGTTACAAGATATAAGATCACTCCTGCCGCGATTGCGCCGCCGGCAACCAACAACCAGGGAAACTTTTTCTTTTTCCTGCCTTCCGGATTCATTCTTTCAGTAACGCCGGAATTACCATTATGACGGGTTGTTGTAATGGTTCCATCTGGATTAACAATCTCACTAACTTTGGAATCCACAGATTCCTGATATTGCTTGAAACCTTCATATGATATGGGAACATTAGCGCCATTAACGGTAGGGACATAGAGCATATGGGTTTCTTTTCCGGAATGAACCTCTTCGGGCTTGAAATCTTTGGCTGCTTCGCCTGCAAATAAATTCAATGCTGACCATAATATGGCTGCTATAGTCGCGCCAGCAGTTGCCACTTTACTTTGACTTGGTTTGTAATCATGGTTCATATTAATAACACCTCATAACTAAGCCTTTCTGTTCTGCAGTCATTAACTAGTGGTGATAAAAACATCTTTCAGGTGCAATTATAAGAAATTAAAATCAAAACTTCAATTGATTTATGAGCGGTCTCAGTCTCAGGGGTCGCGGAGGCTCCCTTGCATTTTGAGGCTGCCCATGCAGCCGGATATTTGATTGGCCGCAATTTTCAAAACTGCAAAATGCCGGAATGATATTGATAGTAAATAAGGAATTTGAAAAGTGTTGACAGATGTCCAGGGCTATGTTATACATGTAATACGGAGGGATATCATGATTGCAGTAAGGATTCCCAGTGATGTTGAAAAAAAACTTGATCAATTGGCGGCCAGAACAAACCGGACCAAAAGCTATTACGTGCGTAAAGCAATAGAAGAATTTCTCGAAGACGAAGCAGATTACCTGCTGGCTATGGAGCGGATACAAAAAAACAATCCCAGGATCTCACTTGATGAACTGGAGAAAAAGCTTGGCTTGGCAGATTGAGTTCGACTCCGAGGCAGCGGATGATCTTGGGAAACTTGATCGCGATATCCAACGCCGCATCATTCGTTATTTACGAGACAGGATTGCAACCGAAAATGATCCCCGTCGTTTTGGCGCTCCATTACGACGAGAACTTTCCGGACTCTGGAAATATCGTGTGGGTGATTATCGGCTCATTTGCCGCATCGAGAGGAAGAAACTCATTGTGTACGTGATCCGGATCGGACATCGTCGAGAAATCTATAAAGCATTATAAAAAATCAGATAAAGCATTGGCTATAGTTAACCAGGAATTTTTTCAGGGAGCTTGCGTTGATGGGCCATGACCGGCGAGGCGCCTGCGGCCAGCAGGGCGTTGGCGGTCAGGTTCATGACCACGTAATTGGTGATGTTGTGCACCAACGGCGCTTGCCGGCGCACTTCCTCCAAGTCTTTAAAAATATCTTGTGCGGTTATCGACATGAATTCTTTTACTCCCTGAATGAATGTCGGGCAAGAAATGAACTCGGTGTAAGGCGCAGGGTGTATGGTGAAAGGTTAAGAAAAGAGAAAACATGATAATTTATTGCCCGTTTTCTTTCCCTCAACCCTAAACCC
>JAFGSF010000039.1 GCA_016934745.1 Candidatus Aminicenantota bacterium | reverse complement strand
TGGAAAAACCCGCCGCCCATGACCATCGACTCTAAAAAGAAATACCTCGCACGCATTCAGACCGCCAGAGGAGAGATCGTCCTGCAGCTCTTTCCCGAACACGCCCCGCTCACCGTCAACAACTTCGTGTTCCTGGCCCGCGAAAACTTCTACGACGGCGTCACCTTCCATCGCGTCATCGCCGATTTCATGATCCAGGGCGGAGATCCCGGCGCCAGCGGCAGCGGCGGCCCGGGCTACCAATTCGCAGACGAAACCCGCGGCAATCCGCTCACCCACGAGACCGGGGTCATTTCCATGGCCAATGCCGGGCCCAACACCAACGGCAGCCAGTTTTTCATCACCCACTCAGCGCAGCCGCATCTGAACGGCCGCCATACCGTTTTCGGCAAAGTGCTGCAGGGCCAGGACGTGGTCGACGCTGTCAAACAGGGCGATGCCATGGTTTCGGTACGCATCGAAGAGAGTTGATATTCAAACGAGAATCAAAAATCTTGATTACAGCTAAAATAGTCCCTTATAAAACCAGTCGCCGATCAGGCCTTCGTCATTACACATTCTTCCAGGCGCGATAGCCCCGAGCCAGGCTCACCATGGCAATGCCGGTAAATATGCAGGTCGCGGCCAGAAAGAATCGGGCATCCAGTTTTTCACCGAGCCAGATTACGGCCAGGATTGTACCCAGGAGCGGTTGCAGGTAGGTGTAGATAGCCACCAAGCTCGAACTCGAATAGCGCAGAGCCATGGTATTAAGCAGGTAAGGGAGAAAGGTGCAGAAGACAACAATGGCCGCCGGAATAATGAAAGCGGCACCAGGCGGTGGCTGGCGCAGCATGGTGACGACCGGACTCCAGGCAAAGGGAAGCATTTCCAAGGAACCGAGGAGGAAGATCCAGGTGATGACGGTCAGGGGATGGTATCGATCCAACAGCGGCTTGGAGATCACCAGAAAAATGGAGTAGGACAAAGCATTTGTCACAATCATGGCATTCCCCAGCGCATAGCCGCCCAACCGGATTTCGCTCACATTTAAAAGGAGGGCGATACCGGCGAATGCAACCAGCACACCGGCCGCTTTGATGAGGGTGATCCGCTCACGGCGAAACAGGGCGGCCAGAACCAGGGTAAAAAGCGGAATGGTGGCAATCAACAAGCTGGCATTGGCGGCCTTGGTCAATTTGAGCCCATTGAGAAACAAAAGCTGGTTGGCTACCACACCAAACAATGCAAAAAGGGCAAAGTGAAAAACATGACTGCGAGATTGCAGCCTTTCCCGCTTGAAGAAAAAGAAGATTATGGCCAGCAGCAATGCCGTGCACGAGATACGCATGAAAGCGATCACTTCGGGTGCGAATTGGCGAAAAGCTTCTTTGCCCAATGTAGGCAGCAGAGAAAATGCAACCTGGGTGATCAGCAGCCAGAGATGGGTCTGCCAGAAAGAAGGAGGTAAAGATTTTCCCATTGGTCATTATCACCCAATGCCGGCTCCCTGTCAAGGAATTTCAAATCTCCCCCCCTGCAGTTTTGAGCTGGGGCAAGGATGGGGTATACTGACTTCTTCATATAGAGGAGATTTTCCTGATGGCGCTGCTCAGCGTAAAAGACGTGTGTGTCGGTTTTGGCGGTTCCCTGCTGCTGGACCATATTGAACTGCATGTCGAGCGCCACGAACGGGTCTGCCTGCTGGGACGCAACGGCAGCGGCAAAACCACCTTGATGAAATTGATTAATGGCGAAATCAGCCCCGACAGCGGTGCCGTTGCCCGCGGCCAGGGGATCGTCACCGCCCGCCTGGACCAGGAGATCCCTGCCGCGATCACCGGACAGGTCATTGATATCGTCTATTCCGGCCTCGCTGCCAAAGGCAATCTTTTGACCGATTACCATCACGTCAGCGCCAGGCTGGCCGAGAACCAGGGGAAAGACTCCCGGCTGCTGGCCCGCCTGGACCGCCTTGGACAGCTGCTGGATGCCGGAAATGGCTGGGAGATCCACCGCCAGGTCGACCATATCATTGCCAGAATGTCACTGCCGGCGGACGCTGAATTTCAAAGCCTGTCTACCGGCATGAAGCGACGCACGCTGCTGGCCAGAGCCCTGGTCTCGGGCCCCGATATCCTGATGCTCGATGAACCGACCAATCACCTGGATATTGAAGCCATATCCTGGCTGGAGGGATTTCTGAGCGATTATAGCGGCACCATCCTGATGGTCACCCATGACCGCCAGCTGGTAGAAAAACTGGCCAGCCGCATCATTGAAATCGACCGCGGCCAGCTGCTGGACTGGAGCTGCGATTATGCAACCTTTCTGCAACGCAAAGAAGAAAACATGGCCCATGAAGAAATCCAAAAACAGCTTTTCGATAAAAAGCTGTCAGAAGAGGAAGCCTGGCTTCGCCAAGGGATAAAAGCCCGTCGCACCCGCAGCCAGAGTCGACTCAAAACCCTGCTGAAAATGCGCGCCCAGCGCCGCCAGCGTCAAGAGCGGCCCGGAAGCGTCACCATGACCTTGCAGCCGGGGCAACGATCCGGCAACCTGGTCATAGAAGCGAAAAACATCCATTACCGATACCCGGGGAAACAGGTGATCAATGATTTTTCAACCACGATCATGCGCGGGGACCGGGTCGGCATCATCGGAGCCAACGGTTGCGGCAAAACCACGCTGCTGCGGCTGCTTCTGGGTGAATTGACCCCGCAGCAAGGGCATGTCCGCTTGGGTACGAACATGGAAACCGTTTATTTCGATCAACGGCGCGAACAACTCAATCCGGAAAAAACGGTTTTCGACAATGTGGCCGACGGCAATGACCGGGTGCTCATCAACGGCATCAGTCAGCATGTGATTGGCTACTTGCAGAAATTTCTCTTCACGGCTGAGCGGTCGCGCACCCGGGTAAAATCCCTTTCGGGCGGGGAACGGTGCCGATTGCTGCTGGCGCGCCTGTTCACCCGTCCTGCCAATCTCCTGGTCCTGGATGAGCCCACCAATGACCTGGATATCGAGACTCTCGAATTCTTGGAGGAACTGCTTCTCGATTTTCAGGGCACGCTACTGCTGGTAAGTCACGACCGCGCTTTTTTGAACAACGTGGTGACCAGCACCCTTGTTTTTGGCCAAAAAGGTCAAGTCGAGGAGACCATCGGCGGCTATGACGATTGGCTGCGCCAAAAGGCAACACTCCCCAGCCCGGCCAATGAAAAAACACGGAAAAAGCCTGCAGCCAAGGCCCGGCCGGCCTCAATCAAACTTACTTTCAATGAAGAAAGGGAGCTTGAAGCCCTGCCGGGAAAAATCAAGGATCTGGAAGAAGAAATAAAACAGCTCTATCAAAAAATGGCCGATCCGGCTTTCTATCGCGGCAGCGAACGTGAGGTCAGGACCGCCAATTCACGGCTGCAGTCACTGGAAAACGAATCGGCCGCCGCCTATGTGCGCTGGGAGTTCCTGGAAGAACGGAAAGGGCAAACGGTAACCGGGAAGAAATAGGCCGCATGGCGGTCATTTGCCGGAAATGTCGGGATAATGTTTTTTGCGACATTCCGGGCACAGGCTGTGGCTGAAGTTAGCTTCGGAATGATTGCGAATGTATTCCTCCAGGCTTTCCCAATAGCCCCGGTCGTCACGGATTTTCTTGCAGAAAGAACAAATGGGCAAAAAACCGCTAAGGATTTTAATCTTGGAAAGGGCTTCCTGCAGATCGGTGACATCGATTCCGGTACAGATCAGGAATTCCGCCTGGCCGTCTTCGCCGGCCATAACCGTGATGTTCCAGATCACCGTGAATTCGCGCCCATCCATGGCTTTGATCCGGCAGCGATGTTCCAGCGGCGGCTGGTTGACGGCAACGCTGTGAATACCATCCTTGAATCTTTTCACTTCGTCTGCCGGCAGAATCATGTCCCAGACAAAAATACCCAACAGGTCGACGATCGTGTATCCGGTCAGCTTTTCAAAGGCATGGTTGATACGGATGAAACGGTATTGCGGATCGAGCAGGACCACCAGGGCGCCGGTGGTTTCCAGAATGGCTGAAATAAAATTTCTCTCTTTTTGCAATAAATTATCCGAGCGTGTTTTTTGTGAAAAATTGGCGACAATCAGGGATGACGGTCCGGATCCTTTTATTATCGACCGCAGCGAAATCAGGCCTCGGCAACTGCTACCATCCTGTTTTTTCAGCAGGGTCAACTGCCGGTTGACCTTCTCGCCGTTGCGCAATTCCGTAAAAAATTGTTCGTATTGCTGTTCATCCAGGAACATGTCCTTAAAAATTTTCCGCAGCATCTCCCTGTGGGGGTATTCCAGCAGCTTGGCTGCCGCATCATTGGCTGCCAGTATGTCTCCCTCCAAGGTCAGGACCATGACCGCTTCTTCATTGTATTCAAAAAAAAGATTGTAAAAACCTTCACTGAGCATGCTTTGCAATTGCTTGTTTTTACTTTTTTTCTGATTCATACGTCACTCACCTGCGATTTTTTACAATGTTTGGATGGCATAGCCAGGTGACGATATTCCATCATGCGTTTTATCATAACTCCCAGTGAATGCCACGGTCAGTCGTCCCATAATAAAATAATTTATTTGAATTTGCAATGTCTTTTTTCAATTGCTTCATTAAATTAAAAAATGGACAAAAATTTGAATTTATACTATACATAAAGCGAGTTATTTGACAGCTTTGACTGAGTCATGAAGAACGGTTGAGAGCCCGTCTCGAAAAACCCGTGCCAACTTGGCAATGTCATTCACCAAGGAGGTGGATCCATGACGAAAGTTAAATTTATCAACGAGTTTTACTTTTTTGAATATCGGACCTTTAGAGGCGTCCATCAGCGGTTCCATTATTATCTCAATGCCGCACTGTATCCATTTTCCCCGACTATGCCCCAATCTGACACCCGCAGCACGTGGACAGCGGAAAAGACTGTCTTTTCAAGTAATTTTATTCCTGAACACTCTTTTTCCAAAAGATTTTTGAGCTGAAAACCGCCACGCTGCCAATGATGTGTTAAAAAATGACTCAGTAAACGCTTTTAAAAAAAAATAAATAGAAAAATTCCCTTCATGTTGAAAAATGGAGCGCTCAGGAGTACTTTGGCGGAATTCTGAAGCTACAAACCCTTCAGGAAAGTGGCCAGGATCAACAGCAGCCAGCCGGCACCCATGAACCAGAAGAGATTGGCCGTGACGAAGGGAATGGCTACAAAATAAGATAACAGGCTTACCAATCCCAAAATGAGTGAAATGATCCAGGAAAGTTTGGTCGGTGCATTCAATCTCATAAAAACCTCCTTCCTCAGTTATACTGTATAAAATAATAATAGCAAAAAGAAAATAAATTTCAAATCCAGATCAGTATTATTTTGACAAAGCGCTGATTTAAAATGATTCAGGCAAGGCGCCTGAATCCCAAGACGGTTCAAAAACCGGTCCAGTTTTTTTACTTGCGTACGTTCTCCAGAAGCAGCTTCAAAACATAATAATCGATGGTTTGGGATATCTGCTGGACCGCCTTAGTCAGAGTGGCATCATGGCTGATCAGGGCATCTTTGAGCATGAAAACATTATAATCAAGATCCTTGGCGCCGTGATACGTGGCCAGGACGCAGCCCACGGCACTCAGTCCGCACAAGAACAGGGTATTGCAGCCCTGCGCATGCAGCAATTTGTCAAGTTCGGTCTTTTTGAAGGCACTGGGATAATTTTTAATGATTTTGGCATCCTCGGCAAGGACGGCAACCGTGGTGGGGAACTCAAACTCCGCAGTGCCGGGTTTGGGCCCCATTTTCAGGTCGGTGTGATAGACGCGGATGACCGGAAAGCCGCTGGCCCGGAAAAGACCGATGTAATAATTGATCATCTCCATGCCCAGCTTCTTGTCATTATCGTCCATGTGCGGCAGATAGGCGTTTTGGATATCAATCACCAGAAGTGCTGGTTTCATCCTGGCCGGGACTTCCTGGACAGTATCCGCGGCCAGAAGCCAGGCCAGGGAAATCAACAGCAACAGCATTAAAAACACTATTTTTTTCATTGTCCCTCCATTAACGACTTGTAAGTTTCGTTTAATTGCATGGCATATATGATTATATCCAAATTGATTTATGGCATCTTTTTTCATGCTTTTCCATAGGACTAAAGTAATATTTTTAACATTTTCCAGAAATCCTGAAATTCCAGAAATCCCGATTTGCCGTTTTGAATGTTTTCTTTTAGAATGGCTCCGTGAATAAAATTAATCCAATTTTTCAGGTGTGATATGAAAAAATCTTTTTTTATTTTTTTCGCACTGGCTGCTTTTTTAAGCACTGCCGGTTTCTCTGCCAAGCAAAACAATTTGTTGGATCGGCTGGCTGAAGATTACGTGAAGCTGGCCTTGGCCGTGGGAGCGTATAGCCCGGGATACATTGACGCTTACTACGGACCGCCAGATTGGGTCGTGAAGCATGATGACAGTGTCTTGCGCCGCGGTTTTCCCGCGGCCGAATTACGAAAAAAAGCGAACGGCATTATTAAAAACCTGGACACTGCCGCCAGCGGCCACCTGTCCGCACTGGAAAAACTCAGAGTCGATTTTCTCCGCAAACAGACCATGGCCATCCGGGCGGAGATTGATGTTCTGGGCGGGAAGAAATTCGTTTTCGACATGGAAACCAAGGCATTCTATGATGTTGTGGCCCCGGTTCACAAACGGGAGGAATTTGAAAAAACGATCGCGGCGCTGGAAGCGGATCTGCCCGGAACCGGCAGCATCCAGGAAAGACTGGCCGCCCTCAGAAGCAAGCTCATTATCCCTGCGGATAAACTTCCCATTGTGTTCAACGCGGCCATCGCCGAATGCCGCCGGCGGACTCTGGCCCATATCGAGCTGCCTAAAAATGAAAATTTCCAGGCTGAATACGTCAAGGACAAGCCGTGGGGCGCCTACAACTGGTACCAGGGCAACGCCTACAGCCTCATCGAAGTGAATACCGACCTGCCAATGGATATCAGCGGCCCGCTGCGCCTGGCGGCGCACGAAGGTTACCCGGGACACCATGTGTATAATGTCCTGCTCGAACAGAAGCTGGTCAAGGAAAGAGGCTGGATAGAATTTACCGTCTATCCCCTGTTCAGCCCCCAATCACTCATCGCCGAGGGCACGGCCGATTACGGGGTGGAACTGATCTTTTCCGATGAAGAAAAGATGAAATTTGAAAAGGAGGTTTTATACCCCCTGGCCGGTCTGGACCCGCGCCATGCCGCAAGATACGCGCGGGTACAAAAGCTCATCAGCGGGCTGCGCTACGCGGAAAATGAGGCCGCCCGCGGTTATCTCGACGGCAAGATCTCAAAGAAAGATGCAATCGCATGGTTGATATGCTACGCTTTGGAATCACCGGCTCGGGCCGCGAAATCGATCGATTTCTGGAACCAGTACCGCAGTTATCTCATAAACTACAACCTGGGCCAGGATATTATCAGGAATTACATTGAAAAAACGGCCGGAGCGGATCAAAGCCTCAAGCGAAAGTGGCAGATCTTCTACGATATCCTTTCCACGCCGCGCACGCCCTCGGGTTTGAAATAGACCTATTCAGAAATAGTCGAATTTCGAAGTTCGAGGTTGAAGAAGGAGGGGGAATTTATCGATATTATTCAAATTCCAAATCACAAATCCCAAATTCCAAATAAATTCCAAGCTCCAAATTCCAATTTCCTAAACAAGAGCGTAGTAAATGCAATTATTCTTCGTTTGAATAATTCGGTCATTGGAGCTTGGTGCTTGTTTGTGATTTGGTGCTTGGAATTTGGTATTTTATTCTTCTCATGTTGCTCGTTACGCGTCACGTAATTCATATTTTTTTTCAACCTCGAACATCGAACGTCGAGCTTCTAGTTAATGTAAAAGAGCCGCTTCGGTATCGAAGTAGCGCTTCAAGCCCAAGCGGTTGGCATGGTTGAGCAGCAGTTTGCTGGAAAGGATCACGTCGCCGGACAGGGCGCACCAAGGCCGCAAGGCCTGGATTGATCGGTTTTCGAAATCATCACCGGGTAATACTGCGGTAACCAAGCCCATATCCAGTGCGGCGGCGGCGCCCAGAGTCTGGCCATTGAAAATGATCTCGGCGGCCTTGGCCTGGCCGACATAGCGCGGCAGGAAATAAGGCAGCGCGCCGGTTGGATGGAGGCCGTGGCGGCAGTGGGCCGGCGAGAAGAACATGTTTGCACTGACGAAGCGGAAATCCGCGGCCAGGCTGGCGCCAAAAAACGGTGTCACCACGCTCCCCTGCATGCCGACGGCGAATATCTTTTTAAAATCGGCCATCTGGGTGACCATGCGGTTCAGGATGTTGATATGGCGGATAAGCTGGGCCTTGAGGTGGGTGAACGGACCAGGCTGATCGATGACGGCCTCCCCCTGGCATATGAATTTTTCATACTCACGGTCAGAGAAACCGCCCGGAGGGCAAATCATCAGCAACGCCCGGACTTGGTTGTTCACTTCAGCCTCATGGAATAAAGACAGGAAGCGGCCGCTTTCAGCCAGATCGGTGATGGCGCTGATGGAAGAGACCCGGACACTCAGTACGGCGATGCCCTCCAACAAATAGGCTCTCAGGGACTGGTCTTCAAATTCAAATCCATTTGACTGGCTCATCATTACCTCCCTGGGCGGTCCTTCGCCTTGAGATAGATATAGCATGACCGGCCGCGGCAAACAACTGTTTTTCTAGGTTTTCCTGAAGCGGGCCTTGAAGGCAAGTTTTAGACGATGGCTTAAATATAGCATGTTGGGGACAAGCACCAAGGTGAGAACGGTGGTGAAGCTCAGGCCAAAAATGACGGTCCAGGACATGGGGCCCCAGAAAATGGCATTGTCGCCGCCAAAGTAGATATGCGGGTTGAATTCCGACAGCAGGGCAGCGAAATCGATGTTCAATCCGACGGCCATGGGTATCAACCCGAGCACGGTGGTGATGGAGGTGAGCAGCACCGGGCGTAAACGAGTACGGCCGGCTTGCTGGATACATTCCCTGGTGTCTTCCAGCGACAACTCGTCGTCCTCGTCAAGCCCGAGGCGCTTTTTTGCGTTGACTTTCAGAAAATCGGTGTAATCAACCAGGACAATGCCGTTGTTGACCACCACCCCGGCCAGGGAAATAATGCCGATGCCGGTCATTAGGATGACAAAATCCATTTTAAAAATGGCCAGACCGCCGAAAACGCCGATGGTGCTCAATATAACGGTAACGATGATGATGAACGGCTTGACGATCGAATTGAACTGCAGCACCATGATCATCACGATCAAGGCCAGCGCAATCAGCATCACCCGGCCCAGGAAAGCCGACGTTTCCGCCTGCTCCTCCTGTTCTCCGGTAAACTTATAGGAAAATCCATCGGGCAAGGGATATTTTTTCATCAACTCCTGCAGTTGGGCATTGACGACGTTGGCATTGTAACCTTCAATGATGTTGGACCACATGGTGATTACGCGCTCCATTTTCAAGCGGTTGACCGCACCGAAGGTCGTGCCATACTGAAAACGGGCCACGCTGGAGATGGGTATTTGCATCAGGGCGCCGGTGTTGCTGCGGAAGGATATTTTCTGGTTGAGCAGGTCGGCCACCTGACCGCGGTGCGCCTCGGCCAAACGCAACACGATGGGATACTCTTCCTCCCCTTCCTTGAATTTGGAAATTTCCTTGCCGAACAGGGCCGTACGGATGGTCGCGGCGACCTGGGCGGTGGATAAGCCGAAACGGCGGGCGCTGTCACGTTCGATGTGGATCACCAGTTCGGGATTGTTCATGTCAATATTGACCTTCAGCCCCTCGAGGCCTGGTACATGCTTTTCTTCCAGGTAGCGCTGCACGTCGGAAACCAGCGACAGCAGCCCGGGAAAGTCCTTGCCACTGAGCTCGAGGTTCACCGGTTTTCCGGTAGGTGGGCCCATCCTGTTCTTGACCAGTTGGATCTGCACGCCGGGGTAACGGTTGAGCAGGGCGGCACTGAGCCTTTTCATCAGCAAAGACGTTTTCAGGCCGTGACGATACTCAGTCTCCACGAAAGTGATGGTAACCATTCCTTTTTGCGGTGTCTTGCCGATCGAGGTTTCGTTCTCTCCGCCGACACCTTTGCCCACGGTGGTCAGAAACGACTCGATGTAGGGCATTTCCGGCTGCAAGACCTGGTAAATTTTATTTTCCAGTTCAAGCATGAATTCGCTGCTGGCCTGGATGTCGCTGCCTATGGGCAGATCGGCAAAAACATTGATGAAACGCGGTTCGTTGACCGGGAAGAACTGCACCTCGCCATGGCGCAAGCCGTAAAAGCCAATGGACAAGACCAGCAGGGCCAGCACCGACGCCAGGCTCCAAACGGAATTCCTGCCCTTGAGGGTAAAGCGCAATAACTTCAAATAATAACCTTCCAGACTGGGTAGTACCACACGCTGAAACCAGGCACTCAGGTCATACAGGAAGAGTTGGTACAAAGCAACCAGCAAGTCCATGATCAGGATGAAAGAGCCCAGGGAAGTCCAACCCGCGAGAAAGCAGAACGCGGCCAAGCCTGTCATGATAACCAGGGTGCGTCTGGTTTTTTTCCAAAAAGGCCGGCGTGTCTCCCCCTGGCGTTTGATGAAGCGTGAGGCCAGCACCGGATTGATGACCAGGGCCACGAACAGCGAAGCGCTGAGCGCAATGATCAGGGTAACGGGCAGGTGCTTCATGAATTCGCCCATGATTCCCTTCCAGAACAACAGCGGGATGAATGCCGCCAGGGTGGTCATGGTGGAGGTAATGATCGGCACGGCGATCTCGCCGGTGGCATAACGCGCCGCTTCAAATAGCGAGTAGCCCTGGCCGATGAAGCGGTGGATATTCTCCACCACCACGATGCCGTTGTCGACCAACATGCCCAGGGCCAGCACCAGGCCGAACAGCACCATCATGTTGACCGTGGCGCCAATGGCATTGAGGATAATGAAGGAGATGAGCATCGACATGGGGATGGCCAACCCGACAAACAGGGCGTTGCGCAGGCCCAGGAAGAGGAACAGCACAGCGATGACAAAGATGACACCCATGATAATACTGTTCTCTAGGTTGCTGACCATGCGGCGGACGTGTTGCGACTGGTCGTTGGAACGGTTGATGATCAGGTTGAGGGGAATGGAGTTGCCCCGGCGGGCCCTGGCCAGCACCGCATCAAGCTTGTCGATGGCCTCGATCAGGTTTTCCCTGGCCTTTTTAACCACCCGCAGGCTGACCACGGGCTGGCGGTTGAGCCGGGCATAGCTCTGGGTGTCTTCGAAACCGTCGGTGACGTCGGCCACATCATGCAGGTAGACGATATCTTTGCCGTCTTCCTGCTTGACGATGATGTTGGCCATTTCACCGATGCGCTTGAATTCACCCTCAATGCGAATGGAGCGGCTGGTCTTGTCCACGACCAGGTCGCCGCCACCGCTGCTGGTATTTTCAGCGTTGACCGCGTTCTCGATATCATTGAAACTCAGCCTGAAGGCCTCCATTTTCAAGGGATCAGCGTTGATCTGGATCTGCCGCTCGTTCAGCCCGCTGATCTGGACCTTGGAAATTTCGGGAATAGTCTCGATCTCGTCCTTCAGGTACTCGGCGTAATCCTCGATCTCATCGACGCTGAAATCGCCGGAAAGGTTGATGTTGATGATGGGAAATTCATTGAAATCAAGTTCGATGACCACGGGATCGACCCGCAAATCGTTGGGCAATTCGCTTTTGGCCTTGTCCACGGCGTCCTTGACATCCTGAAGCGCTTTATTGATCTTGACGTCGGAGTTAAACTCGATGAAAATATTGGAGTTGTCCTGCGCTGAAACCGAACGCAGTTTCTTGATGCCGCTGACTGTGTTGATCTCTTTTTCCAGCGGCCGGGTGATCAGGTTCTCGATATCGACCGGGGAATTCCCGGCATAGATGGTATTGACGAACACATACGGCAGGTTGGCCTGGGGAAAGAGCTCCAGCGGCATGGTCTGGTAAGCCATCAGTCCGAACAGGACCAGCAACACGGTCATTAGCAGAATCGTGGTGCGGTTCTGCAAGGCAAAGGTGGTCAGGCCAAACTCTCGTACCAGTTTTTTTTCACTCAGGTCATTTTTTTCCATTATTTTTTTCTGTTTCCGGCTATGGTTTGATGGTCACCGGCATGTTGTTCTTGGCCAGGCTGTAGCCATTGATGATCACCCGATCTCCTTCGGCCAACCCGTCGATGATCATGGTGCGATTGCCTTCGGTCAAGCCGGTGGTGACGTATGTCTTGCTGGCCACGGATTTCCCTTTTTCTTGTTTCACAATGTAAAGATATTTTCCGGACAAGTCATTTTTAATTACGATGGCCGGTACTACCAGGGACGCCGGAGCCATAAAATCACGGCAGCGCAGGGTGGCCATCATGTTGGGCTTTAATTTTTCGTGAGCATTTTCCAGCACGGCCTGAACTAAAACCGTGCGATTTTTTGCGCTCACCACCTGGCCGATGCGCGCGATCGGGGCTTGAATGCGCCATCCGGGGTAAGTTGGAAAAGTGATTTCGATCCGATCACCCGGCGCGATCCGGCCCAGGTAGGTTTCAGCTACTTCGGCATTGACGCGCATGCGCTTCAGGTTGACCAACTGCATCAACTGCAGTCCGGGCACAGCCAGTTCGCCCGCTTTTTTAAAGATTTTATCGATGATGCCGGCGAAGGGAGCCCTGATTTCCGCCAAATCGAGCTGCGCCTGCAGGGATTTCAGGCGATTTTCCAATGCGGCCTGGTTGGTCTTGGCTTCCAAGTACTGGATCTCGGAACCGATATGCCTGTTCCACAGTTCTTGGCGTTTTTGAAAAACGGTGCGGGCCAGGTCCAGCGAATTCTGCACCTCGGCAAGTGCATTGCGAGTGATATCCGAATTCAACGAAACCAGCAGTTCTCCCTTCTGAACGCGCTGGCCCTCATGAACATGAATCACTTTGATCTGGCCGTTGGACTCGGCGCTGATAAAAGCATCCTGGACAGCTTCCAGGGCGCCGTTGACCATAAAGAAATGTTCGAAGCGCTCGGGCATGACCGTCTTGACTTCGACCAGCAGGCTGCCGGACTCAGTGGCTTCGACCGCGGCGCCTTCGCCGGCAACTGCGGCGGCGGGAGTCGCGTCCTGTTTTTTTTGGCAGGCTGCCAACAGCATGATCAACGTCAGTACCGTAAGTGAGAAGCGAACCTTTTTCATAATGATTTTCCTTAATATTGATTCAAAGCTTTGTCCAGCTGGATGCGTGCGTCAAGCAGTTGAACGACGGCTTGGGCATGGCCGGATTCGGCATTAAGATACTGGCTGTGAGCCTGGGTCAGCTCCATGGAGGTCACCATTCCCTGACCGAATTTATAGCGTGTATTTTCAAAAATACGCTGCGCCAGGATAAGCATTTGGGCGGTATTTTTTTCGCGCTCAAGGGCTTCGCTGAAGTCGGAACGAGCCTGGTTCATGATCAGTTTCAGGCGATCACCCATTTGTTTTTTCAAATTCCTGGTTTTTTCAAATTCGAAGCTGGCTTGGGCTACCCGTGCTGATCGCGCCCCGGAAGTGAAGACCGGCAACGACAGGTTAAAGCCCAGAACGGTGGCCGGGTACCATTTATCACCCTGATTGAAGAAATTGAACTTTTCACGCATGGCGGCCTGGCTGAGGCTCAAGTACGCCGTGACCGTGGGCAAATATTCGGCTTTAGCGCTCTTCAGCAGCATGGCCATGGATTTTTCCTGTGTCTCCAAGATGCGGTAATCGATGTGCCGGGCAATTAAAAAAGATTTCGTCGCGGGCAGCGATGTATCGATGCCGTCCCGGAGCGCAGACAGAGAACTACTGAGAACGACCGCTCGGTCCTGGTCCAGTCCCAATTGCAGTTTGAGCAGCCGGTATGACGTGTCGATCTGCCGCTCCGTCGCGGCCAGAATGTTCTCCAGGTCGGTAACCGAAAGCTGCAGCTGATCCACCGCGGTCGCTTCACTGAAACCGGCCCGGTACATGGCGTCGGTTTCTTGCCAGGTTTGCCGCAGGTTATCCACGCTGGCGCGCAGGATAGCGCGGTTTTTCTCGGCCAGCAGGATCAGGTGGTAAGTGCTGGCCACGGTGGCACGGATGTCAATCTCTTTTTTCTCCTGCTGGTCGCGGGAAAGCTGCAGATAAACCTTGGAGGCCTGCAGGGCCACGAAGTATGAACCGTTGAACACCAGCTGGGTGGCGGTTACATCCATGGTGGCGTTGTGTTGGGTGCCGAACTTCAAGCCGATGAATTCTCCCTCGGCCGCGTCGGGATCGAGGAATTTGGCCGGGATCAGGGTAGTTGGGATTTTCAGGTTGTCACGATAAGACAGCGTGGCACTTAGCTGGGGCAGGCCGCTGGCAGTGGTTTCCCAGACTTTCTTTTTGGCCATGGCCACATCGATGCGGGCATTGCTCGTCTCGGTGCTGAATCTGACCGCGTAGTCCTGTGCCTCTTTCAGGGAAAGACGGAGCCCGGAACCTTCATCTGCGGCCGCGGGGGCGACGCTCCATGACAATATGCACATGACCGGAATAATGACTTTCATTTTCATTGTAGTATACTTCCAGGGCTTCCAACGGGGGAAATGCCTTTTTTGTTCTGAATGGCGCCGAGTCGAAAAATCGTATGGGAAAATAAAATGCGATATTCGACCCCGAAAGATAATATTATATACCAAAAACAGCGCAAAGTCCATCCGTTGTTGTCATCTTCGCTGCCGGTTATTCTATTTACAACCCGTGCCATTTCTGTTATCTTGGCGCCTGAAGGAAAAGCATGAAACTTCACACGCGCATCTTGCTCGGACTGCTGGCCGGAGTTATCTGCGGAACCCTTCTGGCATGGTTCAAAATCGGCGCCGTTGCGAGTTATTTGCAGCCGGTCGGCGCCATTTTCATCAAGCTGTTGAAAATGATCACCATCCCACTGATCATGGTTTCGATCATGGGTGCCAGTGCCGGTTTTTCGGACTTGAAAAAACTGAAGCGCATCGCCATGAAGACCATCGTTTTTTTTCTGGCCAGCACGATCATCGCGGTTTCCCTGGGCATCCTGGCCAGCAATGCGTTCAAACCGGGTCACGGATTGGACCCGTTAAAAAAACAACAGATCATGGCCGATATCCAGGCCGATGCCCATTGGCAGAAGCAGCTGGCCACCAGCGCGGCAGCCCAGAAAAAAACAATCTCCGCTTTCCTGCTCGACATGATCCCGACCAATCCATTCACCGCCCTGGCCACGGGAGACATGCTGGGGGTGATCACTTTCAGCCTGCTGCTGGGACTGGCTTGTACCCTGATCGATCCGAACAAAAAACAAAAAATAGTGGATTTGTTGGATGCGGTCAATGACGCCCTGATCGCCCTGGTCAAGGCGGTGATGAAGCTGGCCCCCTTGGCCGTTTTCACGTTGATCACAGTGGCCATCGCCCAATTCGGTTTTCACTTTCTCTGGTCCCTGCTCGGTTATTGCCTGCTGGCCATCGGCGTCATGATGCTGTTTCTTTTTGCTTATTACAGCCTGGCCATTGCCCTGCTGGGACGCTTCAATCCCATCACCTTTTTCAAGGCGATGAGTTCGGTGGGGCTGCTGGCTTTTTCCACCTCAAGTTCCAATGCCGTGCTGCCGGAAAACATGATCTCCTGTGAGCAAAAACTCGGGATCGATAAGCGCAGTGCTGCGTTCATACTACCTTTGGGTGCAACCATCAACATGTCAGGAACAGCCATTTACCAGGGTGTCAGCGTGGTCTTCATCGCCCAGGTATTCGGCCTGGCCTTGACTTTTCAACAGCAATTGCTGATCATCCTGACCGCCACGCTGGCCGCCGTGGGCACCGCCGGCATCCCCGGTATCGGCATCGTCACCCTGGCCATGGTGCTGGGCTCGGTGGGCATTCCGGCGCAGGGGATCGGCCTGATCATCGGCGTGGAGCGCATCCTGGACATGTGTCGCACCGTCATCAATGTTTTAGGCGACAGCGCCACCGCCCTGATCGTTGATCAGTCTGAAAAGCGCCGTGAAACCAGAAAAGCCAGCAAAAATACTTGACGGTCAGCCCAGATTGACATAAAATAGCAAATCTGCTCGAGGTATTCATGAAGAATTTCACTACCTATCGCAATCAGATCATTGGCATCGAACAGACATTCAAATCACCCGACGGTGAAAAACGCCTGATCTACGCCGATTGGACGGCCAGCGGCCGGCTCTATCGTCCAATCGAGGAATATCTCATCAACCGCCTGGGACCTTTCGTGGCCAATCCCCACACCGAAACCACGATGAGCGGCATTCGCATGACCGAAGCCTACCACCAAGCCCAACAGATCATTAAGAAGCATGTACACGCCAATGATGATGATGCTATTTTTTTCGCTGGCTTCGGCATGACCGCAGTGATCAACAAGCTGCAGCGCTTGCTTGGGCTTCGTGTGCCGGAGAACCTTTGCCCCAGGCCGAACTGCCAAAAAAAAAGCAAGCCTCTGGTCATTGTCACCCACATGGAACACCATTCCAATCAGACATCCTGGAATGAATGCTGCTGCGACGTGAAGATCATCCGCCGCACGGACAACGGCTTGCCCGACCTGGAGCACCTGGAAGAGATCCTGACCGCCAATACCAACCGTGAGCTGCTGATCGGTTCTTTCAGCGCCTGCTCCAATGTCACCGGTATCCATACACCCTATGGAGCCATGGCGGCGGCCATGCACCGACACGGCGGCTACTGCTTCGTCGATTTTGCCGCTTCCGCGCCCTATGTCAAAATTGACATGCATCCCGATGATCCGCAACAGCGACTGGACGCCATTTTTTTCTCACCGCACAAGTTTCTCGGCGGCCCCGGATCTTCCGGAGTAATGATCCTCAACAAGGAACTGTACCATAACCGCATTCCCGATCATCCGGGCGGAGGCACCGTGCTTTGGACCAATCCCTGGGGCGAGCAGCACTACTACGAAGACATCGAGATACGTGAGGATGGCGGCACGCCCGGATACCTGCAGGCCATCCGCGCTGCCCTGGCCGTATTACTCAAGGAACATATGGGCATCGAGAATATCCTGGCCCGTGAAGAAGAATTGAAATGCATTTTATTGGAAAAACTTTGCCAACATCCACAGATAATGATTCTTGAAGCCGGCCAGCTAAACCGCCTGGGCATAATTTCTTTTTATTCGCTGCATCGCCACCACAACCTGATCGTGCAGCTGCTCAATGACCGTTTCGGTATCCAGAGCCGCGGCGGCTGCTCATGCGCCGGCACCTACGGTCATATCCTGCTCCGGGTCGAACGCGAACAATCTCGCCATATCACCGACCTGATCAATCAAGGTGATCTTTCCGAAAAACCAGGCTGGGTGCGGATCTCCCTGCACCCCACCATGAACGAAGCGGAAGTGAGCGCCATTGCCGAAGCGGTGCATCAGGTCATGGACAACTATGAGCGCTGGCAGCAGGATTATACCTTCATTCCAAAAACCGGCGAATTTCGCCATCGCACCTGGAAAAAGAAAATGGACGACTTGCGCCGGGACTTCAAGCCGGTGTAAAGGGCTATTTTCAAAGTTAAGAAAAACTTCGTGATCCGTAATGCGTTATGAGAAGCTGCAACAGATCAAATTATTTTTAAAGTTTCTTACTCTTTCCCTTTCACATCACGCATAACGGAGTTCCGTAATTTCGTTCACGAATCACGTTTCTACATGAATCTTTCGAACCTGTCTTTCTTGGCCTTGCAAATCGGACAAACATCGGGCGCGTCGCCGCGGGCGCAAAGATAGCCGCATACCTTGCAGCGCCAAACGGGTTGGGACAGCTTGGCAGCCGGGGCGTATCCTGGCGCTTCCGGCTGTAAATCGCGGCGCTGGCTTGCCGGCGGCCGGCGCTCCGGAATAGAGGTAACTGGCTGTTTGCCGTCCAGAACGTCCCGGCTGACGTACAGGGCGCAAAAACAGGCCCCGAACTCGTTCAAATCGGCATCACGGTAATCACAGGGGCAGATGATATCCAGGTCCGCCGCTTTAACCGCGGCGGCCAGGCGACAGGGACAGGCCGGGTATCCGTAGCGTTTTTCATTGACCAGCAGGCTTTTCACCAGTTCACGGGTGAATTCACGGTCGGGATTCAGGTGATAGCCCGATGTCTCGGCATCATGCTGCAATTGTTGCAGCAGGGCATCGACAGCGGCATCGCTGACCTCTATTTCCTTTTTCATGATTGGACAGCCGCCTTGACCTTTTCTTCGTCAAAGCCCAGAACGCAGGTGGAATCATTGAAAACCAGGGTGGGAAAAGATTCGTTGGGATTCCAACGCCTGACTTCGCTCATGGCCCGCTCAAGTTCCTCATCATTGAGCAGGTCGACGTAAACGTAATCATAAGCCACTCCCAGTTCGTCGAGCAACCGCCGTGTCTTCTTGCACCAGACGCAGGTGCTCAAACCGTAAAAAACGATCTTGCCACAATCCTTGCCGTCTACATGGGAGAATGGGACCATGGTTTCCTCCTGCAGTGAGTGCTTGAATTATATCCAGCCACAAGATTAAAGTCAAACAAATAGTCCCGGCAGTTATCGGTATAAGGTGTAAGGTTTAAGGTATAAGGTAAGATAAAAGACCCAATTTTTTCTTTTCTTGATTCTTCCTTACACCTTACACC
>JAFGSF010000038.1 GCA_016934745.1 Candidatus Aminicenantota bacterium | reverse complement strand
TTCGTTTTTGCGGATTTTATCGGTCTTGGCGGCGATCCTTTGCAGAAAGGGTTCGTTGTATTGTATCCCCTGGGTCTTTGCTTGAACTGCAACTGCTTTGGCCGCCTCGGTTTTTTCCAGCATGGCGTCTATCTGCTTGCGGACATCTTTTAATTCCTGTGCTTTTTCAGCCATAATCGTTTCGATTTCGCGGGGATATTCCCGGTTCATCACGGAGAGTCTGTTCTTGACTTCATCGCGGCCTTCGGGGAAGATGCGCAGTCCTTCAACCAGATAAAGAAATGAGAATTTGATGTCATTTTTTTCATAATGGTCAGCAGATTTTTTCAGGTATTCCAAGAATTTTTCCTTTCGTGCCAGGGTGTTTATTTTTTTTTGCATTTCACTGCATTTTTCTTTGGCAATCAGGTGCCCGGGCGCTTGCGCCAACGCTTTTTGGTAGAGCTGCAAGGCAGTCTGGGCATTTCCCGCTTCGGCTTCCCGGTCACCTTGATCTAAAAGAGCATCAACATGATCGATTGGCTTGGTCTGTGCTGGGCCTTCGGTTTTGACTTCGACCGTTGGCTCAGCCTTGGATTGGCGCGGGACCAAGTCCTGGTCGAAAACGACATACTGGGCGTCATTGGGATTCAAGCCCTTGCCGATTTCAATCACGACCTCGCTGCGGCGCGGGAAAAGCTTTTTAACTGTAAAGATGCCGATGTTGATTGTGTATTCACCACTGGGTTCTTTATAGACGGCTTTGACAATGCCTTTCATGCCGAGTTCAACGCCATCGCTTGAACCGCGGTCAATGGTCAGCAACAGGTTTTTGTGGCCGATGACATTGGCTATGGTTCCGGCCTGTAAAAGGGAAATTGAAAAAACAAGCGTCAAGCAAATAAAGGTTAATTTTTTCATGGTGCTCTCCTTGGTTATGAATTATTCAACCATAATTCACTTTTTTTTTCAAGAAACTCCCCTTTGATTCAATAATATTTGGCGAATCCCTTGCAACGGCCTTGCGGCCAATGTGAAATTATTTTTTAATTTTTTCTTTCAGTGCTTTTCCGGCGATGAATTTGGGTACCCGGGTGGCCTTGATGTGGATCTTCTGACCGGTTTTGGGATTGACCCCGGCCCGCGCTTTGCGATCGGTCACCTTGAAAGTTCCGAAACCAACCAGGGTCACCGAGCCTTTTTTTTTGAGTTCGGCCGAAATAGCGGCAATGGTGCCGTTGATGGCTTTTTCGGCGTCCGTCACTTTCAATTTGGTTTTGCCGGCCACCATTTTGATCAATTCATTTTTGTTCATGTGCTGTTTCCTCCTCAACCAAAAATTTTATAACAAGTGGCAACCAAAAATCAAGCATTCAATATTTTAGGACTTGTAAACCCGAATGATATTATCTAGAATGTCTCCATGAAAAACAGGCCATCGGCAGGGAAAAAACAGGTGCGGCGGCATATCCCCAGCGCCGAAACGATCGCCGGCAACAAGGGGCGCGGCAAAAGCAGTGCTTCGTATGAGGACGTCATGTTCCGCACTCTGGCTGACAGTTTGCTGGATGTGATCATGGTGTTTGACCGCAACATGCGCCATCTCTATGTCAATCCTTACGTTGAAAAACAGACCGGCATTCCGCACCAGCAATTTATCGGCAAAACCCACCAGGAACTGGGATTTCCCGTCGCCATGACAAAGGTTTGGGAGGAAGCGATACGTAAAGTTTTTGATACCGGGCAGGTTCAGCGCATCGAGTTTCAACTGCCCAACCAGACCTGGATTGACTGGCTGCTTATGCCCGAAAAGGACAAACAGGGGGCGGTTCAGCATGTCATTACCGTCGCCCGGGAAATTACTGAGCGCAAGCGCCTGGAAGAGGATTTAGAACAGCGGGTGGCCGAGCGCACCATGGAGTTGCTGCAATCGGAAAAAGAATATCGCGATCTTTTTCATGAATCACAAGACATGATTTACATTTCCAGTCCTGAAGGCCGGTATATTGATATTAATCCGGCAGGAATTTCCTTGCTCGGATTCAGTAGCCGGGAGGAAGCCCTGCGGGTGAATGTTCAGGATTGTTACGGCAATCGCCAGGACCGGAAAAAATTCCAGACGCTGATTGGCCAGCAAGGTTATGTCAAAGATTATGAGGTGACTCTGAAACGCAGGGACAATGTTCCGATTCAGGTTTTAATTACGGCCAATGTGGTGAAGGATAAGGATGGACGTTGCATCGCCTATCGCGGCATCATCCGCGACATCACCGAGAGAAGGAAGCTTGAGCAACAGCTTTTTCATGCGCAAAAAATGGAGAGCATTGGAACCATGGCCGGAGGCATTGCCCATGATTTCAACAATATTTTGGGCGGAATCATGGGCTTTGCATCATTGATGAAAACAAAAATGAGCCTGGATCATCCCTTCTACAATTATGTCGATATCATTGAACGGGGAACCCAGCGGGCGGCCGAACTCACTTCCCAACTTCTCACCCTGGCCATGGGTGGAACTTACAATATCATTCCGGTCAACCTGAACGATATCATTCTCGATACAATCAACATGCTATCGCGGCTCTTTGACCGTTCTTTGCGGGTCGAAACCAATCTGGATGAAAAGCTTCCCACCGTGGAGGCCGACTTTGTCTTGATGCAGCAAGTGCTGATGAACCTGCTGATGAATGCCAGTGACGCCTTACCCCAGGGCGGCTTGATTACGATTGAAACTCAGGTGGAAGCTATCAACCACGATATTCCGAGCAAACCCGGTGACATTCCATACGGCCGCTATGTCGTCGTTTCTGTATCTGACAACGGCGTGGGCATTGAGCCCAATCTCATCGAGCGTATTTTTGACCCTTTCTTTTCAACCAAGGGCAAGGGCAAGGGCACCGGCTTGGGCTTGGCCGTTGTCTATGGGGTGTTGAAAAACCTCAGTGGCTTCATCAAGGTTTACAGCGAACCGGGCAAAGGCAGCATTTTCCGCGTATATTTGCCTGTCAGCGGCCGCCCGCTTGGGGAAAAAGTCACGCCCGAAGTGAAGGAAATCCTGGAAGGCAATGAATCGATTTTAATCGTCGATGACGAAACCGACATTCGTGAACTGGCACGTGACATATTCGTCGAGCATGGATATCGGATTTTGCTGGCCGAGGATGGTGAAAAAGCCTGCGAAATTTATGCTGAAAAACACGCTGAGATAGACCTGGTGCTTCTGGACATGGTGATGCCCAATCTGGGCGGGTTGGAAACTTTCCTCACGCTGCGGACCATCAATCCACAGGTCAAGGTCATCCTTTCCAGCGGGTATTCTGAAAACGGCCGGGCCCAGGAAATTATCCGTTACGGAGTCAGCGATTTTATCCAGAAACCTTACCAAGTGCATAAGCTGCTTGCCATGGTGCGGCAGGTTCTGGCCCGGGGAAATTGATTTTTTTTAAATGGCTCCTTTTACATATCCCGACCGGGCCCCTGGTCCCGGGTTGATTTTCAGGCCGGATGATTTTTTTGGAGAGCTCAGGATGGTTGCCGTCCACTTGCAAAAAGGGCCGTAAAAATGTATGATCAGTCGATGAACCAAAGGCCGGAGAAAGAAGCGTACTATTTGAATATCGCCCAGGTGGTGGCCAGACGTTCCACCTGCCTGAAAGTCCTGATCGGGGCAATCATCGTCCGGGAAGACCAGATCATTGCCACCGGCTATGTCGGGGCCCCGCGGCATACGCGCAGTTCACTGGAGCATGGATTTTGCCTGCGCCGGAAACTGCAGATCCCCTCGGGCACCCAGTACGAATTGTGCCGCTCGGTGCATGCCGAACAGAATGCCATCATCAACTCCGCCCGGGCCGGAGTCAGCCTATTTGGCGGCGACATGTATATTTTCGGGAACGAGCGTGAAACTGGAGCGACCATCTTCGCTTTTCCTTGTTTTATCTGCAAGAAAATGATCATTAATGCCGGACTGGATCGTGTCATCGTTTCGCTGCCTGGAAATGAAGGTTTCAAGATTTTCAGGGTTGACGACTGGGTCAGGGAGTGGCAGCAACAGGATATCCTGGATGACAGCGTCCGCTATGGACAATCGGGGTAATGGCGGTGGCGGCGCGGCATTGGCGCATTGGACTGACCGGGTGCATGGCTTCAGGCAAGGGTGAAGTGGTCCGGTTGCTTGAACATCTTGGCTTGCGCGTCATTTCCCTTTCCGACATTGTCCGCCGCGAAGCCACAAAAACCGGATCCGCCATCACGCGCAAGCAGATGCAGGATATTGGCAATCGCTTGCGCCGCGAGGGCGGAGCCGGCATTCTGGGCAAAATGGTGCGCGAGCTCATCAAGTCTTCTGAACCGGCGTCCTGGGTGATCGATGGCATCCGCAACCCGGCCGAAGTGGCGGAGCTGAGAAAGATGCCCGGATTTATTCTGGTCGGCATCGAGAGCGATGAAAAGATTATCCTGGCGCGGATGAGGCAACGGGGCCGCTCGACCGACACGGTCGCTGAAGCAGAGCTGAGGACAGCCCTGGCGCGCGAGTGGGGCCATGGCGAACCGGAAGGCGGGCAGCAGGTCGGGCCGACCATGGCCCTGGCCGATTTTGTCATTGCTAACAATGGTTCATTGTCCGAACTGGAAGCCGGCCTGGACAGGGTGTTAAAAGAAATTGGAGCCAAACATGATTAAAAAAAACATGGCGGTTTATCCCGGATCGTATGATCCTTTGACCAACGGCCATATCGACATCATCGAACGCGGTCTTAAGATTTTTGACAAAATCATCGTGGCGGTTCTGAAAAACCCGGCCAAGACCTATCTGTTCAACCTCGAGGAAAGGTGCCAGATATTGAACGATGTTTTCAACAACAATGAAAAAATAGAAATTGTTCATTTTGAAGGCTTGCTGGTCGATTTTGTCAAGCAAAAGGGCGTGACCACCATTGTCCGCGGCCTGCGGGCTATTTCTGATTTCGAGATCGAATTCCAGATGGCTCTGATGAACCGCAAGATCGAGCCGCGCATCGAGACGATCTTTTTCGTTCCCTCGGAAACTTATTCTTTTTTAAGCTCCAAGCTGGTCAAGGAAATTTACCAGCTGGGGGGCGAAGTGCCGTCCATGCTGCCGGCGATCGTCGATCGCAAACTCAAGGAAAGATATCGACCCCTTTCATGAAACGAACCGTTTTCCCGATCCGGCACAGCTGGAGCAGGCTCCGATCAATGTAAAAACGGCAGGATGCTTTTCCAGCCGTTGGGCAGGGTTTTGGCGATATCGTTCAAAATGACAAAAACCATCAAGGTGATCAGAAAAGAGAAACCGATATATATCAGTGCGTTTTTCAGCTTCTGGTTCAGATCGCGGCGGATGATGGCTTCGATGGTGAAGATCATCAAATGCCCGCCGTCCAGACCCGGAATGGGGAAAAGATTGACAATCCCGAGTTGCAGTGAAATAAAGGCGATCAGCATGAAAAAGTTAGCAAAGCCGCTGATGAGTGCCTGCTGGGAGACGCGGGCAATCTCCATGGGCCCTGAGAAGCTTCTAACTGAAATTTTGCGCTGGATGATTTTTTTGAAGGCATTGATGGTCAGGAAAGTCAGCCGGACCGATTCCTGGAAACTGTTTTTTATGGCGGCTATCAAACCATAACTGATCTTGGTGGTTGCAATTTTTACATTGAAGCCAATCATCCCCCTGCCGCTTTCCTCTTGCGGAGTCACCCGGCTTGAAAGCAGACGCTCACCGCGCTGATAGTCCAGTCGAAGCGACTTTCCCGATGATTGACGAATGATATCGGCGAGTTCGAAGTAATTACTGATGGGGCGATCATCGATGGCGGTGATCACGTCGCCAGGCTGCAATCCTGCTTTCCAAGCCGGATAATTTTTCATGACCTGGCCGATTTCGGCCGGTAATTGCCAATAAAAACCGGCATAGCCGATCTCATAACGACTGGCGCTGATCACATCCAGGGTGGCGCTCAACGACTGGTCCTGGCGGGAAAAATCGATTTTCAGGCTTTCCTTGGGATTGGTGCCGATAGTGATTTCCACTTCCTTCCAGTTGGTCGTTTTTTTGCCGTTGATGGCCAGCAGTGTATCGCCGGGCAACAGCCCGGCTTTTTCAGCCGGTGAACCTTTTTCGATATAACCGATGACGGGTTTCTCAAGCTTGTAGGAATCAACTTCCACACCACCCAGGTTGACGATAATAATCAGCAGTAAGGCAAGCAGCACGTTCATGCATGGCCCCATCAACAGGGTAAATATTTTTTGGGCCCGGTTTTTGGCCATGAATTCATCGGGCTTGGGGTGTTCGGGATCGAATTCTTCCTCGCCGGCCATGCGTACATAACCGCCCAAGGGGAAGAGGCTGAGGCGAAAATCGGTGTCGCCGATCTTTTTCCCGAAGAGGCGCTTGCCGAATCCGAATGAAAAAACCTCCACCCGGATTTTCATCAGCCGGGCGGCAACATAATGGCCGAATTCATGGACCAGGACGATGATTCCCAGCACGAACAGAAAAGTTAAAAATTGATAGATGACGTTCATTTTATTACCTCGTTTTCGATATGTTCCCTGGTTTTTATTTTCGTTTGAACAATAGTCGCCTCAACGTCGGCAAGGGTCCGTATGGGTGAAAAATCCCATTGGTCCAGCATGGCGGCGACAATGGCGTAGATGTCCTTGAAGGAGATTTTGTTTTCCATAAAAAATTCCACCGCCGTTTCGTTGGCGGCGTTGAACACGGCCCCGGCATTGCGGCCTTGTTTCAGTACTTCGTAAGCCATGGCAATGGAAGCGAAACGCCGGGTATCCACTGTGAAAAATTCAAGTGGCTGCTGCCGAGTCAAATCAAGGCTTGGCCACGGGCTTGGGATGCGTTTGGGATAACTCAATGCGTATTGGATCGGCAGTTTCATGTCGGGGATTCCCAGTTGGGCCAAAATGGCCGAGTCCACAAATTCGACCATGGAATGGACGATGCTTTGGGGATGGATCAGGGCTCCGATCTGATCGGGGCGCAGCTTGAAGAGATAATGGGCTTCAATGATTTCCAGGGCCTTGTTCATGAGCGTGGCCGAGTCAATGGTGATTTTTTTCCCCATGGACCAGGTGGGATGGGCCAAGGCTTCTTCCACTCCGATATCGGCAAAGTTTTTTTGCGCATCCTTGAAAAATGGCCCGCCTGAAGCGGTCAATATGACCCGGCGCACCTGTTTGAGCGGACTGCTGGCCAGGCATTGAAATATGGCACTCTGTTCGCTGTCAATGGGAATTAATTCGGCCCGGGAATTGTCCAGCTCACGATTGATCAGTTCTCCGGCCGCAACCAAGGTTTCCTTGTTGGCCAGGCACAGCCTCAGGTTCAAGCGGATGGACTGCAGCGTCGCCGCCAATGCGGTGGTACCGGTTATGGCGGCTACGACGCAGTCAATCTGCGGTTGAGAAATAATTTCCAGCAATCCCTCCATGCCAAAAAATACTTTTTTTTCCGGATACTGCCTGCGCAACTCCAACGCGTGTTCTTGGGACTTGACGCTGATCAGTGGCGGATCAAACTCGGAAATTTGCCGGTCCAGCATGCGCTTGTTTGTTCCCGCCGCCAATCCCAACAGCCGGAACTCTTTTTTATTTTCAGCTAAAACGGCCAAAGTGCTGCATCCAATTGATCCGGTGGAACCGAGCACAATAATATTTTTTACCATGGCTGAACTGCGGGCCTTGCGCTGAGATGGATAGCCATGCACTTATTTCCAGAAATACATCATGATGTAATATAGCAGTGGAGCGCAGAAGATATAGCTGTCAACCCGATCGAGGATTCCGCCGTGCCCCGGCAGCAAATGGCTGGAATCCTTTTTCCCGGAGGCCCGCTTGAAAAGGGATTCAACCGGATCCGAGAGCTGGGAGAAAAGTCCGATGATGGCGGCGCTGATCATGGCGGTTGAAATTTTTACCTTAAGCGGGAAAAGCCAAATCGACAGCCAGCCGCTCAGTGCCGCGGTCAGAACGGCGGCGACGAGGCCTTCGAGTGATTTTTTGGGGGAAGCCAAGGGGTAAATTTTATGCTTGCCGAAAGCCCGGCCGATAAAGTATGCTCCGGAATCGCCCATGGCGATGACAAAAATCAGAAAAAAAAGATAATTGCCATTGGCACCCAGTTTTTTTAATGCGAACAGAAAGTATAAGGGAATATAAAGATATATCGCGGTCAGGGCGTTAATGCCCATATCGCGGACAAACGACTCGAGACGCTGTTGATTGGTGACGGTGAACAGATAGAACAGACCGCTGGCAATTAACGCCGCGGTCAACGCTTGAAGCAAGTCGACTTGCTTCACGGTAAAGGCCAGGGCGATCAACAGGCCGTTGAAAAAAACCAAAGGCCAGGAAAATAAACGCGGTTGGGTTAATGTGATCAATTCAACGGCGGCCAGGCTGATCAGTATATAGATCAGGGCTGAAAAGTAGATGAGTGGAAGGAAACGGATTGCGCTATAAGTGAAAACAATCAAAACCGCCGTGGTTGGCAGGCGTTTGCTTAAATCATTCATATGCTTCCGAATCTCCTGTTGCGGCCCTGAAAATCGATAATGGCGCGGAAAAAATCTCTGGCTTTAAAATCAGGCCACAGAATGGTGGTGAAGTACAGTTCACTGTATGCGATTTGAAAGAGGAGAAAATTGGATATCCTGAACTCTCCGGAGGTCCGGATCAGCAGGTCGGGGTCCGGACATCCCGCCGTATCCAGGTATTTGGCAAAGGATTGTTCATTGAGTCGGGACGCGGGAATGCCCAGGGCGATTATTTTTTTTACGGCGGTGATGATTTCGGACCTGGATCCATAATTGAGGGCCAAATTGACCTGCAGGCCCCGGTGTTTTTTCGATTTGGCTTCTGTTTCGCGCAGTTTTTTTTGCAATTTTGCAGGCAATTTGTCAATGGCGCCGAGAATTTTCAATTTGATGTCGTTTTTATCCAGTAAATCCTGTTCATTGAGCAGTTTTTCATAGAGCATGTTCATCAGGAAACGAATTTCACTGGCCGGCCTTTTCCAGTTCTCGCTGGAGAAAGTAAACAACGTCAGGTACTTGATGCCTAGGCGTGCAGCCATTTCGGTGATGGTTCGGGCCGTTGCGGCGCCGGCACTGTGACCGGCGGTCCGTTTCAGGTTGTTTTGATTTGCCCAGCGCCCGTTGCCGTCCATGATAATCGCGATATGCCCGGGCAATCGTTTTTCATCAATTTGTCCAAGCAGTTTATGTTCAACACTTTTTTCAGGATAAAGGGATCGTATATGCTCTAACATCCATGAATTATATTTTTTCCTCGGCGCTTTGTCAACCGGGACGGCGGCAGCACCCATTAACATCAGCATCCCCGGGGCAGGCCGCAAACACATTGAAATCAGGATGGGACTGGTATATAATAGAAAACGGATGAATAAAAAATTACTGTCCCTTTTTTTAATTGCCGTTGCCTTTGCGCAATGCAAAAACTCTTCCGAAAATAAAGAAGCCAGGCCGATGATTGACCCAAAAGCGGCCCAAGAAACCAAAATCATCATGACCATCGGCTCCATTTCTTTGACCAACCGCGAATTCAAGAATTTCATCAAATTGCAGAATGCCGATGTCCTTGAGCAAAAAAGCAGCGACAAACTCGTTTCCCGCCTGTTTGATGTTTTTTGTGAACAACAGATTCTTTTATTCAAGGCTGAGCAAGCGGGCATCCAGGTTGATGAAAGTGACGTGAATGAATATCTGGATCAAATAAAAAGCAAGCAGCCGGATCTGCTCGTGGATGCCTCCACGGTTCGCCAGGCATTAAAAGTTCAGAATTATTTGCTGACCCAGGTGTATAAGGATATCGAGGTCAGTGATATGGAAGTGGCGCAGTTTTATGAGTCTCACTTGACCGATTTTCGTAGAAACGAAGAAATTCAGCTTTTTCAAATTTTGGCCAAGGACCGCGAAAAATTGCTTAAACTCCGCCAAGAACTGGTGAACCAACCCTCGCGTTTTGAGGAAATAGCCCGTCGCGAATCCATATCTCCCGATGCCGCCCAGGGCGGTGCCATGGGTTTTTTTGAAAAAGGAATTCTGCCACAGGAAATGGAGGACGTGGTTTTTTCGCTCAAAGTGAACCAAATCAGTCCCATTGTCGAATCGCCTTATGGATTCCATTTGTTCAAAATCACCCGGAAAAGAAAAGCCAGGATGCTTTTGTTGGCGGGGGTCAAGGATGAAATCAAGAATAAAATGCTTTCGGCGAGACTGGCCGAAGCTTACCAGGATTTTTTATCCGCATTGAAAAAAGAAATCCCGGTGCATATTCATTACGACAATTTGTATTTTTCCTATATAAAATCAGATTCCGGAGTGAGTGAAAATGAAACAAAAAATCTTTCTGACGGTGACCCTGGCCCTTGTCATTAGTCTGGGTTTACTGGCAGCAGAAACAATCGAAGAAATTTATGCCGTAGTCAATGATGAAGTGATTACCGGCAGCGAGTTGAAGCAATTTGAAACGGATATGCTGCGTGCTCTGCATGCCCAGTTGGAGGGAGAAAAACTGGAAGAGGCGCTATTGGAAATGAAAAATAACCTGTTGAATAAACTCATTGAACAAAAGCTGCTCATGTCCAAAATCAAGGAAAAAAACTACAATGTCGACAGCGATGTGGAAATGATCATCCAGGACATAAAAAAACAATATAATTTTGCCAGTGATGAAGATTTAAAAAACGCCTTGCGACAGGAAGGAATTGAATTCGGTGCCTGGAAAGAGCAGTGGAAAGAACGGCGCAAACAGGAACGGCTGGTTGCAGAAGAAGTGGGATCAAAAATCAAGGTGGATAATCCGCAGATCATGGAATATTATCGGAGCCATCCCGAACAGTATACTATTCCAGCCGAGATGACCCTGAATTGCATTTTCCTTGAAAAAAGCGCCGGAAACCTGAAACTGCAGGAAACCATGGATTTGATCTCGGCTGAATTGAAGCCCGGGCTATTCGAGTCCGTGGCTAAAAAATATTCGCAACTGCCCGATGCCGAGAATAATGTCGCCCTGGGTAAATTCAAGAAAGGCGAACTGGACAAGAATCTGGAAGACGCGGCGCTGAAGCTGAAAAAAGATGAGTATTCCGGTTGGATAGAAACCGACAAGGGCTGGTACATCATCCAACTAGCCGATTTCAGCCCCGACCGTCTCCAGGAAGTCAAGGATGTTCGTGAGGATATCCTGTACAAGCTTCGCGAAGAGCAGCAGCAAATCAAGTTAAAAGAATACATTGAGCAGTTGAAAAAAGACAGTTACATTAAAATATTGAAAAAATTTCCGTGACCATGATCATCTGACTCAGATAATCCGGTCCGGGTGCTGAAAAATCAGAAAGGGATGCCTGCCGCGGCAAGCACTTTTTTTTGCAGTGCAATTATTTCCAGGTTTTTTTCAATACCCAGCGCTACGGCTTGCTGAAAAATATCCATGGCCAGGGGGCGACGTTCGCAAAATGATTGGACCTCAATCAAAGATTCGTCAGCCAAGGATACGATGTTGATGTCACTGTCAGCCTGGGAATCTTCGTCGTAGTCCAGGTCAGCCAGGATTTCCTGGTCTTTGACTCCGATGGAAACGGCAGCCATGAATTGAAAGGCTGGAAAATCGGGGATCAGCTGTTCGTAGACCAGATATTTCAGGGACAAAATCAAGGCGATGAAACCGGCGTTGAGCGAAGCGCAGCGGGTGCTGCCATCGGCCTGGATCACGTCCGTGTCCAGGGTGATCGTCCTGGCGCCGAGCTGCTTCAGATTCACGGCCATGCGCAGGGAGCGGCTGATAAAACGCTGGATTTCGCTGCTGCGGTTGTTTGTTTTGGCCCTTTCGCGCGCCACGCGCTGATTTCCCGATGAACCCGGCAGCATGGCATATTCGGCCGTAATCCATCCCTGGCCGCTCTTTTTTAGAAAGTGCGGGGTCTTTTCTTCAATCGTCGCCGTGGCGACGACACGGGTATTGCCATGCTCGCATAGAACCGAACCGGGGACGTTGTGAATATACCCGGGAATAAAAGTAATGGGCCGGAGTTGTTGTTCCAGCCTGTTATGGGCTCTCATGCGTTGCTCCTTTCGGCCTGGTTTTCCAGCGGTCATGAAACCAGAGCCATTGTTCGGGGTATTTCCGGATTTGGCTTTCAATCAACCCGGTCATGTGTTGGGTCAGCGCGACCACGTTGTCATGGTCATTATCGCTTCCGGAAAAATCGACTTCCGGTAAAACCTCGAGAATAATTTCCTGCTCTTCATAATGCAGGAAAACCGGGACCACCGGGATGTTCTTTTTAAGGTACAATTGCGCTACCGTGGTGATGGCGCTCGCCTTTTGGCCAAAAAAATCGACGAAAACTCCCTCCCGCGGCACGGCGTTTTGGTCGATCAGCAGGCAAATAATTTCGTTATCAGCCAGGCGGTTGAGGATGGTTCGCAGCGAACCTTTTTTATAAATGATTTTTGAGCCCATGTTTTCGCGAAATTCCTTGACTTTATTTTCGATCAAGGGGTTGTCCATGGGCCGGGCGACGCTATAGATATCCTTCTTCAATTGCGTGTGTAAGATCAGTGGCAGCCATTCCCAGTTTCCGAAATGGGCCGAAAAAATTATTAAACCCCGCTTTTTTTGCAGGGCCCGCTGGATAATTTCAGGGTGCAGGATGCGGCTATGGGAAAGGATGGCCTGCGGTTTTCTACGGGCGAATGTACGCGTAATTTCAACGAATAAGCGCCCGAAATGGTTGTAGATTTTTCTTTTAAGATCATCAAGGACATCCGGCGTCGAAGCGGGGAAAGCCTTGGCCAGGTTGTGTTCGATAAGCCGTGAGTGTTTACGGCTGCCTTTTTTCAAAAAAAAAATCAACAACTTGACTTCGGCGCGCGCACTCCAGTTCGGAGTGTGTTTGCTGATGAATAAAAATGACGCAAACAATGCGTATTCCAGGTGGTGCTTAAAGGAAACCTTTTTCGGCGGCATGCTTAATGATATCTTCAATGGCATTGTCAGGCAATTCTATCTTATTTTGGAAATAGATTAAAGGGGTGGCCGGTTCAAGAAGGGTATTCAGTTTACAAAAATCCTTTTCAGTGCAAACCATCCAGGAAGCACCTTTTTCCCGGCGCAGGGCCTCGAGGGCATGGATGTCGGCTGCCGTGAAGGTGTGGTGGTCCGGAAAATTTCGGAATGCCGCCAGCTGATAATGAGCCATGTCGTGCTTGAAGCGTTCATTGTCACCCAGGGCCGAAAAAGCGATCATCCGTGCAGCGCCGACATCCACCCGGTTGTTCCCGACATCCCAAAAACCTTCTCCGGAGAATGCATACGTTCCCGGCAGCACTTTGTGTGCCTGCTGTTCTCTACCCCGGTATTGCAGCACCATGTTTTCTCGCTGCATCATGAATTTAAAGTGGCGCAAATAGAAGTAGGGGTGACCGGGATTGACCAGCATGATGCTGAAATCTTTCCGGACCTGGCTGGTTTGCAGGCCGTCGTCCATGATGATGAAACGATTTTTTCTGGCCGTGGCCATGGCCATGGAACGCAGCCGGTCACGGCCGATAATGACATCCTGATTGGGAAAATGCTTTTTGAACAGCCAGGGTTCGTCTCCAACTTCTGCCACTGTGTGGGTGGGTTCGACCCGGGCGCCTTTTTTTTCGTAAGCGGAGCGATATCCGCGTGAAATGATTGCGAAAGCAAGCGATCTTTTTTCCAGGGCCCGACCAATGGCCATGACCAGGGGGGTTTTTCCGGTGCCGCCAAATGACAGACTGTCAACGGAAATGATGAACAGGTCCGGGAAATGCTTTTGGCGACGGGCTTTCATGCTTAAATTGACAAAGGATATTGTTTTAAAAAGAAGCGATGCCAGATTCAACGCCGGCAGGCTCAGCCGATAAAACGTTGAATTTGCTCTAAGGTACATGCCAGGGACCCTTTTCTCTTTAAAATTGCATCCAAAGCCCTATCATTGGCAGGCTTCATGTTTTTATCCGGGAAGTTTTTCAGAAATTTCAGCAATTCATTGCTGTTGTTCACCCGGTGATACACCCCACTTTCCTCCAGTTCGCTGCCGATGTCGGGAAAATTATTGTAAAAAGGCCCGCCCAGGATTGTTTTGCCCATGGCGGCCGGCTCATAGAGGTTATGACCGCCTGTTTTCTGGTCAAAAGTCCCACCCATGAACACGACATCGCTGATGCTCATGATGGGGAACAGGTAGCCCATGCGGTCGTAAATCAGCACCTGGGTTTCGGGATTCATGTTTTTGCTTTGGCTGAATACTGCGCATTTCAGCCCGTGCCGCCGCATCTGCCCCGCGATGGCCGCGGCGCGCTGCACATGGCGGGGGACGATAATGAAAAAGTAAGTCGTGCTTAAGGGCTTGATGGCCGGCATGAGGACCTTTTCACAGGCGCTGTGGCTGCTGGCCAGGACCATAATTTTTTTAGTGACTGCCTGCAAACGCAATTGGCTGCGGACTTCCCCGGCCAGGGGCATTTTCTGGCGGCTCAACTCGGCCTCATCGGCCTTGATATTCCCGCAGACAATGATTTTATCAGTTGGAATTTTCAGTTGCAGGAAGCGTTTTTTATAAATATTGTTTTGAACCAGGAAACAGTCTATCTGCTTGAAAAAGTACCATAAAAAAAAATTGAAAAAGTGGTAGCGGTTGAAGGCGGCGGCGGATATCCGTCCGTTGATCAAAAGCATGGGGATTTTTTTACGGTGCAGCAAGGAAATCCAGTTGGGCCAAACTTCTAGTTCATTGAAAACGACCAGTTTGGGATTGATATTGCGGATAAAACGTTTGATGGTCCATGACAGGTCCAGCGGCGAATGGATGACGCGCAAGGTCGGAAATTCTTTGCAGGCGGATTCATAGCCGCTTGGCGTGGTGACCGACAAGATGACCTCGTGTTTCATTGCACTTAATCCTTGGATCAATGATTTTAAGCTGCGCACTTCACCGACCGAAACCGCGTGCATCCAGATTGTCCGTTCTGTCCGGGCAGGCAAGTTCGGCCGCAGCCTGTCTTTCAGCAGCCGGCGGTATTTCTTTTTGAAAACATATTTTAACCAGAAAGGGAGCGTGAATAAAAGGAGCCATGCGTAAAGGAAATCAAGAATAAGCATGGGTCATTATAGCACAGCCCCTTCCCGCAGTCATTTCTCGCCACACGATGTTTCTAGGAATTTCGTTAATTTGGCAGAAGCATTCCGTTTGACTGAACAGTCTGGGAAAAGAAATCTCTATGCCGTTGACTTTGAAAATCGTAAGCTCTAAAATCGATTCATGGCAAACAAACTCAAGGCCGTGGTGCTGGCCGCTGGCAGATCCACGCGCATGCATTCTGAAAAAACCAAGGTTCTCCATAAAATCCTCGGCAAGGAAATCATCAATTACCTCCTGGACAGCCTGGTGGCCTGTGATATCGCCGAGCCGGACATCATTGTCGTCGTCGGCGACAATCACGACGAGATTGCCGGGAGCATCCAGCGCAACGTGGTCTATGCGTTGCAGCGGGAACAGCTGGGTACGGCCCATGCCTTGCTCGCCGCCGCAGAACGCCTCGCCGGCTATGACGGGGAACTGCTGGTTGTCGTCGGGGACAATCCGTACATCACGGCTGCTGCCTTGCACAAGCTGATTGCCAGCCACCGCCAGGGCCGGGCCCAATGCACGTTAATCTCTGCGGTTTTTTCGGACAGTCCGCCGCCCTATGGGCGCATCATTCGCGATGCGCGGGGAGCGATCCTGGGCGTAATCGAAGAGAAGGACGCGACTCCAGAGCAGCGGCAGATCCGCGAGATGAACGCCTCGATCTACCTTTTCGACAGTCGGACCGTACTGCCATTGCTGGCCGGGATCGGCAACGAAAATGCCAAAAAAGAATACTATCTCACCGATATCATCGCCATTATGCACCGAAAAAATCTGAAAGTTGAGGCGGTCCAGGCCGATGATTGCGCGATCGCCATCGGCATCAATGATCGCCGCGACCTGCAGGCGGCGCAGGACAAGTTCAACCGCCAGATTCAGCAGCGGTTTATTATCGAAGGCGGCGTGACCATCCTGCAAGCGGAGACCGTGACCATCGAGCATGACGTGCAGATCGGCCGCGACACGGTCATTTATCCCTGCACCTACCTGGCCGCGGGCACCTGCATCGGCAATTTTTGTGCGATCGGGCCTTTCACCTATTTGAAAAATGTCCGCATCGCTGACGGTGAAAGGGTCATTTTTGAAAAAAAGGAAGGGTGATGTCGTCCCATCCCGGCTCCGCATCGAAAAATCAAGACGCGGGCGGCCATTCATTCCGTCAATATTGACATTTCCCTAAAACAAAATTATAATGATGGCAACCCGCGAAGGAGAGTCTTGATGATCAGAAAACTGATAACACCGAACCTCAGAGAAATAAAACAAAAATCGGATAAGGATAGCAAGCACAAACCGCCACCGCCGTACAAGACCCACGCCGAGAATTATTATTATATCAAGCAAATGAACAACCGGACCCAACTGGTGTTGGAACTGGTCAGCGGCGAATTGTTGAAGGGGCTGCTCGACTGGTATGACGAAAAATGCCTCAAGATCAAAAAGCAGGATGGCGGGACCCTGATCGTCTTTAAATCCCAGATCAAATACATTTATAAAAACCCCGACTTTGCCGAACCAAGACGCGAAGAAGCCGAACAGGCAAAATAAGGTCATTGCCGTCACCATCGGTGATCCGCAAGGCATTGGACCCGAGATTGTTCAGAAAAGCCTGGCAGCCTATACTCCGCATGGCGGCCTGGTGATTGTCGGTTCGCGTCGCTTTTTCCCGGTTGCCGGTATCGCGAATTTCTGCAGCGGCGCCGCGCTGGCAGCCGGCGAGACGGTTTTCCTGGACGTGGACAGTGCTTCCGTCAGCGAAGATATTTCCTTTGTTTTTGTGCAAAAGGCCGTGCAGCTGGCCTTGTCCGGCCAGGTGCAAGCCGTGGTCACGGCCCCGATCAACAAAAATAAATGGCTGCACGGCAAAGCGCCCTATCGCGGCCATACCGATTATTTTGAATCGATTGCCGCGGGTGCTTCGCCGGCCATGTTTTTCTGGTCCAAGCCATTGAAAGTGGCGCTCTTCACCCATCATGTTCCCTTGCGTGAGGTGTTTACCCGAATCAGCCCGGGGAAAATAACGGCTTTTGTCCGCTTGGTTGCCGGTGAACTGAAACGCCTCTTTGCCCGTGAATTTATTTTTTATTTCAGCGGCTTGAACCCTCACGCCGGAGAAAACGGTTTCTTGGGTAGTGAGGAAGAGGAGACGATCATTCCGGCTTTGGCGGAATTGCAAGGGGAGATTCCCATAGCCGGATTATTTCCGCCCGATGTGGTTTTTAACAAGGCCCGGGCCGTGAAAGATGCGGTGGTTATCGCCTGGACTCATGACCAGGGACTGATCCCCTTCAAATTGCTGCATGCCGGATCGGGCGTGCAACTGACCCTGGGCTTGCCATTTATCCGCACGTCCCCGGTTCATGGCACGGCCTATGATATTGCCGGCAAGGGAATGGCCGATCATGCCAGCATGTTGGCGGCCATGAAACTGGCAGCATCACTGCTGAGATGATGCGTCGCGCTTGTTGGCGCCATGCCCGGCCTCGAGTTCGGCGTGGATGTTTTCCTCAATTTTCTTGATCTCATCCTGAAGCCGGCGCAGGGGTTCGGAATATTTTGCTTTCAGTTCCGAGCTGAGTTTATTTTTTTTCGCTTCCAGCCGGCGCAGGGCTTCGGCCATTTTTTTGCTTTGCAACTGAAGTTGCAACAGGGCTTGTTCTTTTTGCCGCTGATATTCATTTTCAGCCTTGCTTCTGGCCTGGCGCAGTTGGTTGAGCTGGTCGTCATTGACTATTTTGGCTTCGCTGCGGATATTTTTTTGCAAGGTTTGCATTTTTTCGGAGAATTTTTTCATGTCCCAGTTAAAGGATTCTTTTTTATCCGGGATGATGCTGAATTTTCTCAATTGACCGTCACGGTAAAGTTCGAGTTGCAGCGCTTCCTTATCGCGCAGGACCTTGATGACATTCCGGAGGTCGAAGGCGGTTCTGCATTCATGGCCGTTGGCCCGCACCAGAATGTCTCCGGCGTGCAGGCCGGCTTTTTGGGCTGCCGATGATTCGTTGACGCGGGAGACCAACAACCCGTAGCCCTCCTTGACCAAGAACTTCTGGCTGAGCGCGTCGGTCATTTCCATGATATCGATTCCCAGCTGCCGGGCGCCGCTGAACTCGATGACATAATTTTTAACCATGGGTAAATTCATCTCCATGCCTGACAGTTCGGGAATCTCGGATAGCCGTTCGGCCCATTGGGTCAAGGGGACTGGCGGCATGTCCGGAGTTTCAGGGAAAAGCTCGCGAGCAAGCGGGGGCGCCGGGGTCGGGCGCTCGGTCAAGACGGCTTCCAGGCGCAACGGTTTTCCCGCCCGCGTGACTGTGATCCTGACCTTATCGCCGGCCATGGCAAATTGCAGGGCGGCCGTGATATCGCGAAAGCGGGCGATCGGTTTCCCGGAAATTTTCTCTATCCGGTCGCCCTTGGCGATTCCCGCTTTTTGCGCCGGAGAATTTTTTTCCACCGCCTGGATGTAGTTCGAATCACCGCTGAAACTGACCCCCAGCCAGCCGTATGCAATTTTTCCCGTTGTTTTTAATATTTGGGCGATGCGGCTGACTTTCTCGATGGGCAGCGCATAACAGAGACTGCCGCTTTCGTTTTTGGAGCCACTGACCACGATCATGGTCGAATGATCCTTGAATGTGTATTCGGGCGCATACGAAAAACCGACGCTGCCCCGGATCACTCCCAACAATTCCCCCTTCTTGTTGACCACGGCTCCTCCCGCCGAACCGGGAGCGACCGGGGCGTTCACGATCAGCTCCGCCTCCGAACGGCTGCTGACAATGCCTTGGGATATGGCGGGGAAACGGTTGTAGAACAAGCCGATCAACGCCACCCAGTCGCCGACGGCGGCTTGCCTGGACTGGAGCAATTGTCGCGGTCCTTTTTGGTTGAGGCGCAGCAATGCCAATCCTGAACGGTTGTCCTGGCCCACCATGACGGCGGTCATTTTTACGCCGTGAATGTCTTCCACGTATAGTTTTTCATAGGGGCGGCTGGTGATCAGCGCCGTCGTGATGATCAGCTCATCTTCCAGGGCGATGCCGGTGGCCACGTATCTTTTTGCATTTTCGGAAACCACCTTCACCAGCGACGGTGAAACCTGGTTGAGCACTATTTTAATCTCGTTTTCGATGGCGTTGATTTTTTCCGTCGCCGTGACCGAATACACCGTCAACAAGAACAGCAGCAGCAGGAATAATTTTTTTTTCATGGTTGTCTCCTAAATCTGGTTTATGGCGGACGTGTTTTGTTGAAGGGAAACCGGTTCAAGGGAGTAGCGGGTGCGATAGTCGGAAGCCGAGAAAAACAGATCCTCATGCAGTGGGATTTCTTCTTTGTCTTGCGATGGAGTTTGGATCGCGGTTTGCCGCTCTGGCTGACCGGCCGGATGGAATATTTGCAACAGCGAAAACAAGAACAATATACTGACCACAGCCGTTACGCTGAAACCAATCTTTCTCAGTTTTTTCTTTTTTCTGATTTTTGAAAAAACTCGTTCTTCAAAATCCGGCCCCGGCTGCAATTCGTTTTGGGACCGCAAAATATCTTGCCAATCAGACATGGACAACTCCTTGGGGATCGTGATAGTTTTTTTTCATATATTCTTTGCCCCGAAAAACCAGTGACTTGACCGTTCCCACCGGTTTGTTCAAGATTTGGGCGATTTCTGCGAACGAAAAATTATCCATTTCCTTCATCACCAGCGGTGCCCGCCATTTTTCAGGAATATGGGTGAGCATTTGCTCGAAAATCACCCGGCCTTCAAAATCAGGATCGTGGGAGACATGCCCGGCCTGGATTTCGGACAGCGACAATATTTTTTTCAAGCGCTTTTTTCGGAATTCGCTGCGCGCCAGGTTGGTGGCGATCTTGTATATCCAGGCCTTGAAGGCTTGCGGGTGATCGGTTTTCAGGGTATGGGCCTTGAAATATACTTTTACGAATGTGTCCTGGGTCAGTTCTTCGGCCAGTTGCCGGTTGCCCAGGAGCAGATTCAGGTAATTGTATATCGGCTTTTTATACATGGTCATCACCTCTTTGAGCGCGGCTTCATTTCTGGATTTCAGGCGTCTAATCAGATCATGCATGACTACCCTATAAGATGCTTCCATGCCGTTAAAAGTTGCGGGATGAACCAACTTTTTCCTTTTACCAAGACTATAGGGAAAAGGATAAAAATCCTTTCCATCTCCCCTCCAAACGGAGAGATAGGTAATGAGAGAGAGATGCGGTCATTATATAATATAACTTTTTTAAAAATCAAGTTTTCTATACTTTGTTTTTGCGGGCGTCCGGCATAGCGTGTCAGAAGTCGGAGCATTCCGTCTTCATTTTTTTCAATTTTCCTTACATTCTTTCGGGGATGATGATGCCGATTATTTTAAAAAGTTTTTTTACCTTGTTCTTGAAAAGCAAAATCAGCGTAAGGCGTAAATTTTTTATGGCGGGATTCTTTTCGGCGAGCACGGGGAATTGGTGGTAGTAATGATTGAATTTCTGGCACAAACTGTAAGTATAGGTGGCGAGAGAAGAGAGCTCATGATTGGCCAGGGCATATTCCACCTGGATTTCAAGGAGTGACAGGTTGAGTATCATTTCCCAATACAACTCTTTTTCCTTGTCGTCGAGAAGTGACGGGGAGCCAGGTTCTTTTTCCGTTTCAAGCCCGACCGTTCCTGCCTTTTTTAGAATACTGTTCAGCCGGACCATGGTGTATTGCAAGTAAGGGCCGCTGTCGCCTTCGAAATTCAGGGCTTCCTTGAAATCAAAGGCGATCACCGTATTGAGGTTGAATTTGACCATGAAATAGCGCAGGGCGGCTACGGCGATGGCCCTGGCGATGGGTTCGGCTTCGGCAGCGCTCAGTCCCGAATTGCGGGATTCGAGTTCATGCCCGGATTTTGCGATCAGCTGGTCGATCAGGTCATCGGCCTTGACGGCCCGGCCTTTGCGCCCCGACACTTCGACATATGATTTGTTTTCTTCTTCCACTGCCAGCGGCAAGCCCATCTCGCGTACGCAGGCTGGGGTCATGGCCACCATTTCATATGAAAAATGGATGAAATTGCGGCTTGGACCCGGATGCCCCAACTGCTGCAGCACCTGGGCGATCAGGCTTTGCAGGTAAGACTGGCGGACGTCGATCACATTGTACACTTTATCGGCCCGGCCGAAGGGCGGGACCGTGGACCCGGGGTCGGCGGCGGTCATATGGATGTCATGGCTGTCGGGATAAGTGAAAAATAACCGGTAGCTGAAATCGCGGGGCAGCAGGCCGAATTTCCACAGGTTGTAGGCGATATCCTTGCCGACGTAAGTGATGGTTCCATTGGAGCGGACGATGATTTTTTCTATATTTTCCCGCTCATAGTGAATGACCAGGCAGCCTTTCTTTTCAGGGTCTTGCGATGGGACCATTACCTGGCGGGCGGTCAATTCATCCGCTGCCGCCTTGAAAAAATCCATGGCGATGACGTCACTTTCGCGGGCCAGCAGGTCGTATTGGATATCCAGTCTGGCCATGGTGCGGATATGATCGAGTAAAACCTGTTCGGCGATATATCGGCAGGCTTGGTATTCGGGATTGCTTTTTTCTTCGATTTTCTTATGAACGTCCCGGCGTTCAGCGGCGAATTTTTCATTGACGGCAAAGGCTTGATTCACTTCGGCATACAGGTCCCAGAGATAGGCTGCCAGGCCGGAGATTTTCTTTATGGCCGCGAGGTTCTTTTTCTGATAATAGAGCAACCCCCAGACCACGTCGGCGATTTGAATGCCTGTGTCGTCGATATAATTTTGAACTTCGACTTCATAACCCAGAAAGCGGCAGCAACGGGCCAGAATATCTCCCAGGCATGAGTTGCGCAAGTGACCGATGTGGGCTGCTTTATTGGGATTAATACTGGTATGTTCGACGATGACTTTTTCGGACCTGGACGGCAGCGTCCGGTCCCGGGTTTGCCATTGATAGAGAAGAAACGGCTCACGGCGCAGGTAAAAATTGACAAAACCGCCGCCCGCGACCTGGATACTTTCGATCTCCGGCAGCTGGTTGTGCAGTTTTTCCGCCATGGCCTTTGCCAACAAAAATGGCTTGTTTTTAGTTTTTTTTGCCAAAATAAAGGCCAGGTTGGTAGATAAATCGCCGAATTTCCGTTCGGCCGGCAGGGAAAACACCAGGTCGGTATCGGCAATTTCATAATCGTTTTTCAACAGGGCCAAGATCCGTTTCTTGATTTTTTCCTGTAGAAATTTCATGAGGCATTTTCCAGGTGCGAGGTGCTGTTCCAAAAATCGACCACCGCCCATTGCCGGTCGATGTTTTCCATCAGCAACAGCCGGGAAAGGCCGGTATTGCCGGTTTTAAAGTGCCGGGCCACATCCGGCTCAATTTGCAGCAGGTTGCCCAAAATGGCACGGTTGACCGATGCGTGGCCTGTGATCAGGATATGCGCGTAGCCATTCTGCAAAATTCGTTCAAGGCCGGGCCTGGTCCGGGCGCAGACAGCACTGAAACTTTCCCCGCCTGGAATTGGAAAATCGGGGTCGCTGATCCAGCGCCGGTGGATTTCGGGGAATTGTGCCCGTACCCGGCCATATGGAAGCCCCTCCCATTCACCCAGGTTGATTTCACTGAATTCGGGAACTAGGGTTATCGGCAGGTCATGAAAACCATTGATGATGGTTGCCGTTTGCACTGCCCGTTGCAGTGGTGACGAGAAAATGGCCTCGATGGCGGCACCTTTCAATCGTTCGGCCAGGCGCGCGGCTTCAGCGTGGCCTTTTGGGTTAAGCGGGTTGTCGATCAATCCCTGTAAATGGTCCGTTTCATTGAAAGCGGTGGTCCCGTGTCGCACCAGCAGAATTGTTTTTTTTAGATGATCCATCGCCTTGATTATAACTCAGCCCCTGCGGTCGGTCAACCGAAGCCATGCCGCTCAGGGCTTTGCCAAACTGGTTTTTAGAGCCTTATGGCAAATTCTATCCCAGTAAAAACCGGATAAGAACCATAAGAACCTCAGAAAATAAATTTTTTACGTTAAAAGTAAAAATATTATTTTTAGGTTCTTAAATTTATCAGCTTTTTAGTACCTTAAAACAAAATAACTTGTTAAACAAACAAGTTAATTTGTTTTCCGAGGTACTTGTCCAGTTCTTCTGGGTTCGCTACAAGTTCAATTGAGAATAGTCTTTTCTTTTTCGATCAGGATGGCATAGATTTCAGCGGCGCTGCGGGCATTCTGCAATCCGCCGATGATGTCGCTGCCGGCGGTCAGACGGGCGATATGGGCCAGGGTTTTTAAATGCAAACCGATGTCGCGGTCATCGCTCATGATCAAAAAAACCAACTGAACATCCCGCTTGTCCGGGGCCTTGAAATCGAGGCCGTGATGAATAAAGGCCGCAGCCAGTAGAAAGGCGGAAAACTCGCTGGAAAAAATATGCGGTGTGGCAACGCCCTTGCCGATGCCAGTTGATTGGATGCTTTCCCTTTTGACGAACAAACGCTTGATCTTTTTGACGTCTTCAATCAGCCCCCGGTCCTTTAAAAACTTGGAAAAATCCCCGTAGAAACTGTCGGTATCCTTGCAGGTTTCCGTGAGGTAAATGTTTTCCGATTTCAGGTATTTGGCAAGTTTCATCATAGCCTCCTTCTGATATCGTCGGCGGTAGAGAAAATCCGGTCCGGTCCGGCTGACAGCAAGGTGTGATTCTGCAGGTCATCTTTTTCCAGCTGAAACGGCTCTCCCCAGGAATCGATGATGGAATTTGCCGACGGCAGATATGTGGGCACCAGCATGTCCAGGCTTTCGGGATATTCGTTATGGTCGCCAAAATAGGCGGTCACGGCGGCGGAAATACTGTTCATGTCTATTTCCAGAGTGGCGGTTTTCGCTTTATCCAAAGCGGCCATCCCCTGGGTGACGGGGTTGGCCTGGCGGTCTTTGCCGAAATAAATAACCAGCACGATGATCAAGGCGATAAAAACAATCAGTATGGTGAATCTCATATTTCCATTTTAGTAAAGAATTTTTTTTTTTACAAGCAATCATTAGAAGCATTTTTTAGGCATCAGGTTTTAATGCGCTTGCAGGCAGCGTTGCCTTGATTGGCCGCAGCTAAAAAACTTCCTCCATTCCGGTCTACGTCCTGAAGCAGGTATTGTGGATCGCCGGCAAGGGCTTTTTGATAAAGGGGGATCATTTTTCCAGGTTGTTCGCGGCGGATGAGCAGTTTCAAGCGAGTGTCATGGAAAACAGTCACCATGTCATAATCGCCGCTGCTGTCTCCGGCGACAAAAACCGGTTCTTGTTCCAGCCGGCGGCGCAGGTTCAAGGCTTTGCCCGGTCCGAAATTGGGCGCCGGTCCGGGCGCCAGCGTGCCAGACAATGTGCCGTTTTCGATCTGCACGTCCATGCCGATCACGTGTTCGGCCGCAAACCCAACGCGCGCGGCCATGGTTTCGACGATCAGCTGGTTGCTGGCCGTGCTGATAATGACTCGGCAGCCGCCTTGATTGAAGCAGTGGGCCAGATCGGCCATTTCCGGAAAAAGGCGGATGCCTTCTACCCAGCTGTACGTCACGTGTTCACGGGAGTCGCTCAGGCTTCGCCTGCGAATGGCTGTTTGCAATTCGTTGTCCATGACTGTTGCGGCCAGCCGGCGCACATCGTCCGGGCTGAAACCCTGCAAAAAATTGAGGGTCCAGGGATAGGCGAATTCACAGCCGATGCCCGGGGTTTCTTCCAGGCCGCGGTTGAGGGCCAACAAGCCGGCGCTGAAATCGTGATAGGCGCTGTCTGCACGGATCTCATTCCGCGGACGGTCGAAAATTTTTTCATATGCGCCGACGATTTGCCCCTTGAGCGCTGACAAGGGAAGTAACCGGTCGTGGTCGCGGATGTGGCCGATGCCATGCACTTGCTCCGGGATGATTTCCTGCAGGCGCTGCGGGCTGAATTTGAATTCCAGATACCGCGCCTGGTGACGGAATACGGCTTCACCGATATCGCCCAAAATACAGGTGTTGTCCCAGTCGAAAACGGCGATGTCGTCGCGGCGCAGGGTGGGGATAAAGCGCTGCAATGACTGGTAGTTGCGTTCATTCCAATTCAGGCGCTGCAGTGGCATTTTTCAAACATAGCCGATTGGCCGCGGAAATGCAAACCAAGGATGCCATGCATTATTTTTTGCATTTTTTTTTTTTTTTGGGTATCCTCCTTTATATAAAAAAGGAGGGCCCATGAAAGTGGCAGATATCATTAGAAGCAAAGGAAGTGATGTTCACACGATTCATGTCGATGCCATCATTAGCGACGCTTTGCGCCTTTTAAACGAAAAACGCATTGGCGCCCTGATCGTCGTGGACGATCATCAGGAGATCCGCGGGATCGTCACCGAGCGCGACATCCTAAGGAATTGTTATGAATGCCGTCATGCCAATATCAAGGGCGTTGCCATTGAGGACGTGATGACGGCCAGGGAAAAACTGGTTGTTTGTGACCTCGATGATGATATCGATTCAATCATGGGGACCATGACCACGCAGCGTATCCGGCATCTGCCGGTCGTTGACCAAGCGGGGGCCTTGCTGGGAATCATTTCGGTGGGTGATGTCATCAAGATTCTCTTGACCCACAAGGACCATGAGATTCGATATTTGAAGGACTATATTGAAAATAAATATCCGGTTTAAAAAAAACTTGCGGCGCGTTTTGTACAGATCGCGGTGAATCAAGCCTCGGATGCACGAAGCGGCCATTATTGAAGACGTGATTCGCCAGGTGCTGCATGAGGGGGAAAAAAACCGGCTGGTCAAAATTTCCATGGTTTTTCTGACTGTCGGCCGCCTGCACCACCTGGTACTTGAAACCATGACTGAATTGTTCGATCTGATGAAAAAAGAATTTCCCATCTTGAACCAAGCGACATTGAAGGTTGACATGGATCCGTTGCGGTTTGTTTGCCGGTCCTGCGGTCAGGAAACAGAAGCGGATGCTCCGTCTTTTTCATGTCCCGCATGCCGCAGCGTGAACATTCAAATCCTCTCGGGATATGAATTGATCCTGGCCCGTATTGAAGGAGAACAAAATGAATGATCTTTCTGCTTCATGCCCAATGGTTCTCTAATCAATGGCTCATTTCAAGAATGGTTCGACTCCATGATTTTTTTGGTTGCATTATTATTTTTATAATTTTACTATTGTTCCATGTTTATTTATTTTAAGGTTGATCACGAGTGGAGGAAAGAAGCATGCGTAGCGGAATTTTTTTCTGCCAGGTTGAAGAAAACAACCGTTTGAATATCAACGCGGTGGCCAAGTATGCTGCCAACCTGCCCAGTGTGGAAGTTGTCCGGGAGATGGGAATTCACCCCCGTCTGGATGCCAAGGATCTGGCCAAGCAAATCCAAGCCGATAATCTGCAGCGGATCGTCATCGCCGGTGATATGCCCGGTTATTTCAAGCCTGTTTTTGCCAAGGCCATGGCCTTGGCCGGGCATGACCCTCTCGAAGTCCGGTTGGCCTCCTTTCGTGAACATGGAGCTTCGGCGGCTCCCACTCTGGAACGGGCCAAAGCCATCGTCGCCTGCGCTGTTTTCGGTGTTCCGTTCGCGTTGGCCGTCATGCCCGCGGAAACGACGGTTCATCAGACCACGTTGATTATTGGCGGCGGGATCGCCGGGATTCAGGCCGCCCTGGAGATCGCCGATGCCGGGAAGCCCGTTTGCCTGGTGGAACGCTTCGGCACGATCGGGGGTCACATGGCCATGTTCGACAAAACGTTCCCTACCCTGGATTGCGCCGCCTGTATCCTGACTCCAAAGATGGTGTCAATCCTCCAGCATGAGATGATCCGCTTGCTGACGAACTCGGAAGTGATCGCCGTCAGCGGTTCTCCCGGTTCCTACCGCGTGCAGATCAAATGCCGGGCCCGGCTGGTCGATGTCGAGGCATGCGTCGCCTGCAATATGTGCAGCGAGATATGCCCTGTGGAGGTGCCCAGCGAATTCGATGCCGGCATCGCCCGCCGCAAAGCCATTTACATCCCTTTTCCTCAGGCAGTGCCCAACGCCTACCTGGTGGACAGGGAACATTGCCTTTACGTGCAGAGTGCCGGCAAGAAATGCGGTGCCTGCGCAAAAAAATGTCCCAAGGAATGCATCAATCTGGATCAGAAGGATGATTTCATAGAGATGGAAGTCGGCAATATCATCATTGCCACCGGATATGACGTCCTGTCTGCCGAAGACATCAAGCAATACGGATATGGAATGTTTCCCAACGTGTTGACCGCCCTCGAATTCGAGCGTCTGACCAATGCGTCGGGCCCGACCGGGGGGAAGATTGTGACCAAGAGCCTGCGCCTGAACAAACGCAGCAAAAAGGAAGAATGGGTCTTTGATCCGCATGGCGAAGCTCCGAAAAACGTCGCCATCATTCATTGCGTCGGCTCCAGGGACCAGAATTTCAATTCGTATTGCTCTAGGGTCTGCTGCATGTATTCGCTTAAATTCGCCCATCTGGTGAAAGAAAAACTTCCCGATGCCAACTGCTATGAATTCTATATTGATATGCGCGCATTCGGCAAAGGCTATGAAGAATTTTTTGAACGGATCCGGCAGGAGGGTACCTTTGTCATCCGCGGCCGCTCTGCGACCGTTTCGCAGGAGAACGAAAAAATGGTGGTGACCGGGGAAGATATCATCCGGGACAAGTTGATCCAATTCCCGGTCGACATGGTGCTGCTCGCTGTCGGGCTGATCCCGGCCCGCGGCACGGAGGAATTGAGCCGGATGCTGGGATTGACCAGGGACGAGGATGGCTGGTTCTCGGAACTGGATTACAACGGCAACCCCACGGATACGGAAAGGGGATGTGTCTTTGTCGCCGGCATGTGCCAATCGCCAAAGGACATTCCCGATGCGGTGGCACAGGCTTCGGCCGTGGCCGCGGGAGTTTTGCGCAGCATCAGCAGCGGCCGGGGGATCGGGCACCGCGGCAGCGTGACTCTGAGCGATATCGAGGCCCGGGCAAAAAGTCTGCAGGCAAAATGAGGAGGCCAAATGGCGATTCGCGTCAATCCGAAAATCATTGACGATCTGGCAGTGTATGGAGCGGAAGACGTACAACTATGCTATCATTGCGGAAATTGTTCAGCCGTATGCCCGCATGCCGATGAATTCAATGTGTTTCCACGCAAACCCATGCGCAACCTGCAGATGGGGCTGGAAAAAAAGCTGGAACGGTCGCTGGAGCCCTGGCTGTGTTACTACTGCGGCCAGTGTTCGGAACAGTGTCCGCGGGGCGCAGAACCGGGTGAAACCATGATGAGCCTGCGCCGCTGGTTGACTTCGCGCTATGACGTAACCGGCCTTTCCCGATTGTTTTACCGGTCATGGAAGGCGGAGATGATCGCCATTCTGGTGCTGGCCCTGCTGACGGGAGTCGCTTTTTTTCTCTTCGGCATGCTGCGGGGTGACATCCATGTCTATTCGGGCCCCGGAGCATTCCTTCCCAGTTCGGCAGTGCATCTGTTCGACTGGAGCATGGCCGGCGTGCTGGCGGCATTGCTCTTTGTCAATTCCCTGCATATGTGGCGACTGGTATTCGGCTCGAAGGACGGGCCAAAACCAAACCTGTTCATGTACCTGAAACACCTGCCGCAGCTTCCCTGGCACTTCCTGACCCAGAATCGCTTCCGCACCTGCCAGGAGCGCAATGGGCTCTGGCTGATCCATTTGCTGCTGGTCGCGAGCTATCTGACCATGCTGGTCCTGATCATGTTTTTTCTCCCGACCATGCAATCCGGGCCTGAAATCAGATGGACCGTCCACACCTTCGGTTATGCCGCGTCGATCGGTCTGATCGGCGCGACGATCTTCATGCTGCACGGCCGCCTGAAAAAGACAAGAACGCAGTTCCAGCACTCGCATAAATCGGACTGGCTGTTCCTGATCATGCTGGTTTACGTCGCCTTGACCGGCGTGCTGCAGCACATTGCCCACCGGGCTGGATTTCCGGTCGCGGCCAACCTGGTTTACATCATGCACATGATGGGCGTGGTGCCGATGCTGGTCCTCGAGGTGCCTTTCAGCAAGTGGTCGCATCTGGCCTACCGGCCGTTGGCGATGTACCTGGCGGCGGTTCAGAGGGATGCCTTGCTGGGTAGATCTTCGCAAGGCGGCGAGATACTGGCTCCGCGGCGGATTGCCTGAGGGACACCATGAAAGCAAAAATCGGAGTTTACATCTGTCACTGCGGCAGCAACATCGCCAAGATCGTGGATTGCGAAGCGGTTCGCGAGTACATCTCGACGCTTCCCGAGGTCGCGATTGCCCGCACCTATAAATACATGTGTTCCAATCCGGGTCAGGACCTGATCGTACAAGACATCAAGGAACATGGCCTGCAAAGGGTTGTGGTCGCCGCCTGCAGCCCGCGTATGCATGAGCGCACTTTCCGTGCCGCATTGCAGGCAGCGGGGCTCAATCCCTACATGTTCGAAATGGCCAATATCCGCGAGCAGTGCAGCTGGGTCCATGACGATCCCCAGGCCGCGACCGAAAAAGCCAAAGCCCTCGCCCAGGCTGCGGTCCGCCGGGTCGTCCATCATGAAGCCCTGGAACAGATGACGGTCGACATGTGTCCCAACACCCTGGTTATCGGAGCGGGAATTGCCGGTTTGACCGCGACTCTGGAATTGGCGGAAGCCGGGCAAAAGGTGTTTCTGCTTGAAAAACAGGATCACCTCGGGGGCAATCTGGCCCGGGTCGACCTGACCGCCCCCTATCTCGATTCAGCCCGCGATCTTCTGATTGAGAGGATAACCCGGGTCAGGAGCAGCGGCAACATCGAATTGCTCTTGAATTCCCGCCTGCAGCAATTGCAGGGCTATGTCGGCAATTTCACTGCTACGCTGTCCCGGACCGGGCATGATGGTCCGGGCACGGGCAAAATCAGGGAGATCCAGGTGGGAAACGTCATTGTGTGCACCGGGTACAGGGAGTTTGCCGCCGAGCGGGTCACCCATTTCGGCTATGGCAAGCTTCCCGACGTGATCACTTCTTTTGATTTCGAAAAAATGCTGCAGGCGGGGCGGATCGAATGCTGCGACGGAACGATCCCCAAATATGCTGCCATCATTCATTGTGTGGGCAGCCGCAGTGCCGAATTCCACGGATATTGCTCGCGTGTATGCTGCATGACCGCCTTGAAATACGTACATGAGATCAAGTCGGCCGTTCCTTCCTGCTATGTCTCCGATCTCTACATTGACATGCATGCCTTCGGCAAGGGGCATGAAGATTTTTACCGCCGCACATCCGAAGTCAAAACCATGTTCCTGATGTTCGGAAAGGGCGATCATCCGATCATCCGCAGCGCCGGTCCCAAAGATGATTGCAAGATGCTCATCGAGGTGAACGAACAATTATCGGGCGAGCTTATCGAGATTCCTGCCGATCTGGTCATACTCATGGTGGGCATGGAGGCTCAGGAGGATGCGATGGAAACGGCCCGGCTGGTGAATATCAGCCAGGACAAGGAAGGCTGGTTCATCGAAAGTCATCCCAAGCTCGATCCGGTGGCCACGACCACAGATGGAATCTTTATTGCCGGCACCTGTGTCGCTCCCAAGGATATCCCCGATACCGTTGCCCAGGCCCGGGCGGCGGCGGCCCGGATCCTGGCCAGGATCGCCAAGGGAAAAATTGCCGTCGATGCCGTCTATGCGGAGATCAGCGACGATGCCTGTTCCGGCTGCCGGATATGCAACGAACTGTGTCCCTACAGCGCCATTGAATATGATGACAAAAAGAAACGCAGCCATGTCATCAGTGCCATGTGCAAGGCCTGCGGTGCCTGCGTGGCCGCCTGTCCTTCGGGCGCGATCAAGGGCAGGCATTTTACCGATCAGCAGATTCTGGCCCAGATCGAAGGAGTGCTCCGATGAGTTTTGAACCCAGGATACTTGGTATTTTGTGCAACTGGTGCTCTTATGCCGGGGCCGATCTGGCCGGTACCAGCCGCATCCACTATCCGCCCAATGTTCGCATCATCCGCGTGATGTGTTCCGCCCGCGTCGACCCTACGTTTGTCGTCAAGGCCCTGGTGAGCGGTGCGGACGGCGTGTTGATCTGCGGCTGTCATCCCGGTGATTGCCATTACTCAGAGGGCAACTACAAGACGATGCGCCGCATCCCTTTGCTGAAAAAGGTGTTGAAAGACTTTGGCATCGAGGATGAACGGGTGCGCCTGGAATGGATCAGTGCCAGCGAAGGCCAGCGTTTTGCCGATATCGTCAAGGACATGACCGAGCGCATCCGTGTTCTTGGTCCTTCCCATGTTGCCTGTGAATTGCATGCCGACCCGAGGGAGAGATAAACCATGGCTGTGAAAAAGCTGCAGATCGCCTTGTACTGGGGAGCCGCCTGCGGCGGTTGTGATGTCGCCGTCCTGGATACCAATGAATTCATTCTGGACGTGGCGGCTTTGGCTGACATCCGCTTGTGGCCGATCGCCGTTGACGGAAAATACGCGGATGTGGAGGCCTTGGCCGACAACGAACTCGATCTGACGTTCTTCAATGGCGCCGTCCGCAACAGTGAGAATGAACATCTGGCAAAATTGCTGCGCCGCAAAAGCAAGATGCTGGTTGCCTTCGGATCCTGTGCCCACCTGGGCGGGATTCCCGGACTGGCCAACCTGACCGGTCGTGAGGAAATTTTAACCAAGAATTACCTGCATAATCCATCCATTGAGCCGGGAAATAAAAAAATCCCGCTTCCCGAGACAGACCTGAATGGACAGCTGCTGCAACTCCCCTATTTTTTCAAAAGGGTGTATCGATTGGCCGATATTGTTCCGGTCGATTATTGTCTTCCCGGCTGTCCGCCGGCGCCCGAACAGGTGAAATTGTCCATTCTGGCCCTGGCCGGCGGCAAACGGCCTCCTCCGGGTTCCACGATCGGAGCAGCGGAACGGAACCTGTGTGATGATTGCCAACGTAGCAAGTCTGAAAAAAAGATCAAGCATTTTTATCGCCCCCATGAGATCCTTCAGGATCCCGACAAATGTCTGCTCGAACAGGGTATTCTGTGCATGGGGCCCGTGACCCGTTCCGGCTGCGGGGTGCGTTGTCCCGACACCGGATTGGGCTGCCGCGGCTGCTACGGCCCGGCACCCGATGTGATGGATCAGGGCAGCAAATTTATCAGTGCCCTGGGTTCGATCATCGACAGCAAGGACCCCCATGAGATCGAGACGATTATTGCCGGTATTCCGGATCTGACTGCGATTCTTTATCGTTTCGGCCTGCCTGCCTCATTTTTGCAAAGGAGTCTGAAATTATGAAAACCATCCGCATTGATCCCATCACCCGGTTGGAAGGGCACGGAAAAATAGAAATCTTTCTCGCCGATGACGGTGGAGTGCAGGACTGTCACTTCCAGATCCCGGAATTGCGCGGCTTTGAACGTTTCGTGGTCGGTCGGCCCGTGGAGGAATTGCCGCGGATCATGACCCGGATTTGCGGTGTCTGCCCGGCCAGCCACCACATGGCCAGCGCCAAGGCTGTGGACGGCTGTTTTGGCGGCGAGGTGGCGCCGTTGGCGCATAAACTGCGTGACATGTACTACCATGCGCATTACATCCATAGCCATATAGCCCATTTTTATGCTCTGGCCGCTCCTGATTTTGTCCTCGGTCCCGACGCCGACCCGGCCATCCGCAATATCCTGGGCGTGATCGCCAAAGTGGGCCTGGAGATCGGCGGCCAGGTGATCCAAGCCAGGGCCATGGCCCAGAAAATCCAGCAGCTGCTGGGTGGACGTTTCACCCACCTGGTCTGGTGCCTGCCCGGTGGAGTTTCCAAGGGCTTGAAAAAGATTGAACTGGAAAAGATCAAGCCCATGGTCATGGAACTGAGCAAATTTGCCGATTTCTCCCTGAAACTCTTTCGGGACATTGTACTGGGCAATCCGCAGTACGTGGATTTGATCCTGAACGGTCCTTATACGCTGGACGTCCATTCCATGGGGCTGGTCGATGAAAACAATGCCTCGAATTTCTATGACGGGCAGGTGCGGGTGGTTGATTTTGAGGGAAAGGAAATCTGCAAATACCAGCCCCATGAATACGCCGATTTTGTGGCCGAACACGTGGAATCATGGTCTTACTTGAAATTTCCCTACCTGAAAAAACGCGGTTGGAAGGGATTTACGGAAGGGATTGATTCCAGCTTGTACTGCGCCACCCCGTTGGCCCGGCTGAACGTTTCGGATCGCATGGCCACGCCACGGGCGCAGGCAGCTTTTGAGGAAATGTTCCAGACCGTGGGGGGGAAACCGTGCCGGGCCCTCCTGGCCAACCATTGGGCCAGGCTGGTGGAAATGGTGCACAATGTCGAGATGCTGGAGCGTTATTGCGCTGATCCGGAGATCACCGGGGACCAATTCCGGGTCATACCCAAAAAAATAACCGGAGAAGGTGTGGGTATCGTGGAAGCCATGCGCGGCACTTTGACCCACCATTATACCTGTGATAAAAACGGCATCTGCACCAGTGCCAACCTGATCGTCGGCACCACCAACAACAATGCTCCCATTCAAATGGTGACCAAAAAAGTGGCCCAGGCCCTGATCAAACCGGGAAAGGATCCGGACCAGGGGATTCTAAACATGATCGAAATGGCCTTTCGCGCCTTTGACCCGTGTTATAGCTGTGCCACCCACTCCCTGCCCGGACAGATGCCCTTGGAAGTCTTGGCTTACAAAAACGGTGCCTTGCATTGGCAACTAAGGCGGGGGATTTGATGGTTTTTTTGCGTCGTCAATGAAGCGAATTTTGCTTTTGGGCATGGGGAACCCCATCCTCTGCGATGATGCGATCGGTATCCGCCTGGCCGGTTATTTTAAAGACAGGCTGCAACAGTTTGCCGATCTCGACATTATCGATGATTGCTCCCTGGGCGGATTCAATCTGCTTGATATCCTGAAGGGTTACAGCCGGCTGATCGTCATCGATTCCATTCGCAGTGGCGGGGCCGAGCCCGGCCTATGGCATTATTTTACCGCCGATCGTTTGCGTGAAACCATGAATCTCAATTGTGTCCATGATGCCAACTTCGCGACCGCCTTGGAACTGGGACGGCGCCTGGGCATGCATCTCCCTGCTGATCGTGACATCCATATTTTTGCCGTTGAAATCCTTGATAACCGCACGTTTTCCGAGAGGATGAGCGATAGCCTTGAAAACCGCTTCCAGCCGCTTGCTGAAGAGATTTTCACTCATGTGTCGCGGTTGCTGAAAACTCACCATCAATAAAAAAGGGCGGTCCGGGCCGCCCTTTTTTGTGGAGAGGAGGAATGACGCGATGATTTAATGCATGCGTTCCCGACGCATTTCGCGACGCTCACGCATGCCTTCGCGGAAATGGGCGCCAAATTCTTTTTTCATCTCGTTCACTTTGGCCAACTGCTCCGTGGACAGCAATGCCTTGACCTCCTGCTGGAAGCGCAGCCGCACAATCTGCATTTCAGCGTGCATGTCGGCCTGGGCGCGGATCAGCCCTTCGGCATCCTTCAGGTTCATCTTGTCAGCTGCCAGGCATTTGCGAAGTTTCAGGGCCTGGATCTCCATATCGGCACGGAATTTGATCAGCCACTGCGCATGAGCCTCGTTCATGGCCGTGAGTTGCTTTTCCTGCTCGGCGCTCAGGCCGATCTTTTCTTTGCCTTTCAGCAGCATCCGCACCGGGATGAAGTTATCGCTGGCCAGCATGCCCCGGAGTTGGCGGCCGCGTTCGTGGCCCCTGGCGCGCATGCCCTGCTGGGCGTTCAATAACCAGGTTGCTGAGAAAACCAGCATGACCGCAACAATAAACAATTTTCTTTTCATTTAAGCCTCCTATTGCTTTTTTCAGCCTTAAAACATTCGACTGGCTGTTTTCTTGCAGTCTGGTTTTTTACCGCGGGACAATCAATTTTTTTGACTTGCGATCCCTGCTTCCCAATTGAGCGGCGATTCGGTATAATCGGTTTTCAGAACCTGGCAGGGGATTTCACAACTCTGCGGTATCAGGAGAACGCATGCATGGTATTGACGTCTTTGTTTTGGACAGTCCCGGTTTCAATCCGGCTATCATAAATTAATTTGCCGTCTTACAAAGTAAAAGTCAGTCGCAAGATTTTCAGTTCTGAGGATACGGGTTTCGGGGTATTTAAAGTGCTGCTGGACGGATCCCGTGAAAGCCGGATCATCGTCGGCAATCTGTTCTCACTGAACGAAGGCGATTTCCTGGAGGTCGAGGGCGAGGAAGCGGAGCATCCGCGTTTCGGCAGCCAGATCAAGGTCAGCCGTTTTGAATTCATTCTGCCCCAGGATGGCGCCGGCATGGTCAAGTACCTGTCATCGGGGCGCTTCAAGGGCATTGGCAAGAAAACCGCCCAGAAAATTGTGGACCATTTTGGCCAGCAAACATTTGAGGTTTTGGAAAATATTCCGGAGCGCTTGCGGGAAATAAGCGGCTTGAAAAAAACGGTGCTTGAAGAAATCAAAAAGAGCGTCCGTGACAGCCGGGTATTGCGTGACCTGACGGTCAAACTGACGCCGTTCGGCATCGGCCCTGAAACGGTTTTTAAGATTTTCCGCGAGTTTGGCGACCTGGCGTTGGCATTGATGGAGAGCAACCCCTATATCCTGATCGAACGGGTGCGCGGAATCGGTTTTAAAATCGCCGACACCATCGCCCGGGCCATGGGCATTGCCAAAAACGACAGCCAGCGCATCCGGGCCGGAATTTTATTTGTTTTGGACCAGAGTGAATTTCAGCACGGCGACCTGTACAGCGAACAGGACGACCTGCTGAAGAAATGTTCCTGGCTGTTGGACATCGCCGACAGCGATGTCTTTATTGTTTTGGAAAAAATGATCGAGCGGGCCGAGCTTCACTGCCAGGCCGTCCCGCAAAAGTGCATTGTCAAGCCACTGAACGATCTGATTGAAAAGCAGTCGGCCAGACGCCTCTGGCAGCTGAGCCGGGGCTTTGATGCCGACCCGGAACTGGCGGTCAATTTTGAGACCGTGTTCAAGAAACTGGCCCTTGAATTGACCGCGGAACAGAAAGAGGCGGTCCTGGCCGCGGTGAAAAACAGGCTGACCATCATTACCGGCGGTCCGGGAACAGGAAAAACCACCATCATTCGCGCCATCATAGAAATCCTGAAAGCCAACCGCAAATCGATCATGATCGCCGCCCCCACCGGGCGTGCCGCCAAGCGCATCGAGGAAAGCTCGCTGTACCAGGCATCGACCATCCACCGCTTGCTCAAAATCAACCCCGAGAACGGCCAGTTCGTCCACAACGCCCAGAACCCGCTGAAAACCGACGCCATCATCGTCGATGAATTTTCCATGGTCGATTCCACCATCCTGTACTCCTTGCTGCAGGCGCTGGCCGACAAAACACAGTTGATCATCATCGGCGACAAGGACCAGTTGCCGTCGGTGGGGCCGGGCAACGTGTTGCGCGACATGATCGAAAGCGACTATTTCCAGACCATTTACCTGAGCCGCAACTTCCGTCAGAACCAGGACAGCCTGATCGTGGAGAATGCTTTCCGGGTGAACAACGGTGAAACGCTGCTCTTTCCCGCCTATTCTCCTGAACTCGATTTTATTTTTTTGCCCATGCAAAATGAAGCCCAGGTCCCGGAAAAAGTGGAGGCCATCATCCGCTATTACCAGAACGAATATCCCTTTAATTCAACGGCCCTGCAGATACTCATGCCCATGTACCGCGGTGATGCGGGCATCGACCGCATCAACCGTCTGGTCCAGGAAAAATTCAACCCCGAATCTTTTTTGCTGAAAAAGGAAAAAATAGCATTCAAGCGCCTGGACAAGGTCATGCAAACACGGAACGATTATGACAAGCAGGTGTTCAACGGCGACCTCGGCATTGTCGAAGAATATGACGGCCGCGACAAAAAATTGCTGGTCAGCTATGACGGGGCGGTCGTGGAATACGGTATCGACGAGCTGGATGAACTGACCCTCTCCTATGCCGTATCGGTTCACAAGGCCCAGGGATCGGAATATGATATCGTGGTGCTGGGTTTGCTGCCCTCCCATTCGCGGATGCTCAGCCGCGAGCTTTTTTACACGGCCATTACGCGGGCCAGAAAAAAGCTGATCCTGCTCTCGGATGAAAAAACCGTGGCCCGGGCCTGCGCCAATTCCCAACCGGTTTTGCGAAAAACCCTTTTGCCGTTGCGGCTCAGGGAGGTATTCTCAGCCCCGGCTGTGTTATAATCCAGCCATGGAAAACATCGCTTCCACCCCGATGCTCCGCCAGTATCTAGAGATCAAGAAGAGCTATCCCGACGCCATTCTGTTTTTCCGCCTGGGCGATTTTTACGAGATGTTTTTTGACGATGCCCGGACCGCCGCGCCGATTTTGGAAGTGGTCTTGACCTCGCGCAACAAGAACAAGGAAGACGCGGTGCCGCTGTGCGGCGTTCCTCACCATGCCTGGGAAAACTATGCCGCCAAGCTGCTGCGCAGGGGCTTCAAGGTGGCCATTTGCGAACAGGTCGAAGATCCGGCCTTGGCCAAGGGCATTGTGCGCCGTGAAGTGACCCATATCCTGACCCCGGCCACGGCCCTGGAAGTAGAATCCCTGGACAGCGGCCAGAACAATTTCATCGTCGCCATCCGCCGGGACGGAAAGGCACTGGCCATGGCCTCCATGGACCTGGCCGTCTCCGATTTTGAAGTGAAGGTATTCAACGCCGGCGACCCGGAAGCGCTTTACAATGAATTCTACCGGAAATTCCCCAAGGAAGTCGTAATTGCCAGGGATTATGAAAATGAGTTCCGTCAATTCGGCAAACGTTTTCCCGAATTCAGCGATATACTCATCACGGTCTTTGACGATGGTGAATTTAACACGGCCGACTGCACGGTGGTGCTGAAAAACCAGTTCAATCTGTCCACCATCGAGGGCCTGGGGCTGGATGGATACCCGGCCGCCGTGGCCGTGTCCGGAGTGATGATCAAGTACCTGCGTTCGATCCGCCGCGGCTCTCTGGCTCACATTGCTCCGCCCCGTTTCAGCGCCAAAGAAGATTACCTGGTCCTGGACGCGGTGTCGTTTCGCAACCTGGAAATCATCTTGAACCTGCGCAGCGGCACGGCTGTAGGGTCCCTGCTTGGCGCGGTTGACCTGACCATTACGCCCATGGGCCGGCGCCTGCTGCAGAAGTGGCTTTCCTACCCGCTACTGGCCAAAAATGAAATCGAGCAGCGCCTGGACGGCGTCGAGGAATTCTTTCGCAACCTGATCAGCCGCAGCGAGATCCGCAAGCAGCTGAAATTCTTCGCCGACCTGGCTCGTTTAAATTCCAAGATTGCGCTGAATATCGCCCTGCCCCAGCACTTGTTGAATCTGGCCGATACGTTGCAAAAAATCCCCGTGCTGCAAAACGACATCCGTGATTTCAAGGCGGAGATCATGGGTGATGTCTGCAGCCGTCTGCAGCCGCTGCCGGAACTGGCGGCCATCATCGAAAGAACGATCGCCGAGGATCCGGCCAACACCATCACGGCCGGGCAGATCATTAAAAAAGGCTATAACCGGGAACTGGACGAACTGCGCGCCATCAGCCACGACGCCAAGGAAATCGTTTCGGCCATGGAAAAAAGCGAGAAAGCCAAAACCGGCATTCCGTCGCTGAAAATAAAGTACAACAAGGTTTTCGGTTATTTTATCGAAGTCACCAACGCCCACCTGAAGCTGGTGCCCGAGCACTACATTCGCAAGCAGACCCTGGTCAACGCCGAGCGTTTCCTGACCGCCGAGCTCAAGGACCTGGAAGACAAAATTCTCAAGGCCGAGGAAAAGATCGTTGCCATCGAGCAGAAACTCTACCTGGAGGTTCTGGTTGACATCCAGCGTTTCTCAGGCCAGTTGAACCTGAACGCCGACCTGATCGCCATCCTCGACGTGCTGGCCGCCTGGGGTGAACTGGCCCAGCGCCGGGGCTTGTCGCGCCCGGAAATAAACAATGGCAAGGCCATCCGCATCCAGGAAGGTCGGCACCCGGTGATCGAGGCCGCTTCGGGCCGGGGCTTCATTCCCAATGACCTGGAGATGGCCGCGGACAGCGACCAGATACTGATCATCACCGGCCCGAACATGGGCGGCAAGTCAACCTTCCTGCGCCAAAATGCCCTGATCGTCATCCTGGCCCAGGCCGGCTGTTTCGTGCCCGCCGCCAGGGCCCAGATCGGCATCTGTGACCGCATCTTTACCCGCATCGGAGCTTCCGACTCCCTGATTGAGGGCAAATCCACATTTCTGGTGGAAATGATCGAAGCGGCCATCATTTTGAACAACGCCACGTCGCAGTCGCTGATCCTGCTCGACGAGATCGGCCGCGGCACGTCCACATACGACGGCCTGTCCATCGCCTGGGCCGTGATCGAATTTCTGCATTCCTCGAAGAAAAAGCCGCGTACCCTGTTCGCCACCCATTACCATGAGCTGACCGAACTGGCCGCCATCCTGGCCCGGGTCAAGAACTATCACATCGCCGTCAAGGAATGGCAGGACAACGTCATCTTCCTGCACAAGATCATGCCCGGCCCCACCGACCAGAGCTTCGGCATCCACGTGGCCAAGATTGCCGGCATCCCGCGGGCGGTGATCGAGCGGGCCAAGGAGATCCTGCTCAACCTGGAAAAAAAGGAATTGAACCGCCTGGTCAAGGAGCGCATCACCGGCCGCATCGAGAATGTGCCGGACCTGGGTCCCGGCCTTTTCCCCGAGGACATGGAGTTGAAGGTATGGGACGAGATCCGCGACAAGCTGAAAGAGACCGACATATCCAGCATCACGCCACTGGAAGCCTTGAATATCCTGCAGTTCCTTAAGAGCAAGAGCGACCAGTTTCAATAGAACTCATATGCTTGTCCATATCGAAATAATATGCATGTAAATCTGAAGGAGTTGCAATGAAAAGAAAATGGAAGATCTTTCTATCTGTTTTATCGGGGGTTGTTTTATTTATCGTACTCCTCGTTGCTTTTCGTTATCCGATCCTGGAATGGCTTCTTTCCAAGCAGATGTCGAAACAAAATATTCCCGGGGTCACCATTACGCTGATCAATGATAATGCGATCAAATGGTCCAGGTCATATGGTGTCATAAAAAATGGTAGTGGTGTTCCGGTATCTACAGAAACCCTTTTCCAAGCAGCTTCGGTAACGAAAACGCTCGTCGCTGCCCTCGCCCTTAATTTTGTTGAAAAAGGGATGATCGGACTGGATGAAGACATCAATGATTATTTGCGATCCTGGCAACTGCCCGGCAATGAATTCACGGATAAAAAAAAAGTTACCTTGCGGTTGCTCCTGACTCATCGGAGCGGTTTACCTGAAACCAACCTTTCTTACGAAAATGGTCCGCCGCCTTCGCTTGTACAAGTTTTAAAAGGTGAGGCGCCAGCCCTAAATAAGCCTGCGATCGTGGAATATATTCCCGGTTCGCGTTGGCAATACTCCAATATCGCTTACGCGGTGATCCAGCTGCTCATCGAAGATGTCGGGGGTCAATCCATTGAAAAAATAATGCAAGCTGTGATCTTCAAACCCTTGCATATGAAAAACAGTACCTTCGTATATCCTTTGGCCGGTGAGTTCTCGAACCAGAAAGAAGCCATGCCTCACGATGACTATGGAAAGGCGTATCCGGCGGCTCTGCACCCGACTGCCGTCGCTCAAGGAGGATTGCTTAGTACATCTGCTGATATTGCCAAGTTTTTAATTGCATTGATGCGCAGCTATCAAGGCGAATCAGGCCTGATCATTTCAAGAGATATGGTGCGGCAGATGTTTATGAAGGAGATCGACTTGGATCCCAAAATATTGGGAGGCATCCCGGCAGCGCAAGGTTTGGGCGTTTTTATCGCCAAGGGAGATAAATTTTACATTTTCAGCGTAGGCGATAATGCACCAGGCTCAACCTGTTGGGCTGTGGGAATTCCTGAAATAGGAAAGGGAACGGTGGTGATGACGAATGGCCATCGCGGATTTGATCTGTCAATAAAGATCATCGGGGCTTTACTAATAACGAACCTTTGGCCTATGCCTGATATGTAAATTGGATCTTGTGCACGGCTGTGCTCCATTGTCCCTGCCACGGCCTCACTTGTGCAGTTTGCGAGCCTCTGGCCGGAACGTGGCGATCTCCTCCTCGAAGGCGACGCGGACGAAAGGGCCAGTTTTTTATGTGATTGAATTGCCTTAATCAGGGCAGGATCAGTATGTCGGCAATGAGGTGTTGAATGTCCTTATTTCTCAATTTATTGCGAGGATAATGATGCTGGGATGGAGCTGAAGGAGCTCGACATCGTCCGCCTGACACCGCTGGAGGCCAAGAACATCCTCCAGGCATTAAGACTTAGAGCGACAAGTTTCAATAGTTTTTTTCTTCGAAGTGGACTAAAAAATCACCAGAGGAACATACCATCCGTATCAGAAATGGATAGGATTCCATTCTTTATTGTTTGAGCTACCTGCTAATCCGCGGCCATTTCAATTTATTTTTCGTGGCTGTATTATTAATCATATCACCAAAGGAGAGTGAGATGAAACGGGAACAAGAATACATCGTCGTTTTTCTGTTCATCCTGGTCCTGTTAGTGCCGGCCTTGGCTTTGCCGGGGCAACAGCAGGCCAAAGGGCAAAAAGTCTTGACCCAGACATCAAGGGAAGATGTCATGTCCCCGCAACCGGCTGCCGAGGTCAGCCTGGCCGTCAAGAAACGAATTGGATTTGCCTTGCGGCTCCACGGGGGCATGAACTATCTGCAGGGAGGCCAACTCAACGAGGGCATTGCCGGCTTTGTGCAGAGATATGAGCAGGGGGCCGAGTCGGCCGGACGGCCCTATGAAAGTGTATCAGACCCGCTGCATCTCTGTTATGAGGCGGGCGCTGACCTGCTGGTTTTTTTTGGCCCACGTTTCGGACTGTCGCTGGGCGCCGCGTACCTGAAGGGCAGGCAGCAAAGCGGCGTCGACATCACCTGGCCCCTCTATACATTCACTGTCGATTTCAACCGGGAAGTCGAAGCGATCCCGGTTACCCTCGGTTTATTCTATCATCTGCCGCTCGGAAAGAAATTCAATTTGGTTTTCGAGGCTGGCGGCGGCTATACCTTCGCCAGACTCTACATGGAGCAACTGGCTGCGGCCCAGCTTGAATATTCCAATCAGTACTCCACTGGCCGGGCCGGAGGGTTGAACTTCTATGCCCGGCTGGGGCTGGAGGCGAGGATGACCCGGGGCGTTTTTATCTTCGCCGAGACCCTAGGCCGCGTGGCTAAGATCAGCAATTTCCGGGGAAGCGCCAAGTTGGTTTCCAGCAGTTCCCCCGACGAATCCTTTGACGGCGCCTTCTTTTTTTTCGATTTAGATCACCAGGGCCGACTCTTTCATATCCTCGACTTCGGTGTGAGCGCCTGGGACAACCCGGAAGTCAGCAACGCCGTTTTGGCTGAGATCGATTTCTCGGGAGTAAGCGTGAGAGCGGGAGTTCGTTTCAGATTCTAAAAATACGAACCGGTTGTGGTCGAGTTTATGCACAAGATCATGGCCGGGCCCGCCTGAAGTGTCCTTTGTGGGGGGGATAATGTCAAGAATACAAGAAGCGTCCCCTTTCCAGCCCTTTTATGGCCCGGGACAAACTCCGCAAAAGCAGATTTACTTGTGCGGCGGGCAATGGAAAATTCCTGATCGCAGCAGGGGAGGCAGTCTGAAAATACCGATTGATGGCTTATGCCTACGTGCGGATGGAACACCACGATCATCTGCTCAAGTGACTCGGCATCCTGGAGAACCCGCAATTGGATAGCAGCCTCTTCATCAGCAGCGGTGGCTTCCGACCAACCTTCTTTGGCGGTGACTTCCTAATTGTCTGGAAACCAGATGGAAATCCCGCCTTCTTTATGTTGGTAAGTTTTACCCGCCATAAGCAGGCTTCCTGTCACGATTAACAATATACTGAAGTAAAATCTTTTCATTTATGCTTTCCGCCTCGACCGCATTCAAAGAAGAAAAATTACTGTCAGCAGGGCAAGAATACCCAAAAGCGCGGCAGCCAACACGCGGAGAAAAAAAGTACGCAAGAAAGGAATGCGATAAAGAAAGTGGTGCTGGAATTTTTCATAGCCCTGTCGATCTAGAAATGATGAAACCGCCTCGAAAAGGTATTCGGCCATGTTCTCGTTGATCTCCTTGCCCAGCGATTTTTCAGCCTTCCTTGGCAAACCGATGTGGCCGAACCCGGCGATCTTTTTCTCCACTTTTTTTGGAAACATCATTTCCTTTTCCTTCACCGCCGTATCGGGTTGGCGGAGGTAGTCGCCTACCGTTTCTTCGGCGATGTCGAGCATCATAGACGTCTCGATCCAACCCGCGTGAAAATCGTCGGGGTACGCCTCCAATTTTTTGGCCATCCCCGGGGGGAATTTCAAGTCCAGCTTCAACTCCTTGTAGGAAAAGAAGGCACCTAGAGGGGAAAAGGCGCATACTCCATACTTGCGGTTGATTTTCTGGCAGGCCTCCTCCACCGCGATCTGAAAGCGGGGATTGCCGTGGGAAGCGATGAGCACAATGTTGCGGATACCCCAGCCTACGAAGCTTTGCAGGGACTCCAGAACCACGGTTCGAACGGTCCGCTGGCTGAAGTGCAGGTTGCCTGGGTACTGACCGATGCAGCCATGGGCGATTGGTAGGGCCGGCATGACCAAGAAATAGTAGTCCGGGTACTTGGAAACCAGCCTTCGGACCAAGTCGCCTTCCCATTTCTTACCTTCAACGATGTCCACACCCAGGGGAAGGTGAAGGCCGTGTTCTTCGATCGGGGCCAACGTGACAAGCAGCACGGTCTTTTCCTTGGCAAGGGCTTCAACTTCCTTCCAGGTTAGTTCCAAGATTTTTTTCTCTCCGTTCATCCTATGCCTCCGCAAGTACTAAAATCGCTTCGTCGAGCCAACTGCATTCGGCCCGGTAGTGTTTTTCGTGGTGACTGAAAAGGAGGAGTGCAATGCTTCTGGCCTTGCCTGACATGTGGGATGAAACCTCTCTCCGGTGTTTGGCGAGATTGGCAAGCAGCGCACGCAAATCGGACCTCTGGGTTTCCAGCGCCTCGATGATTTGGCTGCGGCCGGGCAGGAAGTCGAGAAAAAAGAAAACTGCGTCCAGGTCGAACTCAGCCCGGTACTCCTTCCCCGAGAATGAGCGCAAGATTTTTTGCAGCTCCTTTTCACCCGCGGACGTGAGATCATATACCCAGCGTTCCGGCCGGTTTCCTTCCCTGCTCTTCGTTGAAGAAACGAGGCCCTTTTTCTCCATTTGCTCTAGGTGGTAGTAGATCGTCGGAAGCTTGATATAGGCGAAATCGGCCACACGCTCCGCGATGTTTTTCCTGATCTGGTAGCCGTGCTGAGGCCCATGGCGCTTCAACAGGCCGAGGATGTACAGCGGTGTTTTCATGTTGGCTCCTTAAATAGTCAATCCTGACTATTATAATTAAATTCGACCGCATGTTAAGAGATACATTTGTAACCAGTTCAGCTTTTGAAATAACGCAGTGGAAAGGCCCTGGATTTTTTCGCGAGTGCCGTGACCGGTCTCCGTCCAATTTCAGACGGAGAAGATGTCTGAGGCGGTTAAAAAGGGGTGTCAGGCAGATTTACTGGGCCCGGGCGACGCTCCAGTCGAAAGAGCCGCGGTCGCCCATCTGGACGGTCCCCTTCATGGTATCCCCTTCAACTTTGCCGGAATAGGTGACGGTGAATTCCCTGCCGTCCGGGGTTTGGCGGGTGCCCGACCAGGTGATGTCGGCGCCCTGGATGGTTCCCTGGTAAACCTGCTCGCCGCGCGGAGACTGCATGGTCACCTGCAGCTTATCGTTGTCCTGGACGACCTTCATGTCATGGGTGCGCTCGCCGCGCGGGGACTGCAAGGTGATTTTCCAATTCCCGGCGATGCTGGTCGCGGCGGCGTAAACGAGGCAACACGCCATGATGGTGGAAATGGATCCGCTCAGTACTTTTTTCATTGGCTGTTCTCCTGCCATGTATTTCAATCCGCCTGAAAAACACCCATGCGGCGCTTATCTTGCAAAAAAACGGTTTCAGCGGCAAGGGTGGCCGTTTCTCTTGGTGAAATTACCGGGGGTTGCTACTGCACCGGTTCCCATTCTGCGATCATTTCCATGCGCAGCTGCACCGGGCC
>JAFGSF010000001.1 GCA_016934745.1 Candidatus Aminicenantota bacterium | reverse complement strand
AGTCCGGCAATGCGGGAAAATCATCCAGCGCCAATATACAATCACTAGATGCGTTCCCGGCTTATTGAACTGAGGGAACGCATAGTGATTGTATTCGAACCCAAGAAAAGAATCGCGCCTGACGGGATTCGAACCCATAGCCTTTGGCTCCGGAGGCCAACGCTCTATCCGTTGAGCTACAGGCGCATTTATGAGTTATTTTAACATGGTTTCGGCGAGAAGTCTATTGAATCGGAAAGGGCCAACGCTCTATTACCGCTACTATGTTTTCAGCTGTTTCAGTAAGATGCTGAAAACATCTAGTAGCGGTATATTGGCGCTGGATGATTTTCCCGAAATAATGATATAGGGAAAATCATAGCGCCAATACCGTTGAGCTACAGGCGCATTTTGGGATATTCTAACATGCTTTAGGGTTGAAGTCCAAGCGGATTTTTGACTGGACTATCTGGCCTCAGAAATCTGCTTGAAGTACTCCCAGATGACTTCCGTGGCGTTGAAACCGGGCAAAGTGTGTTTGCTGCCATAATCGGCCCCGGGCCAGTAATGGCCCCAGTCGTCGATCGAATATAGCACGACCAGCGGTCGTTGGTTCTCATCCGACCAGGTTTTCCGTTCGATGCGCCGTTCCAGCAGGAAGTTTGTTCTCGGCTCCGGGCCGCAGCGGTTGTTGCGGACCCAGAAGGCCACCGAGGCCGCGACCGAGTCATATTCCCGGTCGCCCCCGTGCCTGAGGTCCCTGCCCCCCGCGTAGGGCACCGACTCGTCCTGGCGGCCGTGCAGCACGATCAGCGGCAGCGGCTTTCCCGGCTGCGGAATGCGCCAGTACGGCGAAGCGGCCGAGGCCCGTCCGCCGCTGGAACCGGCCAGCACGGCGGCCGCGGCGATACGCTCCGGGTGCTCGGCGCAAAAACGATAGGTCATCATGGCGCCGTTTGAAAACCCAGCCATGAAGATCCTGCGGCCGTCGATGCGGTAGCGGGATTGCAGGTCGTCGATCACCTGCACGAGAAAGCCGACATCGTCGTTGCCGTCCTTCTGGGCCCGGCCGCAGCAATGGCCGGCGTTCCAGTGCTGGAAGAGACCGAAAAGCCCGTAGGCACCTTCGGGGTAGGCCACAACCAGCTTCTCCCTCTCGGCCAGACGGTTGAAACCGCTGACCTTCATGATGCCCCTGGCGGTGCTGAACGCCCCGTGCAGGACGATGATCATCGGCAGCGGGCTTGACGGTTCCCGCTCGCCGGGCAGGTAGACACGGTAGCTGCGCTTCTTGCCCAGCTTTTTTATATTCAATTTGTGGCGTTGCATCTCTTTCGATCCCGAGCTTTCCGACCCAAGCAGAATCTGACCAAATGAGAATTGAACAAAACAAAGGGCGATGAGCCCTGTCTTAAGAAGCATTTTCGCTGCCCGGATCTTATTTCCTGCCATGAAAATAGTAGTCGAAGTTTTCCAGCATGAATGCGGCGTCCTTCCGGAAGAAAACTCTCCAGGGATAAGGGTCTGCGAAGTCAGCGATGTTCTGCGCGGCCACCCAGCGCAGATCTTCCTTGAACGATTCCGCATCCCGCATTTTAAAATGGAAATACTTGGCCCGGCCCCAACGGAAGATCATGAACTCCGGGCCAAGATCGATCGCCCTGGCAAAGCTGGCACGCGCTTTTTTCCGATCACCGCCCAGCGATTCGGGAATGGCCAGGTAGTAGCATCCCCAGTTGAAATGCAGCATGCCGCGCCCCCAGTCGGGATCGAGTTCACTCATGCGCTCCATGACCATCCTGGCCCGCACGATCCAGCGGAAATGGATGATCTGGCCGAAAAAGCCGAGGCATTCCTTGTAATAGTAAAAGATGCCGGTGGCCCAAAAATGCATGGCACCCATCTCGTTCAGGGTCAAGGCCGGGAGGGATTCCCACAGCCTGGCTCCGGCGGAAATCCTTTTTTGGAAATCGCGGTTCCCGTAGAACATGGCCCGCTCATTGCACTGGATGGCCTTGATGAAGCATGCCTTTTTTTTTGCCCGGCTCATTTCATAGCCGTCGCCCAGCAGCAAATAGAGATGCCCCAGTTTGTCAAGCGCCTCCAGGTTGCCCGGAGCCATGTCCAGCACCTCTTCGTAGGCCTGAATCGCCTCACGCAACGCTTCCGCCCCATCGGCCCTACTTTCCAGCTCAATGGCACGAAGCAGCAAGGGCTGGCCAGCAAACGACTCAGCGGAGGAATTCGGAGCAGCGGCGGGCGAACGCCAATGCATGCAGCAGGCGGCGGCAAGAAAGGCAAAGAATACAGCAACGAGCCTCAATCCGCCGTATCGGAAAACGTCCGCGGAATTAGTGATTTTCCCCATGCGTGTATTCTGCATGCAGAAAAATGAAAAGTCAACTGATCAAACCCTTGATGTATTCGCGGGTCAATTCCTGCCTGGGATTTTCAAAAATCTCTGCGGCCGGTCCTTGTTCGATCAATTCGCCGAGGTACAGAAAAATGACGTAATCGGCCATGCGCCGCGCCTGGCGCAGGATATGGGTAACAATGACGATCGTATAATCCTGTTTCAGTTCAAAGAACGTCTGTTCGATCCGCTGGCTCGATTGCGGATCCAGTGCCGAAGTCGGTTCGTCGCCGAGGATGATCTCTGGTTCCACGGCCAGGCCACGGGCCAGGCAGAGTCGCTGTTGCTGTCCGACAGAAAGCATGGATGCCGGTTGGCGCAAGCGTTCGCGAACCTCGGGCCAAAGGCTGGCTTTTTTCAAATAGCGTTCAACCATTTCATCCAGTCGTTTTTTTTCCTTGATGCCGTGGATGCGCGGCCCGTAAGCCACATTGTCATAGATAGACATGGGCAGCGGATAGGGTTTCTGCAACAGCAGACCCATTTTTTTTCTGATATGGGTCACTTCGTTCCTGGGATCGAGGATGTTTTCGTCATCGACCAGTACCTGGCCGGAAATTCTCACGCCTTCGATTGAATCGACCAAGCGGTTGAATGATTTCAGCAACGTGGTCTTGCCGCATCCCGAAGGGCCGATGATGGCGGTTATTTTCCGGTCGGGAATATTCAGGGTGATATCCTTTAAAATCTGCTGCTGACGGTAAAAAACATTCAGGTTCTGAACACGGATATGGGTCCGGTCTTCCATGGTAGCTCCTATTTGACTACATGTCGAGTCAGTTTTTTTGACAGCAGGCGGGCGGCCAGGCTAATGACCAAAACCAGGATGGTCAGGATCAACGCAGACGCATAGGCCCGGCCCTGCACTTCCCGAATGGGAACACTCAGTTGAAAAAAAATGGCCAGCGGCAACGTCGCGGCAGGACGCAGCAACGAGGTGGGAATGGCATCAGTAAACCCGGTCGTAAAGATGACCGCCGCGGCATCCCCGATGCCGCGCCCTAAAGCGATCAGCACCGCGGTTAGAATTCCCGGCAAACTCTGGCGAACTACAATTTTAACCGCTGTTTCCAGGCGCGTCGCTCCCAGGGCATAGGAAGATTCCAGCAGCTCGCGCGGCACCAGGCGGATGACTTCATCCATGGAGCGGATCATCATCGGCAAAATCAGCAAGGCAATGGCGAGAATGCCCCCGAGCAACGAAGCCCGCAGCCCGAAAAAAACCATAATTGTGAATCCAAAAGCACCATAGACGATCGAAGGTACGCCACACAGCACATCCAAGATGAAACGGCACAGGGAAACAGACCTGGAGTCCGGCCTGGCATACAGGTTCACATACAACGCCACGGGCAGACTGAATAAAATGGCCAGGAAGGTCGCACCTCCGGCCAGGTACAGGGAACCGAGAATGGCGTTTAAAATGCCCCCCCCCTTGCCCAAATAGTATCCACCCTGCGGAGTCTGCGTGATCATGGCCAAGCTCAGGAAGGGCAGTCCCTTGACAGCCATGGTCAACAGGATCAGCAGCAGGCTGAAAAGGATCAACAGCGTGGAAACCCGCATCAAGCCCTTGAAGATTTTTTCTTCGACATTGCGCCGTTCCATGTCAGCGGATGCTCCGTTTGACCCGGACCAGAATCACCCGGGACAGCACATTGAAAATCACGATCACCAGTAATAAAACCAAGGAAGCCAGCATCAAGGCCGAATCATAAAGGGGAATGGACAGCATTTCTCCGTAATTGTTGGCGATTAGTGCCGGCAATGGATAAGCCGGATCCAGGACGGAACCGGGAATTCTGGGCACATTGCCGACCACCATCAGTACAGCCATGGTTTCGCCAAAAGCCCGGGAAATTCCAAGCACGATGGCGGCAGCCACTCCAGGCATGGCTTTGCGCATGACCACGTGTTTAATGGTCTGCCAGCGGGTGGCACCCAGGGCCCATGAAGCTTCCCGGACTTCCAGCGGCACTGCCCGTAAAATTTCCAGGGCGACATGGATGATGACTGGAAAAATCATGACAGCCAGGACTATTCCGCCGGCTAAAATGCTGTATCCGGTCGAGAAAGTTCCGAAAAAAGGAGCGATATAATCCTTGATCAGCGGCACGATCACCAGGATGCCCCAAACTCCGTAAACCACGGAAGGGATGCCGGCCAGGATATCAATCAGCGGTTTACTCCATTCCCTGATCCGCGAATGAGCGTATTCGGAAAGGTAAATGGCACTTAGCAAGCATAACGGAACCGCGATCAACACGGCCACGCCGGTCACCCACAGGGTGCCCAGGATGAATGCCAGGAACCCGAACTCATCCTGCGATGGACGCCAGCGGCTGGAAAACAGCAATTGGGTCAAGGAGTGGCTGGCCAGGATCGGGCGGGATCTCAAATACAGGCCAACAACCATCACAAAGATTATGGACACAGCCGTCACAGTCAGCAGCAGCATGGCCTTGCTGGCCAAAATATCTTTTATGCGCCGGCGCGATAAAAGGTTCGCCATAAAAATCATACTCTAATTGTACTACGATTGTATTAAAATAGCAACTTTTTTTAAAAATATCCGAGATTTTTCAGTCTCTGCTTAATCAGTTCAATTTCATTCTTGGAAAGATCTTTTTCTTCCTGGCGCAAGGAAATCAAATCACGCAGCACATAGACTACGAATTCATTCACACTGCGAAAACCGCTTCCTTCGATTACGGTTTGCAATTTTTTATACAACTGGCGCGGTATCTTCAGAGTTACTCGGTCTTTTTCCATTTATTGAATTATAGTTTATTGCCATCCGCCTGTCAATTGAACGATTGGAACGGAATATGCCAATGTCTTCAACTAACGGAAATTCTCGGGTTTGTCCAGGAAGTTAACCAGCTTTTTTGATTTCTTTTTCAGTTTGCGCAGAGCCTTGGCTTCAATCTGGCGAATTCTTTCACGCGTTACCTGGAATTCCTGCCCAACTTCCTCCAAGGTATGCTCATTGCCGTCATTGAGGCCAAAGCGCATCTGGATGACCCGGGCTTCGCGTTCGGTCAGCGTCGACAGGATCGCTTCCAGCTGTTCCTTCAAGTTTCGCTGCGAAACAATTTCGGGAGGCGAAACGGTTTTTTCATCCTCGAGAAAATCTCCCAGATGGGAATCATCATCTCCGACCGGTGTTTCCAGGGAAATGGGTTCCTGGGCGATTTTCAGGATTTTTCTTATCTTATCAGATGAGAAACCGCTTTCTTTGGCTATTTCATCTTCGGTGGCTTCGCGTCCAAGTTCCTGGACCAGCCGTCTCTGGGTGCGATTGATCTTGTGGATCGTTTCGATCATATGCACCGGGATGCGAATGGTACGCGCCTGGTCGGCGATGGCCCTGGTGATGGCCTGGCGAATCCACCAGGTGGCATAGGTGGAAAATTTGTATCCCCGTTGGTACTCGAATTTCTCGACCGCTTTCATCAACCCGATATTGCCTTCCTGGATCAAGTCTGAAAACTGCAGCCCGCGGTTGATGTATTTTTTGGCAATGGAGACCACCAGCCGCAGATTCGACTCCACCAGGTCATTTTTCGACAGTTCGATCAGGTGCAGACCTTCATCGATATCGGTGCAGGTTTTAAACAGGTCCTCGGTGTTGGTCTCGTACTTTTCGTTGTTGTTTTCCAGGCGCAAATGAAGCCCGCTGATTTCCTCCGTTATACGCTTACGCTCCAGCGACCTCGACGAACATCGGCTCAGCTGGCCTTTTAACTTTTTTTCACGCGCCAGAATATGATCGTAATTCTCCTTTAAATCCTTGATTTTTTTTATGAATTCACGGCGGTGTTCATAGAGTATGGACATATCCTGGATCAGGTGCGTGATCTCCACCAGCTTCTTGGCGCGCACAAAATCCGAGGCCTTTGATTTTTTCAGGCTCTTGAATTCCCGTTTCAGCTTGTTTAAATCTTCGAATTGCCCGAGAAATTTGTCGCGCAGCTCCTGTTTCTTGGATTCATCATATATGTCTTCGCTGACATCGATCACATCATCAATGTTCTTGTGACCGTCCAGCACGTCGCGGCCCAATTCAATCACCCGGTTCAAAACGATATTGGTTTTGGACAGGGCTTTGATTACTTTTTTTTCACCCCGTTCAATCTTGCGGGCAATGCTGATTTCCTCGGCGCGCGACAACAGGTTGACATTACCCATTTCACGAAGATACTGCCGGACAGGATCGCCGATAATTTCGGTTCTCTCGCTGCCCGCTTTTGCCGCTTTTTTTGCCGCCCGTTTGATCGGCTTGATCTGGTTTTCCTTCAAAAAGTGCTTGATGAATTTCTGGTTCTTTTTAAATGCTTCGTCCGAACCGAAAATGTAATTAATGGCCGCGACTTCAATGATGCCAAAACCCTTCTTGACTTTTTTCAGAACCGCCTTCAGCTCTTTGCGGAAATCGCTTAAAAAATTATTGTATTCAGCCAGTTTTTCCTGATTGACGACCGATATTTTTTTTAGAATTTTTATATTCAATGAAAGCAGATGGGAGACAATCTCCTTTTTATGTTCAAGTAAATTGTTTTCACTTAAAAAATCCATAAAATCCTGGTGCTTGATCTTGGCATCATGGGCATTGGCGTTTTCGATCAATTCGCGGATCATGACTTGGGAAACGGCGTTTTTTGCCTTTTTGGGTGGAGATTTCTCAGACCGTGTCAAACCCGAGCCTTTTACTGCCTGGGCCGGAGATTTTGCCGACCGTGACTGGCCCGAGCTCTTTCCCGCCTTGGCCGGAGATTTTGCCGGCCGTGACTGGCCCGAGTTTTTTCCCGCCTTGGCCGAAGATTTTGCCGACCGTGACTGGCCCGAGCCCTTTACCACCTTGGCCGGAGGTTTTGCCGACCGTGACGAGATTGTTTTTTTTACCACCCTGGCCAAAGGTTTTGAAGACGGTTTTTTCGCTTGAACTTTCTGGCGCGAGGACGAGACGGCAACCTCAAGCTTAGTTTTATTTTTCAATATGTTCCTCCCGGGAACGTCTGCTGATAATTCTTATGGACTCGCTCTTTTTCTTCATCAATTGCCTGATTTTTACAGCATTGTGCTCTCTTTCGGCAACGGCTATTTCCTGGTTGAGCTGCCGGGTTTTAATGGTCAGTAGTTTCTTCTGAAAATTGCCAATACTGATGACGACATCCCTCTCAATTTCCGAACGCTCCTTGGCGGCCTGCGTTTTTTGGGAGAAGATATCGTGCAGCCGGGCCTTCTCAGCCGCATTCAAGTGCTTGGAAATTTCAAAGAAGCGGATTTCCGCGAAACGGTCAAAACTGGCGAACAGCCATATGATGATATTGCGACTGGCCAGGATGGCCAAAAGTTCTTCATTGAAAAATTCCTTGACCTCGGGAATAATCTCCGGGGCACGCAGCAGCGCTTCCAGAAACTTCTCTTCCATCAAGGTTATTTTCAAGGGCTGCTCGGTATTTTCCGGCTGCTTTACCGGCAACAGCTCCAGCCCCAGAAGCTCGGGTGAAACTTTAAAAAAAGCGCCGGCCCGCTGCAGGTAATCATCACGGATAATCGGGTCGGACATTTTGCTGATGGCCTGGAGCACCATATCCAGGCCTTTTCTTTTTTGATCCGGGTCATTGAATTTGAAATCCCGGGCCGCCTTATTCAAGAGGAATTTAAATCCGTCATCGGTCCGGGCCAGATTTGCGCGTAAGGCTGCGGCACCCTGGACGCGGACGTATTCATCGGGATCCTTGGCAGCCTCGATGACCACAATGCGCGGGTTGACGTTCTGCTCGAACATTTTTTCGATATTGCGTATCGTTGCCGTTTCGCCGGCCGCATCGCGGTCATAAAATATGTAGATTTGGGCACAGAAGCGCTTCAACAGATGGACCTGCTTCTCGGTCAGGGCGGTGCCCAGCGACGCCGCCACATGACGGATGCCGGCCTGGTACAACGAGATCATGTCCAGGTAGCCTTCGACCAGGATACCGGCCTTCTCTTCTTTCATCCAGTTCTTGCTCAACTGAAAACCAAACAAATGATGACCTTTCTTGTAGATCGGAGAATCCGGGGAATTCAGGTACTTGGCCGCGTCGTCCGCGATGGTGCGGCCGCCGAAGGCAAGGATGGTCCCGGTTTCGGAAAAAATGGGAAAAATGATGCGGCCGCGAAAACGATCGTAAACCCGGTTTTCCTCGCTGTTTATCAACAGCCCCAGTTCCAGCGCTTTTTGCTGTGAAACTCCTTTTTTTTTAAAATGACGACTGAGTCCGTCCCAGGATTTGGGGGCATATCCCAGGGAAAACTGCTCGAGAATATCTTTTTGCAATCCGCGTTTTTTAAGATAAGCGAGAGCTCCCCTGCCCTCTTCGCCGCTAAATAGATTTTCCCTAAAAAAAACAAGCGCCTGCTCGTTAACCTGGAGATAATCGTCCTTTTTGACGGCTTTGTGGTTCATTTTTTCAAGGGGAATATTAAATTTATCGGCTAGAAAATGCATGGCTTCAACAAAGCCGATATTCTCCATCTCCTGCACCAGGGTGAAGATATCACCGAAACGGTTGCAGCCATAGCAACTGAAACTGTTCTTTTCAGGATAAACAAAAAAAGAGGGAGTTTTTTCACTATGAAATGGGCACAACGCTTTATAATACTTGCCTGCCGGTTTCAGACTCACATAAAGCGCCGCCACATCGACAATAGAGATATACTCTTTTATTTGATCTTTAGAATCCATTAAAAAATGCGATATCTTTATCTATATTGCATTATTTTTCGTTTTCTGTCAACAAAAAAGCCAATCTTTAAAAAGAAATCAACAAAGCGACGCCCACCTGCAAGCCCCCTAAATCGATTTTTTCCTCCAGTTCACTCGCCTGGATCTTGATCTGATCGAAACGGGCGCCGAAATCGAGAAGGAAATTGCGGTTCATCTGCAATTCAAATCCGGCTTCCAATGACACATTGTTGCCGTGCCCGTTGGTGTTGCCGATCTCCGATTCTTCCTTGAAGCTCATGGTCGTGAAACCGATTCCGGCATAGGGCTTGACGTTGCCCAGGCTCAGGCCCAGGCGCAGAAAGGCGCTGAGCGGCGTCAGGATCAGGACCGTTTCCTCTTCGAGCAAAGTGGTTTTTCCCATAGCCCTGAAACGGGCGGCGGACAGCCAGAAATAAATTCCCCGCCACAGGCGGACGCCAAACCGAGCCCCGTAGATCACGTCAACACTGCCATAAACGGTCTTGAGCACGGCGTCTTGCGCGAGATAAATTCCGCCATAGGGGCCGATTTTGAGCAAAGGATTTTTTTTAACTGCTTCTGGAAACGGGCCGGCTGCGATAATTTCCTGGCCATCGGGCCTGACCGCCTCGGCAACTGGCTGTACCGGTGCCGCACTGCTTCTATCCGGAACCGGGATCGTTTTTTCGGGGACGGTTTCAAGTGCCTTGGCCGCGTCCGCCTTGACCCACACCAGCAAGGTCAATGGGGTTGAACGCACGTCGCCGTTGTCGTCATAGACCTTGACTTCGAAGACGCCGGTGGTCATGTAGGTGTAGGTCAATCGGACTTCCGGGTCCTGGGCGGAGGTGCTGCCGCTTGCAAAAACCATGCCGTCGCCCATGTCCCAGCGCAGCAGGTTCGGGGTGTGAAAATTAACGGCGCTGAAAGTGACCCGCTGTCCGACAACGGGAAACTGCGGATCACAACTCAGCCGCCGGTGTTCAGCAGCCAGTATCGCGCATGATGCCCATAAGAGAAAGAAAAACGGTAGCGTCGTTTTTACATTCATGGTCAATTAAAATATCATGCTTTCAATTAAAAGTAAAGATTGAAAAATT
>JAFGSF010000037.1 GCA_016934745.1 Candidatus Aminicenantota bacterium | reverse complement strand
GCGCCGAAAAGCAAAGCGCGGCTGCGCCATGACGGCGTACGGCAACCGCACAGGCCGGTCTATTGCTGTTCGTTAGGCGTTATGCGTCAGGCAAGTGGCTTTCGTTTTGGAAATTGGAATTTGGAATTTGTTATTTATTTGGAATTTGGTGCTTGGGATTTGGAATTTAAGTCTTACTATTTCTATTTCTGACCGTCAACCGTTCACCGTTGACCGTTTACCGATTACTTTATTTCCTGCTGACACTGCTACTGACACTGGATTCCGCTCCTGTCTCCTGCTACCTCTATCACTACCACTGGGCTCCCTCTAATTACCTTTTGAACTTGACAATGCCAACAGGCCTGCGCAGCCACCGCCAGTATTTGACAAGCCTTCGGCGCACGGGCGGCCACAAGGGATAAAACTCGAGATACGCGTTCGCCAAGGGGGACGGTTTCGCGTGATGAGGCCAGAAACGGGCCTTGCCGTTGCGCTCCACCTTTGTGATCAGTCCCAGGACGTTTTCAGCCGGCACCCAGCCGTCGGCCGTCGGGCAGTTGTCGCCCTTGATGAAATATTTCTTGTCCTGGGCGTGGGCGTGCAGCACCCGGTGGACCAACAGCTGCGGCCGCTCGGGGTGGCGGAAGGCGACCACGTCTCCCCGCAGCGGCACGAGGCCCTTCAGAGGCGAGACGGTGATGATGTCATGATCGCGGATCGCCGGCACCATGCTGTACCCCGGGGCCTGGAAGCGGAAGGACGCTCCCTTTTCGTGAACGGCTTCGATCAACTCCATGATCACCGGCGAAGAAAGAGAAATGCCACCCTCATTCATTTTCATGCAAAGTCAAACTTTCGATCCTTTGCCCGAGAAACTTTCCGCAATTCAATCACCGTAGCGCCAGGAGAGCCATTCGTCGGTACTCTGGTCAAAATCCAGTTTGATAAAATGATGGGGAAGCGTCTCTTGCATTCTATTTTTTATCACACCCGGCGCCGAAAAGCAAAACCCGGCCCCAACCGAAACATCCTTGGCAAATCGGATTAAACTCGCTAGAATACAATACGGCCATGAAAACCGACTGGAGGCAGCTATTCCGGCACAGGACAAGAAAATAACCGCTGATTCGCTGATGGGCGTGAATTCCCGTTCAGGGCGGAAAGAACCGCATCGAAAGGGAGTTGGCACAATTTTCATCGTCTTTTCCGATGCCTATCAGGAATTGACACTGGTTAGAACCGGGCTTTTTGATGATCTCATCTCGGAATTTCATCAAGTTGTCATACTCGTTGGGTCTGAGCTTATCAGAGATCATATCCACTCACATTATAAGTCTTCTCCGATTCCGGTATTCGTATGCGAAAACCATCCTCGGAACCGCTGTGACCTTGTGATACAAGCTTTGATCGCCTGCAAGTACGAAAAATTTGCCGGTCCGTTTCGCCAAGCTCGATGGAAAGCGACACAATCAAAAAAGAGTCTGCTTGGCAAAATCAGGTCGATGGCCTTGCACGCCATGGCGAGAATATTGCCCGAATCCGTTCTGCTTTTCATTCGCAATCATGCTTTTTCAGATCGATTCCTCAACAGACTATTCAAGCGCTATAGACCCATACTCACGGTGCTGTCATGGGGCGGCGTATATGAACCCTGCCCGATGGTTCAGCGCTCAGCGAAAAAATTCGGCTGCCGGACGATCTCGGTGGATGCAAGCTGGGACTGCATGGATGAACTATCCGTCATTCCCAAGGTGGACAGGTTGTTGGTTTGGAACGAGTCCATGAAGGCGGAAGCTGTCCAAAAACACCACTATGACCCGCGGAACGTATCCGTGGTCGGGCCCTTGCGCTGTGATTTCTACCGCCGGCAGGAATACAGAACCAGCAGAGATGCTTTTTTTAGAGAACACGGATTGGATCACGATCGCCGGCTCGTGACCCTCGCCATCAATCGCGGCAACCCGGAAACCTACTGCCAGATCGTGGAACAGCTCGCCAAGGCAGACCGGGAAAAGCACTTGTGCCGTCCCATCCACATCTGGGTGCGGCTGGCCCCTTGGAGTGATCCGGAGTCTTTTCAGCGAATAAAAAAATACGACTTTGTAAGGGTTCAGCCAAGCTATAATTTCAGCGGCAGGACCCTGGTTGGTGAGGAGGAAATCTTCCAGACCGTGAATCTGCTTCAGCATTCCGACATTCTAGTCAGTGTCCTCAGCACCCTGATCCTCGAATCAGCGTACTTCGGCACTCCAAATATCTCCCTGCGTTTTCCGGAGTTCAGGGCCCTTTATGAACGGGACTTTCTCCTGCCTCTCTTTAAAACAGGAGGCGTTGCTTTTGCTGATGACATGCGGGAATTGTTCCAGGCACTGAATCGCTACCTCTCCGATCCACTTCAAGATGCAACAGGCCGCATTGCGATCATGCAACAATTGTGCCACGGAGGGGACGGACTGGTCAAAGCACGGGCGCTGGGCGAGATCGAGCGGCTAATCGGCAAATAGAAAGCACGTCAAGCACCTCTATCAGGACTCCTCGATCGGGATTTCAGCCATGTTCCGCAGGGCCAATTCAAGAGCCGTCTTATCAACCCGTTCAAAAGCAGCCTTCATCTCAGTTTGCAACTCCGGCAGAGACGAAAGAGCCCGGGCAAAGCCGTGTTCTCCGGGAAGCACCGGCACCGGCCATCCAAAAAGCTCACAAAGCCCTTCTATTTTCCATGTGTTGGATGCGAGCGGCACAAAAGGGATATGGGCCAATAAGGCAAAAATGATCATATGATGGCGGCCGGAAACAACCAGCTTAACCTGCTTCAGGTATTCAGGCAGGACAGGCCAAGGAACCTCATTCCACATTACCACCGGGATCCCAGCTGCCTGGCAATCGCCGATACTGATGGCATCCCCATCCCCTATCCAGAAGTAAAAAGGAGAAAAGCCGGCACGGCGCAATGCATTTACGATCGCCAGCACGGACGAACTCCTTAAGCCACAGCCGCCCGAGACCAAACAGGGGCTATCGGGCGCAACTTCATCAGGCAGACGCAGCATGGGTTGGGTGACCCTATAGGGGGCGGCGAACGCGCAATCAGCCCCTACGAGGCAATGGATACCAAGAGATTCGAGGTATTGCTTCGAACGCACCTCACGAACGACGACCCGGCCGGCACTTCCAAGTACCAGCCTAAGGACATCCGGATGCATCGCTTGAATAGTGGCGTTGATGATGTGGACTTCCTTGCCTAGAATTTCGGCTATGCGCGCCAACGCCAAGGCAGCCAGAGCAGTCCGCTGATTGTGGTGAAATGTACCTTCGCCATTGACAATCACACGGTCTGCGAGCCTGAGATCATGAAATCCATCGGCTTCTCGCTCCATGATTTCGTCAATGGCCTTGGTCCAGCGATCCGCCTCCAAGTTCACTACAAATGAATTGGATGGATGCACGACCTGCGCCCATGGAGGTAAGCGCATTGAGCGGAAATGGGCGGCAAAGCGGGTGCTGAGACGCTTGATTTTCAACATAAAGTGAAAGAAATCACGCACTGTTTTTTTCGCCCGGGGATTTTGTCGGCTAGGCAGCTGAAGTCCGTCCTCGTCCGCAGAAAGCGGGAAGGACATCGCTTCAGGAGTGAAGCCGAGAGGCATCGTGTCAATGTGCGAAGTCCCGGCAGCACGTAACATGGTGATCAAGCCGCTGGATGATGCTCGGCATCCGGGATTGAATTGGTCACCGCTATAGTTTATGAGCAGCACGCGCATGATCGAAACCTGGAACGGAACTGCATATCGTTATCCGTCGGCTCAGAAAGAGAAGTGGCCGTGACGAATTTACTGATCATAGATCGGCACGAAAAATCTGCGCAGACGGCGCCAAGCGCCGACCAGCCAGCGACGTCCGGGGGTCCAAAACAGATAGAAATGCGGATAGAAACCCGACCATGAGGGGGAATCCGTACGGTTGGACCAGAAACGGGCTATGCCGCTTCGCTCCACCCGCATAATTTCGCCCAAGATGTTTTTCAAAGGTATCCATCCGTCGGTTGCGGGGCAGTTGTCGCCCCTGATGAAATACTTTTTCTCTTTCATGCCCAGGACGCGGTGGACCAGCATCTGCGGCCGGTCGGGATGGCGGAAGGCAAGCACATCACCGCGGCGAGGCAAGAGATCCCCCAATGGTGAAACGGTTATCAAATCATTGTTGCGGATGGCCGGCACCATGCTGTAGCCCCTGGCCTGGAAGCGGAACGAAACTTTTTTCTCAAGAACCGACTCGATCAACGCCATGATCACCGGCGCCGATAAGGAGATCCCGTCATTGCCGTTTCGATCGAAATCCAGCTTGGAAAATGTTCCGGGGGTTTCTCTTTGCACCATTTCTTTTATCATGCAAGCGCAATAAAATCAACCTGCGCCGCATACGCGCGATAATGTTTTTTTTCGGAAAATGCCATAGGCCGTCTTTCTATGAAACAGCCCCTGCGCATTTCATGATTGATAAAATGAACCAATTACCACTCTTTTAGTTGCATTTCGACAGATTTTGTTGTATGATTCAATGGATATTTTTCCTGAGAGTATCCTGGCAGCATTTTTTATTGGTTTAAAAAAATGAGAACAATAAAATACTGAAAAAACCAATGGATTCAAAGCAAACGGAGTTTTCATCAATATGCCGTCTTGATCAGGGCAACCGCAGCATTCCGCGCTTACCGCTCGAAGGAAACATCGATCTGACCTATCGCTGCAATCTGGAGTGCCGCCATTGCTGGCTGAGAATTCCTGCGGATTCAGGCGCAAGCGCTAAAGAACTGACAATCGACGAAATTATGCGGATCGTTGATGAGGCGCGGAAACTGGGCTGCAGGGCCTGGAGCATTTCCGGCGGCGAACCCATGCTCAGGCCTGACTTTCCAGAAATATTCGAATACATAATCTTTCGATCGGCGTTTTACACGTTGAATTCCAATGGAACGCTGATCACGCCCCGAATCGCCCAGTTGATGAAACAGAAGGGACATAAAATGATCTCATTTTATGGCGCCGATGCGGCCACTCACGATCGGATCACGAGGCGTCCGGGCTCTTTTGAGGATACGCTGCGCGGCATCCGCTATCTTCGTGAAGCCAAAGCGGGTTTCACTGTCCAACTGGTCCTAATGAGAGACAACATGTACCAGCGGGCCGAAATGATTGAATTCGCCCGCTCGCTCAGTCCGTCCTGGCGATTCGGAGCAGATTGGCTTTATCCGGCAGCCAGCCACGATCCGCAACAGAATCGTGAGATTTTCGAGCAAAGAATTCCGGCCCGTACACTCGTTGCATTGAATCCTGAGGATTTCGCCTTGGAACATCCAACTCCTGATGCAAGCGAAAAAGCACTGTCTTTAAAAGGCACGGAAAGCGGATATCTTTTTAATTCCTGCATCCTGGCCAAAAAGGATTTTTACATCGATCCCTACGGGAAATTAACATTCTGCTGTTTCATCAAGGATCCGGAACTCATGTTCGATCTGCGTCAGGGATCCTTCCGGGAAGGTTGGGACACATTCCTCCCTTCACTTGCCCATAAGATTCCCAAGGATACCGAGTACCAGGAAAACTGCGGTTCATGTGCGATCGATCGCGATTGCCGCTGTTGTCCGGCATTCGCATACCTGGAAAACGGGCGTTATTCAGCCAAGGTGGATTATTTATGCGAGTTGGCCAGCGCCAGCTGCCAGGCCAAGCAGGATTGGATTGCAAACCATCGCCGCAACTATCAGATCGCCGGCATCACCATGCAGGTGGAATCGGACTTGCCGATGACCGGGTCCACGTTTCATCCGAAATTCAAGTTGTTTGAGGCAGCCGCTCAGGGTCAGGACATCATTCGTATCCATCACTATTTTTCCCTACCCCGGCCGGACGAGATGAAACTGGATACCAAACCCTTCATCCGTGCACCCTGGGCCATTTATGAAACCGACCAGTCTTGGTTGTATCTGTGCATCGGCTCAAAAGCAGACCTGTCCGATTATAATCAAGTGGCCGTTTTCGACAAAAATTTCACCCAGGCCAGAATTTTCCATCATGCCTCGAAAAAAGAGTATTTTCTTTCCGGAAACCTGGAGTCATTAACCATGCTCACCAGCGACCAGATGTTGCTGGCCCTTGCCTTGGCCGACCGCCATGGCTGCTATTTTCATTCCACCGGCCTGGTTTTTGAAGGCAAAGGTCTTCTGTTCGTGGGACATTCCGGAGCGGGCAAATCAACGGTCACAACCTTGCTGCGCAAGCACGTCGATATTCTCTGCGACGATCGGATCATCGTAAAAAAACAGCAAGATTTTTTTCAGATCCACGGCACATGGAGCCATGGCCTGATCCCGGACGTTTCGTCCGGATCGGCCCCACTGCAGGCGATTTTTATCCTAAAAAAAGCTGAGCATAACGGCGTGGCACGGATCACGAACAAACGGGACATCATTAGGGCATTGCTGTCGTTCGTCATCAAGCCGGCCGTTAGTACCGATTGGTGGGGGAAAACGTTGGCCCTGGTTGAGGATATCGTCGGCAAGGTCCCATGTTACTACTTCTATTTCCAAAAGGATACTCCGATTCTGGATTTGGTGCGCAGCGCACTGAATGACGAGGAACATGGCGGCTAGAGAAGCTAGACAAACAAAAGAACCAGTGGGCAGGATGCGGGACGCAGAGGACAACCGGAACTTGACGATAAGTTGGCGGATCCGATTCGGCCGTTTCCTGATCCGTCTGGGCTCCTTCATTCGCTCCCTGGCAGTCATTGCCATGAAACCCAGAGACCTCGTTCAGTTCAATTATCTCAGTTTCAGTTCGCCGGGCAGCATCGAAGAATACAGCGAGGAACAAACACTGGACTGGGGCTTACTGGCCGACGAGCAGGAACTGTTCGCCCGCGTCCCCATGAAGCAGGGCCGGATCGCGATTCTCGGCGTCGGCGGCGGACGAATGGCCATTCCTTTAGCCAAAATGGGTCATGACGTGACGGGGATCGATTTCGTGCCCGCAATGGTCCAGCGTGCCTTGGAAAACGCGGAGAAACGGGGAGTCCGGATTCATGGCGTTATCCAGGATTTCACCGCACTGGAGTTGGGAACAGATCGTTTTGACATGATCTGGTTCCCAGCCATGCTGTACTCATATATCCCCACTCGAAAGTGGCGCATCGAGGTTTTGTCCCGCATCTGGCGCTCCCTCAAGCCCGGAGGCCACGTACTGTGCCGATTCATGTACGGTGGCCCGAAACTGATCGATGCGCGAAAAAAGACCGTAAAAAAAATAATCGCCCTGCTCTTTTTTGGAAATCGTGGTTACGAAAGAGGAGACATTTTGTGGAACCAGAGCCGGGAGTTTTTACATATGTTTTCAGCGGAAAACGAGCTAACCTCCGAGTTCAGGGAAGCTGGGTTCCAAACCGTCCATATTGCGGTGAAACATGACATCCGGGGCGAAGCGATACTGAGAAAACCGAACGATCCATGAAAAAAACAGCACCTGAGTCCACGTATGTCCAATCACTTCCCCTGCCCAAGTTCGCACTGTGGGATAAGTTCAAACCCGACCGCAAGCCCATCGCCGTTGAATTCGAGATAACGGCCCGCTGCAACAACAATTGCCGGCATTGTTACATCAACCAACCGGCCTCTGACCGAAAGGCGAAACAGAACGAACTGACCCTGGCCGAAATCGGGCGGATCGCCGACCAAGCTGCCGACATCGGGTTTTTATGGTGGCTGATTACCGGCGGCGAACCATTGCTGAGGAAGGATTTTTTTGACATTTATCTTCTGCTCAGAAAAAAAGGCTTCCTGATATCCCTGTTCACCAACGCCACACTGATCAGCGACGAACATATTAAATTTTTTAAAAAATATCCGCCGCGCAATATCGAAGTATCGGTCTACGGAGCCAGTGAAAAAACTTATGAAGCCGTGACCCAGGTCAAGGGCTCTTTTCGATTTTTTAACAAGGGCCTTGAACGTCTTTTGGAAAACGGCTTTCACGTTCAATTGAAGGCCATGGCCCTGCGTTCCAATTTTGCGGAATTTCCCGAAATCGTTCGTTTCTGCCGGAAGCGGAGCGCGAACCATTTCCGCATCGATCCGTTCCTCCACTTGCGCTACGATCGAGACGATCAGCGAAACCGCTGGATCAAGGAGGAAAGGCTGACGACGCCGGAAATCATCGAAATCGAGCAACTGGACCCCGATCGCTTAATGGGATTAAGACAGTTGTGCGAGGTCGGATCAGCCAAACAGATCAAAACAACCGGAAGGATGCCGATCATCGGCTGCGGAGCGGGGAACAACGAATTTTCCCTCAGTTACGATGGCCGCCTGAAACTGTGCCTGACCCTTTGCCATCCAGACTATGAATTCGACCTACACAGCGGATCTCTCAGAGAAGCCTGGTTCCGATTCATTCCCCGAGTTCTGAACAGAAAGACTCGCAACAAGGACCTACTTGAGAGTTGCGGAGTCTGCTTACTGAGAAATCTATGCCAATGGTGCCCGGCTTCGGCCATGCTGGAGACCGGCGAACTGGATCGACGCATCGACTCTTTCTGCGCTACGGCCCATGCCCGGGCCGAATGGCTGAAAACACGAACAGATTGATGTCGGGTATTCCCTTGCAGTGAGATCCAAGGTGCGCCGGCAGAACCAGCCATACGTCATAAAAATTTCCAGTCCAGATTAAAAATATTTGATTTTTTTGTCTTTTGTGCTATATTAAAATGTAATAAAAGTAAGTGAGGAGAAAAATGAAGAAAATATGGAGTAAACCAAAACTGGTGATTCTAGTGAAAGGCAATCCAGACGAGGTTCTGACGCTGTCCTGTAAGGCTCCCTCTTCAGCGGGTACCGGACCGAACAATCAGTACAATCGCTGCAATGTGGAAATGCCGAGGGACCCGTTGAAATGCCAGGGCTGTTCCTCCCAGAACAACGCTTCTTGAAGTAAAACCCTAAGAACCAGGGCCGCTTTAATAGATTTCAAACTCAATTTTTCATCCAAAAAAAGTGATTGAACAAAAAAAACAAAGTATCAATCTATACCGGATTAATGAGCACAATGAAGCCTTTTTTTACTGGCAAAAATCCCGACTCGAAGGGATTATTGATGAAAATTCTGATATTTTCCATATCGATGCCCATGACGATATGGCCAGGCCACGACTATTTCGCAATTCCCTTTACCCCAGCCCCGGAACAGATCCCTTGGATCACTATGAAAGATTTGCCCGGGAAGAATTAACGATCGCCAATTTCATCTTTCCGGCTGTGCTGGGCGGAGTGGTTGGAAACGTTTATTTCTTTTACCCAGAATGGCGAAACTTCAAGCCGCGCCGGGCAACGATCCGGATCGCCAGCGCCTTTGGCGAAGGCAGGATCATCAAGTACCCGGGACCGATCGCCAGCGACGCTCGCACAAAAACTGTTGATAAGGCCTTGCCGGACATGAAGGCCTTCACATACACGGCATTGCCGGTCGGGCGGATGCCGCGAAAAAAAAAAGTCATCCTGGATATTGACCTTGATTACTTCGCCTGCCGGGATTCCGTGCAAAACAACTGGCACTATCGCCTGGACATTACCCCGGACCAGTACCGACACGCCGACACCTTCCTGAAGAACGCGACCCTCCCTTTCTCCGGCCTGGAATTCACTTTCAAGTTGGAGGGCGAAACGCCGGTCGCCGTCATTTCGTTTCGAAAAGTCAGTGAAAACGCCCATCTGCCGACCCATGAAGAAATAATCGGGGCCATCGATCTGCTTACCAGAACACTGGTCGAGCGCGCCGTAAGACCGGCCGTCATCACGGTGTGCCGGTCCCGGTTCAGCGGTTATTGCCCGGCCGAATATATCAAATTCATCGAGGATGCGCTGTTGAAAAATCTCGCGGCGATCTACCCCCTGAACCTGCATGATTCGCCACCAGGCCCGGAGCGCCACTCCTGAAGGCCGAGGAACATGAAAGGGATCCGCTCACCATTCGTTATCCGTAAAACTCGGCAGCAGCACCCCCTGTGGCGAAAACGGCAACCGTTGTTGTCTCAATTGGATATCGAGTTGACCGAACGCTGCAACAACAATTGCATCCATTGTTGCATCAACCTGCCCGCAGCTAACCGCAGTACTAGAATCCGGGAACTAGACACAACGCAATGGGAGTCCATTTTGCGACAGGCAGCCGATCTGGGAGCCTTGACCGTCCGCTTTACCGGCGGCGAACCCCTTCTGCGCAAGGATTTTCCGGACCTCTATATAATCGCTCGCAAGCTTGGACTTAAAGTGCTCCTGTTCACAAACGCTCGTCTCATAGACGCAAAATTAGCCCACCTCTTCATCAGAATACCGCCTTTAGAGAGGATCGAAGTAACTGTTTTCGGCCTGACCCGGAAATCATATGAGACCGTAACCAAAGTTCATGGCTCCTTCCTTGAATTTCAAAAAGGAGTGCGGCTGCTCGAGGAAAACCGGATACCTTTCATTATTAAGGGTGTTTACCTGCCTGCCAATGCCGACGAAGTCAATCAAATCGAAGCCTGGGCAGCAGCGCTCCCGTGGATGGAGCATCCTCCCGATTTCAGCCTATTGATGGAATTGCGCGGACGCCGCGATTCACCCGCAAAAAATCGAAGCCTGCTGAAATTGCGCAGTTCACCCGAGACTGCAGTAACTTTTATGCGGCGACACGAGAAAAAAAACATGCCGGGTATGGCCAGCTTTTGCGAGCGCTTCGTCGGGATCAAGGGTGACATTCTTTTTTCATGCGGGGCCGGGACGGGAGGGTGCGTTGACGCCTATGGCCGCTGGCAGCCTTGCCTTTCACTCAGGCATCCCGACCTCACATACGATCTGTTGAAGGGATCGCTCGAAGACGCTTTGACCCGGCATTTCCCTACTTTAAAAGGCATGAAAGCGCAAAATCCAGATTTTTTGCAACGCTGTGCCCGATGCTTTTTGCGTGGTCTATGTGAACAATGTCCGGCCTGGTCTTGGAGCGAACATGGCAACCTGGATACTCCAGTCGAATATTTATGCCAGATCGCCCACGCTTGGGCGCATCATCTGGGTATTCTTGCTGCAGGGGAAAAAAGCTGGGAGATACAGGATGCCAGCCAGCGTATTATAAGCTGGGCAAAAAACCGTTCATCGATTCAGGGAAACCGGGAGGGAAAATCACCCGGGAAAAAATAAAAACAAGGAGAACCCAATGAAACAGGATATCGACTTGAAGGCCATTTATGTTCCATCCGAGGATGTGGTCGCCAGGGAGATCGAAGGCGAATTGATCATCGTCCCAATCGTTGCCGGGATCGGAGACGGCTTGGATGATCTTCTCACATTGAACGAAACCGGGAAAGCTATCTGGGATCAATTGATCCAGAAAAAACAGCTGAGTGAGATCATAGAACTGCTAAAAAAGCAATTCAAATCGGCTGCGGAAAAAATTGAGCAGGACGTTTACGGATTCGTAAAAGAGCTTTTAAAACGCGGCATCCTGAAAATGCAGAGCCCACGATCCTGATCACAATCTTTTCGCCGCCTCCTTTTAAAAGGGCAGTCTGGAGGCACTGATGTCCCATTTTCTTCCCTGAGAGGGCCAACTGGGCTATAATATTTAAAGATGAGATCCTGGTTCGCATACTTGAAGGGCGCCTTGGATCGTCGGCAACCCGACGACAAATTGGTATCCGGAACAAAAAACCATCTGCGAAATAATTTAAAGAACCTGGTCCCATTCATTAAACTCCACTGGTTCAAAGGCGCTTTGGGAGCGATGCTTATCCTGTTAACCTCTTTGCTCTCCTTTCCCGGCCCGTTGATTACCCGCTACCTGGTCGATAAGGTCATCCTGGGCAAACAGCTTTCCCTGCTGCTGGGCGCGATCATGCTTCTGGCCATTGTTAAGGCTTCCGGCATCGTTTTCGGCCTTTTGCAGCAGTATTTTTTCACCCGCTTCGAGCAGGAAGTGCTACTCGAGATCCAACAAGCATTGTTCGACCGAACCTTACGCCTGCCAAAATCCTTTTTCGACTCTAAGGAGACCGGCTACCTGATGTCACGCCTGCTGGGCGATGTGAATGGATTGCGCTGGTTTTTTTCTTCGACCCTGGTCTATATTTTCACTTCGTTTCTACGCTGCAGTGGCGGCGCCTTCTTTCTGATCTATCTCAACTGGCGACTGGCAATAGCCGTACTGGTGATCCTGCCCCTGATGTTCATCACGGTCCGCTTCTTCAGTGGCAAACTGCGCATTTTAAGCCACCACGGTATGGAACGCCAGGCCGAGGTCTACCAGTCGATGCAGGAATCCCTGGCCCAGACCTCGCTGATCAAAGCCTTCGCCACCGAAAAACGGACTTTGAATTCACTAATGGGGAAAATGCGCGCCTTGCTGCAAGTAAGCATGGAACAACACACCCTGGGTTCCCTGGCCAATCTGGTCATCGGCTTCGCCCCTGAATTGGTGCATTTGATCGTCCTGGCTGGTGGAGCTCTATTGATCATCAAGGGCCAGTGGAGCCTAGGTTCGCTGCTGGCCTTCCAATCCTATGTTAGCCTTGTTTACGGCCCGGCCCAGTTCCTCGCCACCGCCAACTTCCAGCTGCAGGGGGCCATGGCCTCGCTGGAGCGGGTCTCGGCCCTGTTCGACGTCGTTCCCGAGGAGAACGAGGAAACGGGCGAAAAGGTCGGGCGCCTGCGCGGCGAGATCGATTTCCGCCAGGTCGACTTCTCCTACAACGGCAAGGAGACGGTGCTGGACGACGTTTCGTTCTCGGTCCGGGCCGGCGAGCACGTGGCCATCGTCGGCCCCAGCGGCGTGGGCAAGACCACACTGGTGAGTCTGCTACTCCAGTTCTACCGGCCACAGCGGGGTCAGATCCTGGTCGACGGCCGGCCGGCGGTCGAGTATGAACTGCGCTCGCTGCGTCGGCGCATCGGTTACGTCCCCCAGTCGCCGACCCTGCTGAAAGGGACGATCGCCGACAACCTGCGCTACGGCGACCCGGAGGCAACGGCAGCGGGACTGGAAAGGGCGGCGCGCACCGCCGGCATCCACGACTTCATCGCCTCGCTGCCCCAGGGCTACGATTCGCAGGTCGGCGAGCGCGGCGTCAACTTCTCCGAAGGGCAGAAGCAGCGGCTGGCCATCGCCCGCGCCCTGGTCAAGGACCCCGACATCGTGATCCTCGACGAGCCGACCTCGGCCCTGGACTCGCAGACCGAGGCCTCGATCTTCGCCACCCTGCCCGAGATCGTCCGCGGCAAGACCCTGTTCGTCATCGCCCACCGCCTGAGCACCATC
>JAFGSF010000036.1 GCA_016934745.1 Candidatus Aminicenantota bacterium | reverse complement strand
TGGCCGCTTGCCGCTGAAACGGCTGACCATCTCCAATACGGCGCCAGCGACGGTTATCAGCGCCGCCGGCACCATGAAAGGATAGGCCTTGCGTTCGCAGCAGCGGCTAACTTGGCGGATCACTTCCGTATAGGAGAGATTGGCGCCAATAACCAGGTATTTCTCGCCCGCCCGGCCTCCGGTCAGCGCTTTGCGTATAATGGCCGTCAGGTCGCGTACATCGACTACGGCCAGGCCGCCACGGAACAAGCCCAAGAGGGGGCCACTGTAAATGGAGCGATAAAGCCGGTTGTGCGGAGTTTGCACAGCATGATCGCCGGGTCCCATGATCGAAGCCGGATTGAGGATTACCGCTTCCAAGCCGCGCTTCTGCACGGCCGCTTCGACCAGCAACTGTCCGTCACGCTTGGAAGTCATGTAGGGCAGACTATCGGGCCAGTTGAAAGGCGTCTCTTCGTCAGCCGGAGTGCCATCGCGATGAAAACCGATAGCGCCCACCGAGCTGACATGCACCAACCGCTTCACTTTTTCCGCCAGGCAAGCCTCGACCACGCAGCGTACCCCTTCGCGGTTGATGCGGTCGAGAAGTTGGCGGTCGCGTCGCCAATAGGAAATGAGGCCGGCCAGGTGGATGACATGGCTGTGCCCGGCGATCGCGGCTCTCACTGCCGCCGCATCGGCGATATCGCCGGAAACGATATCCACGCCAAGACCGGCCCAGCTTGCCGGAATCCGATCGCCGGGCAAGACCAGGGCGGTCAGATTCTCGCCGCCATGATCACGCACCAACTCGGGCATCAGCACCGCCCCAACAAAACCGGTTGCCCCGGTGACCAGGATTCTCACCTGGCATCCTCCAGCACCCACGTCCGGTGGCAGCGCCTGTAAAGGAATACGTCATTGCCAATGCCAACCATGGCGTGCATGAACACGGTATACAATATGGAACCTGAAAACCAGGCCACCAGCCCGAAAATGAATCCGGCGCCGCAAGCAGCCCAGATCTCTGATTCGGGATGGCCAAAATGGTGTATGGTCGAGATGATGGTCTGCAGCGCCAGTGCCGGCAACAGCCCCAGCGCCGGTACCAGCATCAGGAAAAGCAGGCCGCGATAGAGAAATTCCCAGGGCAGGTAATATAAAAAGAGGTAGGCTGTCTCGTACGCAACAAAGATGGCGGGTGTCCGGCAGGCCGCCTTGGCAAAGGGATATTGTTCGCGCAGCGCGGGGTCATGAGAACCGATGAAGGCGGCGGCGAGACAGAGCGGTACGGCGATCGCAGTCAGCAGCAGACCCCGTCCGGTCCGGCCGCCGGTCAGACCCAGCGAGTGTAAAAAGGCTGCCGGGTCAGCGGCGGACACGAGGATCAAAGCCAAAGGCAGCACCAGGAAAAATAAGAAGAATAAGGCAAAGTAAAGCAGAAAAGCACGCAATTCGCTGCGGCCGCGTCGCAGGCGGCGGTGATGGAACACGGTCACCATGAGGGTGAAGGCCACTGCCAAATAGGGGTAGAGCAGTGCCCGGGTCCCTCCGGGATCAAGTGAGATATCCACTTTTCCTTTCCCGCAGGTACCAGGCCACAATCTCGTCGAACTGCAGCTCGGTGCGGTCATCGGGCTGGTAGCCAAGGTCATGGACCGTTTGCGAAATGTCGTAGGTGGTCTCGGTGGTAATGCGTCTCACCCGGTAGTAATTGATGAGGGGGGGGGAACTCGGGCGGATCCAATAGATCGTGCGCAGCACGGCTGCCACAAGATACGCAACCCATGCCGGCACCCGCAGCCGCTGCCGGTAGTGCATCCGTCGCTGTAGTCCCGAAAAGAACTCTTTCCAGGTTGGCAGGATACCGTTGGTCACGGTATAGGCGCGGCCCTCGATGCCGGGGCGGGTCAGGGCCAGCAGCGAGGCCTGGCACAGGTTATCAATGTAGCAGAAGCCGAAACGGCATTCACCATGGCCGACAATCAAGGGCAGCTTACGCTCGCAGCCGCGCAGCATCTGGGCGCATGATATCCGGTCATAGGGCCCATAAACATCACCCGGGCGCAGAATCACCACCGGCAATCCGTGTTCTTGCCATTGCTGCTTGAGAAATTCCTCCGTCTTGACCTTGAAACGGGTATAGGCAAGAAACATAGCCGATTCTCCCGGCCGCTGCTCTGAGATTCCCTGGCCGTTGTAACCGAGAACCAGGGCCGTGGAGATATACAGCAGTCGCTGCGGCGGCTGAGGCAGGGCGCGCAGCTTGGCGACCAGGTTGACAGCCAGCAGGTAGATATTGTCGCGGCAGGTGGATTCGTTTGCATTGTCGGAGACGATCGAGGCCGAATGGATGACGTGGGTAATCCCGGCCGGAATGGTAAATGAAGCGGGATCACGCAAGTCGCCGGTGTAAAGATGTACGGGCAGCCCCTCCAGGTTATGCAGGTCGGACGTGGGCCGCACCAAACCGTGCACTTCCCAGCCCTTGGCCAGGAGAAACCGGCACAGGCTCGAACCGATGAAGCCATTGGCCCCGGTAATAAACACTTTCATGCCGTTTCCCGGATGCCGCGCCGGGCCAGGCGGTTCCAGCCTCGCACCAGAAACGGGGCCAGTCCAATCACCAGGAGTCCGGTCGCAATACCGATCACCGAATCGCTGACATAATGATATCGTCCATACACCGTGGAAATGTAGAGCCCGAGAATCACCGGAGTTAGCAGCCAAAAAAACAGCCGTCGGTAGCGATAAGCCATCAGCCACATCACGGTGGCAATCGCGCAGTGCGGACTGGGCAGATTGCCACCGACCTGGTGGACATCGCTGCGGATGAATTCACCCATGGCCGTGAACAGCCAGCCTTTGAGCGGCACGCTGAACTCACTGGCCATATGGTTGAGTGGTCCGGCTACCGGATAGACAAGAAAACCCAAAAAACAGATTACATTGGCCAGGGTCAGCGTAAACAGGTAATCCTCGAGGGATTTCTCCCCCCAACGTAGGTAGATCAGTGCGCCCAGCGCCGGGTAAATGACCAGGTAAATCACATAGCAGAACATCATCCATTCGGTCAATCCGGGGCTGACAAAACGCTGCAGCCATAACGTCGGCTGCATGCCAAACACGGTATTTTCCAATCTCAGGATAGCCGGGTCTTGCCAGTTATGCACGAAGATCAACTGCAGGGGATGGACGATCAAGTATATCGGAACCAATATCAGCTGAACTGAACCCATGCGCAGCAGCGCCCGCAAAGGTGGAAGGGAGATACGCCGCTGCCAGGCCAGCGAGGCAGCGTAGAACAGACTCCAGAGCCCGAGGCGCAGCAGCAGCAGCCATGGATCATGGATGCGCGGGGCAAAAACAATGATCAGGCCGGCAAAAAACAGCACCGCTCCAAACACCAACACGTCCATGGCCTGGAGTGCCAATCCCGACAGGGGCAGCGTGCGTCCGTAAAGTTCGGCAACCTGGCTGCGCTGCCGTTCCAACTTGGAAAAATCCATATCAGTTATCCTCCGCTCGCCGGGCGGCAAAGGTTTGCTTCACCACCTCATCCAGATCCATTTCAGGAATCATATCGAGTTCTCTGGCGATGGCCTCGGAAGCATAAACCCAGTCATAGTTCCGTGCAGAAATCAACTGTTCCCGAGTTAAAGGCGGCGCCTGCTTGCGCCAGCGAGCAATCTGCTCGGCCATGGCCGCGGCAATATACAGGGCCGGGAAGGGCAGCGGCAGGAAGCCGCGTATGCCGGCGCCACGTGCCACCTTGTCGGTGATGCGGCGCCAGGAAACGGGTTTACCGTCGGTAATGAAATACGTGCGGCCGATAGCGCGGTCGTCTGCGGCCGCCTGGATGAGCATCCGTACCAGGTCCCAGATGCCGATCACGCTGGTGCGCGAGTCCTTGCGGCCGATCAACGGCTTGATGTGCCACCGCAGCAATCTGATCGATTCTTCGAGTTCCTTTTGACGCGGCCCGATTACATTCGACGAACGGATGATCACCCAGGGCAAGCGCTTCCCGGCAGCGCGAACCTCCAGCTCGGCTTCGAGCTTGCTGCGGCCATAGTCGGAAACCGGACGGCATTCGTCGCTTTCGGTCAGCGTGACTCCGCGCGGACTGGGTCCGGTTGCGGCAATACTGGAAACATGGACCAACCGTTTCAAGGCAGGATTCCATGCCAGGCATGCCTCGACCAGATTTTTCGTGCCCGTGGAATTGATGTCAAAGTAGGTCTGCCGGTCCGGGGCTGAAATCACTCCGGCCAGGTGAAAGATATAATCGACTCCGGTCACCGCGGCCTGCAGCGATCTGCGATCACGGCAGTCGCCCTCGACCAGCCGCACCGGCAGGGTGGAAAGAAAATCACGCCGGCTGCCGGAGCGTACCAGACAGGCGACTTCGTGCCCCGCGGCAGCCAGGGTCGCGGCCAAGTGGGAGCCGATGAAACCGCTAGCCCCGGTAACCAGGCAACGGGAATGTTCGGCCAGATTCGGCCGGCCCATCATTGCGCCCGGCATATTTCAATTTCTCCAGGGTAGTCAGGACAGCACCAGGGCTGGTTTGCATAAACGGAGAATCGAACCGGCCAACAGCCACCGACGCGAAGCATCCGCCGCTTCAGCATTGGCTGAAACAGTAAGCCGAAGGTTGACTGCCAAGCACTGCCACCCAGATAAAAAAAAATTTGACCCATGGAAGGATTTTAAGGGGAACACGCTGAAATTGCAATAGCCGGCAGTAAATTCTTCGTGGAAATGTGCAAAAAATTGTTGCAACCGCCTTCAGATTCTATGTTTCAAGGTCAAGTAAATGCTGATGGCATTGACGGCAGCCGGGGTGACGCCGGGAACAAGCGCCACCTCGCCCAAGGTCGCGGGCTTGGCCCGCAGCAACTTCTGTTTTATTTCGGTGGAAAGGCCGTCCACGCGCATGAAATCCAGATCGGCCGGAATGGTTGTTTTTTGCATTTTTTGCATTTTGGCGACCTCCCGTTTCTGGATGTCCACGTAACCCTCATACTTGACGCAAGCCTCGATATAGGAGACATCGGTCAGGGTCTTTTTTGCCAGCAGCGGTTTCTGGTGAAGTGCTTCCAATTTTTCAAAAGTCATGTGCGGCATTTTCAGCAGTTTGAAATAATTTTCCGTCTTGCCGTTCCAGCAGCCCTTGATCTTGCCGAGTTTGCCGATCATATGCCGGCGCCGCTGCAATTGGCGCATTTCCCGCTGGAAATCGGTTTGGCTGATCAATCCCAACCTGAGGCCATGCCCGCCCAGGCGTTCAAAAACATTGTCTTCGCGCAGCTGCAGACGATACTCGGCCCGTGCCGTGAACAAGCGGTATGGTTCATCGACACCGACACGAACAATATCATCGACCATGACTCCGATATAGGCTTCATTGCGATTCAATATAAACGGTGCCTCACCCCGGGTCTTGAGCACGGCGTTGATCCCGGCCATAAGGCCTTGGGCCGCGGCTTCTTCGTATCCGGACGTCCCATTGACCTGGCCGGCAAAAAACAAGTTTTCAATTTCACGCGCCTCCAAATTGCTTCGCAATTGGGTAGGCTGGATGGCATCGTACTCAATGGCGTATGCCGGTCTCATCATCCGCGCCTGGTCCAGTCCCGGAATGGCCCGCAGTATTTTTTTCTGAACTTCGACCGGCAAGCTTGAAGACAATCCATTGACATATATTTCCTTGTTGCGCAAGCCCTCCGGTTCCAGGTAAAAATGATGCCTGTCCTTGTCAGCGAACTTGACAATCTTGTCTTCGATCGACGGGCAATAGCGGGGGCCTATGCCCTGGATTTTTCCAGAAAATAGAGGCGACAAATGCAAATGGTCGCGCACGATCGTTCCGACCGCCGGGGTTGTATGTCCCAGGTAACAAAGAATCCGGTTCTTCACTTTGCCTTTGGTAAACATTGAAAATGGCATGGGTGGTTCATCACCGGGCTGGGGCATGAATTTTCCCCAGTCAATGCTGTCCGCATGCAAACGCATCGGGGTTCCGGTCTTCAAGCGCAATATTTTAAAACCCAGGACGGCGATATTTTCAGCCAGCCGCAGGGACGGCGGCTCATTGGCCCGGCCGGCGGCATAGGTGGTCGCACCGATAAATATGCGCCCGGCCAAAAAAGTTCCCGCGCAAATGATTACGGCATCGGCCACAAGGGTTTCTCCTTCCACCAGCCTGACGCCGCAGGCCCGGCCATGGGACACGACGATTTCACTGGCAATACCCTGATATATTCTAAGCCGTGGTACCGTTTCCAAAAAACTTTTCAAATAATTTCGATAGGCAATCTTGTCGTTCTGGGTGCGGGTCGCGCGCACAGCCGGGCCCTTGCTGCGATTGAGAACCTTGAAATGGATGCCTGTGTCATCGGCAGCGCGTGGCATGATTCCACCCAATGCATCGATTTCCTTAACCAGGTGCCCCTTGGCAATGCCGCCAATGGACGGGTTGCAGGACATCTGGGCCAGGGTCTCCAAATGCATGGTCAGCAGGGTGGCTTCAGCTCCCATGCGGGCAGCGGCATAGGCGGCTTCAATCCCCGCATGCCCGGCTCCGACGATGATGATTTTCATTTGCCGATACAGAATTTTGCAAAAATTCCCTGAAGGATCTCGGCGGAGCTGACGGCGCCGGTCAATTCGCCGATCAAGCGCAGGCCCCGGCGAATATCTTCGGCGATCATTTCTGTTTGGATCGGGCTCTGGGTCTGCCATTGCTCAATGTGACGCAAATTTTCCAAGAGTTTAGCCAGCAGGGTTTTCTGCCTGAGATTAACGACCGTAGTACATGCCGGATCAGCGATCTGGCGCCATAAATTTTTCAGAAAATCGATGATCGGCTCTAGATTTTCGCCGTTTTTTGCTGAAACCAAGTGAATAATTTCATCAGGAAAAGCGCGGCGAATATTTTCAATCGCCGTCGGCGGCGCCAGATCTTTTTTGTTGGCCAGCAGGATCCGATTTTTATCGCGAATCAGAGCAAAAATTTCTTGATCACCGGCCTGCAGAGCTTGCGACGCATCGACCATGAAAATTACGGCATCAGCCTGGGCGATTTTATCCCGGCTGCGGCGCATGCCCTGATTTTCGATGTCGTCCCCCGAACCCTCGCGTATGCCGGCCATATCGGTGATTCTGAACAGCCAGCCATCGATATGCAATTTTTCCTGGATATAATCACGGGTCGTACCAGGCAAATGAGAAATGATCGAACGTTCCTTCATCAACAGGGCATTGAACAACGATGATTTCCCTACGTTGACCCGGCCGGCAATGACGATCTGCATCCCCTGATCCAGGGTTTCGTTGAAACGGCTTTGACCCAGGATTTTTTCCAAATCATTGATCGCGACCTCCAAATTGGGGTCGATGGCATCGGTTTCCAGACGCTGGTCTTCAGCAAATTCAATATCGGTCTCAATAGCCACGGCCATTTCCAGGAGTCGGGCACGGATCGAACCGACCATATGGGAAAGCCGGCCTTCCAGATTGCCGAATTCCATCAAGGCAAAGACCCGCGAATTGGCGCGAATCAACTCGTTGACCGCTTCGGCCTGGAGCAAGTCCATCTTGCCGTTGCGAAAAGCCCGGTAGGTGAATTCGCCGGGCAGGGCCGGCCGGGCTCCAAGCCGGCAGGTCAGATCGATCACCGCTTCGATGATGGCCAAATTGGAGTGAAGCGAGATTTCAGCCATATCCTCGCCGCAGTAGGTGCGCGGCGCCTTGAAAACCGTCACCAAACATTCATCGACACGCTCACCCTGAGAATGAATGAAGCCATGATAGCTTTTTCGCCCATGCCATGTCCCGGGCAGCGGCTCGAATATAGCCCGAACAATGGCGTGGCTTTTACTTCCGGAAAGTCTGATCACGGCGATGCCCGCCTGGCCCGGCGGAGTCGCCAAGGCTACGATCGTTTCATCATCCATGCGGTTTTTTTCTGATGGTTATAACCTTCAGAAAATTATCGCCGTCGCTTTTGGATTCCAGATCCTCGTATTTATTGATGGTCATGTGGATGATCCGCCGCTCAAAAGGATTCAATTCCGGCAATTCGACGGCCTGGCCGTTTCGGCGGATCTGGCGCGCATGGCGATGGGCCAGAGTGCTTAATTCGGCTTCTTTTTTTTTGCGGTAATTTTCGCACTCGCAGAAAATCTTTTTGCCAATCTGGTCCGAAAAAAGACGGTTGAGCAAATATTGCACGGCATTCAGCAGGTTGCCATTCTGATAGAGCATCAGTTTATAATCTTCGCCGCTGAAATTAACCCGCAAAAACTCCGGGTTACTTTCGAGCTTGAACTGCAATTCCAGTTTCATGCTCTCGGTCAGCAAGGTGACAAAATCTTCGAGTCCTTTCTGGTCACTGCCATCAGAACTCCAGGCCTCAATGTATATTTCCCGTTGCTTGTGGCCGAAATACTTGGTTTTTTCGGTAATGATGCGATATTTCAGTTTTTCTTCAGGGACAGCAAAGCCTTCGGCCGCTTGACGAATGGCATCCTGCAGAGAATTTGCGACAAATTCCTTTTTGTCCGTCATTTTTCTCTGGCTCCTTTTTTTCTTTTCAAACTCCTGATTTCCTTGATTTCCTCTTTTTTCTCTTTGTGGATTTTTTCGTTGATGATTTTCTGCTGACCGATCTGCAAAAGGTTCGAGAAAAACCAGTATAAATTCAGACCGCTGGGGAAAGATGCGAACATGATGGTCATGACAAAGGGCATGATGTACATCAGCTTTTTCTGGGTATCATCGCCGCCGGAAGGAGTCATGCGCTGCTGGATGAGCTGGGTGATGCCCATCAGGATGGGCAGCACGTAATACGGATCTTTTTTTGAAAGATCGGTAATCCATAGAATCCAGGGTTCATGACGGACATTGATGCAAACGGAAAGAAGCCGGAAAAATCCCCATAAAATTGGCAATTGCAGCAGGATCGGCAGGCAGCCGCCGGCCGGATTGACCTTTTCCTGCTTGTATAGATCCATGATCTCCATATTCATCAGCTTGCGCTGTTCCATGTCCTTGGTGTTCTTGTACTTTTTCTTGATGGCCTTCATCTTGGGCTGCAAGCTCTGCATCTTGGCCATGGATACGCTGGATGAATAGGTCAACGGAAAAAGGATCAGTTTTAAAAGCAAAGTAAAAACGATCAGCGCCCAGCCGTAATTGGGGATGAAGCCGTGAATAAAAACGATGCCCTTGAGCATGATCTTGGCAATGGAACCGAACCAACCGTATTCAATGATTTTATTCAGATCGGAAAATTCCTTTTCAACCGCAGCCAGGTCTTTTTCATCCTTGGGTCCTATGAAAACCGCCGTTGGGTTACTGACCACCATGTAGGAATATAATTTGCTTTTTTTATCACCCAGCGGCTGCTTGAGCACCAGATAAGAAAGCTTGGATTTTTGCGGATCGGTTTTAAAAACCGCGGCGAAATAAGTGGTCTCATAGGCTGCCCAGTAAAAACCAGACCCTTTTTCTCCGGCCGCTTTTTCAATGACCTGGCCGGCCTGAGGCATGGTTTTTTGTTTGGCAAATTCCAGCGAGTTCAGTTCGGTCCCGTTGTAAGCGGCAATTTTCAGATTCATCATCATGGTCCGCTCGCGGCTGTCATTGTTTTCCAGGTCGGGCCCGAAAACCACCGGCAGTGCCTCCACCACCCGACCGTTCTTGCTGACCTGGAATTCCAAACGAATGACATAACTGTTTTCACTGAAAACAAATTTTTTACGGGCCATCAGGTTCTGCACCGGATCGGCATACTCAAAAACGACCTCACTGCCCTTGCGGTCGCCCACTGTTATTGCTTCATCGCCGCGGTACAGGAATAAAGCGTTATTCAGGATCCCGGCAAATTCGCTCTGCCCCGGGTAGAAATAAAAGGGATACAGATTCAAATCTTTGGCCGTGTGCGCGACCAGATCCATGGGCTTGCCGGCATCATCCTTGTATTTTTTTAAGATCAGCGAGGTCAGCCCAGCGCCGCGATTCGTGAATACAGCGCTGAAAAAGGCGTTGTCCACGGTGACCTGGATTTCACTTGCGGCCGACAGGCTGTCGGACACCGTCTGCAGCGGCGGCTCCTTTTCGGGAACGGTCGCTTCGGGCTGATTCAGTATGGAACCGATGTCGGGGGTCACGCTTTCCTTGGCTTCCACCGCAGGTTCGTTCTTTTGTTCCTGGGCAGCGGCAGGCATGACCGCACGCTCCTGGACCGCGGGCTTGGGCATGAAAAGGGATTGATAAACCAGCAACACTGTCACCGACAACACAATGGCCAGAATTAACTTTTTTGTATCCATTTGAATTTCACCTCGTTTTTTTCAGGTACCGGGTCATAACCGCCGGCATGAAAGGGATGGCATTTGAGAATTCTTTTTGCGCCCAGATAAACACCCCGTCCGGCACCGTGTTTTTCAATTGCCCCGTAAGTATAATCGGAACAGGTGGGGAAAAAACGGCAATGATTGCCCAGCAGTGGGGACAGGATTTTTTTATAGAGCCTGATCAATAAAAGAAACGCTTTTTTCATGAGTTACCTGTATTTGATCTTGATCAAGGCGTCCAAGAAAAGGCTTTCCGCTTGCGCGGCATTGCGGCGATCAAACTTTTTTTTTACCGAAATCCACAGGTCGTAGGAATCCTCCAGCAAAAAACGATTTAATCTGAAACATTCTTTCATTTTTCTTTTTATAAAATTTCTTTGAACCGAGTTCCCGATTTTCCGGTTAACGGAAATCGCGAAGCGGCTGCCCGGAAGATTGTTTTTCAAAAAATATAAAAAAAAAATCATTCTTGACTTTTTGAGCATGTCTCAGCAAATGCAGAAATTCATTTTCCTTCGTGATCCGCTGAAAATTTCTAAATGCAAAAGACATGAATCAGGCGCTGAGCGTCTTTCTTCCCTTTCTTCTTCTGCGATTGATCACCGCACGGCCGCCCTTGGTTTCCATGCGTGCCCGGAAGCCATGGTTTTTCTTTCTTTTTAAATTGTTAGGCTGAAATGTTCTTTTCACCAGACCACTCCTTAATCACTTTTGAAATTAAAGTATATCATAGTAAAAAAACAGGTTCTTGTCAAGGCAGACCAACCGTATCCTTTAACTTTCTGTGGAAATCATTTATAATCATTTTTGGAGGTTGCCATGAAATATCCCGATATCCTGGAACGCTTTTTAAGTTATGTGGTTATTGATACCCAATCGAGCGAAACGTCCGAAACTTTTCCCTCGACCGAAAAGCAAAAGGACCTGGCCGCCAAACTCAAGCCCGAACTCGAGGCGCTGGGCATGAAGGATGTCCAGATCACCGACTGGGGTTACGTGCTGGCGGCCCTGGAGACCAACCAAAAACACAAGGTTCCGACCATTGCCCTGATCGCCCACCTGGACACATCGCCGGCCGTGTCGGGTACGGCGGTGCAGCCCAAGCTCCACAAGAACTACCAGGGCCAGGACCTGGTACTGTCCGAGAGTGAAAACATTGTCCTGAAAACCAGCGACAACCCATATTTATTGGAAAAAACCGGCAAGACCATCATCACCGCCTCGGGGAACACGCTGCTGGGCGCCGACAACAAGGCCGGCATCGCCGCTATCATGGACACCCTGACCCAACTGCATACCCATCCGGAATTGCCGCGGCCGAACCTGAAGATCGTTTTTACGCCCGATGAAGAGACGGGCCGTGGCGTTGAACACATTACAACCGCCGAGATCGGAGCCGACTTCGGCTACACGGTCGACGGTGAAAAGTTGGGTGAAGTCGAGGATGAAACATTCTGCGCCGATTCGCTGGAGATAAAAATAGCCGGGATCAACGTGCACCCGGGTTTCGCCAAGAACAAAATGGTCAATGCCGTTAAGATCGCCGCCCGCATCATCGAACGGCTGCCCCAGCAGACCCTGTCGCCCGAAACCACCGAAGGCCGTGAAGGCTACGTCCATCCCCATCACCTCAGCGGCAACGAGGAAGAGGCCATCATCAAATTCCTGATCCGCGACTTCACCGAGCAAGGGCTCAAGGAATATGAAGCGCTGCTGAAGCAAATCGCCGAGGCGGCCACCAGCGAATTCCCCGGGGCGAAATGCGAGGTGAAGGTCACCGAATCCTATCGCAACATGAAGGTGGTTCTCGACCGGTATCCCGACGTACTGGCCAAGGCCGAAAAGGCCGTGGCCATGGCCGGCCTCACGCCCAAGCGCGCCAGCATTCGCGGCGGCACCGACGGCGCCCGGTTGAGCTTCATGGGATTGCCCACGCCCAACATCTTCACCGGCGGCAACAACTTCCATTCCAAATATGAATGGATCGCCCTCGAGGACATGCAGAAAACCACGGAAACATTGCTTCATCTGCTCAAGCTCTGGACCGAATAACTTCTTTTCCAGCAATCATTCGAGGAAACCACCTAGAGGAAATACAATCCGTACATGGAGTTCACAGTAGAGCAGCAGCGGGCCTACGACCGGGCGGCGGCGCTCTGCGCCCGCGTCGAAACCTGCGCCGCGGACCTGTTGAAAAAACTCAAGGCCTGGAAATTGACACATGACGAGGCTGTTGCCGTGACTGATCGCCTTGAGAGCGACGGTTTCCTGGACGACGAACGCTTCGCCAGTGCCTACGTGAAAGACAAGTTCCGCTTCAACGGCTGGGGGAAAAGGAAGATCATGTACATGCTGCGCTCCAAGCGTATCGCCCCGGATATCCTGGAAAGGGCTTTGGCAGAAATCGAGGATGGCGCCTTTGCGGAAAAACTCCGCAAGCTGCTGCTGGAAAAAGCCAGACGGTTCAAGGACCAGGATCCTTTCCGGAAGCGCGGCCGGCTGATCCGTTTCGCCCTGAGCCGCGGTTTCGACCTGGACGAGGTGAACGCCATGCTGGCCGAGCTGGAATTGTGAACTCCAGCCAAGCTGGAGCCGATCGCAAGTCCGGGATCGGAAAAGGCGGACGCCCGGCGCTGCAGGCGTTCCATGCTTTTCGATTTCAGACCTGCGAAGAGATCCCATTTCGCGGTTTCCCGGCAAAACTAGAAAGAATGCTTTATCCACTGCGATCCTGAAAATCGGTCTCCCCGCTTATCCGCTATTCTTCGCGTCCCATTGGCTATGCGGGTTCAGAACAGGCCGGAGATGTTGCCGGAGGCGTCAATATCGATTTCCTCGGAACTGGATTCTTGGGCAGGACGCAATGGCGACGGCCTCTGACAGAATCAAGTGCGGTTTGAGTCTGAAAGCCTCAGTGCCATTTCATGATCCTTCTTTTAAACAGCTGGATGGAAGCCAGTGTCATAATAAAGCCGATGCTCATTAATACCAGTATTTTTGGAAGAATCGCCGTCAACGGCAGGGCCCTCCAAAAGACATCATAAAACCCCTGAATCCCCCAATAATTGACGCTGAGAAAGGCGATCTTCTGCAATACGGAGGGCATGATAAACAGGGGGATCATACTGCCGCCGATAGCGGACATGACCAGGATCACAATCGTGCTGAGGCTTTGAGCCTGCTGCCGTGTCCTGGCTATGGCGGCCAGAAAAATCCCAATACTGGACACGGCAAAACTGGTGGCGAAGATCATCAAGATCAAGGCCGCCATGTTTGTGCTCAAGTCCAGGTTCAATGCCAGCCAGGCAAAAAGGAACATGGCTGTCAGTTGGAGTATGGAAATAAAAAAAGCGAAAAACATTTTCCCGAAGAGAATCGTGTTGCCCTTCAATGGAGACACGAGCAATCTGTCAATTGTTCCATTTTCCTTTTCTTCCAGAATGCTCGTGCCCACGCCCGCAACGCCGAAGAGCAACATCAGTATGGCCGTACCTGCAACCGATTGGATGAGACCGAGTTTCGTGTCGTTCTTCTCGCCCACGATGGAAGTCCACTTGATGGCAGGCATGCTACTGCTGTCTTTTACGGCAGTGTCGAGTATGGCATCACGGCCACTTTTAATGAGAGACGGGAACTGTTCTCGCAGATATTTTTCAATGTTTTTTTTGGCAATGATTTCGCCGGCTGACGACATCAGCACCCGGATCAGGTTCAGTTGCAGTATTCCAATTTCCATCTCACGTGAGCGGTCATAAAGTAGTTCAATGGGAGTCGCGTTTCCGGCTTCAAGGGCATCCTGAAAACCCTTGTACACAATCATGGCACATGCATATTTTCCTTTCATCACCAGTTCTTTGGCGTTCGTGGCTTCCGAAAAGGTAATCCGGATATCTTCAAGCGAATCCAGCTTGAAGATGATCTCTTTCGAGTACTTGGTCTGGTCCAGATCGGCAACCAGCAATTGAACCGGCTCGGAACGGCCGTTGTGGGACCCGATACTTCCATAAGCAAACGCAAACAGAGTGATCAGGATCACCGGAAGCAGAAATGCGAGGATGACCGAACGATGATCGTGGAAAAAAAGGATCAGATCTTTTTTGAACAGTTTGAACATGATCAATCCCGCAGTTCCTTGCCGGTCAATTTCAGATAGACCGCTTCCAGATTCGTTCCCTGGGTAGAAATTCTGTCGATCACCCCACCCGATTTTTGTATCCTGCCGACAACGAGCGAAATGTCATTGCCGACATTTCCGCATTCCACTTTCAATGAACTGGAGGCACTATCAAAGCGGAAAGAAGGATTTTCCGATGTGATGCGGTCAATTGTTACATGGCTCGCATCGGCCAGTTTAATGGTCAACAGATCCTTAACACCGCTGAACTTCCGCAACTCTTTAAGCGTCCCCTGGGCAATAATTTGGCCAACATCAATAATGGCAATCTTTTCACAAAACCGTTCCGCTTCTTCCATGTAATGGGTCGTGTAGATGATGGTCATCCCTTCTTGATGCAATTTCTCGATGAGCTCGAAAATATGATTCCGGTTTTGAGGATCAACGCCAACTGTAGGCTCATCCAACAACAGTATTTTGGGCTGGTGGAGCAAGGAGCAGGCAATATTGATCCTGCGCTTCATCCCTCCCGAAAAAGTCTTGATCTGATCATCCTTGCGGTTCACCAAATCCACGATCTCCAAGGTTTTTTGCACATTGGCCCTGAGCTCCGATTTTGGGATCCGGTACAATCCTCCCCAGAACATCAGGTTCCCAACTGCGGACAATTCATCATACAGGGCGATTTCCTGGGGAACGACGCCAATGATCAATTTGACGGCATCGCCATGGTCCCTGATATTAATCCCGTCCATAATCACATCACCCTGATCCGACCTGACCAGTGTGCTCAAAATATTTACAATGGTTGACTTCCCTGCGCCATTGGGTCCCAAAATACCAAAGATCTCCCCACGCTCAATGGAAAAACTGACATTTTTCACCGCTTTAATGTTTCCGAAGGATTTCGAAACAGAGCTAACTTGAATCATTTTTCTTTTTTTAGGAAACGGTAGTTCTACTGTTTTTCTGCGGGCACATCATGTTTTTCTGGACTTCTTCACTCGCTTCAACACCCGGTCAGCGGCAATTTTCCCTGTCAAGATGGACATGGGCACACCGGCCGGACTGTACGCCCACTGGCCCGCCTGAAAAACCGAAGGCAGCGGCGTCAGAACGGAACGGCCGGCCAGCTGAATCTTGTTGACGACCGGCATCGATTCCCGGAATGCCCAGCCGGTGATGGCGCCTTCAGAACTGCCCACCCTATTTTGGATGTGCAAGGGTGAAAAGGAAAAGCGGGCAATGATTTTATCTTTTAATCCCGGGTAGACGGAAGCCGACAGCACACTTACGACTCGATTCTCAAGTTCCTGGATAAACTCATCAATCCAGCCCGCTTTTTGGATGGCAAGAAACAGGTCGAACTCGGCAAGGAAACTGACGATGATGCCGGTTTTCCCGGCAGGAACCAATTCGGCATCCTTAAGCCCGGGTATGGAAATTTCGTAGGTGTTGAGCCGGGTGAATTTATCCAGCCAGCTTAGGAGCCGGCTTTTGTCAACTTTTTGGAAATCGGCCAGCAGCTGAGCCAGCTCGCCCCGGTGCGTTTCGGCCAGGCCCGTCCTCGAGGCGGTATAGAAAAAATGTCCGTTGGCGATCCTCCTGAAACTTTCAAGAGGTTCATCCACCTCTAGGAACATGGAAAAAACAGAGTCGCCGCCCCGATGTTGCAACATCCTGTTTTTCACTTTCGCAAACCTTGACCTGACCTTGGGCGTCAAGCCATCGCATTCTGCCAGTTTATAGAGTGTTTTCAAATCGGCAGCCCAGATCAAATTGTCATACGCGTACTGGATATCGTTCTGGTCTCGCACCAGAGATTCAAGCGCATTCACCTCTACGATTTTTGTTTCAGGCAGCAGCTCTCCACCCAATTCCACTAACTTGTTTTTCAAGGCGTCCGCCAGCTTTCCCACCCCGCCTTTGGGATAGAAGTAATCGAGATACAAGGAAAAGTAGCTGAGGGCAAAAAAAGTGGGCGTGTTTTTAAAAAAATGCTGCGCAATCAAATCCCGGAGCGAATCATTTTTAACTATTGTTTTTAAATAATCCTCAACCGGCATATTCATGCGATTGATTTTACCGACCGTGAAAACAAATTTGGGCAGCCAGGGCAGAAGTTTTTTAAAAATGAAACGCGTGTCGCGTTTCAGATTCTTGAAAATCGGGTTTTCTATGCCATACAGCACATCCATATGTTTCATAATTCTGCGAATGATCCGTATTAGTTCATTGATCTCGCCCTCACTTTCAGGGAATAATTTTGTCAAAAGCGCTCTGTATGTGACCAGGCTCGTCAGGTCTTCAATCGCGATAATTTCGTTTTCCACACCGATGGAAACGGGGCTTTTGACGACTTCCAGTTGAATATTCAAATCTTTCAACAGCGGGAAAATTATTCCGGCATCCTCCAACGCCCTGACACCAGCGTCAAAATGGAATCCGTCACGGCTGAATGAGTTGACCAATCCCCCGAATTCCCTGTTTTTTTCGATCAGCAATACTTTTTTCCCGGCACGGGCCACATACGCTGCGGCAGTCAATCCGGCAATGCCGCCGCCAACCACGATGGCATCGTAGGTTTTTTCAGACCGGCTCATTCTTTTCATCCCTTTCAATTCCCAGATTTCGCAAAGCCGTTTGCAGTTTTTTGAACATGCAAACCACTCAATGCCAGGCTTTTTTGCCACAGTTCAAAAGCAACCTCCCGGTCCAGGGCCGGCGGAGCGGGTACTTCTTCGCGGGTTAAATTAAAGAATTTTCCGCTGATCGCTTCTACCTCTTTTGAAACTCCAAGGTAATACAATGCTTCGGCCGATATTTCGGGAGATTTCAAGGTCTTGTCGATGAAATTTCTTTTAAACCACCGGTATACCGGTCCGTTTTCCTGGCCGGTATCCGTTTTCACGGCCCCCGGATGCATTGAATTGATCGTCACTCCCGTGTTTTGCAAATGTTCATTGAAGACGATCATTGATAGCAGCTGGGCCAATTTGGCGGAACCATAGCTTTTTAAACCCGAATAGCGGCGCGTTTGCCAATTCAGATCATCCAAGCGCAATCCCCAGGCGGCAAAACGATGACCTTCGGAATTGACCATGATGATCCTGCCTTTTCCCTGCGCTTTTAGCTTTTTCAGGAGAATATAATTAAGAATGAAGGAAGCGAGATACTGGATCACAAAAACTTTCTCAAGCCCGGCAGCGGTCAATTCTCGTTTTGTCAAATAAACGCCCGCATTATGTATCAGTACATCAATCGGCGTAGCAAGCTCGAGCAGTTCGTCCGCCACCCGGCGGATGTCCTCAACGGCACTCAGATCGGCAATTTTAAAATCGCATTTGACTCCGAACTCATTTTCGATCTCCCGGCGCAGGGCTTCTGATTTGTTCAAATTGCGATTGATGCAAAGCAAGTTGGCTTTATGAGCGGCAAATTTTCGGGCTGCATGGTAGCCGATACCGGAAGTGGCTCCGGTGATGACAACCAGTTTATTGTTAAAATCCGCAGTATGAATCTTTGGGCCAAGACGACTGTTTTTGATCATGGCCGAAATGTTGGACCACTGATATTCCTTGAAATACTTGAAGAATTTCCGGTTTTTCTTCACCATCTGATATTTTCCATTCGCTGCCGCCCGCATGTTCCTCCATGACAGTCGCCTGCCATATTACAAATAAACCCCAAGCGCGAAAACATAATTCTGATTCCGCAACGGCGCGGGAGCCTGCCCGGCGGAGGTCGGCATGATCAACGTGTTCCAACCGATGGTAAAACGGTATTCAAAAAAGCATTTTTTCTTGAAAAGCTCAAACTCCGCCCCAAGACCATACAGGAAGCCATAATCGAAGATATCCACTCCTTCCAGTTTTGTCGATTCAGCAAAAGGAATTTGAATACCGCCCATGTCAACGACACCGTTCAGTTCGGATTTTCCATTCAGCAGAATCGAAAGGGCAAAGCCGCTGCTTCCATATATCTTGAAATTTTTCAATTTGAGGAATTTATAGCGCAAAACAAAGGGCAGCTCCAGATAGTTTAAATTGTATTCGGTGTGCGTCGTGACAGACTGGGCCTTCATGACAATGTCTTCCCTGGAGCCCTTCATGACATAGAGGATTTCCTGCTGCAGGCCAAAAGAATCTGTTATCGGAAAATAGACCATCAGGCCGCCCGCCACTGCATGGCGGTAATTAGAGTCGACCGTGTAGGGAATATCCGGCACGTCGATGCCATATTGCGTGGACAAACTGTACCCAGCCTTGAGCCCAAAACGAACATCGGTGGCAGCGGTCAAAGAGCTGCTCCATACGATTGGCAGCAGCAACAACGCATACGTCATTTTTTTCATGGTCACTTTTTCCTCCCTTTACCTATCGACTAACCAAATTTCTTAATTAAAAATTTTCGATACACTTTACCGAACCGGGGAATATTGTCAAAAATATCGCCCCACAGATCATAATAATCTCTCTGCTCAATGATTCTGCCGTCTTCATTCAATGTCAGCCGGCTGGAGCCATACAATATGGAACTGGGATATTTCTTGAAGCTGAGCGTCATTTCCCATTCCAAAAAAATTGTATTCTCCTCCATCGCCGCGTGGACGATTTTCATCTTCAGGTCTTTTGAGCGTTTTGCCAGGCGCTCGGTCATTGCCGTGAATGCTTCAATGCCGTGTATTTGCTGGATGGAATCCCTGAAAAGAATATTTTTATCATAATACGGAAGAATGTGCGACCAGTCCGGATTGCCTGCGGTATTGTACGTTTGGCTCCACAATTGCAACACCAGTTCTTTCGTCAGCCCGGGCGCGGCAGAAATATTTTTTTTCTCCATAGCGCGATGGTAACTAATCTAGTCACAAATTGCAATATGCTGCATGCGTTATCCAAAAAAATACGGGGCTGACCGCCAATGATGACGCGCGATGAATTTACAGCGCCGGTTTGAATTCTCGTATTGTCAGCGGCCGAGCGCGACCCGCCGGCACAGAGCCATGGACATTCAACGAAGGTTGGACCCGTTCGCTGCTTGCTTCACTTCCGGCCCAGTGCCGCAAGTCGTTCCTTGGCCAACTGCACCTCGCCTGCCGAGGATGGCATGGCCGCGGCCCGCTGGTACTCGGCCATCGCCTCTTCCATCCTGCCCACGCGTTCCAGGGCTAGGCCCAGGTGATAAACGGCGGGGGCGAAGTCAGGTGCCAAGACCAGGCAGCGGCGGAAAGCAGCGATGGCCTCATCGATCTGTCCCTTGGCCAGCAGTCCATCGCCCAGACTGTCGTGGGCATTGGCATTGTCTGAATCCAGCGCCACCTGCTTGCGGAAATGACCCACGGCCAAATCCACTTGCCCCATCTCCAATTCGAGGTAACCCAACTCGTTATAAAGGATTGCGAAGCCAGGATCGGCAGCAACGGCGAGCAGATATTCTGCCTGGGCGTTGCCGAGATCCTTGCCGGCAGCGAAAAGGCGGGCCCTCATGACGTGGCCCATGGCGGGATCCGTTTTCAGGGAACTCTCGGCAAGGGCGGTGGCCTTTTCCAGCCCACCGCCGGCAATCGCGGGGGCCTGGCAATAGACCTGGAAGAGGCCTTCCTGAGCCTCCCGGTTGCGCGGATCCAGTTCCAGTGCCCGGCTGAACTCCGCAAGGACGGTTTTCGACAGCGAAAGCTTCTTGAACACGTTGGCCTGCTGGATCTGGTTGCTCGCCGCCATGGCCATCAGGCAGTGGGCGGAGGCCCGGTTCGGATCGAGCAGCAGGGCCCTGCTGGCATACGCCTCGGCCTTGGAAAAATCGAGCAAACCGAGATGCACCTTGCCGAGCAATTCCATGACATCGATGTTTTCGGGATTTGCCTGAGCGGCCTGCTCCAACACGACCTGGGCCTCGGCAAGGCGCTTTTCCTTCAGCAGTTGCGTGGCTTTCTCCAGGTCCGTCTGCGCGGCCAGGGGCAGGCCCAGCCCCAGCAGTAGCACAAGCACGATTGATGCTGCCTTCATGCCGGCATTATAAGCGCATTTTACGAAAAATGCAAAATACGGCCGGAGGCAGCACCGGCAGGTTTCATGATGGGACTTGCCATTCCACGGCTGAAATCGCCAGCGGCCGCTGCTTGCCCCTCAGGACGACCTCCGGCAGCCGTTCGACGACGATCTCCGGCCCGGGATTCATTTTTTGCAGCGCTTCTTGAGATACGACCAGCGACCGGTTCAATTCCCTGCAGACAGCTTCCATGCGGGCGGCGGTGTTCAGCACGTCGCCAACAAAGGCGATCTCCTTGCGGATATAGCCCATTTCTCCGGTCACCACCGTGCCGCCGTGTACGGCCGCCCGAAAACGGGGCAGCTCGCCATAGTGTTTCAGGTAGGTTGCGCTTTTCCGGCCCACGATCTCGCGGATCATGAAGAAACAGCGCAGCGGAGCCGCATGGCGCGTTCCGTGCTTCATTGTCCAGCTGACGATCACCCCGTCGCCGACGTATTTGTAGATCTCCCCCAGGGTGGCGATAACCGGCTCGGCGAGATCGTGATAAAAATCGTTTAGCAACGACAGGTATTTTTTATGGCCCAGTTTCTCGGCCAGCGCCGTAGAATCGGCAAGGTCCAGGAACATGAAGAACCGTTCCTGCTCGAACGGATGGTTGTAGTGGCCGGCAAGGATCTTGAGGAGGAAATTCTTTCCCAGCAGCGTGTCGAACATCTCCACAACATGGAACAGGAAGCTCAGGGCGAAGCCGAAGGCCATTCCGATCAGGATGATCTTATGGACCTGAGGGTGGCGCAGACCGCGCAGCACGGATCCGCTGCGGAAGCCGTTCAGGATCAACAAGGCCATGAAAATGGCGCCGGCGATGCTCACGATGTGGGCCAGGGTGTTGACGAAGAGCATCAGGAACATGTTTTTCCTGCGCAGGCGCTTCTTGATGAAAACGGAAAAAAGCGAAATAAAAGCATAAACCTGCAAGCCGGTCAAAAAGCCGAATAAAAAATTGCCCCGGCTTGCCCCAATAAACAGGCTGGAAAAAAAAGCGGTGACGGTAGCGGAAACGATCAGTCCCAGCGCATAATTGACGGCGAGCTCCCTGCGCGCGGAATTCATCGCCATACCCGGCGGAGCATCCCCTTTCTCCAGGAGGGGGTGATTACGATACTTTCCTCGAAGCCGGCGATCCTGTACGCGAATTTTTTCATGGTCCGGGTTCAGAACAGGCCGGAGATGTTGCCCGCGGCATCGATGTCGATGGTCTCGGCGGCGGGTATCTTGGGCAGGCCGGGCATGAGCATGATCTCGCCGCAGACCGCGACCACGAAACCGGCGCCGGCGGAGAGGAAGAGACGGTCGACGTCCACGTCAAAATCGCGCGGCCGCCCCAACGCCTTGGGATCATCGGAGAGCGAGTTGGGGGTCTTGGCGATGATCACGTGCAGCTTGTCGTAGCCCAGTTTGCTGAGCAGATCGATATCCTTGCGCGCCTGGCGGGTGTAATTGATGCGCGCGGCGCCGTACATGCGCGTGGCGATGGTTTCGATCTTTTTCGCAATACTCCACTCCGAGTCGTAGATGGGCTTGACCCTGGTTCCGGAACGGGTTGCTTGCTCTACGGCGCGGGCCAGCTCCAGGCAGCCTTCGCCGCCCTGATTGAACGGATCGCAGATGAAGGCCTTTGCTTTCCTGGAGGAGGCATGCTTCAGGGTCAGGTCCAATTCTTCGGCGTCGTTATCCGGAAAAAAATTGATGGCCACGACCAGGGGCACGCCGAACGCCTGCATGTTCTCGATGTGCTTGTCCAGGTTATCAAACCCCTTGACTAGGGCCTCCAGGTTCTTTTCAGCAAGATTGTCCTTGCCGGCTCCCCCATGATATTTCAAAGCCCGCAAGGTGGTAACCAGCACCACCGCATCGACATTAAACTTTCCCGTTTGGCTGACAAAATCCAGAAATTTTTCACCCCCCAATTCCGAGGCAAAACCGGCTTCGGTGACCGTAACCTGGGAAAGAGCCTGCGCCAGGCGTATGGCCTGGATGGAGTTGGTACCGTGGGCGATGTTGGCAAACGGGCCGCCATGAATAATGGCCAGCGTGCCCTCCGAGGTCTGCACCAGGTTGGGCTTGATGGCGTCCTTGAGCAGCAGGGCCATGGAGCCCACCGCCTTCAGATCTGCCGCAGTGATGGGCTTGCTTTTGGAAGTGAAGCCGATCACCATTCTGGCCAGACGGTCTTTCAGGTCCTGAAAATTCTCCGCCAAGCACAATACGGCCATGATTTCCGAAGCCACCGAAATGTTGAAAGCGTCCTCGCGGGCGAAACCGTTCTGCCGGCCGCCCAGGCCGATGACGATCTCGCGCAGGGCGCGGTCGTTCATGTCGATCACGCGGCGCCAGGCAATGCGCCGCGTATCAATCGCCAGGTGGTTGCCCTGCTGGATATGATTGTCGATCATGGCCGCCAACAGGTTGTTGGCTGTGCTCACGGCGTGAATGTCACCGGTGAAATGGAGGTCGATCTCATCGGCGGGCAGAACCTGCGACCTGCCGCCGCCGGTGGCGCCGCCCTTCAGACCAAACACGGGCCCCAGCGAAGGTTCGCGCAGGGTGACAATGGACTTGATCCCCAGCCGGTTCAGGGCCATGGACAACCCGATGGCGGTGGTCGTCTTGCCCTCACCGGCCGGTGTGGGCGTGGTGGCGGTGACCAGCACCTGGCGACCGCAACGGTCGCACTGAACCACGCGCCGGGCCAGCGATGGTTCGATCTTGGCCTTAAAGGGACCATAGTAATAGAGTTCTTCTTCAGCAATTCCAAACTTGGCAGCTACCTCTTTAATCGGCATTAAGTTATCGGCCATGGTCGTCCTCCTTTTTTTACTACCGCGCCGGCGGTCATGGCAAAGAAGGCAAGCACCCAGGCATATTTCAGGCCGGGAGTTCGATAATGAAGCGGGCGCCGCGGGGCTGGTTGTCCACCACCGAGATCAAGCCGTTGTGCTCTTCCAGGATATTATGGGCAATGGCCAATCCCAGGCCGGTCCCGGAACTTTTTTTGGAAAAGTACGGCAGGAAAACTTTCTGCTTGTCTTCATCGCTGATGCCGGGTCCGTTATCGGCGATCTCGACGGTAATGAACTTGCTTTCGCTGTTATAGCGGGTGGAAATTTCTATGTCACCCTCCTTGCCGCTGATCTCCAGAGCATTATCCAGGATGTTGACAAAGACCCGCTTGATTTGTTCGACATCGAGCTTGACCAAGGTTGGCAATTCCACATCCAGCTTGACCTTGAACTGGACATTCTGATAAATCGACGTATAGACAGCAAGCATTTTTTCCAGAATTTCATTAATATCGCCCTGGGTGAATTTAATTTCGGGCAAGCGGGCGAAATTGGCGAATTCCTCAGCCAATCTCTTGATTGAATCGAATTCCTGGGAAATAATATGCAAGCTGTCCTCGACGATGGAACGGAATTTTTCAGGCGACTGGTCCATGCTGCGCAAGATCCTTTGCGATGAAATTTGGATGGGGGTCAACGGATTTTTGATTTCGTGGGCGATGCGCTTGGCCACTTCACGCCAGACCAACATGCGTTGGGCCTTGATTAATTCGGTCAAGTCGGTAAACACAACCAGCAAGCCCGAAAAACGATTATTAATCGGGTTGCGCAATTGGGTGATTTTCACAGCCAGGTTGATGATCCGTCCCTGGAGTTTGATGTCAATTTCTTTTTCGATCAGCTTGAAGCGCGTCTCGAAGGCCTTGCTGATCAGTTGATGAATGTCCTTGTAAACGGTTTCAGAAATCACCTGGGTGAAATTCTTCCTGAAAACGGCCTCCACTTCCAGCGACAGCATGCGGGCCGCTTCGGGGTTCAGGGCAATGATTTCACCTTTTGAATTCAAAGCCATGACCCCGGAGGTGATGTTCTTCATGATAGTTTCAATGATGCTGCGCCGGTGACGCAATTCGATGGTGCGCCGGTTCAGTTTGTCCCGGTTTTCTTTCAAATCAAAAGCCATGCGGTTGAATTCATTGATCAGCGTATTGAATTCATCCTTGGCCGCATAGTCAATACGCACATCCAGATTTCCCTTGGCGATCTCGGCGGTCGCCGATATCAGCTTCTCGATCGGAACCGTAATGCCCTTGGCTAGATAAAAACCAAGCCAGGAGGCGGAAAAAATAATCAGGATGGTAATGAATAAAAACAGCAGCATATAGGTGTTTTTTACCGGATCACGCAAAACCCTCATCTGACTGTGCTTGTTGACCATCGCCTCCAGGATGCCGAGACTGCGAGTGTAGCTTTCAGGAAAATACTTACCGGTGATGATCAGCATTTTATCACCCTGCTCGATATCAAAAGCGACCCCATTGCGGATCAACTCGCCATTTTTCAGGGTGTCAATCTTGGTGAATCCCGCCCCGCCCAGGCCGCTGTAAACGACATTCAGGGGCAGATTTTTATATTCCTGCATGGGAATGCGCGGATTAAAAATGGCGAAAATTTCGTTTCGGTTCCTGTAAATATTGACCACGTCCAGCTTGTATTCCAGCATTTTCTCTTTAAGCTTGTTCTGCAGGAAAATCTTATTGTCATCGGTATACATCCGCTTCTGCTGAATCATGACGGCAATGATTCCGGAAAAATGCTCGAGGTCTTCGGTTATTTTACTATAGTAGTTGGTTTTGACTTCATCGACATTTTCCATGATGTTCTCGACCGGCGTTTTAAACCATTGTTCAATGCTTTGCGAAATGACGTCGGTGGCGAAAAAAAACAGCAGCAGGGTTGGAACGATGGAAAAAGCGATGAAAAAAAAGACCAGGCGATTCTTAAAACTGTGCACGGCGCCGCCCTGGTTTTTTTCATAGTACATTTTTAAAATATTTCGGGCCAGGATGAAAAGAAAAGTCAGGCCGAAAAGGATGATAATGATCCACAATCCGAAAATCAGGGTGTTGCTTTTAAAAAACTGTGGAGAAAAATTCTTGCTCTCCTCAAAATAAATGCGGATGATCACGAAAGCGATAAAAAACAGGACCATGGCGGTCACGATCAGGCGCACGCCTTTAATATTTTTATTTTTCATTCTCCAAATCCTCGCCGCCGGGAAAACGGCAGCCCTGTCCTTGATAATTTAGCACGATCACCTATAAAGGTCAATTGACATATATCGCGAAAAATGATATTGCTTTATTCTTGCGCCTGTAGCTCAAAGGATAGAGCATTGGATTCCTAATCCAAGGGTTGGATGTTCGAGTCATCTCAGGCGCAATAACAATGAGGTCAAAATGAAAAAAAAAGAAAAAGAACACTTGAAGGCCGACCCGTTCGTCCATTTTTTCGAAAAAACTCTTGCGTTTTTTAAAAATAACCGGCGCCTGATCATCACGTTGGCGGGAATCGTGCTGCTGCTGGTCATCATCATATTGGCCATATTTTTTCTTGCCGGTCTCAGTGCGGCCAGTGAAAACAAAACATACGCCAGCGCCTTCAACATCCGCACCGACGCGACCATGAGCATCGATCAAAAGATCGGCAAACTGCAGGAATTGAAACTGAAAAAAGGCATTTCCAGCGCCGGCAGTCTTTTTATTGCCGCCCTGTATTATGAAAAAGGCGATCTGGCCAATGCCGAAAAAGCCCTGCGCCAATTCCCCGGCAGCCGCATCGCCATCATCAATGACCAGAAGAAAACGCTTGAAGCCCAGGTGCTGGCTGACAGCGGCAAAAGCCAGGAAGCCATCGATCTGCTCAAAGGGATGCTCGAAGACAAGAAAACTGAAATGAGCAAGGAGTTGATTATCCTGATGCTGGCCAAAATTCAAACCAAAAGCCAACGCCAGGAAGAAGCCATCGCCAGTCTGAAAAGAATCCTCAGTGAATTCCCCAATACGCCCAGCGCCAATGAAGCGCAAACTCTCCTGAGTGCCAGCGAAGCAGGCATGGCGGACGCCCGATAGCCTTTAAAAAAACTCTGCAGAAGTATTTTTTTATCAATTAAAAATTTGTTTACAGCATGGATGAAGCATGGCATAATGCAGCCATGCAGGATGAAAGCGGACTGATCTGGGAAACCCGCTGTTTGGGGAAAGATTATTACCTGTTGAAAATCCTCGCTCCGAAAATTTCTCACGAGGCGCAACCGGGCAACTTCGTCATGATCCGCGTCTCGCCGTCATTCGATCCGCTGCTGCGCCGGCCGTTCGGTATCCTGCAGAGCCAGCCGCCATATATTTGGCTATACTTCCAGGTCAATGGCCGCGGCACGGAGCTGCTGAAGGCCAGACAGTCTGGCGACCGCCTGGATATTCTCGGCCCGTTGGGCAACTCATTCCCGGCGCTGCCTGGTAAGAAGATACTGCTCATCGCCGGCGGCCGCGGCATCGTGCCCCTGTTCAGTTATGCCAAAACGTATGCTGAAAAGCAGCCGCTGATCCTTTTATACGGAGGACGCAGCGCTACTGACCTGAACTTGCTTGAAGAAATCAGCGCTATACCGCTGCATAAAAATTATATTTTCAGCGAGGACGGTAGTTGCGGAGAAAAAGGGCTGCTCACTTCCGGCCTGGAAAAAATAATCAACGCCCAACGTCCTCACATAACCATGGCCTGCGGACCGGAAGCCATGCTGGCCGCGTTGGCCGGAATACTCAAGTCAAGGAATATGGAAAATTATGTTTCGCTGGAAGCCATCATGGGCTGCGGTTTCGGAGTTTGCCACAGCTGTGTGGTCACCGCCGCCGACGGCCGTTACCGAAAAGTATGCGATGAGGGGCCGGTGTTCCCCATGCAGGACATAGCATGGCCGAGTTGAGTGTTGACCTGGGCTTCTGCACACTGAAAAACCCGCTCATTCCTGCCTCGGGCACTTTCGGCTACGGAGAGGAATTCGCTCCGTTTTTTGATTTGGATATCCTGGGCGCCCTGGTTTTGAAGGGCATATATAAAAATACCCGCCCAGGCAACCCGCCGCCGCGCCTCTGCGAAACCCCGGCCGGTTTGCTCAATTCCATCGGCCTGGCCGGTCCGGGCGCCGACAAACTGCAGGAAATCATCCGCCGCCTGAGCGCCAAAACCAGTACACCGATCATCGTCAATGTCTGCGGCCAGAACGACCAGGAGTTCGTGGAAGTGGCCGAAATCTTCGCCGCCATGCCCGAAGTCACTATGCTGGAATTGAACATCTCCTGTCCCAATGTCAAGCAAGGTGGCGCCTGCCCTGCCCAGGACGACCAGCACACCTACCGCCTGGTCAAACGCGTCAAGGAGCATGTCCACAAACCATTGATCGTCAAGCTTTCTCCCAATGCTGCCGATATTGCCGCTGTTGCACGCGCGGCCCAGGAAGCCGGCGCCGACGCCCTGTCGCTGGTCAACACCTTCCTGGGACTGGCCGTCAACCTGGAAAAGCGCCGGCCGCTGTTTGCCAACACCCTGGCCGGATTGTCCGGACCGGCCATCAAGCCTTTGGCCTTGAAACTGGTCTGGGAAGTCTGCCGCCAAGTCCAGATCCCGGTCATCGGCATGGGCGGAATCACTTCGGGAAAAGATGTCCTGGAATATATCCTGGTCGGCGCTTCAGCCGTTCAAATCGGCACCGTCAACTTCACCGAACCGGCCGCCGCCGTGCGTATCCTGGCTGAAATGGAACAGGAAATGACCCATTTGCAAATAAACGGTCTGAATGAAATCAGGGGCAAACTGCTTGTCTAAATCCACCTGTTTTCAAGGCGCCGCTTTGGGTGATGGTTCAGGCGATCATGTCATTCAATTGCACTTCGGGATGGTGGTAGCGTTCATAAGCCGGCGTCTTTTTCCCGTATTGGATTGATTCCTGCGGGCACCATTGGATGCAGGCCAGGCACTGTTCGCAGCGATGCTGCCAAAGGGGCTTGCCCGCCTCCAGGATGATATTTTTTGCCGGACAGACCTTGACGCAGATGCCGCAGGCATTGCACTTGTCATCGCACCAGAAGCCCTTATCCATGGTCTTGACCTGCTTGAAAGTCATCTTATAGATGGCCGTGAACAGAATACGCTGCCAGGCCGGTCCCCTTTCGATCATTCCCGATTTTTGCCCGGCAATGAAGGCTGCAGCCTCATTAATCTTTTCGCACCCAATCCGGAACAAATTGTGGCGTCGTTTTTCAGTCCCCGGCCCCCCCCAGGGGATGTAATTGCTGGGCATGACAATGCTGAAACCGGCGGCAAGTTTCACTCCTCGCCTGGACAGAAGCCCGCGCAGCTGAATCAACGTGCGTGAAACCTGGCCGGCGTTAACCGCCAGTGCAAAATAATACACCTCGGGTTTGAGCGTCAGCTTTTCCAGGAATTCCAGTACCGGACCCGGTATGCCCCACATGTGCACAGGGAAGACAAAACCCACGGCATCGGCATCCGCGGCTGAAAAAGGGTCCGCGGCCTTCAGCGGCCGCAGCGCGGCGCCATCCAGTTTTTCAGCCAGCAGCCGTGCCGACCATAACGAATTGCCCGTTCCCGTATAATAGAAAATAACAATCTTCATTTTTTTAAGCGGTGGGAATTACTGTTATGGTTGTTTTTCCAGGACCGCTTTTTTCAGCCCCTCGGTCACGCGGACGCCCCTGGACTCGGCCTGCTTGAGATATTCCAGAGCCTGGGCCATGTTGCCCTGGATATAAAAAATATTGATCAGGTTGTTGTAGGCGTTGGCATGCTTGGGATCGGCTTGGATCGCGGCCTGGTACAACCCCTGAGCCTCATTCAAACGCTTCATTTTAAAGAGAATATTGCCGTGCGTGTAATGATATTCGGCCGGGATATCCAGGACCTCGGGGATCGGATTGCGCAAACGGGTATCCAGCGTGTCGCGGGTTTGCTTATCCCTGTTGATCACATCCTCCAGCTTCTGTCTTGCTTCGTCTTCCATGGGGTTTATCAGCTGCCTGGTCAGGTCATTGATGTGCTTGTCCACATAATCTCTTTCTTCCCGCAAAAGCTTGAGATACTCCAGGTAAGAGTACTCGTAGAACCTGCTGAATTTTTTAAAATTCGCTTTGGCGGTTTCAATCGCTTGCAGGGCCGGCTCCAGTTGTCCTTGCCGGTAATCAAGCTCAGCCACCAGTAAATAGGCATCGGCGTACCCCGGGAATACCTGCAAAGCAATATCGGCCTCATTCCGGGCTTTCTCGAATTTTCCTTTGTTCAAGTAGTCTCCGCCCTTGAGAAAGTGCTCCCGGGCGCGTTTGTAATTTCTAATTGACTCTTTTTCATTCTGGTTGAAACCCTGCTGGGCCGGCAGAGAAAAAAACAGCGCCAGCAACACCCACGCCGCCAACACGCCGCGATCCAAAAAAAACTTGACATTTTCAATCTTTTTTTTCATCCTGTTTCCTCCCTGCATGCAGGTCAATCCTTGATTTTGCCACCCAACCATTTTGATCTAATATTTTCGCATTGTCAACATGCGGGCATGGAGCCCGCCTGGCTGGAATTTGCCCGCCTGGCTTTTTTGCGCTACAATGGGTCTTCATCGAGGTGAGGACATGAGTTGGATCACGATCAAGGAAATTTTCGCCAACCCGGCATCGCTGCTGGAAACCGAGCTGGAAGTCCGCGGCTGGATACGCACCCAGCGCCTATCGAAAAATTTTGCCTTTATCGAACTGAATGACGGCTCATGCTTCAAAAACCTGCAGGTCGTATATGACGAAACACTGGCTAATTTCAGCGAAGCGACCAAGTTCCCGCTCGGTTCAGCCCTGAAAGTTGCAGGAAAATTGCTGGCTTCGCCGGCGGCCGGTCAACCATTCGAACTGAAAGCACAAGCCATCGAAGCCATCGGTCTTTCCAGCTTGGAATACCCGCTGCAGAAAAAGCGCCATTCATTCGAATACCTGCGCACCATTCCCCATTTGCGCCCGCGTACCAACACCTTCATGGCCGTGTTCCGGGTACGCAGCCTGCTGGCATATGCCATCCACAAGTTTTTCCATGAAAAGGGCTTTGTCTATGTGCACACACCGATCATTACCGGAAGTGATTGCGAGGGTGCCGGGCAAATGTTCCGTGTGACCACCCTGGACCTGCAGAACCCTCCATTGAACGAACAAAAAAAGATCGATTTCAACCAGGATTTTTTCGGAAAGGAGACCAACCTGACCGTCAGCGGCCAGCTCAACGTCGAGGGCTTTTGCCTGGCTTTCAACCGGGTGTACACCTTCGGCCCGACTTTTCGCGCCGAAAACTCCAACACCCAGCGCCACGCGTCGGAATTCTGGATGATTGAACCCGAGATCGCCTTTGCCGATCTTAACGACAACATGCGCCTGGCCGAAGACATGATGAAATACGTCATCCGTTTCGTCCTGGAGCAGGCGCCGCAGGAGATGGAGTTTTTCAACCGTTTCATCGACACCCGTCTGTTGCAGCGGCTGCAGCTGGTTCTCGATTCCGAGTTCGAACACATCAGTTACAGCCAAGCCGTCGAAATTCTGGAAAAATCGGGAACGTCTTTTAATTTCCCGGTCATGTGGGGCAACGATCTGCAAACCGAGCATGAACGCTATCTGACCGAGCATGTATTCAAAAAACCGGTATTCGTGACCGATTATCCCAAGGCGATCAAAGCTTTCTACATGCGCCTGAACGACGACAAACGCACCGTGGCCGCCATGGACCTGCTGGTTCCCGAAGTGGGTGAAATCATCGGCGGCAGCCAGCGTGAGGAAAGACACGATGTGCTTAGAAGCCGAATCGCGGAAATGGGGCTCAAGGAATCCGACTATCAGTGGTACCTGAACCTGCGCAAATTCGGCGGCGCCCCCCATGCCGGTTTCGGACTTGGTTTTGAAAGGGCGGTCATGTACCTGAGCGGCATGGAAAACATCCGCGATGTCATCCCCTTCCCGCGTACCCCCAAGAGCGCGGAATTCTAATAAAAATAAAAGGAGCCATTATGAAAAAAATCATCGTCCTGTTAATTTGTTTGAGTGTGGGGAATTTTGCCGGACTCCGGGCGGCAAATGACCAAAAGAACAAGGTTAAATACGAAAAAAAATATACGGACCCGGTTTTAAAGGCCATGGAAGAGGACCGGGAAAAAGAACAGAAGCTGGCTGATGAAGCAACGCAAGCCATAAAAAAAAGACAGAAAACCAAGAAGGAAGCGTTGGAAAATCTGGAACGAAGTTTGCATTCCGACTTGAGTGGAGTTTTCCCGCCTCAATCCCCGGCTGCTTTCAAATCCTGTTTTCATTTTCCTCCCGTTGCCCAGTACTACACCAATACCTGCTGGAGCTTCGCCGCCACCTCGTACTATGAATCGGAAATATTCCGCCTGAGCGGCAAAAAGATCAAGCTTGCCGAGATGTGGACAGTCTATTTCGAATACCTGGAAAAAGTCCGGCGCTTCGTCCACGAGCGCGGCGAATCGCTGGTCGCCGAGGGAGGCGAAAGCAACGCGATCAATCGTATCTGGAAAAGCCATGGCATCGTCCCCGCAACCGTTTTCCCGGCAATAAATGCAGCCGGACAGAAGCATGACCATGCCCGACTGATCGATGAGATCAGGGTTTATCTGGGTTTTGTCAAAGCCAACAGCCTCTGGGACGAACAGGACGTGCTCAACCATGTCACCGTGATTTTAAACAAACACCTGGGCACTCCCCAGCAAAGATTCGTTTATAACGGCAAGGAAATGACGCCGCTGGAATTCCTGCATAACGAAACCCCGCTTAACATGGACGACTACGTGGACGTGATGTCTACCAGCCGTTATCCCTTTTATACCTTCCAGGAATTCACGGTTCCGGACAACTGGTGGCACAGCAAGGACTATCTCAACCTGCCGTTGGGCGAGTGGTACGGCCTGGTCGTCAAGGCCATCAAATCCGGCTACAGCGTGGGCATCGGCGGCGATGTCTCCGAGCCGGGCAAGCTGGGTTCCCAGGACGTCTGCTTCATCCCCTCCTTTGACATTCCCCAGTCCCATATCAATCAGGACGCCCGTGAATACCGCATTGACAATAAAACCACCGATGATGATCACGGCATCCACCTGGTCGGCTATGCCCGCTATCGGGGCCATGACTGGTTTTTGATCAAGGATTCGGGACGCTCGGCGCGCTGGGGCAAGCACGAAGGCTATTACTTTTTTCGCGGCGACTACATCAAGCTCAAGATGCTGACCTATACCGTGCACAAGGACATCCTGAAAAATATTCTGCCGAAAGTGAAATAACCAGGCGACTGTTTTACGCCCAAAGCTTCAATGGTTGCCGTAGACCTTGATGCGGCCGTACATCGACAACACGATGCGGTACACCCTTTTTTGCATTTCCAGGGTGATGGTGCACAGGGGCGAGGCGTTGCCCAGCGGCGAGAATACCGGCCGGCTGTTGGCGCGAACCGAAAGCTTGCCGCTGAGTTCGAAGCGGCGCGTCACCTGCCAGCCCTCGCCGTTGTCCACGCTGAGGCTGAGGCAGCCGGGAACGACGTCGACGCGCACCGGCTGGTTTTCCCGGATAGCCTGGTAGCGGGCCGTGCTCAGCGCGGCGCTCACCGTGCGCAAGCCGTTATGGATCTCCAGCCGGGTAAAAAATGACTGCATGCTTGGGACCACCGTTGTGATCAACAGGGCGAACAAAGCGACCGTTACCAGCAATTCAACCACCGTCAATCCCTTTTTATTCATCGCCGCCCTCCGTGATGAAATGGACCCGGAAATTTTTCAGGCATTTGAAATTTTTAAAACCCAGCTGCGCCGGAAAATCGAATTGACCGGCCAGGGCCTGGATTTGCAGGCAACCCGAATTCTGGATATCTCCAGCAATCAGGCTGCCGCAAATCTTCACCAAGCCGTCACCGTGAACGACTTTTCCCGCGGCCAGCAGCTGGGCCTCGATCGTACTGCCGGATCCCGGAGCCAGAACGATATCGGCGTTGAGCTCATCATTGCTGATAAAATCTCTGTTGCTGGTCATCAGCAGCAGGTGGGCAAATTTGGTTTTTTGCAAACCCAGGTTTTCTCCAACCAGCCCCGTATTGACCCTCATTTGCCCGGAGGCCAGTACCTGGATGCACGAGTCGTCCGCAAAGGCGGCGTTCCCTGACTGGACGATCGCCCATATATTGCCATGGACAAATATTTTCTCGGCAAACCGGCAGCCGTTCACCGCTTCATGGCCACCCCACAGCACAGATTCCAGACCCGGCCGGTAGCAGAGTTCAGACAAGCGTGCATCCTGACCGAAAACAATAAACTGCAGGCCTGCTTCAGCCCGAAATTCAAGCAGCTGCAGGTCACCCTCGACAAAAATCGTTTCAACCAATCCATCAGACAGGCTCAAATAAATTCCGCTTGGAATGGCCGCGGCGGAAGATTCCAGGTTGAATTTTTCCCTGATCTGCCGCCAATCCGGAATTGGAGCGGACAGTTTCAAGGCGGCAGCCAGCAGACTGCGGCATTCTCCGGAAACGGCCGGTTTTCCCGGCAGGTTGATTAACTGTCCCGACCATTCCACCCCTTTTGCGGCAAGGTAAGCGGCTTGCGTTTCACGGATATCCTTGTGCACCAGCAGGGAAAACTCACTGAGGGGGATATCCCCGGCAAGCAATTCGACCGAAGCTTGTCCACCATAGGCCAGGCGGCTCTTGTCGCTGGCGGCGGTCAGAAAGTTAAAGACCCTGACCTTACTGAAACTACCGCCCGCAGTCAGCTTTTGCCGGCTGAAATGGTTTTTTACCTGCACACCATTTTCACTCAGGTCGGGAAAGTTGAGGCTGTTGAAAAAATCGGTTTCCGGAACGGCGTAGTGATTCACGTCGCTGTCGTTCAATTGCAGCCGATACCGATGCAGCTGCAATAAAATGGATTGTTCCAGCATGGTGCCAATCTGCCATTTGCCTCGCCTGGCGGCAATTATTTTACTGTGCAGCAGCGAATGCGTCAGCAGGGCCAGCCCGGAAAAAGAAAGCAGCAGCATGAAAAGAACCGCGATGACGATGTTGCCCCGGCGCTTCATGGCTGCACCAGGTTGAGCAGAAAGATATAGCCGCGGATCTGCTCTTTTTTATTGACTTCAATGCGGTATAAAACCGAGTTGGCATCTGGGAAGAAAGTCACGTAAAAATCAGTGACCTCCTCTAACAGGGGTTGGAAATTCCCCTTGTCGTTCTTCCTCTTCAAAACGCGCTGGGCGGGATAGAACTTGTATTCCACTTTTTTCAATGCCAGCACCGGGCTGTTTCTTGGAAAATCATGCTGCAGCGGATTTTTTAAAGCGACGACACCTCCATAAAAATCACTGATTTCATTGAATTCCCAAACCTGCCCTGGCCGATCGTATATCAAGACAATTTTATCTTTGTTAAAAAAATCATTGTTGTCGATTTTCAAAGTCTGCTGACCCTGCAGTGCATTTTCCAGAAGTGCTTCATCGGCCAATCCGTAGGTCACCTTAAACCCGCCCGGAGAGCTTTCGAACCAGGGCATTGCGAATGATTTTCCGGCTTCCTGCAAACGCATGCCGCACTTGTTCAGGTCGGATTTTATGGTATCCACGGTGTGAAATATCGCTTCCAGTCTTTCCTGGTTGCTGGTGATTTTTCTTGCCAGCCGTCCATTTTCCGATGCGTGGGCGATGATCACCGTTAACATCCCCAGGCCTAAAGACAGGGAAATCAGCATTTCTAAAATTCCAAAACCCTTAATCATTTTTCACCTCCTGGATGAAGTTCGATTTGTAAAAAACAGTGCGCACCGAAGCATGGGCGGCGGCCGCCAACAGCTTGATCCGCTTCAATCCGGCCGCAACCGCCTCGACCTGCCAGCTGACGAGAAACTCCCGACCATCCTGCCGGTGAGCGCCCTCTGCAAGTTCAAGCGCGGGGAAAGGCCGGGAAGACAAGTAATGCTTGTAATAATCACTGGTCTCCATCAGGCGGAAACGCAAGCCTGACTGGCGCGACTGCTGCAGGGCATAACTCATGACCCGGGCACTGAATAGAACGGCCAGCATCAGCAACGTCAGCGCCACCAACGTTTCAATCAATGTAAAACCTTTATTCATTTTTCCCTCCTGGTCCGATCCATGTGTTTCATATTCTCTGCCAAGTGGGGCAATGAATTGAAAACAGCGTCCAATCAAGTTTTCCAGCTTTCTTCCATCCCGAGCAAAGTAAACTTTTATTTACAAAGGCGGAAAAAATGTAAAGATTCATTTACGTGCCGCTCAGGGCGATGAAATGACGACAGATTGTTTTATCTTTTGATATGGGCTACTTGCATTGTTTCCCGGCCGGCCTTTTCCACTTGGCAGCAAAGCTGATTACCCCGGAGCAGGAGGTCAACATGACAAAAACAAAAAAACTTTTCACCCTGCTGGTCATCCTGGTGATGGTCGCAGTTTCCACCGTGTCGCTCAATGCGGCTGAAAATCAGGCGCCCACAGCTGGCGACAAGCGGGTCAACATCAACACCGCTAATGCCGGCCAATTGGAAAAACTGCCGCAGGTCGGGCCCAAGATGGCGCTGCGGATCCTGGAGTTCAGGAAAAGCAACGGCAATTTCAAACGCCCCCAGGACCTGATGAAGGTTAAAGGCATCGGCGAAAAGATATTTGCCAAGCTGCAGCCGCTGATCACCATTTAAAAAAGCGGGGGGGCGCAAGCCCCCCCTCCAAAAGGAGAAAATCATGGAAGAAAAACTCAAGGAACTCAATCTACTGCTGCTTTACCTGACAGGATGGGAAGAGGACTCACGCAATAATCCGGGCGAAAAGGTCTTCTGCACCTGGAACGGCTATAGTTTCAAAATACTGAACAAGCTTCACGATGAAAAAATGATTGTCCAAATCAAGGACAAAAAACTGGTCCTTGTCACCGAAGCGGGCAAGCATCTGGCCGAAAAACTCAAAGCCCAATATCTCCCTTAAGCTACCTATCATCTACCTTCTTTCTGGAGGCGCGGCGGATACTGGATCCGGACCGCGCCTCTTTTTTTTATCTACCGGATGAGCGAGACGGCTTGTTGAAAAAAAGTCTTTTCAAGCCGAAATAAAATTGAACGATTAAGCCTGAATCGCTTGACTGAAGTACACGGTCGCCTACTATTTTTTAAGAAAAAAGCAAAATAGAATGGGGCATGACCGGTTCCGGCCAATTTAAATCCCGTTACGGCCTTTAAGCAAGCCCTCCAGGAAAGCCAGCACGTTGACACCCAATTGCCGGGTACGGTAGCCGCCTTCCTGGATCACCAGCTTGGGCAGACGCATGGCGCCGATCATAATGCCATTGGCATGGAAGTCGGCTGCCTTCAGGCTCCAGGTGCCGGTCGGATCGCCATTGGCCGTATCCGCTCCGAAGGGGATCACGAGGAATTCAGGCCGGAAATCGGCCACACGATTCAGGGCTTTTTTTAGCGCCATGTGATATTCAACTCCACTCAGGTTTTCCGGCAACGGGATGTTTAAGTTGTATCCCATTCCGCTTCCCATCCCCCTTTCCTTGCGAAAACCGCTGAAGTATGGATAAGCAAAGGAAGGGTTACCGTGAATCGAAACGGTCAGGACGTCCTTGCGCCGGTAGAAAATCTCCTGAGTGCCGTTGCCGTGATGATAATCCAGGTCCAGAATGGCCACCCGGCTGAATCTGGATAAGTATTGGGCCGCCACGGCGGCAGAGTTGAAATAGCAAAAACCACCAAAAACCCGGCTTTCAGCATGATGGCCAGGGGGCCGCACCAGAGCATAGGCCAATGGTTGGCCTTGCAGCAGCAAGTCGACTCCCGTCAGTGCACAGTCCACAGCCCGGCGGGCCGCCTGATAAGTATAGCGGCTCAACGGAGTGAAGGTGTCGATGCAATAGTAACCCGCCGTTACCCAGAACTCTTTAGGGGGACGGTCGGGGTGACGGATGGGAAACACATAGGGGTACAAGGAAGTTCCGGGATCAATTTCTTTGCTGACCTTTTTTATGAAACCCACAAGATTACTGCTATGAACATCGCGGATAAATTTCTCCGGATATGGCTCAGTCGGAACGCGGACAAAAAAGTCCGTTTTATTGATCTCCGCCAGAATGGAATTGATGCGCACGGGAGACTCCACGTAGCCGCGTTCCCGGATGTGATGGATTTGATGGCCTTCGCTGACAATCAGCATGATGCGGCGGTTTTTTATGCGCAGTGTCGTTTCAAGGCTGGAAGGGTTTTTCTTTGAATAACGCGGCGGCCGGATACGGACCGGATCGTCGACGATCGAATCCACCACCATCTGAACGTAGTCGGGAGGGCAGTAATTGCCATATAGGCGCTCCAGAATGGCTTTCACGATCATTTGCGCCATATCGCGGGCCAGGGGTGCGCCGCGGCCCAGATCATCGAAAACGAGATAGGGCGGACAAAGATCACCCTCCTTGACCGGTGTTTCGTATTTGGTGCCCTGAATGGGTCGGGCGCCGAATTTTTCATAGAATTTCAACCGGGCCTTGTTCTCCTTGATCAAACGGGGCATGCGGCAAAGAATTTCATCATCCGGAAGACATTCGAAAAAAAGGCCGACGGCCCCCATTGCTTCGGCCTCCTCGCGGATGCGCTGGTAAATGGCACTGCCGATGCCGCTGGCCAGAATGCCTTTGCGGGTAGCAATGAAATCCAGGAAGGCGAATTTAAGATCCGCGGCGGCCAGCATTATGGCAAACCCCTTCACCTTGTTTTTTTCGTCTTCGGCCACAAAGAGCACTGCTTGAAACTTGTATTTGATGGGGTTTTCTATCCGGGCGGTTATTTCGTTAACTTTTTCCGGTTTCACGGCTGTAAAATGGCTGCGCAGGATAGCCAGCGCCTGGTCGAGCGCTTTCCGATTTCCGGGCGTGTGCAGATCGTATATTTTTCGGATACGGAACATGGTCATTCTCCCGAATCATTCTACGACAATTCCGGAATTTTGTCACCACGGGCAGCCGTCGCAAGCCCGGGATATGAACCCGACAAGATTCAGAAAGACTTTTTTATTGCCTTGGGGTCGCTAAAAAGCATATTGGCCGGCGGCCTACGGATTTCCCTAATCCGCCATGCCCGCAGGGCTATTAAAAAAAAGGTTTGTTTTGTATAATTTGAATCATGGAAATATCATGACTGTAGCGAATATATACATCATCTTCTCGCTGTTGGTTTTATTGCTCATGGCCGGGATGTTCCTACTGGGCAGCCGTTATAAAAAAGTCAAAACGCTCTCGCCATTGGCCGGGCTCGCATCAGCTTTCATTGTAGCGGGAATTTTTTTCGGCAACAGCAGGGTGCTTGGTTTCAGTTTGCTGGGTGCCGGGATTATCCTGGCAGTCAGCGATATCATCGTCAAATCGCGAAGCAGCATAAAAGATATAAAAATCATTGCGCCGCGTGATCGTAGCCATCATGGACACCAGTAAAATTTTTCAAAAAACTATTGACTACATGATTGAGTGGAGAAAAAAAGTGACAGGGCAACATAAACAGCTGCCGGTTATCCATGCCGGACGGGAAGAACAGAACTCTAAGCCGGCATGGAGGCTTATGGCAATCACCGTCATATTATGCACCTGGATGACAGTAAATCGGTCCTGGTCCCAGGATATGGAGCAAACGATCTGGCCGCAGCCTAGCCGCAGAATTTGGTACTGGGTCGATCCACAAGTCAATCTAATCCCCGATCAGATCAACGTCGCCTTTAAAAATGCCATAGATGAAGAGATGGCGTTTCTGGATCCCGATTACAATAGCACCGTTTTTTTGGCCAAGAACATCCGTTTCACAAAGGGTAAAACCGGCGAAAGAAAAAAACATAAAGACCAGCCGGCAAAAGCTGACGACATCCGGATCGAAGCCGAATGGCGCACCGGGTACCTGAATCAGTACCGAGGTTCGTCTTTCAGCTTCATCCCCATAAATTCCGTACGCAGCCTGGAATTGCGCTTCTGGCCCGATTTGCGGAAGCATTTTCCCAAAGTGCCCGAAGGCAGGAACTGGAACGTGAACATGTATGCCGGTTCGCGGTACGACTTTTTTTTCAGAACCGAAGATTCGGCCCGTAATTTCATCAATGCCCTGGCATCGGCCCTCAGCCAGCGCGGCTTGAGCATTCCTTTTTCCCGTTTCGGGCTGATGTGGGACAACGTGACACCCGCCCAGGCCGCGGATTCGGGAATGGCTCGCGCTGAAAGTGTCTTGATCACGATGGTGGCCATCGCCGGACCCGCCGACCGGGCCGGAATCAGTCCATTGGACATCGTTCTGGAATGCAACGGCAGCAAGGTGAAAAACTTCTCCCATTTTTCCCTGCTGCTGGACAGCCTGTCTCCCGGTGCCCATGCATCGCTGCTCCTGTTGCGACGCCTGAAGGACCCGAACCGCTATCCGGATCAAAATGAATGGAAAACGTTGACAGTGCAAATGGAAGCCCGCTGATCAGGGCGATCCAAACCGGACAGCGGCAATGCATGGAGGCAGAATGAACTTGGAACTGAAAAATGAACAACAAGCCACGCTGGCCAGGGCGCATGGCAAGTACTCGATGACGGCGAAGCTGTTTTTCCTCTCCATGAACCTGCTGGCCGGAAGTAAAACGACCCTGGCCAAGGCCAAGCTGATCGAGATGATGGCCGGCATTCCCTACCGTGCCTGGGAATTTCACCTGTACAGACGGTTGACCCGACGCTATCGCCTTCACGCGACAGTCCAAAAAGCCCAGGAAATAATCGCCTGGAGCCGTGCCGCCCAGGACAATGAGCTTTGGCACCTGCGGATTCTCCACGAAAAAATGAAGGAGGATGATTGCCCTGATCCGTGGTATCTATCCGCGCCAATCACTTTTCTGGCCACCGGCTTCTATGGATTGTTTTCACGGCTACTGGCCCGGATCAGTCTGCGCCGGGCTTTCCTGTTCAACGCCGAGTTCGAAGATCACGCCGAACATGTCTATGCACGTTTTGTCCAGGAACATCCCGAATGGGAACGGCAGCCGCTTGGCAATGAACTGGTTAAGGCCTACGCCGACCTGAAAAACTGGGCCGACGTCTTCAGGCGTATCGGGCTCGATGAACGCGGCCATATGAACCACAGTTTCATTTTCGGCGGCCAGGCGCAGCGCGCCGTCGAATAAGCAGGAGGCTGACACCGTTCACAGCATCCGCTTCACCGCAAAAAGGCGCAGCCACTTCTCAATAAGGCAAATTTACAAACCGGAGGAGTTGTGGTATCTTGGTAACGGCCGGCAGGCCCGGCTCGGACGGAATCATGAGCATCTATCTGAAAAAAATAGAATTGCACGGCTTTAAATCATTTCCGGAGAAGACCGTTATCAAGTTTCACCAGGGCATTACGGCCTTGATCGGGCCCAACGGCTGCGGCAAAAGCAACCTGGTCGATGCCATTTTATGGGTCCTGGGAGAACAGCGCATCAAGAACCTGCGCGGCGAAAACAATGAAGACCTGATCTTTACCGGCAGTTCCTCAAAAAAACCACTGGGCATGACCGAGGTCGGAGCCTATTTCACTAATCAGGATTCAGAGACATATGTGGCCCGGCGGTTTTTCCGCTCCGGTGAAGGCAAATACATCCTGAATGAAAAATTCTGCCGCAACAAGGATGTCCAGGACACTCTGTTCGATCTGGGCATTGGTGAACGCAACTATTTCATCTTCGAACAGGGCAGCGTCGAAAAAATGATAAATCTCAAACCCAGCGAGAGGCGCATCCTGATAGAAGAAGCAGCGGGCATTGCCCAGTACCTGGAAAGAAAAAAGGAAACAACCGGCAAGTTGATCATCGCCCAGCAAAACCTGGATAGTTTGGAGTTGGTCTTGCAGGAAAAGAACAACCGGCTGCGGGAGTTGAAAAACCAGGTCCATTTCGCCCGTCGTTACCGTGAAATCAAGAATTCTAAAAACGATTTCCTGAAAGCCCTGTTGAAAAAAAAGTACTTGTCTTTCAAGGAGGACTTTGACCGCCAAGGCGGAAAAATCGTCGAATTTTTGAACGGTGAAGCGGCTTTGGTCAAGGAAATCGCCGCTTTCGACAAGAACTTGCTCGACCTGGAAACAAAACGCTGGAATCTGGATCAGAACCTTAAAAAAAACCAACAACTGATTTTCGACCACAACAATGCCATGTTAAACGGCAGCAAGGAAATCGAAAAATCCCAGCAGCGCCAGGATTTCCTGAAACAAAGAATCGAGGAATTGCAGAAATTGATAGCGGAAAGCCATACCGAGATAAAGGAGATCGGCAGTCAGGACAAAACCCTGGTCGCGGAAATGGCCGTTTACAACAGGCAATTATCCGAGCAGGATGGCTGCAACCAGGGATTGGAACTGGCCATTGCCGATCTCAAAAAAGAAGTCGCCGATCGAAATGTTCAGGACGGACATCTTAAAAAATCGATGTTCAACCTGCAGGTAGAGATCTCCCGCAACCGCAATGAATCCGCCCAATTGGAAAAAAACCTGATGCGCCTTGAAGCGGATATCGGCAACCGCGAACATATTATCCGGGAACTTGAGACCCAGAGCCAGAATCCGGAAATCGCCCAGATCGAAAAAGCGGTCGCGGCACTGTCCCAAGAGCTGCGTCTACGCGAGCAGGAAGCCGCCGTTGTCACCGCTGAATACAAAAATACGCAGGCTGATTACGAGGCCGCGGAAAAGCAACTGCACGATGCCATGAATGAGATCAGCAATCTCGGCCGCCAGAAGGTAAAATACCAGGAAATCAAACAAAAAATCACTGGAAAACAAGGCAAACCGTTCGCAGGCAAAAAAAGTGATTTTCTGCAGGAACTCCTGGTGGCCCCCAAAAATTTGCACGCTGTCTTGGAAAGCTTTTATTTCGATGAGCTGGACGCGCCAATTATCGTTGACAGCGAATCGGCCTTGCAGCCGGACTTACGCAAGGCTTTTCTGAAGCGTGCCGCCGCCGCAAAATTGCCCGAAGCCATACGCCAGGCAACCGGGTTCAGGGATTTTGTAAAAAATCTTTATGAGTTGGAAGATAAGCAGATAAAAAAATTTTTCCGAGATGGCGTGCTGGTAGACACTCTGAAGAATGGTTTGGCTATTTTCTCCCAATACGGGGTGGACATTGTCACCGAACAGGGTGAAGTGATCGGCACCAACGGAGTGCTGATCAAAAACCGTGAACGGGGAATTCTGGAAGTGCTGGATGAGATCAAGGCAATTGATAATAAAATTATCACGCTCAACAGGGAGCTGGCGGGGATCAAAGAGAACCTTGAACTGATTTCCAGACAGAAAGGAGAAAAAGCCGAGCGGCTAAAAAAGGCTGAAGACGCATGGCTCGCGCATAAAGAGCAAAGCATTTCCCTGCACTCACGTCTGGAGGCGCTGAAAAAAAATCGTGACCTGAGTTTGAACCGCATCCAGATCACCGGCAGCGAAATCGACGGGCTGCGCATCGAGATGAAAAAACTCAGTGAGCGCCTCAGTGGTCTTGAGAAAAACAAAGCCACCCTGGACAAACAGAATGAAAATCTGGAGAGGGAAAAAGAAGAATTCGACCGGGAAAGCGGGAAGCTGCTCCAGCAAATCAATGAAAAGGAAAAAGAAAAAATCCACCACGACAATACCTTGAACCTGATTCATGAAAAAATGAATTCACGAAAAAATTCGCTGCAGGAAATACAGGTCCGGCTGGAAAAACGGCGGCAGCAAATTCACGGCGCCGAGGAAGAAACCAAACGTCTGGAAGACGAAATAGCCCAATGCGTGACCAAAATCAAGGAGACCAAAGCCGTCGGCAAGAACTTGCAAAAGGAAAAAAGCGATCTGGAAAAATCACTAAAAAATGACGAATTGACTCTGGACGAGGTAAACGGACAAGCCAAGAAAATTTCCGCCGACCTAACGGCAAAAAGAAAAGCCCTGGAAGCCTGGCGTGAGAATAAAAAAGAAAGCGAGATCAGTTTGGCGGCAATAAAAAAGGACCTCTTCCAGCTGGAAGAAATCGCCAACCAGGAATTGGGCATGGAACTGAAGGACATCGAGGCCGATGCCACCCTGTTGCAGGGGAAAACCGCTGAACTTGACACTCAATTGAACGACATGGTCAACAAGTTGAACCGCATGCGCGAAAGTGACCGTCTGAATTTTTCAGCCGAAGCGGAATATGATATATTGGAAAAGGATTTCAATTTCCTGCAGACGCAGAAAGACGATATTGTCAAATCCATCCTCGACATGAATACAGCCATCACCCGCATAGACGATGAGTCGCGTAGCAGTTTTCTCAAGGCTTTTGAAGCCATCAAGGGTAATTTCGTCAGGAATTTCAAGATCCTTTTCGAAGGCGGCGAGGGAGAGTTGCTGCTGACCGATAACAACAATGTGCTGGAAACCGGCCTTGAAATCCAGGTCCAACCTCCAGGCAAAAGGCTGCAAAGTATGCGTTTGCTTTCCGGGGGAGAAAAAACACTGACTTCACTGGCCTTTCTTTTCGCCCTTTTTGAATATAAACCGTCGCCTTTTTGCGTTTTTGACGAAGTGGACGCTTCGCTCGATGAAGCCAATATTCAAAGGTTTTTAAAATTCCTGCACCAACTGAAGAAAAAAACCCAGTTTGTCATCATTACCCATAACTTCAAGACCATGGAGGAAGCCGATTATATTTACGGCATCAGCATGGATGAACCGGGTGTTTCGAAATTGTATTCCATGAAAATGAATTGAGGCGGTCATGATTGAGCATGGCTACATCCAGGTCTATACCGGCAACGGCAAGGGCAAAACAACCGCCGCCCTGGGTTTGGCCTTGCGGGCGGCCGGCCGGGGCATGAGAACATACATCGCACAATTTTTAAAAAAAGGAGAATATGGCGAATTGCTGGCGGTCAAACGTTTTATGCCGAAATTGATTACCATCGAGCAGTTCGGGTTGCCCGAATTTCATCACCAGGAAAACGGAGTCCTCAGTGTTGAAAGGGAAGCGGCCGAAGCCGGCCTGGATGCGGCCCGGAATGCCATGAACAGCGGCGCATACCGGATTCTGGTTCTTGATGAGATCAACACCCTGCTCCATTTTAAAATCATTGCCGTGAAACCGGTACTGCAGCTTTTAACTGAAAAGCCCCGGGCACTGGAAATGATCCTGACCGGGCGCTACGCTCCAACGGAAGTATTGGCGCATGCGGATTTAATCACCGACATGCAGGAAATACGCCATTATTACCAGAAAAACGTTCAGGCCCGAACCGGAATCGAAAAGTAATTTTACACTTGACTTTTCATTTTAATAGGCATATAAATTTTCTAAGTGCTAACGAATTTTACAGATTGAGGAGGAATTTACAATGAAAAAGTTGTTTCTGTTCGGGCTGATTTTTTGTTTTATCCTTTCCATCCCGGCTGCAGAAAAGGTAACCCGCCTGGGGCAGCATCCTTTTTATAAAGACAAGGATATCCAGCCCGAAGACCTGAAGGTCATCGCAATTGAAAAAGCGGGTGATGTCAAAATGGGATTTGAAGAAGCCGGAAACGGCGAATTGGTTTTCGCTTTTCTGGAACAAATCCAGCAAGCCGATGTCCAGATGACCGAATTGAATCCGGGCGACACCCTGGAGTGGATGTTTTTCAAAGAAGGTCGGAAAGTCAAAGTCAAGAAAGAAGTCATTTATGACGGAAAAAAACCGGTTCCCGCTTACACGTTTATAATTTTTCGGGAAGGAAAAACGTACGAATTTATCGTCCCAAAAATTTGCGGGAACATTTCGTTGAAAAATACCAAGGAAGTCCCGGCTCCGGTTTGCGTCCTGAATGTGACGCCGATTGAAACGGAAGTAGGCAAGCCCGTAAAAATCGACATGTGCGACTCACAAAATACTGTGAAATCCGTCGTGGAAGTCAAAGATGCCACCGGTGCAGTGGTAAAAACCATCGAGCTGACGGCGGAAGACTGTGCCACCGAGATCGTCATTGACCAGGTCGGCGAATACACGGTGGCCGGAGTTGGTGAAGGGCACTATGCCGTGAAATCCACCAACCCTTGCGAACTGACCCTCAAAGTCACCGAAGCCGTACCGGTTCCGATTGTCAGCACGACCCGCGCCGGCATGGGCAAATACGGTACCCAGAAGCCCTTGTCCTTTTTGGTCGAAGGTGGCCCCGGACTGTTGAAAGGAACATACACGGGCATGTTTTGGGCCCGAGTCGGCCTGCAATACAATATTGTCCTGGATACTCTGGATTTTGTCCTGAGTGTTGGCGGCGGTATTCCGGTCAAAGGCGCACCCTGGAAATCTTTTTTAATGGGCAATGCCTTGCTGAACCTTCATGCCGGGCCGGCCTATCTGGGAGCCGGTTTGGGATTCAGCACCGCGGAGCGTGAAACGCGCAAGGGCGGCATCGACCTGGTCGGTGAAATCGGGATCAATCTTTTCAAGGCGAACACGTCGATTGGTTCGGTCTTTGGCGAACTGCGTGCTCCGGTAATCACCGCAGATCGTTCTTTTGAACACCACCACAAGCTGCTGCTAGGATTCCGCTATATTTTTTAGTAAACCCGATTCTCCACGAATCACCAGTGGCAATAAAGAGGGCCAAGGTTAAAGACTTGGCCCTTTTCATTTCTGCAAAAATTGATTTATCCGCCGGCTTCAGTTTTATTTGACAAAATGTTTTTTTTCCCCTTATAATGCTGGGCAGGAGAGATCAGAATGAATAAAAAATTGATACTAATGGGCTTGCTGCTGGTTACCTTCCTGCTTTCGGCGCAAAACCCGGATATCCATCTTGGCGCAATGAACTTCCCCAGGGCCTATATTCATGCCGGTACAGAATATCCCGAGGGATTTTATGAAGTCGTTTTGACTTTCAAAGATGCAGTTCCATTTTTTAACGTATATAATTCCAAGCAGGAACTGCTGTTTGAAGAACAGGCCATAGTCAAAACAAATCCCCGCCCGGGAAAGAAATTCCCCTATCGGTTGAAAAAAGAAATTTTAAAAGGGGGCGAATACTTTCGTATTAAAGTCATCCAGCCTGATCAATGGCTGATGGGCTATTTCCTGGTTAAAGACTAGGCCACGTCAATCCGGAGGTCATCCGCGCTTAATCTTCATCGCTCTCTTCTTCGGTTTTAAAATAATTGTAGATTTTCTGGTGCTCCTCGTCGTTGCAGAATTCAAGAGGCTCCGTGCCTGGTAAAAAAGCTTCACTGAAAGGGTAAAGGCAGTCGGGAGTCACCAGTTTTCCCGTATACTTGTCAATGGTGATCATGTAGACACCGGAAGGAATGCGGAATTTATTGGTTTCCGGATATTTGCTCAAATATTTTTCCATAAAATCGACAAAAATCGGCGCGGCCGTAGACGAGCCGGTTTCTTCGTTGCCCAGGCTTTTTTTCTGATCAAAACCTACCCAGACACCGACGGTTAATGTAGGCGAAAAACCAATGAACCAGGCATCAGTGAAATCATTGGTTGTACCGGTCTTCCCGCCGATCGGCGCCGGCAGGCCCCTTGCTCTCCAGCCCGTACCCGATTGAACCACCCCCTGCAATAGATAATTCATGATGAAGGCGGTCTCTTTTTCGACGACCTGCTTGCGATCCGGAAAGTTTTCTTCGACGATATTATTATTCAGATCGCTGATACTGCGGATAAAATAGGAATTGACCCGAATGCCATAATTGGGGAAAACCGTAAACGCTTCGACCATTTCCTTGAGCGATACTTCAAAAGCCCCGAGGGCCATGGACATGTAGGGTTTAAGATCAGAAGTGATGCCGAATTTCTTGGCATATTCCAGGCCTACGGCCGGCGTAATGGTCTCGAGAATTCGGGCCGTGATCACGTTCCGGGATTGCTCCAAACCGCGGCGCATAGTCAGCGGCCCTTTGAAATCTTCCCGGTGATTCCTGGGTTCCCACAGTTCTCCCGTCCACTCGTCCACAAATGAAAATGGCTCGTCCTGGATAATGGTAGCCGCCGAAAAACCGTGTTCCAGTGCGGCTGTATAAATGATCGGCTTGAAGGTCGAACCGGTTTGCCGCATGGCTTGAATAGCGCGATTGAATTTGCTTTTTTGGAAAGCGTACCCGCCGACCATGGCCTTGATTTCTCCGGTTTTATTATCCACGACCAGAATGGCGCCGTCCACCTCAGGTTCCTGCTCCAGGCTCAGATCCAGTTTCTTTTTTGCCGTGTCCACGGCCAATATCCTGAACAGGGCGATATCGCCTGATTTTAAGAGTCGCGGCAGGGTTCTTTTTGTCCATTTAACCGCCACTGACTTCATTTCGCCCCGAAAAGCCGCGATGCGCACAATGACCTTGACTTTACCCACGTCCATAACCACGCCTTCAATGATTTGGTCGGGCTCGATTTTGATGTTTTCCCAAGCCGGCAACTGATATGTCGAGACATCCAGCTTGTTTTCAATTAAATTGAATAATTTGTCGCGACTTCGCCAGCCGCGGCGCTTGTCCAAAGCCCGCAAGCCTTCCCGGAGCGCATCCTCCGCCCAGCGCTGCATTTCACCATTCAGGGTAGTGAAGACCTTCAGTCCGCCCTTATAAAGAAGATTGTCACCGTATTTGCTTTCCAGGTATTTGCGCGTATCCTCGGTAAAGTAATCGGCCAGAGACTCACTGCCCGCATCAAAGGGTTTTTCCGGCAGCTTGACGGTTAAGGCTTTCTGGTATTCAGATTTAGTAATGGCCTTCAGCAGCAGCATTTTGAGCAATATATAATTCCGACGCTTGAGTGTGTTTTCCGGCCTTTTGAAAACCGCATATAATCCATTGGGGTTGGGAATAATGCCAGCAATCAGGGCTGCTTCGGCCAGATTGACTTCTTTTACAGGTTTTCCGAAATAGAAACGGGCAGCGGCTTCGACTCCATAAATGCTGCCGCCTAAAAATATCTTGTTACAATAGAAGGTCAATATCTGGTCTTTGGTGTATTTTTTTTCAATCTGGATTGCCAGCAGCATTTCCTTCAACTTGCGGCTCAGGGTGAATTCCGGAGTCAGGAAAAGACCTCGAGCCAGCTGCTGAGTAATGGAACTGCCACCGCCCCATTTCTTGCGCAATACAACACCGCCTACGGCACGGATGAAGCCGCGAAAATTAATTCCCCAATGACCATAAAATTGGTTGTCTTCGGCACAAACAAGCGCTTTTTTTAGGATTTCCGGAATATCCGCACTTTTAACGATGACCCGTTTTTCAATGGCAAAATTCTTGATCGCCGAATTTTGATCATCATAAACGGTAGTCATCACCACGGGCTTGATGTCTTCCAAATTCCTTATTTGCGGAAAACCCTTCTGATAGACGAGAATTAACCCCACTAAAATTCCCAATAATATGGTGATCAGAATGCTGCCGACAATAAAAATAATTTTCAAATGTTTTAAAATAAATTGCTTCATGAGCATTCACAGTATACCATACTACCGGACACAAAAAAACGTCGGCCGACTTCACTGCGGTTGATTTTTCCGGCTTAATTTTCTATACTGTGTTGAAGGTGATGACATGATCAAGGGCATCGGCGTGGACCTGGTCGAAATCGGTCGTATAGGTAAACTGCTGGAGCAGGACAATGGATTTGTCGAAAGAGTTTTCACTGCCCGAGAAATCAGTTACTGCGAAAGCAAGTATTTCAAAGCCCAGCATTACGCGGCCCGCTTCACCGCCAAAGAAGCTTTTTTTAAAGCGCTGGGCACCGGGTTCCGTGACGGCATGAGCTGGCAGGACGTTGAAGTGGAAAATGATGAGCTCGGCAAACCGCAGATCCAGCTGGCGGCAGCCGCGCTGAAAAAATTCAATAATTTAAAATTAGAAAACGTATTCCTGTCCCTTTCCCATACCAAAGATATGGCAGTGGCCCTGGTCGTAATCGAATAGAAATTATTGATTAGGGAATCAGCTTCCAGACGCCGCGTTTTTTACTTCAGCTTGATCAGGTCCGAAGTAACCATGCCGTAAATAATGCGTGCCGTATCGAAGATATTGACCGCACATTCCTTGGAAATCTGGTTGATATTTTTTTTGCCGTCGATTTTGGCAATGATCACCCATTCCATGGTTGAAAGGGAAATTTTACGGCGTTCCTGGCGGTCGATGTCGCTGAATTCGGGAATGGCATCGATCGAGCCGATTTTTTTGCGCAGCAGTTTCCATTCGTCGATGCGGCGCGCCGATTCCATGAGCAGAGAAGTTATCGGTCGCTGAATACTGGTGGGAGTATCCACAATCCCTTCTTCAAAAACAAATTCGCCTTCATTCCAGGAGATCAGGGTGAAAATAGCATCTTCACCTTTGAAAGAATCAGCTTCTGCATGGACTATTTCACCTTTTTTCAGGTAAATCATTCCCTGCTGTCCGCTCGGGCGCGTCAGAATGAAGCGGCCGCTTTGATTGGAATTGGAAACAAGTTGGATGATGTCGGCCAGATTGATTGATGATAGCGATCCTTTTAAGCTCATTTATCTCTCTTAAATAAAGATTAATATTATAGTTTTTTCCGCTATTTGTCAATTGTTTTCAAAATAGAAATAAAAATGATTGTCTGCGTGCTGTTTACTCCACAGCAGTTTTTTTTTATAATTGCCCCATGGATTATAAGAAGCGGATGGAAGAAATCGCCGCTGAATTGCTTAAACACCAGCATTTGTATTACGTTCAAGCCCGTCCCGAAATCAGCGACAAAGCATACGACCGCTTGTTTGATGAGCTGGCCAACCTGGAAAAGAGGTTTCCCCAATACGCCAGTATCAATTCACCCATTCGCAGGGTGGGGTCCGACCTGGACAATACTTTTCCGGAAAAAACGCATGGCGTGCCCGTGCTGAGCCTGGACAAGCTTTACCATCCTGAAGAACTCGGGCAATGGCTTCTGAAAACAGCGGCCGCGGCCGCAAGCAACATCGGATTCACTATTGAGGAAAAAATTGACGGCGCATCCATCGTCCTCTACTATGACCGGGGAGAATTGCAATACGCCCTGACCCGGGGCAACGGTTTACTGGGAAACGATGTCAGCGCCAACGTGCGCACCATCAGCCAGGTTCCTCTGCGCATCGCTGAATCCTCGCCCTTGGCGGTACGCGGCGAAATTTATATCACGCGCCCGGATTTTGAATGTTTCAATTCAGGAATGGCTGAAAAATACGCCAATCCGCGCAACCTGGCAGCGGGATCACTGCGCAACCTCAAATCGGCCTTGACTGCCAAGGTACCCTTGAATATTTTTGTTTATGAAGGTTTTTTTCAGAATGAATCGATCCCCGACCACCTGGACATCCTTCAACGGTTGGCGCAATTGGGATTTCGTGTCAATCCGCGCTTGGGATTTTTTTCCGACGATGACGCCAAGCGGCTGCAGGCGCGTCGGATGTTTCCTGCCATCACGGCCGCTCCCTTAGCTTCCGTGCAGGAATACCTGCGCCGGCAGGCAGCCACGCGCAGGGAATTGCCGTACGACATTGACGGTCTGGTGGTCAAGGTGGTGGAAATGAACATCCGTCAGGAGCTTGGTACCACCGCCCACCATCCGCGCTGGGCCATGGCTTACAAGTTCGACTCCCCGCAGGGCCGGACCATCTTGCTTGACATTCAGGTCCAGATAGGGCGCAACGGACGTGTGACTCCGGTGGCGCTGTTGAAACCGGTGGCCCTTTCCGGGAGCACGGTCACACGGGCCACGCTGCATAACCAGGATTACATCAACATGCTGGAACTGGGCATAGGCGATGAGGTCAGCATTTCCAAGCGTGGAGACGTCATTCCGGCCGTCGATGACGTGCTGGAAAAAGGTGATTCCCATCCGTCTATATATAAAATTCCAGAATATTGTCCTTTCTGCTCAACGCCATTGGTTAAAGAGGGTGCCCATCATTTCTGCAAAAATGACACCTGCCCCGAGCGGCGTCGGCGTGGCCTCAATTATTTTTGCGCCAAGGAACAGATGGACATCGAGGCTCTGGGGGAAAAAACCATCGCGTTGCTCTTCGCCAAAGGTTGGGTGCAAAGCATCCCCGATATTTACAGCTTTGATTATGCCATGCTGGCCGGGGAAGAAGGCTTTAAAGAAAAAAAAATCGCCCGCATCCGCGCCGGCGTAGCCTCAAGCAAAACTCGGCCATTTGCCAGGGTCCTGGCCGCCCTTGGCTTAGACGGAGTAGCTTCCGCTGCAGCCAACGCCTTGATCGCTCATGGTTTTGATTCCATGGACAAGATCATCGCCGCCGCCAAAAAAAATGATTGGGAAATATTCGCTGCCATCGAAGGCATAGGCGAAACCACCGGGCGGCTGCTGGTCGGCCATTTCAGCAAGCCCGAGAACCTGCAATTAATCTCCAGCCTGAAGGAAATGGGACTGAAATTCGCAACTGAAGAGAAAGCTGCCCCCCGAATTAATAATGCTTTTGCCGGCCAAATTTGGGTCATTACAGGGTCATTGGCCAAGTTCATCCCCCGCTCGCTTGCGGCCGCGGAGATCGAAAAACGTGGGGGCCGTGTGCTGGAAAATGTAAGCACCCGGACCACACACCTGCTGAGAGGTGCTAATCCCGGCTCCAAATTGGCCCGAGCCGAAAAGAACCATGTCAAAATCATCAGCGAGAATGACTTTTTGCGCCTGTTGCGTAAAAAATGATTTTAAGGAATTAATTATGAAAAACGATTTTTTCACCGGATTGACCGCAACCGATCTGAGTCATACGATTTCACCCGCCATGCCCTATTTTCCGGGGACGGAAGCGCCTGTTTTTTTCAAGCCTTTCACATTGGCCAGCCATGGATTTGCCGAGCAACGGATCACCATGCTGACCCACAGCGGAACCCATATGGATGCTCCGGCCCATTTACTCGAAGCCGGACCCACGTTGGAGCAATTGGGCTTGCCCCATTTTGTAGGCGCTGCCGCGGTTCTGGATGTGTCGTGCGTAGCGGGCCATATCATCACCAAGGACGATCTGCTCCGTTTCCGCAGACTATTGAATGGAAAGAACTTTGCGCTTCTGCACACGGCATGGAGTAAACATTGGGGGCATAAGAGATATTTCAGCAACTATCCAGTACTTTCGCAAGAAGCGGCACAATGGCTGAGCAGTTTTGGTTTCAAGGGGGTCGGCGTGGACACGATTTCCTTTGACGTCCATGACTCCAGCACATTGCCGATCCACCATATTTTCTTGAACAAGAACATCGTCCTCATTGAGAACATGGCCAATCTTCAAAACATCCCTGCGGCCGAATTTTTATTTTGCTGCCTGCCGCTGAAAATTGCAGAAGCTGATGGCGCCCCGGTGCGTGCGATCGCTTTGTGTGACTCGCGGAAGAAAAAATAAACTGCACTAAACCACCATGTCGACCTGTTCGCCGCGCAAAGAATGGGAGCCTGCAGCGGTAATTTTAACCATGGCGAACGTGCCGACGGGTGTTTGTGATGAAAAATTGACCACGCGGTAGCTCTCGCTGCGTGCAATGACATCTCCAGGTTTTTTACCGTGTCTGCCAACAATCAAAACCCGGATGGTCTGACCAATCAATTGGCGGTTGTTTTGCAGCTGGATATCCGCTTGCAGTTTTTGCAAAGCCAGCAAGCGCTCCTTGGCTATTGCGGCAGGCACAGTGACGGCCATCGCGGCGGCGCTGGTGTGGGGCCGCGGCGAATAGATAAAGGAGAAAACCGATTCGTATTGCATCCGTTCAAGCAGGGACATGGTCAGGTTGAAATCGTGGCTGCTTTCGCCCGGGAAACCGACAATGAAATCTGAACTGAATTTCATTTCCGGGATTGCACGGCGAAAATCCTCGATGATCTGCACGTAATGCGAACGGGAATAGGTGCGCTGCATTTTTTTCAAGATCCGACTCGATCCGGATTGAGCCGGGAAATGGATGTGGCGGGCAATATTGCGGTTTTTCGCCATGACATCCAGCAGTTCCCGGTCATGGTAGCCTGGATATGATGTGATGAAACGAATCCAGGGTATTTGAATCTGTCTGGCCAAAGATCGCAACATATCGGCAAAAGTCAGACTGCCGGACGGCTCGTGCCAATGGTTGACATTCTGGCCAAGCAGGACGATTTCCTGATAATTTTGCTTGGCCAGGATTTCGGCTTCGCGCAATATGGCGGCCAGGGGACGGTATTTTTCGCGGCCGCGGGTGAAGGGTACGATGCAATAGGAACAAAAATTATTACAACCCTCCATGATTGAGATATAGCCGGTGACACGGCTGCTGCGTGCCGACGGGTTGGGAACCAGTTCCTGCCACTGCCTTGAGAAAGCCGTCGCTGCTCCGGTAGTGGCGCCGCGGCGAATCTCATCGATGATCTCACCGATACGGTAGAATTGATGCGTGCCGACCACATAATCCACTTTGACTTTTTTCCTGAAAATATTCCCTTTTTCTACCTGGGCCACGCAGCCGGCAACGATAATTTTCTTGGCAGTCGAAAACTGGCCGATATAGGAAAAGATTTTTTCCTGGGGTTTTTCGCGCACGGCGCAACTGTTAATAATAATGATATCGGCGGTCGCTTCGTTGCCACTGAGCTCAAGTCCCTTGCTTTCCAATAAGTGGCGGATTTTTTCCGAATCGTTGACATTCATCTGGCAGCCGAAAGTCTTGATGAAAAAAGTCATACTTTGGATCGGGCCAGTAAAAGTTCGGCGGCTTTCAGTACATCGGCATTAATGGCGCTGCCCGCCATCAAGCGGGCGATTTCCCTGACCCGGGCGCTGTTTTCCAGGACCTGGGCCGTGCTGTAAGTCTGGTTGTTTTTGAATTCCTTGTTGATCAGGAAATGGCGATCGGCAAAACGGGCAATCTGGGGAAGATGGGAAATGCTGATCACCTGGTTCTGGGCAGAAATTTTACGCAGTTTTTCGCCGACAAATTCGGCTGTTTTACCGCCGATACCCGAGTCGATCTCGTCGAAAATGAAAGTGGCTCCAGATTCGTCGCCGCTGATTGATTTCAGCACCAGCATCAAACGCGACAGTTCGCCGCCTGAAGCCACGTCTTTTAACCGCCCCAGGGTCTGGCCGGGATTGGAACTGAAGTAAAACTCGATTTTATCGGGGCCGGTTTCACTGATATTTTCCGGGTTGGGCTCATTTTCTTCCATGCGAACTTCAAAGCGGGCTTTTTCCATTTCCAGAAATGACAGTTCCTTGACAATCAATGTACTCAGTTCACTGGCGTTTTTCCGCCGGCTTTCCCTGAGTTGTGCCAGTAATATTTTGTATTCGGCCAATTCGCAGGCAATCTCCTTTTCCACATCGGTCAGGGAAAAATTCAGGTTGAGCAACTCGTCTTTTTCCTGGCGCATGCGCTTGTATTTTTCCAATAATTGCTCCAGGCTGAGTTTGTGTTTGGCCTTAAGTTTTTCCAGTCGGGACAGTTTTTCGGAAATTTCATTCAATTCATTTTCATTGTAATCGACCTTTCCCGCCAGGTTGCTCAGAAAGCCGGATATTTCCGGCAGCAAATTAAAGAAATGGTCAATTTCGTCTTTTAAATGGTTGAATTCCGGAAACAATGACCCCAGATAGGCGGCCGAACTCAGGTCACGGGCCAGGAGGTTGTAAACCGATTGATCCTTCTGATAAAAATCCTGGACCAGGACTTCGGATTTTTCTAGGATTGATTCGGCCGCAGCCAGGATTTTCAAACGTTCCTGCCACGCCTGCTCGTCCCCGGGATGGAGGTCGAGGCTTTCGATTTCATGCAATTGAAAATCAATATAATCGATTTTTTCTCTGGCTTGCCCGGACTTGGCCTGCAGTTCATTTCGTCTGGCCTGCAGTCCGCGAAGCGATCGGCTTTTTTCAGCCAACGCCGTCAGCAGGCCGCCATGTTGCGCGAATCGATCAAGAAAGATCTGATGGTTGGCGGTATTGAGCAGGAAAATGTGGTCTTTCTGGCCATAGATGTTCAGCAAAACTTCAGCTTTTTCCTTGACCATGGAAAAGGGAACAAGTTCTCCATTGAGATAAGTCAGGGATTTGCTCTTGCTGATTTCCCTTTTTAAAATGATCTCCTCGTCTTGGTGAACAAACAAAGCTTCGATCGTCAACTTTTGCGTGCCGTTGCGCACGATGTTTGCCGGGGTTTTTTTATTGATCAGCAGCATGATGGCGTCGATGAGAATTGACTTCCCGGCTCCGGTTTCTCCGGTAAGGATATTCAGGTGTTCAGAAAAATCTAGGCCGACTTTTTCCACCACCGCCAGGTTTTCAACTTTGAGAAAGGAAAGCATCAGTTCAGGAAATATGGAGAAAGGAGGGTTTGCAAATTAATGCGCCCATAGCCCATCTCCTCGTCTACTCCTGGGTGGGTATCATGGTTGACGTCATCAGCGGTATACTTGATAATGTCCATCACCTGCACATTGGTCAACAGCGGTTTGTAGTCAATCAGCAGCGCCACGGCTCCGGAAACATGAGCGGCGGCCAGTGACGTTCCATTGCCCCAATTATAAGACCGCAATTCGGTCGGCCGCGTCGGGTCGAAGCTGGCACCGAAAACCCAAACACCGGGGGCCACCACATCAATTTGTTGGCCCCGGTTGGAAAAAGGGGCCAGAACGTCGTTGGCGTCGCTGGCACCGACGGCCAGGCATAGAGAATCGTATGCCGCCGGGAATTGGACCGTTTCACTGCCGCTGTCGCCCGCAGCAGCAACCAGGATACAACCTTTGTCGAAGGCGTATTGGCAGGCATCTTGCAAGATATAACTGTCATTATCACCGCCCAGGCTCAGGTTGATCACCTGGGCCCCCTGGTCAGCAGCGTATTTGATGCCGGCGGCAATGGTCAGGTAAGTGCCGTTGCCTAAACTGTCCAGGACTTTTACAGGCAGCAGCATGGCATTCCAGCCCACTCCGGCGATGCCGATGCCATTATCGGTTTCGGCAGCAGCCAGGGATGCCACAAAAGTACCATGGCCGTTGTCATCTTGAGGATCGGCATCGTCATTGACAAAATCATAGCCCGACTGCAGTTTGTTTTTCAAATCCTCGTGCTCCAGGGCAATCCCGGAATCGATAATGGCGATCAGGGTATCTTGGCTGCTGATGCTCCAGTCCCAGCCTTCACTGGCCTTGATATCGGCGGCGGCAATACCCCTAAGATTTTGTTCCGGATAATAGATCTGGCCGCTGTTTAGCAACGCGTACTGATAAGAAAAAAACTGCTCGTCGGGAATCCTGCCATTCATCGAAGCCTGGTAATTGAACGAGATATCCTGCACCCATTTTTCAGCCGCCAATCTTTTTTTAAACTCAGACAAATCGGTTTCGGGAGTCGTTTCGATCAGTAAGTACCCGAAGTATTTTTCCCGCTGCACGTTTTTAATTTTGCCTTTATAGCGGCCGGCAAAAAATTCAAAATTGTACAAGTCTACCTGGCTGTCGGCTGTCAGTTTAACGACCAATTGTCCGGAAACAAAATTGGCAGGCGCAGCGGCCGAAATTATCTTTTCACCCGGCTGCCCGGCAACGGCCGTGATGAAGATCCCAATGAAAAAAAGCAGGTGTATCATTTTGATTTTCATGGCTCACCTCAAAAAATGTAAAAAACAGCCAGGGACAATTCAGTCCGTCCCAGCAGGCTGGCCTTGACGTTCAATTCCCAGTTGCCGCCCATTTCGATCACGGCGCCAGCCAGCACGGCAAAAAAGTTCTTTTGACGATAAGAAAATTCCTGTTGACCTTGCAGATCGATGATGGATTCAGCGGCGGTGAATGTCCCGTTCAGCAAATTTAAACGCGGACCGGCAAAAATGGTCACTCCCGTGAAGCCGTCGTATTGAACGGTCACATCCAGGGTCAGCAGGCTGAAGGCATTATCACCGGTGGCCTCGCCGCTGACTGAGGGCAGCTCAATTTCCCAGGTTTTTTCTTTTTCCATGGCCCAGGTGAACTCCCCCCGGACTTTCAATGAAAAATAGTCCATGGTCAGCGGTTCGGAACTGGCCGCCAAGCCAAGCAGCAGTCCGGAAAATTTTTCACGGTCCCAGCGTAGCGAAAGCGGCATGCTGGTAAAATCAAGCGGGTCGCTGGCATAGGCGTAATGGAAACCGGCTAAAACCTCCACCGAGAGATATTCGATGATATCCATTTTCAGGGCCAAGCGGGTCGCCAGAAAATTAAGGGTGTTTGCTGTTTTCTCCGGACCGACCAGCGCGCGGATGGAATTAAAGGACAATTCCAGTCCGGGATCGACCGAAATGGATACGGGCTGAGGCGTCGATTGGGCAGCTGAAAATGAAGATAAAACGGCCGACAAAATCAGCAACAAAATCAATCTTCTCATGGGCTTCTCCTGAAAAAAATATACGTGAAATCCCTAAAAATGTCAAATGGTTTTCGTTTTCAGAAAATGCTATACTCCGGGTGATGAACAAACGAATCATCCGCATCCTTCTGCTGGCAGCCGCAATGATTTTTACGATCAACCTGCTCTTGTTCAGTTACGGCCCATGGCTGTTTTCTCCCCTGCTGGGAGCTGTTTTTTTTCTTGGAGCCATCATCAGCATCGGTTTTTTTGTCGCCTGGAAAACCAGAATCAAGGCCACCGGAATCCTCGAAGCTGCAGCCTTGGGATTGATGGCGACCACGGCGTACTTTTACCTGCTGGCCTTTTTTAAAATCATCAATCCGTTCACCATCGGCATATTCTTCGCGGCGGCAATTTTGCCTCTCCCCTTCATGCTGCTGAATGAAAACTGGCGCGGCGAAAACCTGGCCGGGCTGAAACGTTTTTTTTCCAGGCCCCTGGCGGAATTCGCGCTTTTTATTTTCCCCCTGTTTTACGCCGCGCTGCCGCCCTCATTTTACGATTCGCTGGTTTATCATTTGGGCATTCCCAATTTGTACCTGCAAAGCGGCGGCTTCATCGCCACGCCGCAATTTGTTTTTGCCAACACCTTCATTTACTATGAAATTTCATTGATTCCCGCGGTATTCATCGGCACGGGAGTGCCGCGTCTTTTTCATTTTTTACTGGGCGCACTTTTTATCTTGACCGTTGCCGACGAAGCTGTCGAAAACTGGGGCATTCAGGGGCGTCTGAACCTGCTTTTGCTCATCGCATCACTGCCCATGACGCTGTTTCTCCTGGTTACCTGCAAAAACGATCTTTCCGGCGCCATTTTTATTTTTTTGGCCATTGTTCATTACCGACGGCAAAACCTCAAATTGTCAGCCCTTTTCTGGGGATTTGCCGCAGGCATCAAGTATTTCAACCTGCTGCCCTTGGCGCTCTTCCTGCTCCTGGTCATCAAGCCATGGAAAAAAGCCGATCTGAAAAAAATTGCACTCATGGCCATGATCATCTTTCTGGTTGTCTCCCCCTTGTTGCTGAAAAATTTCCACTACAGCGGCAATCCCTTTTTCCCGTTTTTGCAAAAGGTGTTTCCAGCCGCCCAATGGGACAGCGAGAGGCAGTCCCGGCTGCAGGCCGAGGTCGGACGAATCGTTCATACGCCGGCCGATTTTGTCAAGCTGCCCTATAATTTGTCTTTTTTCGCCTACGGCTACGGCGGATTGGTCGGTCCTTTTTTTCTGATCTTTCTACCGCTCTTGCTACTGCGGCCTTTCAGTCAAAAAAAATGGCTGCTTTGGGCCTTGCTGCTTTTGGCCATCGCCCCGTTCTTTACCGGCAGTATCCGTTTTGCTTACGCGGCTTTTATCATGCTGGCGGTTTTTTCCCTGCAGGGATATGAGGCCGCTGGCGGCAGGATCCTGAAAACGATTTTTTATCTGCTCATCACCGTGAATTTCGTCATGGGTTTTGCCCTGTTGGAAAAATTTTATCTCGGCCATTATATGCTGAGCGGGAAATTTTCCGGCCGGCAGTACATCGAGCACTTTTTCCCAACCTACCCCGTATTCGCATACATCAATGCGAACGCTCCGCCACGGGCCGGAATCCTGGTAGCTGGAGAAGCCCGTAATTATTATCTGAAAAGGCCGTACCAGGTTTCATCGGCCATGGACTATTGCATTCTAAAAAAGTACCTGAAGGAGAGCCGGACCAGTAGAGAATTTACGGCCGCGATAAAAAAAGCCGGCTTCAGCTATCTGCTGGTTAATATGAGTGAACTGCAACGCTTGCAGAAGCATTATGCGACAATAAGCGATGCTGAACAAGAAACCTTGATTTATTTCCTGCGGCCGCTGCGGCCGATATTCCGCAGTGGCTCAACCCGCCTCTATAAAATCAGCGATTCCTAGGGCGATGCGAATTCCATGCGGTACAAGCGATAACCGCCGGGAAGTTCGGCGGCAAGGATAAAGCGCATCCCGGAATAGAAACGGGAGCAGTCGTTTTCGCTGACACGATGAAAGTCAAGCAGGTTTTTAATGGACTCGCTTTTTTCGGCGATTTCGCCCAAAGCGTAAAGTGACTGCCCGGAAGCGGCGCTTTTTTGGAGCCGGTCGTGAATCTCGGAGAGAGATTGGCCCCGGCCCAACAGCCAATCTAAAATCAACACGTTGCGCATGGCAAAATAAGGCAGATAAATTTTTCCATATCCGTAGCCCAGGAAATTGCCGGTCATCAGAATTTGCGCTTGCACCGGTGTCGCCTTCTGGATGGCCAGGGCGACCTGATAGTTGGTGTTTCTGCTGAGATCGGCCAATGGCATGATGCCGAAAAACAAATTGCTGATTAAAAGACCCCCGGCCAAAAAAAAGCCAAAGGTGTTTGCCGCAACGGGTTTCAGCCTGCCCAGAGAAGTAACGGCGATCAAGAGCAAAGGCACAAGGGCATGGATTTTGAATTCAATATTTCCCGAATCAAAGAATGTGTAAAAAAGGAAAAATGGAATGAACCAAAACAGCATGGTCCGTTTGAATGTCTTGGTGATTTCCGCAGCCGACCTTTTGCAGGCCATAGCCAATAAAAATAGAACCCCGGCAACCAGCGATACCGACCAGGTTCCCGTATTTGCCAGCAGTGCGCGTTTCAAGGCTGCCAGCGATGAAACCACCGTTGACCATGTCAATGGTTTAAAATAAGTGGTCCGATATCCCGAATAGATATCGGGGCCAAAAAAAACATTGTAGAGGATACGGTGAATGGGCTTGAGGGAAATGGCGGCATATACTCCATAAAGCATCAGCAGAAAGGAAAGATAGGCCAGAAAAAATTGCGCGTAACGACGCCAGGGCTGACGTTTTTCCAGCAAAAATAAAAACACGGTTGCGGTAATCAGGATGTTAGCCAAATGGAATCCGGCGGCCAGTGCGAAACACAGGGCTGCCCAAACCATCGTGCCGGCTCCGGTCCGCCGAAAAATGAGCAGATATAAACCGAAAACCGCAAAAAAAACTCCCGCCATGTGGACCTCGGCATCCAGTGCATACAACCAGAATGAATACGAAAAAGCTACGGAGGCCACACCGACCAGGCGCAAAACCGGCGTCAGGTTTATTTTTCCCAGCATTCGTTCCACCAGCACCAGGGTCAGGACGCCAAAAAACATGGAAAAAAGCTGCAAATGGAAGAATTCTAGGACACGGTAATGAAGCACGGCTTCCAGGACACGGTAAAGCAAGTAATTGGCTGGAAAGTAAAGCAGGTGGTGTATCTGGGTAACGGCCAGCCAGTCATGCCGGACCAGTGCGTAACGCAGAAAATGGCTGAAGACTGTACCGTCAAAACTGTAGTTGACAGGAAGAAAGCTGAAATAGAGCAAGGCAATACCGATGAAAACCAGGGGCATCCACCAGGACGAAAAAACATTCGGCCAGGTTATTTTTTTCATTTGGACAATTTAATGCAAAGGCATGGAAATTTCAATTGCCGACAGCTAAAATCATCAAAAAAAATTGAGCTGAATGCACTTTGCCATGTTGGAAATTAAACGTTAGGCGCGGCTACATGGACAAGTAGTCCATGATTCGCCACGGCCGGGTTACAAAGCGGCTGCTACGGCGAGAAGGCTCATGCCGATGGGCGGACGGAGGATACGCGCTTCGAAGCGGTGCTGAAGGGGGAATATGCAGCGATCAAAAAAATGCACCTGTTTGGCAGCAAAACTGCGCTTTTTCAACAAGTGAAAATTCCACCACCAGGCGAAATAGCCGAGCAGGTTGAAATACACCAAGCGGCGGACGACGAAACCCGATGCGGACAGCTTGTTCCCCAGCTCGGTCCGGGTGTAGCGGCGGAAATGGCCGAAATCGCGGTCGATGGGCGCAAATATCTCGGGCCGGGCCGGTACAAAAAGGCAAAGCACCCCCCGTCGTTCTGCCAGCCGCTGGCAATAGCTGGAAAGTTCGCGCGCGTCCGCTTCGATATGCTCGAGTACATTGACGCTCAGAATGGCGTCAATCGTCCAAGCAGCCGGCACGTCGTCAATCGTCCCCTGAATGAGTTCGAGCTGTGGAAACTTGCTACGCAGCCGGTTGGCGAAACGCGCGTCGGGTTCGACGGAAGTGAAATGGGTGATCTCCTTTTTCTGCGAAAGGGTTTCACTGAGTTGACCGATGCCGGCCCCGACCTCAAGCACATGCCCAACCAGGAAGGGCTCGAACTCGGCAAGCAGCGCGGCCCGGTAATTGTCGGCTTTTTGCAACGCGGCAAATTCAAAATCCTCCAGGTTGACGATCATTTTCCCGTGGGTGAAACTTCTGGCAGCTTTTGCCCGAAATAATGATTTAAAATAATGCGAAACACGTTTAACGGCGACAGCTTGTCATCAAGGTTCCCGTAGTCATATCCCGGCAAGTATAAACTCATGAAAATTTTCTTTTTTTCGGCAGTGGAAACGACATGCAAAAGAGGTTTGCGAAAGGACCCGCGGTAACCATGATCGGACAGGGCCACGATGACCGGCGGAGCGGCCGACTCTTTCAGGATCATTTCCATTGTTTCAGCAACGCGGCGGCTGATGTAAAGGTACTGCTCCAGGTAGTACTTGCGATCGGAAAAGTCGGTGCCATGCTCCGGAGCCACCATGCCGCCATGCCGGTCAAAAACAAAGGGCGCATGGGGGCTGAACAAGTGGACCAGGACAAATTTCGGTCCGGCCATCTTCACAACGGCAGGCATTTGTTCAAACACATAGAGAATCCGCTCGCGGAAAAACCGCGAATATTTGTCTTCATCGTTTTGCCATTTTTCGGCCCAGGCATGAAAAACGGACATGTCAATCAGTGTCTTGTAAAAATCATTGAAAAAAATCGAGGCGCTTTCCGGGGCGTAAACGAAATGTTTTTCCGAATCAGCCATGGCCGTAAGGCCTTTATAGGGGAAATCAAAGATCCGATAGCCTTGTTCTCGAAAAAAACGGGCCACTTTGTTTTGTTTAATCAGCACGCTGGAATCCGCTTTTTCCGGGACTTTTTCCATGTTCAGCAGGGCGGCGATCGCCTCCGGCGTCCAGATGTATAAACCGCGGCTTTGCCGGGCAATAAAAAACCCGGCATTTTGCATTCGCTCCGCAAAACGCGAATGATCATAGTGAAATACATCCCGGATCGTTTCCAGGCTGGCAAACTCATCGAGAATGAAACAATATATGTCCGGTTTTGAAGATGCCGGGGATATTTTTTGAAGTTCTGTTTTTTTCAGGTAGGACCGGGCATTCTTCACGTCCACGTTGCCGACATGATAAATGAGCATGCCGCCGATATTCCAGGCCAGCAGCAGCAGCATGATGGCATTCAGGATCTTGCCGCTATGCAGGAAGACACGTTTGGACTTGCGGAGCCAGAACAAAAAGAAAAACAAAAAAACGGGAACAAGGACGGCAGGCGGCAGGCCGGTCCATGGCTTGCCCAGACGGCTGATGGCCCCCGCCAGCATCTCACTGATTAACTTGTAATAGAACATCAGTACGAGAATCGCCAAAATGGCCAGGGCCCGCTTGCCCTTGTTTTTGTAAATAAAACCGAAACAGAACCATAGAGCCGTGGTGAAGGCGATGGCCACGATCATGGGGGCCAGAATTTCCCCGAAAGCAACTTCCTTGATGTTCTGACGATAAAGAAAGAGGATCGGGTAAATCGAAAAAAGATAGATATAAAAAGAATGATGACCGAAAATTTCCCGCCACGTGAACCGCGATGTTTTCATGGGTCGATTATATGGTCAATTCAGCCGCATTTCAAATGCCGTCATTCATCATGTTTGAAATGATTGGCTGAAAGGCTTTCTTTTTGATAGTCGGATTTTTTCATTTCGGCAAGCAGCCGGTCGATGGCGTCATGCGCTCCCGGTTCCAGGAGATTTTTGGCTTTCTGAAAATCCTCCCGTGCGGCTTGAAATTGTTTTTGCCCCAGTTTGACGCACCCCGAAACATAAAATCTCCAGCCTGCAGACGGGATGGCGGTCACAACATCGTTTTCCTGTTCATGGAACGGCAGCAGCGTCATCACATTTCCCCGCAGCGTTTCCAGATAATTGCGCACATTGCCTTGCGGCGTGGAATATTCAAGAAACATGTTGTTGTCATTGGAGGTCAATTCCGTCAATTCACTGCCGAACTTTTTTAAATAGGAAGCCAAAAACCGGTTGATCCCCTGCTCGCCAAGCAGTTCCTCGCCCAGCAGGCAAAAGACATTTTGGAATGGAGAAATATTCGCAATGAAGGTAGATGGCCGCCCACGATTCATTCCAAGCAGTTTCTGAAAGGGAATTTGCAACGGTTCCTGCGAGGCGACAATGACTCCCTGGCTGCCCCCAAAAAACAAACGCACATGGGGAAAGACGGAACGAACCGTGGCGATGGTGACCAGCACATCATAGGGTGAGATATGGTGTAGCTGTATCCATTGCTGAAAAATACCGTCTGCGGCCAGGTTTTTCTTGGCCAGCTCATAAAATTCAACGCTGTAGAGGGCCGCGGCCCCGGCGAACCAGACGCTGGAGATTTCCATGGTGATCAGGTCAAACGGCTTCCGGTTCAGAAGCAGCAGATTGCGCCCGTCCTCGATGCGCAGCCTGACGTTCTTTTGATCGAGAAGAAAGCCGTTTTCCCTGGAAAAATATTCCCTGGCCGCGGCCACAATTCCCGGCGAAATTTCGGCCACCTCGATATCCTTGAAACCAGCCTCTTGCACCACGCGGCCGCTCACCCCGGTACCCAGCCCGATGACCAAGGCCCGGTCATATTTCCGGCTGAAAATGATCGGATAAAGAGCAAAACGGAATTGGGCCTCCATTTCGGGCAGGTTGTCGCCCTGGAATTTGCCGTTGGTCCACAGGGTGATTTTCTTTTTCCGTTGACCGGGAATACGTTCCTCGGTAATGGTCGTGAATCCACCGTCCTTTTCTTCCCAGGAATCAATGACGGTGCCATGATGCTGACGGGTGAAGTACACGTTGGTCCCCAATGATAGGTTAGTGAGGTTCCATCCGGGTAGCCAGGCAACCGCCGCGATGAAAAACATCAGCAGGCTCAAGGCCAAGACCGCCTTGCGTTTGCCTGGCCACGCGCTCAGGAGCAGCAAGCCGTTGGCCGCGGCCGCCATGGCGATCAGGATGCTGGCCCGGAAAGACCCGATTCGCGGCAAAAGCAGAAAACCCATGACCAGGGTTCCCAGGATGTTTCCCGAGGTGTTGACAAAAGAGATCCGGCCGATTCGGGTACCCAGGGTTTTCAGGTTCGTGGCATAAAGTGAAACCAGCAGCGGAAAGGTCAATCCCACCGCCAGCGTGGGCAGAATAAGCAATGTGAAACTGATGGCAAAACGGACGAATTCCCGTTCTGGAAAACGGGTCGCCGTGATCCACAGGTGCTGCATGTAGACCGGAATCTTGTCCCAAAAAAGCAGCTGTAGCAGGAAAAAACAGGCGATCAGGAACTGCAGGGCAGCGACGAGCTGCAGCTTGCGGAGTTGATTCAAGACCAGTCGGCCGGCCAGATAGCCGCCCATGGCCAGACCGACCAGAACAGCAATCAACATGACGCCAAAAGCATAAACGCTGTTGCCGACAATCATGGCCAGCAGGTGGGTCCAGACCACTTCGCCCGCAAACGAAACAAGTCCCAGCCCCAACGCGGAAACAAGCAAGACGGTATTCATGACACGGGCGCTCAGACTATGCCAGGATGGTTCGGGTGCTTCCGGCACCAAGGGATCATGGCCGGCAACGTTCAACACCGGGAAATGTTTTCCCAACCGCAAAACCACCAGGGCGATGACCAGGTTGATCAAAATGGCGACGGCAATCGTGGCCATCATGCCGAAATTGGGCATCAGGACATAGGTGGCCAAAAATGTTCCCATGGCCGCGCCAATAATATTGGCACTGTACAGACGGGATACGTTGCCGATTATTTTGTTTTTTACCGTGGTCAAATACTTGGTCAGCAGGGGCAAGGTCGTACCCATGGCCAGGGTCGGCAACAGAATGACGGGCAGGGAAAAAAGAATGCGGATGAATGTCAGGCTCCAGGGAGTCAGGTGGGCGTTTTTCCCGATCGACACGTAGAGATTCTCCATCCCTTTAAAAAGCAGTGGCGAAACCAGCAAGAGCATGCCAACCAACAGCTCGGCGTAGGCATAGATGCGTATGGGAGATTTCACCCGGTCGGCAATCCTGCCGCCGATATAACTGCCGGCGGCCAGGCCGAACATAAAGGCGGCCAGAACGGTGGTGACGGCCAGGGCGGTCGAGCCGAATATCAACGATATCTTTTTCATGAAATAGACCTGATAGATCAAAGCCGACAGCCCCGAAAGAATGAAAACCGCATAAACCAGAATTTCAGGTTTGCTTTTTTTTCGCGTTTCGTCTCCCGGCAGTAACTTGCCGGACAGCTCTCGGGCCATGAGTTTTTCATTGAGCCAATAAATAAAAAAGGTATAGGGCACGGCAGCAATCAGATCAATGACATAATGAAAGCGCAGGAACACGGTGGCCAGGATCATTTGCGAAACCGGCAACAACAATATCCAGAATATTTTCTTTCTGTATTTCCAGGCATAGATCAACACCAGCAGGCCCCAAGATGTGTGCAGTGAAGGAAAACAGTTCCTGAAAATCGCCGGATGGAAGTATCCTGCCACCTTGATATCCAGAAAAAGCGGCCCGATGGCGGGAAAAATCAGATAAAAAAGCCAGCCGATCATGCCGCAGAGCAAAAAAGATTGCGTGACTTTGCGCAGCCAGATAAATTCCTTTTTAATATAGAACAGCCCGGACAGGGCGATGGGATAAAATGGCAGCAGGAAATAAAACAGGCTCAGCCAGAGCAGCGGCAATCCGGAAATATCCAGGGATTTTATCCAGGCGTCCGGGTAATGACTGAAAATCAACGTATCAATTTTTTTAAGAGCTTCATCGATGGTTTGCGGTGTAAAAAGAACAACCACTTTCAGCCAGATCATGGATATCGGCGCAAAGGCGAGATAGATCCAAAATTCCCGAAAAAAAGTCCATGACTCCTTGCGGAATTGATTCCTCCTGCTTTTAACAAAAACAAAAAACAACAGCAAGAAAATTCCAGCGGCCAAGATTAAAACCAGGTTGAGATTGAAAAACACCTCGCTCGGATTGGCATTGACGGAGTAAATAATAAATGTACTGCCGATAACAATTAAAGGCAGCAGCCAGCGCCAGGCGGTAAACGACAGCAACCCATTCTTGACAACCACGATGATGGCGAGCAAGCAAGCAAGCGCTCCCAGGATGGTTAAAAAAAGCACAGCCGCCCCATCAGGGGTTTTTATGTTCAGCAGCCATAGCGCCAGCGACAGAATGGACAGAAACATGGTGATCCGTTCGGCCAGCCTCAATCTTGTCATTTTCACCTCTTTAAGAATTGTTACAGCAACCCTGATTTCAACCCGCGCACGGCTATTCTAACAGCGGGGAGATGTTTTTCCAATCCAGCCGCTTCATGCGTTCACGCAATGCGGATTGGCCGGGATTCAGCTGCAGGGAGCGTTGATAGAAAGGCAGCGCTCGGTCAGCCCGCTGCAGGTCGAAAAAAAGATTGCCCAAGGAATTCTGGATGCGAAAATCATCGGCTCCCGTTTCAGCCATGGCCGCGATGAGGCTATTGCCCTCTTCGTCGTGCTCAGACAGGAATGCCAGCCGGGCTTCCTGCAGACGGCTGGCGAAATCAGACCGGATTTCCCGGGGCCTGGATTTCCAGGCGAAATTGAAGTTTTCATGGTCCAGAAAATACAAGGACTGTCGCTGGGGCGGCATGGCTTCAAAAGCGAGTTTTGCTTTCTCTACCAAGACAAGCCAGTTTCCCGCTTCCGTCCCGCTGAACGCCCGTGCGGCTTCCCGCGCTTTTTCCCAGGCGGCAAAGGCCAGATAAAGCTTCAGGCGCATTTTTTTATTTGCCTCGTTGGGCACAAGGAACAGGATCGCACCCATGGCTTCTTCTGCTTTCGCCAGCTCCCCCCGGGCCCAATGGATCCTCAGGAATTTCACCAGGCGGTAATTGGTTTGCGAAAGATCCAGGGCCAGGGAACCCATCTTGTCGAGCCAATCCAGCGCGCGCGCATAGCGGGCTTGGTTGATGGCGATATCGGCCATCTGCAGGGCGATGGCCACGGCAGTGGAATTATCCATCGAGAAATTCAGCGCCCGGCGCAGCAGCATCTCACTGCGCACGAAATCGCCATCCTCCCGCAGTTGCCCGGCATACTTGCTCAGGAAAAAGCTGTTGTCCGGACAGGATTTGACGGCACTGCCCCAGAAACTTGACTCATTGCGATATCTCGGGATATTGCCGATGATCGTTGAAACGGAAGCCATGAGCAGCGCGACCAGAACGAGTCTGCCGAAAAACCGAGGCAGGGAGCGAAGAAAATGACTCACCAGCCACGCCAAACCAATGGTGGGCAGCATCAGGTAGCGGGTGGAGATATTGAAGGGATACATGGGAGTGAAAACAAACAGCAGGTAGCCGGCCAGATAAGGGGCGCTCCATATCCATGCCTGAACATACTGGATTTTTTTTCGTCCCAGCCACAAGAGCCACGCCAGGAGCAAAAGAAAAAGCAATCCCAGGATCACGTGGAGCGCATTCGTAACCGTATTCACGGGCAGGAACATATCGTAGCGAAAGGGGAAAAGCAACGAACGGAAATAGTAGCCCAACACTCCCAGCAGCACGCGGACGTTTTCCCAGAACGGACTGAAAAAACGTATGAGCGGCAGGGTGCCCTGACTGATCACCGCCGACTTGACCGTCCAATACAATGCCGAGGCGATCAGGTATACGGCGTGGATCGGATAACACGGACGCTTGCGCCGCACCAGGTCATGCAAAAGAAAAACCGGCAGGAAAAAGAGGGCCGCTTCCTTGGAAAAAAGGGCCAGCAGGTAGCTGACGACAGAGAGTGCCCCGAGCAGGACGCTTCTTTGCTCAAGGAAGAGATCGAAAAAATAGAGGGCCAGCAGTCCGAAGCAAAGAATCATCAGATCGTTGCGGCCGACGACCCAGGCAATACTGTCCAGGTTGAGCGGGAAAAGGGCAAAAAGCAGGACCGTCGTTTCGGCGATCCCGTCAAGCACGGTTTGCCGGCGCAGGAAAAAATATAAAACGAACAAACCGGCGATAAAAATGAACAGGTTTACCAGGTGCAGACGGAAAGGATCCAGACCCCAAACGGCCTTTTCCACCATGAAGGAAAAAACCATCAGCGGCCGGTAATAGTCATAGTCCGAGCTCCGTTGGCTGGTCGAAGCCCAATAGCCGCTGCGGAAGGCGGCGCTCAGGGAGAAATCACCTTTCAGGAGGTCATTTTCCGTGATCATGGGTTTGTCATCCCAGATCAGTTCTGATTTCAATGCCGAAAAATAAACCAGCAGGGGCAGCATGACCAGCAGCCCGAAAAAAATAATTTTCTTGTGCATCAGCAGCTCAACCTGATTTTTGCTCTCAGCGATGAAACCACATGCACATACAGCGAGATCCAGAGAGGAATCATGATGAAGACATATCGTTCTCTCTGCCAGAATACCGTCCCGACAGCCAGTGTAAGCGATATGAATAATGAGACATGCAGCAATAACCAGATCCTGTTTGCCAGGGAACCGATTTTTTTAAGAAAAATGAACAAAATTACTGGCAGCATATAGAAGTGGAGCACTAATGCGATCATATTGAAAATTTTTGTACTGTAATAAAAAAAGCGATTGGGAATTTCTCCAAAACCCTGAATCATATTTTCCTGGAAAATATTTAAGAAAAAAATTTTGATGGCCTGCGGCCAATGGTGAAAAAGAAAAGCCAATCTTTTTTTTGTTGACCATGAGGAAATCTCAAGGCTCAGCAATTTTTTTTGAGAATGAGTAAACTCAGGAAATCCGCCCATTCCAGGATGGCTTTCATGGTATCTCACCTGGGCAAGCAGTCGCGGAAAAAAATAAGCATTTATACTCGTTGTTCCTGATTTAGAAAAAACGATTTGGTTATGAAGATGAATGTTGATCCCAACTTGGCAGACAAGTGGCAGACTTGATAGAATAACCAGAAGAAATCGTCGCAGGCTGAATTTGATAACGAGCATGGTGAAGACCAAGAAAATGAAAAACGGGAGGAAAACCGGTTTAGTCACGGACAGCAATCCGGCAATAAAAATCAGTCTGAAGACTGATGAATCCGTCAACTTATTTTTTTTGAGGGTGCTTACTGAACAATAGAGCCAAACACATAGAAGAAATACAGTAAGTGCTTCTGTCATGACCCGGAACGTCATGAAGAAAAAAGTTGGATATAGGGCTACCACCAGGAAAGCCCCCTGAACGACAATTCGCCGGTTCGACATTTTATGAATGGTAAAGGCCAATAGGTTGATTGCTGAAATTAACAAAAAGATTTGCAGTAGCCATATTCCGAAATTCCCGGCGACAAATTTGACTCCAAGAAGTAACGGGTATAAAAAGGCTCGTAAAAAAGTTTGATAAGTTGCCGGACCTTTTCCGTAAATCCAATCACTAACCGCAATATATTTGGCCGAATCGGGATTTGCATGCAATAGTAAACCCATTTTGGGAAATAGGGAAAAATGTATTCCCCAAAAAGCCCAGAGTGCTAGTATCAACAGATTTAGAAGAAAAAGATTCTTTAAAAGGGCATGCCGATCGGTCAAAGATGCTCCTAAAGCATTCTTAAAACCGTTCTTCCATGAAGAACACCGTAGCTTGTCCATAAATCACCTCATCGTGTCAATAAAAAAATCTAACTTCATTTGAAAAGCACAATGGAATCACTCCATTTTGCTTTTGTCGGAACCAGTGCATGAATCGGTCAGAGGGAGCGTCAATGAATCCACTAATTTTTTCAGCAAGGTCATCTGCGTTGCCCAGGAATATGTGCCGATGTTTTTTTGGTTTCGCTGCAGCGATCGATAGAACCCGGGATCGGTCAGAATTCGCCCCATGAAATTGGTGATCGCCGGACCATCCCATGGGGAAACATGCCAGCCGCTGCCGCATTCGTTCATGATCCTGCGCACGTCCGCATCATCGGTAAGTGCGAGAACGGGTTTGCCGGAAAAAACATACTCAAATAGTTTCAAGGGGATACCGCTGCGCACGCCCGGACGCGTGATGAGCACCAGCAGGTCAGCGGCTTTTTGGAAGGCCAGAGTTTCCCGGCGTCCCTGCAGCGGATAAACAATCGCCACACCGGCATGGAGCAAATCAGCCAGCAAAGACATTTCACGTCGCGAATGCTCTCCGATCAGGTGCAGACGGAAAGGCACGCGGAGATGGCTGCGGCCTGCCTGGCGCAGAGCAGCAAGGAAAGGACCTATATCGGTGGCGCTGTCCGAGAGGGCGAAGCGCCCCGTATGCACGATATGAAAATAACCGGGAGCTAGAGAGACTTCTGGCAAACCCTGCCATTCATCTTCATCATAGCCGTTATAAACCGTGGCACAGGGGCAGCCTGGATAAGTACGGCTGAAATAGTCCTTGAGAACCGGGGTCACAACCACGATCAATTTTGCGGCGGCGGTGATCGCCGCTTCCGTTTTTCTGTATTTTTCCTGCACACAGCGGTGGGACCCCAGACGCTTCTCTTCGATAGAACAAAACAGCAAGCCGTCGCGGAAATCAGCAACCAGGGGGACCTGAAAGCGGCACGATAATTCCAGGCCGATCTCCAGGTCCTCCAAGGGCGGATACGTGGCCAAAATCAAGTCGGGGCGGCAAACCCGGCGGATACCCTCGGCCCGACGCAATACCGCCCGGCACCAGGGGGAAAAAACCGAGGCATAGCGGCCGCAGTAATTCTGCAGCTCGGCCCAAGCCCGCCAGAACAGCCAGCGGAAAAAGTTTTTCCCACGGTGGGCATGCGCGAAGGCGGGATCGTGAACACGAACAATTCCCGGGTCTGGATCCGCCATTTCCCCATAGCCGTGGGTCAGGACGGTGACGCTATGGCCATAATGCTTCAGCCAATGAACCATTTGTGCCGGGCGCACCGAACCCGCGTTATTGATCGGAGGAAAATTATAGGCAACCAGCAGAATGTTCATGCTTTGGTTTCCGTGACCACTTCTTGGAATAGATTGTAGAATCGGCGCCCGATCTCCATGGGTGCGAAGCGTTCACGGACCACCCGGCAACCACGGCTGCTGTCAAAAGCGGGCCGGAGGTCGACCATTTTTTCCAGTGCGGAGGCCAGAGCTTGTTCATCGCCGAAGGGTACCAAGATACCCGATTCCAACGGCAGGAATTCGGCCACCGCGGTCGGTGTAGAAACCACGGCCAGACCGCTGGCAAGGGCTTCAGCGGCGACACAACCAAAGGTTTCGATCTCACTGAAAAGGACCAGGATGTCCGACTGACGCATGGTTGCCGCCACATCTGCTTCGGGAAGCGTTCCCAAAAAGAAAATCACGTCATCAAATAACCCGAGGTCCCGGGCCAACTTCTCGCACTGCGGGCGGGTGGGTCCATCGCCGACCACCAGCAGGCGGACGTTGGGGCGGCGCCGGGCCAATATGGCCATGGCGCGCACGATGCCGTCCGCCTTTTTGATTTCCGTAAGAAAGGAAACGTGCAGAATGGTGGTTAGCTGTCCGTTTTTGCATGTTTTCCCCGCTGGCGGAAAAAAAACATCCGGGTTCACAGGATTGCCGATGATTTGCCAACGGGGTGCTTTTAAGCCATGGGCTTGCAGACCCCGGGCCAGGGCTTTGGAAACCGTGGTCACGGATGCGCAACGCGCAATGAAACGTTTGATGAACCACTTGCGCAGGGGATTTTCCCATCTCCGGGGCAGCAGGTATTTCGACCAGTGCTCGCTGAAGACCAGGGATGCTTGGCGCCAAAAGAATCGCAGGAAGAGGATCAGCCCGACCGGTGGCGTAATTTGGACATGGATCAGATCGGGGTTTTGGAACGGCACCGGCAGAGCGCGGCGGCCGGCCGCAGCCGCGGCCATGAAATGCAGGCTATTATAAAGGACTCCCCAGGGGGACGCTGACGCCGGTCGGAAGTAGACACGTACGGTAGGCAGGCCGTTTTCAACCGTGGAAACAATCTCGCGCCTCGTTCTCTGGAATGGATCCGGCGTGACAAAAAGGACCGCCGTGGGGCAGAACGCAGCAATGGCCTCGGCCTGGCGGCGGACAAAGAGGCCGCTAAAGGGGGCATTCCGGTTCGGGTACCACCAGCTTGGTAAAATGAGCACCCGCGGTCCGGCTGCAGATCCGTTTTTAATGTTTTCCTGCTGGGACACGCGGCCACCTCCAGTCTGAAAAAGGCGATCCGTCATTATGACAGGGCCCAGGTGTGAATGCAATCCCGGTGCTCAGTGCAACTCCAACAGGGATGCCAGGAGCGGGAGGATTTTTTCTCCTTGCCTGCGCCGGGAATAAGGTTCAGCATCCAAACCGGGAGCAAGACAGCCCGGACGGTGTCGGAAGACATTACGAAGCACCGCAATCGTCTCCGCGGTCGTTGCCACCGGGTAGGCATGAGGGAAAGGTTTGAGCAGCCGAGCCAGTGCGTCGGTCGGCCGACAGAAGGCCAGGATGGGCCGATTGATGCGGATGGCATCATAGACCTTGGTGCCGACCATCAGCGGCGAACGGTGGTTGACCACCATCACGTCCAGCTCGGTCAGGAAGGCCATCCCGGCCTCGTATTCGCTAGTGCCGTGAAAATGGACTGATCTCTTCAGAACCAAACGCGTCGCCGCCTCGGCCAGCGCCCTTTCCGTGCCGGCGTCGCCGAAGTGGTGGATCTCTACGGAGACCTCGGCCGCCATTTCCGCGATCGCCGCCGCCAGCATTGAAGGGTGGGCGGAGGAATACGGGGAGAACTTTCCCCAGATGCCCAGACGCAGGACCGGGCCGGGAGCGGCAGCAAGGGCGGGAACGAAGGGATCACCTTCATAGCCGTTCTCCAGGACCTGGAAACGCTCCGGCAACAGTCCGGGGAAGGCGGCGCGGCGCAGGGCCGACATTTCGGGAGTAACATCGGTGACCAGGCTGGCGCCGGCTACGGCGCGGCGTTCGAGGTAGCGGACCAGGGGTGAGCTGAAACGCAGCGGCATATGGGAACCCAGGTCCCAGGCATCACGGAAATCCAGCCAATACGGTACCCCGAAGCGCTTGCACAAACCGGGGGCAAGGGCGAAGGAGAAGAAAGGGCCGCCGGTAAAAACCAACAAGCGCGGACGTTCCTGCCGGATCAGGTTTTCCAGGGATCGCCGGAAAGGGCGCTGCCAGGTAAGCCATTCCTCGATAAAGGGCAGGCGCGGGATGTGCGGAGGCTTGCGCACGGGAAGGGGGGCAGTGTGCACGGTTATTTTTTCATGCTCGCCCGGCGAAGAAGCCGCCACGTCCATGCCGCTCAGAGGTGAGGTGACCACGGCCAGGGAATAGCCTTTCTCGGCGAAAAAGCGGCTGAGGAATCCCCAACGTCGGGCTCCCACGCCGGCGAAGGGCGGGTAGTAGAAGGAGACCAGGACGATGTCAACGGCCATGGGAGTGGAGGCTGAACCTGTCGATCAGTGCAGCATAGCGTGCTTCCAAGCCGGGGACTTCGCGATCCGCATCATGGTGCTCTTCTATATGACGGCGACCGGCCAGGCCCATTGCCGCCCAGGATCCCGGGTCCCTGAGCAAACGTGCCGTATTCTCGGCCAATGCGGCGACATCGCCCTCCGCGCTGAGCAGGGCGCTTTTTCCGGAGAGGACCACATGGGGGATATCGGCATGGCGCGTAGCCAGGACCGGCATGCCCAGTGCCTGCGCTTCGAGTATGGTGGTCGGTGCGCCGCCCTCGCTGTCGCCGTCGGCGGCGGTCATGCTCGGATGGAGAAAAAGATCGGCCTGACTCATCTGTTCCAGGTAGGCGGAGTAATCGAGAAAACCAAGCATGCGGACATACGAGCTCATGGCATGGCGCTGGATGAAGTTCTCGATCTCCGCTCGCAGCGGCCCATCACCGATGATGCGGAATTCAAAATACGGAAAATCCGGGCGAATGGCATGCAGGGCCGCCAGGGCGACCAGCAGCCCTTTCTTTTCAATGAAGCGGCCGCTGAAGAGGATAACGGTATTTTCTTTTTTCTCCTTGGGCCGGCGTGGGCGGTGGGGCAGGTCGGACAGCGGAATGGCGATATGCTGGATGGCGATCTTTTCCTCGGGGCAGCCGAGCCCGGCCAGCCGTTCTTTCATGTGCGGCCCTTCGACCAGGAAGAGGTCGCCTTCCCTGAAAAGCAGCGGATAGCCTGCGGCGCATGAGGCCAGGGAAACGTCCCTGGACATGTCATGGCCGTAGAAAGTGGTCACCAGGGGCAGGCCCAGCGCCCGCTTCAGGCGCAGCGCCCAGACGCCGTTGCGGCCGAAATGGGCGTGCAGCAGTTCAACCCGACGTTGTTTTAAAAACCTCTCCGCTCCGAGTTCCCGGTTCAGCAAGCGGCGGCCGATCCCTTGCCGCAGCCAGCGCCAGCCGCCGACCGGCAGGGACAGGGAAAAACGATCGGCCGGAGGGATGGGAAAGTGCTCGAGGTTACGGTAATTCCAGGAAACAAAAACGGGATGAAAAAGGCGCAGGTGGGTGACGATGTGGTAAATAAAAGTCTCCGACTTGGGCAGGAAGAAGTGGTGAATATGGGCCACGGCGGCGAGAACAGCGGCGTCCGTCTCGTTCCGTAGAGTTTTCAGGATCATGGCGTCACGTTTCGCTCCGACCGGCGCCTGGCCTGCCATTGTTCATGCAGCAGCTGGCGCAGATCGCGATAAGCAAGAAGATTGAAAGAATGGATCAACAGGAGATAAACCGTTATTCCCGCCCCAACCAGGGCCAGGAGGGAAGCCCAACCCGGCAATGTAAAAACAAATTGCTGCAAGGCCAGGACCGCAAGGCCCATGCCGGCGCTGCAAGCGAAAATACCGGCCAGGTTGGAGACCATGCGGGAAAAAGTCAGTCCGATGATCCTGCCGGCGATACGCCAGGAAGGATACCACAGGAGCAAGAAACCGCTGGCGGCATAGGCTGCAGCCACGCCCTTCGCTCCCCAGCGCAGGCCGATCAGGAAGGCTGCGGCATAGACGATCCCGGCGACCGCTCCAAAGCGAAGCATGATATCGGTGCGTCCCCGTGCCGTATATATCCACCCCAACGTGGTCCCGACCGACTGCAATAGGCCTACCATGGCCAGAATGCGCAGGATGCCGGCGGCATCCTGCCACGGGGAGCCGAATACGGTGACGATGAAAAGATCAGCCAATACAGCCATGCCGGTCATGAGCGGGAACGTGACCAGGGCGATCAAGCGCGCAGCGCGGAGATAAATGGCGCGCAGGCGTTCGGTCTGATCCTGGATGGATGCCATGGCCGAAAACATCACCCGCGAAACCATGCCGCTCACCTGGCTAATCGGGTAGAGCATAAGGTGGTAAGCCCGGGAGTAGATGCCCAGTGCGACCGGTCCGATGAATTTCCCGATTACCAGATTGTCCAGATTGCGGATCCAGTAATTCAATAGATTGAATCCCGTCAATGCTGAACTGAAACGGCGAAGTTCCCGCCATGCCGACAGGTTGAAAGCGAACTGAGGCCGCCAGCGGCTCAGCCGCCAACTCAGAACCGCAATAAGCAGGGCGGTCAGCAGGGACTGGACCACCAGGCTCCAGATGCCCCAGCCGTTCAAGGCCAACAGGATGGCAACTGTCCCTGACCCAAACACGGCGACAGTCTCTATCATGGCGATTTTCCGGAAGGCCATGGCTTTTTGCAGCAAGGCCATCGGCACTCCCAAAAACGCGGTCAGAATAAAGGTTGGAGCGATCCCCAGGCACAGCCGGACCAAACGCGGGTTCTTGTAGAAACCGGCGATCAACGGGGCGGTGACCATCAGCAGCAGGGCCAGGGTGATGCCGACGATCATCTGCAGGCAGAACACCGTGGCGGCATGGCGTGGGCCGGCATCCTGTTTCTGGATCAAAGCGGCGCCCAGCCCCAGGTCGCTGAAGGAGGCGGCAAATCCCGTGAAGACAAGGACCATGGCCAACGCTCCGAAATCGCTCGGGGTCAGAAGCCGGGCCAGCACGACCGAAACCCCGACCTGCAGCCCTTGGCGCAACACCTGAGACAGTCCGCTCCATCCTATCCCGTGCAGAGTGCGTTGGCGCAGTGAACCTACACGGCTGTTCTCCAGGCTCTTTTGGGCATTTATTTTATTTTGGTTACCCACAGGTCGATCTGCTTTTTTCTCCGTAGAAAATGGCCGAAGCGTGTTAAACGCTGCTTCAGGGATTGGCCGGAAACGAACAATGGGGCAGATGTTCCGGCGATGTTGGTTACATAAGGGAGTTTTTGGATCAGGGCAATGATTTGTTTTTCAGTGACCCAGTTGAGGTCATGCAATGCCGTCAATGGACGGCCCAGAAGTTTCAAATAGATGGCGGCGATATTTTTATTCATCTTTGGCCAAAAAGGTATTCCATAGTGAGGCTCGAAAAAACTTCCATAGTCCGGAGCGCGGATGTATAGAGCCCCTCCCGGTTTCAAAACCCGTAGCATTTCACTCAGGCATTGCCCGACATCCCGTACATGCTCCAAAGTCTGGTAGGTAGTGACCAGTCCAAAGTGGGCATCGGGAAATGGCAGGGCTTCGCCCCAGCCGGGGATAAACCTCTCTCGAAAGGCTGTGGGATACCCGGAGGCCGAAATTTTTTTGACAAAATATTGCTGCTTGTAAGATTCGGGCTCCACTCCCCACATATCACAGCCGAGATTCAGGCCATGCAGGAGAAAAGTACCGTAGCCGGCCGCCATGTCAAGTATTTTTTCCTTTTCTTTAAGGCTCCGCTGGATGACAGCCCAGCGCCCGTCATAATCGCCCCGGTCGTCGAACCAATTGTTCGTGACGCGGGTGATGCGCTCAGGATCGTTGTTTCCCGAATAGGTTCGGACGATTTGCTCGATGTGTTCGCGTAATTCATGCCACAGTTCCTCTTCCTGCTTGTTTTGAAAGCGCATGAATGGAAGTGATGTGTTCATCTTGGCGACTCGATTGTCAGAGGGGCCGGCTTGTGCACGACGACCAGATGCGCCCAGGTCCATTTCGGATTGCGGTGCATTTTTTCCAGCAACAGGAAAAACAGGTTGTTCAAAACGGTCCACCATGCAATGAACGGGCGCAGCCAGCGCCAGCGGAAGCTGTTCAGGTAGTTGCTGAATTCGCTGCCGAAGGTCGCCCAGAATCCTGAAAGGGCTTCGATCTCAACCAGTTCGAACCCAGCCTTTGAAAAAAGATATTGCAGACCATAGCGGGTGAAGCGGAAAAAGTCGCGCGGCTCCTCGTGCAGATGCCAAATCTGGGGGACCGTGTAGATCGCCGCGCCCCCCGGCTTGAGCACGCGCAGCGCTTCGCGCAGCGCCGCTTCCGGTTCTTCCAGGTGCTCGAGGACCGACGTGCAGAGCACGCAGTCGAACTCGTTGTCGGCGGCGGGCAATGCGTAGGCCGAGCCGATGCGGTCGATCGCCGAGTGGTCATGTATGGTGTCGGCATGATCGACGCCCGTGTACTGCTCAACGAAACGGCCGACCAGATCGCTTTTCCACTTGTCGCCGCAGCCGATGTCGATCAGGCTGCCGCGAAAGTGCCGGGTAGCGGCGGCCTCGATCCGGGCCCCGGCCAACCGGACCGCCAACCAGGCGGGATGGCTCAAAGGGTAGTGGGCGTAATAGCGGCGACTCGGGTTCTTGCTGGTCATCAACGGCTCTCCTTGATTTGTCTGTGGATTTAGCCTTTCGGCTGAATTCCGGTTATTTCAGCCTCGTGCGTATCAGTTCCTGCATGACGCGGACCAATTTAATTTGTTCGCTATTAGCGGGTTCATGCCGCTTTTCCGGGAAGGAAGCCACGGCCGGGCTCTTTTCGCGGAGACCGGGGCAGCAGTTCCGGATTTTATCGATCAGCGCCTCCGGTGCTTGACAGAACTCGCCGTAGGGAATGTACAGGATTCGCGCCGGGGCGATGCGCGCCAGGTCTTCTTCCATTTTTTCCTGGATGTCGATAAGTTGGCGGGGAATCTGTTCAACAACGGGTAATTGGCGGATCTCTTCGTAGCAGCGGGGCACTATGGAAAACCATTTGGAACCGTCCGGGCTGAGTTGACGCCTGCCGATTAGTACGGAAATGGCGATGTCGGGCAGCGAACGCTGAATGACCAGGAAATAAGCTTTGGGGAAAATAGTTGCCAGTATATTCAGGCGCAGCAGGTGCTTGACGTTCTTGTTCACGAAGGCGGCGCCCGAAAAGATGTTCTGCATCCGCCACACGGTGCGGCGAACGGCCTCCAGGTGCAGGGGGGGCACGTCGCTGATCTTCTGGTAGCGATTGAGGTCAAAGTAGTGGCCCCAGAAGGCGCCGGCTTCACGCGGCGCCATCGGCCCCTTGCTGCGTCCGTATTCGCTGAGGAAATCAGACTGATAAGGTGGATGAAGCCACCGCTGCCAGCGGCTCACCGTGCAGGGTGCCAGGGGGAAACGTTTGACGCCGTTGGTGAAATAAGCCACGTCCAGCCGATGGACAATATACTGGCTGACCAGGGTGGTCCCGGTGCGTGGCAGGCCGGTCAGGAAAAGTTGCGCTGCGCCGCAATCGGTGGCGCGGGCCCGCTCCCATCGCTCCAAGCGGGAAAGGAACCGGCCGGACCACCTGGCTGACATGCTATCGGCTGCGTACGGCGAATAAAATATTGTTTTCGGGTCCATGCAGCGGATTGTGATGGCGCCGCACTTGCTGGATGCGCAGATTGTGGCGCTGCAGCAGGCGCCGCCAAAAAAAAATGGACCGCACGCGCTTGTCCACCAGAAGCGGACCGCGGTCGGGGATGCTGCGGGTATCCGCCCAACTGGAGAAGGCGTCATGGCTGTGAAACTGGGTGTTTTGGTTTATCCAGCCGAAATATCCGCTGACAATGAAGACCCCACCCGTACGCAGAGTGGCGGCCAGGCGGCCGACAACACGTTCCAACACCGCATCGTCCACGATATGGAACATGACTCCGACGGCATTGATTAAGTCAACTCCACCGGGAAGTGTCGCGGCGCTGGCAATATCCTGATTGATGACCGTCACTTGGCTTGGTTGAAAACGGGCTTGCAAACGCTGTGCGGCCACAGTCGATATTTCGATCGCCGTGACATGTTTGGCAAGCAAGGTATTCAGATAGAAGCTGGTCCAGTGACCGGTCCCCGCGCCAACGTCCAGTACTTGGTCGAGTGCTTGATTGCCCCGGTAAGCAGCCATGAACTCAATAATGGAATTTTCGACCTGATTGTAATGATAGCGAACCAGCAGCGGTTGCGCATCGGGAGACACGGTGTGGCCGTCGCTGCAACTGTCCGTCAGGGAATAATAGGAATCAAAGAAATCCTTGGCTTGATAGGCATGAACAGACCGCAGACGATAGCGCAAAGGCAGCAGGTAGGTCTTTGCGATGTGGTGGGGGAGAAGTCGGCAGAGTTCAGAAAAGGCTTTTTTCAGCATGGTATGTTTTTTTAGCGACCGATCCATTCCAGGGCACACCGTAACATGGTTCGGCGCACGAGTAAAGGGGTTTGCCGCTGGCAGGTATTGAAGGTTTGCTTGAATCGCCGAGTCCCCTCCAGCGTTCCACTGGGATTGAAATCATAAATCGAGCCATTGATGGCCATGGCATGTTCGATCATGTGCCAGGTCAACCGGTTGCGCACCCCCAGAGGGAAGGATCCCGGGTCATACGCCGCCAGCCACTCCACGGCATGGCGATTATGGTAAAAATTCACGCTGCCTCCGACCAGCCGACCCTCGTGATATGCCAGCCATAACCGGCATGCTTCCGGATCTAGAATCTGTAAAGCCTGAAACAGCTTGTCGGGATAGGACATTGTCGCTTTTTCGCCCCAACGGGCAACAGCATCTCGATAGAGTCCCATGAAGTCCTGCCATTCGTCTGCAGCGACGGCCAGGCGAACGGATATGCCGGCGCGTTGCCCCTTGAGGATCTGTTTTCTGCAGTTGTAGTGCACGTGTTTCAGCAATCCTCCGTTGCGGCGCAGGTCGTCAAGAGCCAGCGTTTCGCTGCTGTTTTCATGCCGCTTCCAGCTATGCGGAAAGTTTGTTGAGCGCGTGGAAAGGACTACTGCGATCTCGCCTGCGTATGGCTCGTACGGGGACAACCGCCAGGATATGGAATGCCCCCGAGCCAGGCAACGGATGGCCGCCAAAAGATGCTCCAGCGTCACCCCGGCGCCGTAAAGTGCTCCTCCATATGTGCCCGCCGCCGACAGTAATCGTTCGCGGACAAATCCCCGGCGGCCTTTTTTTAGGGAAAACGGCACGATAAGGCGTTGTCCGTCAGTGAAATCGCAGCAAAGCGCTCCGGGTTCGAGCCCCGAGACAGATGCCCAGAGATCAGCCCAGGCGCGGGTATGAAAAAAGGTGGCATGGGAACACGTGCGGGCGGCTTCATCCCATTCGGAGTTGGTTGCTAAGCGAGCAGATCGTATACACGCCGGCATCAGGCTAAAATGTCCCTCACAACCGCGATCACGTCGGCCACGTCTTCGTCGCTGAGCCTTGTCGAAAGGGGCAAGAACACGGTCCGCTGCCGATCCAACCTGAGCGCAGGGTCGCCACCACTTCGGCGATCTCCGCCTCTTCGATGAGCGGACTGGCGAAGACGAGAAAATCCTTACGTTGCCTCATCCGACCTGTTTTACCTTGTTTGTCGCCATGGGCTCACGCGCTCTGGACGGCTGCCGCGATCTCTTCCTGGGTTTGCTCGTCCAGGTAGGGATGGAAGGGCAGGCTGAAGACCTCGCCGGCGATCTTTTCGGCGACGGGGAAATCGCCCCGATCATAGCCGAGACCGGAGAAAGCTTCCTGCAAATGCAGCGGAATTGGATAGTAAATCGCAGTCGGAATGCTTTTTTCGCGCAATTTTTTTATGACCTGGTCGCGGCGCGGATGGAGCACCGAGTACTGGGCCCAAGCCGAGACGTTTTCCTGCAGAACTTTCTGAATCTTTACTGCTCCGGCCAGCAGCCGGTCGTAGCGGCCGGCGACCTGCTGGCGCAGCTCGATCTCCTCGGGAAAGATCTCCAGCTTGGCCAGCAGCACAGCCGCCTGCAGCGAATCCATGCGGCCGTTGATGCCCACGCGCACGTTGGTGTACTTGTCAGTTCCCTGACCGTGGACGCGGATGGAAAGGAGCTGCTCGTTCATGTCTTTGTCGGCAGTGAAAATCATGCCGCCGTCGCCGTAGCAGCCCAAGGGCTTGGCCGGGAAAAAACTGGTGGCGCCGATCGCGGCCAGGGCCCCGGCTTTCTTGCCGTTTTGGCTGGCGCCGAAGCTCTGGGCCGCGTCTTCCAGAACAAACAGGCCGTATTTATCGGCAATAGCCTGGATGGCGCGGTAATCTGCGGGCTGGCCGAACAGGTCTACGGGGATGATCCCTTTGGGGACGAATTTTTTGGCGGCGATGGTTTTTCGGATCGATTTTTCGAGCTCGTCCGGGTCGATGTTGAAGGTCTCCGGGTCGCTGTCGACGAACACCGGCGTCGCGCCGCTGAGGGCGATGGCCCCAGCCGTGGCGATGAAGGTGAAGGTGGGGGCGAAGACGGCGTCGCCGGGGCCCGCTTTTTCGGCCATCAGCGGCATGAGCAGGGCGTCGGTGCCGCTGGCCACGGAAACGGCAAAAGGCATGTCCACGAAGGCGGCCAGCTTGTCTTCAAGCTCGCGGATTTCAGGGCCCAGGACATACTGTCCATGGTCAAGGACCTTTTTGATCCGTTCATCAAGCTGCCGGCGAATCCTCTTCTGCTGGGCGGCCAGATCAATGAATTGCATAATCAATCTCCTAATTGGATTTTTTTGTTTACAGAACCCGATGCAGGTAAGCTGCCGCCGTTGCAGATGGGCCGATCAGACAATTAAGTTTTCTTGCCACGGTGCGCCGATTTTGTAGATGGCTATGATATATCATTTTGTCACCATTTTGCAACATCGCAAACGAATTGACCGGACTGCGCTCAAGCTATTTGGCAGTCAACTTGCTTGCCAATTCGCAGCCATTCATGGAGGTTGTTCATGAACAATCGGGGTTTCACGTTGATTGAATTGCTGATTGTCGTGGCCATCATAGGGATCGTGGCTGCCATTGCTATCCCCAATCTGCTGGTAGCCCTGCAAAAGGGCAAGCAGAAGGCAACCATGGGCGACTTGAAATCGGTCGGCACCGCCTTGGAAGTGTACAGCACCGACAACTCCATGGTTCCCAATGCAGACTTGGTCACACTGGGCACGGCATCCTTTTTTATCCCTTTCTACATCAAGGTTCTGCCGCAACGGGATGGATGGGGAACCCCCTGGGATTATGAGCATGGTGCCAGCCCGAGTGACCAATATTCGGTCACCTCTTATGGCCGGGACAGATCGCCCATTTCGGTGAATGAGTTGTACCTGGTAACCAAGCTGGCCGATTTCAACAACAACATCACTTTTTCCAACGGCCAGTTCACTATCGGTCCGGTCATCAAAAAATAGTTGGGCCGGATTCTTCATTAAACTGCCTGTTCAGCCATGATCATGCTCATGAACTTTCATAAAATCAACAAAACTTGGCGTAAAAATGTTTGCTATCCCGATTTGACAAAAATTGTTGCTTTTGGTGACTTTTTTTGGCAAACACCAGGCAGATGAAAATCAAGAATGCTTTGCAACCGGCATCCTTGGTTTGGCAACAAATATGCTTGGTATAAGATAGATCCTTAAGGAGGTTCTAAGTATGAACAAAAAAGGTTTTACGTTGATTGAACTGTTGATCGTCGTGGCCATAATCGGTATCGTGGCTGCCATCGCCATCCCCAACCTGCTGGTGGCCCTGCAGAAGGGCAAACAGAAAGCGACCATGGGCGACATGAAATCGGTCGGCACCGCCCTGGAAGTGTACACCACCGATAACTCCATGGTTCCCAATGCCACCCTGGTCACGTTGAACACGGCGACTTATTTTATCCCCTTCTACATCAAGGTTCTGCCCCTGGTGGATTCCTGGGGGACGGCTTGGGATTATGCCAGCGGAGCCAGTCCCAGCGACCAGTATTCAGTCACCTCTTATGGCCGGAACAAGGCGGTGGATGGCGGTATGACCGTTATGTACCAGGTGACCCGGCTGGCTGATTTCAATTACGACATCACTTTCTCCAACGGCCAGTTCACCCTCGGGCCCGTAGTTAAAAAATAGTCAGCGAGAGTTCTATTTTCAAAAGCGGCTGGAAGTTTATTCCAGCCGCTTTTTTTTTACTGCTTAATTTTTCGGCCAGTGAAGTCAAACATTTATTTTTTCTGCGTCTGGTCTATTTTTTATTCATCCTATTTGTGATTTTGTTTCTCAGCCGTTTCCGGCTGCATGATATCCTGGCGCCGCTCAGCGGCGGCATCGCTTCGATCGTTTTTATTTACGGCATTCTCCAGAAATTCTACATTTTCCCCTGGATCCTGGGACACATGGACTGGGATCAATCGGTTTACGCGCAGGCGTTTCGGAACAAGGTCGCCTCGGGGCGCATTTTCGCCATTTTTCCGCTGCCCACCCTGTATGCCACGATCTGCGGCTTGCTGCTGCTTTGCATCCTACATTACTTTTTCCAGAGCACAGGCTGGAAGAAGGTTTTCTGGGTCCTTTTATTTTTACTGGGCGGGTTCAACCTTTTCCTGACCCAGTCTTTCGGCGGCATTATTTTTTTCACGCTGGGCGCCTTGTTTTATCTTTTTGTTTCCGGAATTTTTAAAATCAAGTATCTGGCGCCCCTGCTCATGATCGCAGCCCTGATGTTTTTTCTGGTCGTAACCCTGCGTTTTTCCGAAGCCCGGGGATTGAAGCCGGTTAAATTGCGCTTTGCCAACTGGCTTCAGGCCGGGCGGGTCATTGCCTCGGCGCCATTGTTGGGCGTGGGTTTGGGCAATTATGAAACGGCCGTGGCGGCCGAAGTCTATCCGGGTGAACCGCCGTCCATCTATGCCCATAACTTCATTCTGCAGCTGGCGGCTGAAATCGGTCTTCCCTGGTTGTTTTTCATCTTTTTGCTTGCCACGCACTGGATCAAAACAAATTTCCGAATAATTTTGCAGCGCGATAAGGCCCTGTTTACGTCCATTTGCATGCTGATCCTGTTTTTCAACCTTTTTGATGTAGGCAATTATTTTTTTGCGGCCGGGATAGGATTCGCCGTCGCGTTTTCCCAGGTTTTTTCCATTGGCAGCCCAGCGCGCCGGGGTTATCTTGGCCCGACGTTGATTTTTGCCGTGATATTGCTGGTTACTGAAATCGGTGTGGACAGGCAAAAAACGGCTGATTTGAATTTTGTCCGCCGCGACTATGCCCGGGCCGAACAATATTACCTGCAAGCCCTGCGCATCAATCCCTGGTCATACCGGGCACTGCTGGGCCGGGCGGCCATCGCCCAAATAAAAAATGATCCCGACACGGCGGAACGAATCTACGGCCGGGTTTTGTCAGTTTATCCAGGGCAGGCTTACGCCAATTACATGCTTTCGCAGGCCGCTTATCGGGAAGGCGCTTACTTGACCGCCATGGCCTACGCCCGCCAGGCCGCCCAGGCAAATAAAAAAAACAAGCAATATCAGAGGTGGCATGAATCTATTAAAACCGGTCTTGCGGATCGGCTCGCGCTTTCAGGAAATTGAATTTTTTCTTCTTTTGACCTGGGCGCTGCTCTTCCCCGCCAAGCAGTCCCATGTCTATTTCTTCGGCTTTGCCGCGCTGCTGCTGTTGTTTTCTCTGAAAAAAATCTTCACCCTGAAAAATGTCTCCTTCATGCGCTTTTCCGTGTTCCTGCTGCTGTTCAACCTGTTGATGATCGGCAGCGCTTTTTTTTCGCCGCATGCCGGACAATCCATTTTGTTTGTCTGCGACATCCTGCTGTTGTCGTTCTGGTTCATCCTTTTTGACATCGAAAAAATTGACGTCAACCGTTACTTGCGCCTGATGGCCCACGTGATCTCCGCAGCTTCTCTGCTGATTATTGTTTTTTTCGCCCTTCAAACCGGCCATAGTCCGCAGGGAACTATTTTCAAGAATCCCATTCTGCAAGGCATTGCCGCGTCATTGGCCGCCCTGTTTTTTCTCCAGGCACTTTTGCACAAGTTCAGCTACGCCGACCTGGCGCTGCTGATCATCAACAGCAGTGCCGTGATCGTCAGTGCATCGAAGGCGGCTTTCATGGGCCTGGCGCTGTTTTCCGCCGCCATGATCCTGGCCAGAAAAAGAAAGTGGCTTATTTATTTTTTTACACTCATGCTCATGCTGGTTTTGCTCCCGAACCCTTTGCGCTACATGGTCGGCCGTTCACTGCAACGGGATCTCTATGTCACCAATCGCCTGGATATCTGGAGCATGTCGGCCCGCATGTTTCGCGCTCACCCTTGGAGCGGAGTCGGACCGGACCTGTTCGCAGCGGCGGCCAGGCGTTTCAATTTCCCCCAGGAGAAAGGACCTTCCCGATACGGCAAGCTGCCGGAATCTCCGCACAGCGATTACTGGAAGGTCATCACCGAAACCGGGTTGGCCGGATTGATTTTTGTTTTGTCGTTTTTGTTTTTCACCATCCGCCGCCTGCCCGCGCCGTTTTGGTCGGATGGGCCGGCCGTGCTGTTGGCCTTTCTATTGCTAGAAATGTTGTTTTTTAATTTTATTTTCAATGGTTTTTTCCTGTTGATATTTCTTTTTCTGCTCTACTCTTTATTTTGGCGACGCCTTTTTTTTATTTCGCTTACGGCTGTTTTAAAAATTTTCATATCCGGATTATTGACTTTAATTTTCATCATCTTTTACCTGCTGCCCCTGGCCGCGGACCAATGGCTGCGTACAGCGGCCGCGGAAAAAGACATTCCCCGGCGCTTTGCCCTGTTGAACCGCGCCGCCATTTGCAACCCGCTCAATGAACAGGTGCCCCTGGCACGAGCTCGCTTGTTGCGTGAGTATTTCAACGCCACGTCCAACCTGGAGGCGTGGGAAGCCGCTCGGAACGATCTCCATCTGGCCCGGAAACTTAATGGCAACAGCAGCGAAGCGTTTATTTTGGAATCGGAATTATTCACGGACATTTTAAGGAAAAAGATCATGTATCCATCCCTGGCCGAGGAAATACTGGCTCCCCTGCGCCGAGCCGAAGCACTGGAGCCGTTCAATCCTTTTTTAAAACTGCGCCAGGCGCTGATTTTAGATGAGTTTGAGCGCCGTCAGGAAGCGCTGCGCCTGACCCGGGAAGCCCTGGCGCTGGAGCCGGAATACGTGGAAGCCCTTTTTTTCCTGCAGCACATGACCGGATCTCCGACCGCAGAAAACGCTTTCCGGAAGCGAATTGCCCGGATTCAAACCAAAGCGGAATCTTTGCATGTCAAACCCGGCACCTATCTTTACGATCTTTATCGCGTGCCATTAAAAAATAAAGTTCCCTGACGGTTATTCGCTTTGGGCTTCCAAGCGGATGAAAACATAGGGATGGCGATAGTCGTTGGTGCGGATCTTGACCATGCCGTTGAAACTCCCCTTGGCAAACGGAGTAAAATTGAGAATGATCTCACTGGTTTTCCTGGCGCCGACTGCATTGGTCTTGAATTGCAGCGAGACCTCCGGGGCACAACTGACTTCAATGATGCGCAAATCATTGGTCCCGCTATTGCTTAAGTTCAGCTTGCGTACATATGTTTTTCCGACTTTGACCATTTGAAAGTTGATACGCTCCGGCTTGAGGTCAGCCTGGGCGAAATCCTTGATCGTGACCGTACCGCTGAGCATCAGGCGGATTTCCGCCGCATCGGGATCATTGCTGAGCACGGTGATGGTTTTGACAACCTTGCCTTGGTAACCGCGGCTGTTGAACTTGCTGGTAATCGTCCCTTTTTCACCTGCCTTGTATTCCTTTTTAGCCAGGTCAATGGTGGTGCAACCGCAGGACGAGATGATCTTTTTAATAATCAAGAGATCGGAACCCGTGTTTTCAAATTCAAAATTGATTTCCGTGATTTGACCGCTTTCCACTTCACCAAAATCAACGGTCGTGTTTTTAAATTTGATGGTAGGCTTGGCAAATATCTGCAAAGTTGTCAGCAGAATGAACAATGCAAAAACGCTTTTTTTCATTTTTCCTCCGCTTTTTTGATTTTAATTTCCAATTGCCGCAATTTTTCTTTCCAGGCACCGAGGTTTCTGAGCAGCACAACGCTTTTCCTCCAGGCGCCGATCTCCTGGTCCGGAATGCCGGCAACGATCATTTTCTTTTTTATCGATCCGCTGACGCCGCTTTTAGCGGCAACCATGACACCGTCGGCAATGTGGATATGGTCGGCGACACCCACCTGACCTCCCATGACGACCTGCGCCCCGATTTCAGTTGAACCCGAAATGCCGGTTTGAGCTGAAATCGCGGTGTTTTTACCGATGCGGACATTGTGGCCGATCTGCACCAGATTGTCCAATTTCACGTTTTCAGCCAGAATTGTTTCTTCAATCGTCGAGCGGTCAATGCAGGTGTTGGCGCCGATCTCGCAGCCAGTGCCAATGATCACCTTGCCGACCTGGGGAACTTTCACGGCCGCGCCCTCGGACGTGCGGCCGAAGCCGAAACCATCGGCACCGATAACCGCTCCGGGATGGATGATCACCCGATCGCCGATTTCCACGTTTTCGCGAATGACGACCCGTGAGTAAATCAGGCAGTCTCGTCCGATCTTGACGTCGCGATAGATGATCACCCCGGCATGGATTTCAGTGTTTTCGCCGATTTGACTGTTTTGGCCGACATAAGAAAATGGACCGATACGGACATGGTTGGCGATCCGGGCTTTCTCTGAAATGCTGGCACTGGCGTCAATCCCCGTGCAGAAAGGCTGCTGCGGATGAAAAAATTCCAACAGCTTGGCAAACGCCAACCGGGGGTCCGCGACATAGACCAGGTTCGGATAGTGCATACGGCTGTCAGCGGCCACGATTAGGGCCCCAGCCTTGATTGGCGAAAGGTCCAGGCTTTCTTTTTCTTTGGCCACAAAAGCGATTTCATCGCAATTGGCTTTGTTCAGCGCCTGAATGCCGATGATTTCGCAGGCGGGATTGCCCTGCAAACGACCGCCAATTAATTCAGCGATTTCTTTTAGGTTAGCCATTTTCCTCTTTGTCCAGTAAAAATGTAAATTTGGCACCATAGAGCATGATGCCCATGGTTAATTCCATCCAGAATCCGAAAAGAATGATGGCCACGATGGGATTTTCAATTTTTCGCAATACAGACACGTGGATCAGGTAATACGTGTATGCCCTTTTGAGTAATTCCCAGAGTAAGGCTGAAAAAAGAGCGGCGATCAAAGCCGCAGCCGTTTTTATTTTCTTTTCAGGAATCCACTTGAAAAGAATGAAAAAAAATAAAAAAGTGATCAGGAACGGGAGGATAAATTTGATGAGCAGGTTGTCGATGGAATGAACGAAAGCCGGATCGATCAGGTCATTGAAAAACGCGCCCTCTGCCGCCATGGAGTTGACGGCCGCCACCAGGCTGGTGACCAGAAATGAAAAAGCGATCAGGATGCCCACGATGATCAGTAAACCGAATTCTTTGATCCTCCTGAAAAGAATTCCGTACTTGATCCTGATAAAAAACATGTCATTGATATAGTGAATCATTTTTTTAAAAACCAGAATGCCCACGAACAGGAATATTCCCAAACCAACCAGGCCCAAGTCTTCAACCTGGGTGGTCATTTCGCCGGCCTTCTGAAAAAAAAGCGGGGCGATTTTTGTAAAAAACTCAGGAGAAAAAGGATACATGTTTTTTACCGCATTTCCCGGATCACCGCTGAATTTGTAAAAAAGAAATGAAAAGAAAATCAACAGGAAAAACGAGGAAAAAATGGAATAGTAAGCAAGGATTGATGATTTATCAATTCCGCTTTCCTTCAAAAAATATTTCACTGCCAGCCAGGCCTTTTTCAAGACCTGGGATGGCGCGAGTGCATTATCGGGTTTTTTCATAAAAAGTGAAGGAGAAAAGCGGTTCGTCTTTCCCCCTAATTATGCTTATTTAACAGCGTAATTACCCCATTTAACGAAGAAAAGGATCAGATCGATAAGTAACACGTAGATGACCAGGGATTCCATCAGGGCCAGGGCGATAATCAGCAAGCCTCTAATCGAATCGGCCGAGGCCGGGTTGCGGGCGATATTGTCTGCGGCATTGCGAAAAGCTTTGGATTGGCTCAAAATCCCCACGATGGCCGCTACCGTTAAACAAAGGCTGCCGATGAGAATGGTCCAAAAAAACAGCGATGACGTAACCATGGGCTTTTCAATACTCTGAGCCGGGAGCGCTGAGGCCAGGACCAGCAACCCGAAGACGACCCAAATCGATTTTTTTTTCATATTTTTTTCCTCCAAAATATTTTAATGTTCCGAAGCCACGGCCCCGGCAAGATAAACCGACGATAGCATGATAAAAATATACGCTTGCAACAGCGACGTGAAAATGGCCATGGCCATCATCGGCAGTGGTGCGATGAAAGGAAGCAGCGAGATGATGATAATGATGACCAAATCCTCTCCGAAAATATTGCAGAAAAGCCTGACGGTCAGCGACATCGGCCGTGAAAAATGGGAAATGACTTCAATGGGAAGAAACATCCAGGACATCCACCAGGCAGGGCCGGTAAAGGTTTTCAGATAGCCAAAGAATCCATGTTTTTTCACTCCCTGGGCATGATAATAAAGAAAAATGAATATGGCGCAACCGGCCGGAACATTCATGTTGGCCGTGGGTGAGCTCATCTCGGGAAGCAGGCCAAGCAGGTTGGCCAGGGCGATGAACAATCCCAGTGTGCCCAGAGCCGGTATAAATTTGCGTCCTTCAGGACCGATGGTGTCATCAACATGATCCCGGAAGAACAGATAAATTGTCTCCAGCAGGGTCTGCATTTTTTTTGGAAAAAGGGACAGGTTCCTGACCGTGAGCTTGAAAAAAATCACCAGGGTCACCGTGACGATCATGGCCATGATCAGGTGCGCGGGAACGGGGTCGGCGTGCAGGCGAAAACCCAACGCCCGGGCTATGAAACGGATCAGGCCGTTGATCAAACCGGCAATCAGGGGATTATGTTCCATTCCTTACCCTACCGCCAAAAAATAATAATCCTTCAATCATGATGGCCAGATAAACAACGGCGATGCCCTGAATATAAAAAATGATCCCGGTTTTTGTCAGCCGACTGAACACAAAAAAAATTCCGGCTATGATCAACAGTTTCATTTGGGCCAATAAAAAAAACATCACTTTTCCTTTGCCTTTTTTCAACATTCTATCGGTCGATTTTATCAGCAATACAAAACCGATTATACTGATGCTGGCACCCGTGATGGAAATTATACAATAAATTAAGCTTTTTGTAAAAATAAAAATAATGATCAGGGAAACGATTTCAGTGGCAATCGCTTTCCCGACAACCGCGGCGAAGATATCGGCATTACTTTTTTTTTTCATGAGAACGGCTGACGGCGAACAGGTTTACAAAACCGGCCAGGATCCCGTATATAATGAAAATAACAGTCAGAACAGGATCTGTTTTCAACCATTTGTCTAAAAAATACCCGATAACGAACCCGACCAGGATGGAACTGGGAAACATGAGTCCGATGGTCGAGTAATCGACCCATTTTTTTTTATCGGGTGCCGGCGGCATGGGTTTCAATGCTCACGCCATGGTGAATATATTCCCGTTCCGTTCAATAATCTTCATCCCCATCATCATCTTTCATGTCAAAGCCATCCAGGTCCTCTTCGGAGTCTTCGTCGCCGAAGTTTTCTTCCTCTTCGTAATAGTTCATGGTTTCAAAATTTTCGGCACCGAACTCAGCCTTGCGTATTTCAATAGTCTTCTGGAATTCATCCTCATCTTCAAAATGCCTGATGAAATTGGCATCCAGTTCACTGTAGAAAAGTTCCAGATAATCATCCTCGATATAGCAAAAAATCGACATGTGTTCATCTGTATCCAGGGCGCCAACCACTTCTATGATTTTGGTCGCGGCGGCTTTCAGTGTGTCAAGCGTTTGCCACGAAATAATTTCGATCTGTTCCATCAGTGAACACTCCTTCACGAATTTTATATTGTACTTATTTAATTTGATAATTTGCTTTTGTCAAGTGTTTTTTAAATATTTTTTCAGATATTTCCCGGTCAGTGATTTTTTGTTATGCATCATTGCGGCCGGAGTTCCGCTAAAAAGCATATAGCCGCCCCGGTCTCCCCCTTCGGGTCCAAGTTCGATCACATGATCGGCGCTGGCAATCAGGGATAAATTATGTTCGACCGCCACGATGGTATTGCGATTTTTCAGCAAGCGACCGAAAAGTTTTTTTATGACATCAATATCATATGGATGCAGACCGAACGACGGTTCATCCAGCAGGAACAGCACATCCTTTTTATCCTGATTCAGATATTTAAGCAGTTTCAATTTTTGCAGTTCTCCGGTGGACAGGCAGCTTATTTTTTCCCCCAATTGCAGGTACCCCATGTCATTGTCGCACAGGTTTTGCAAAACAGCCTGAACGTGGGGAATATCGGCACCGAACTCCCGACTGAAATCAGTGATGCTCAGGTCCAGGGCCGCGGCGATGTTCATGTTTTTATGGATGATTTTCAGAATATCGGCAGTAAAGCCATTGCCATGACAATGGGTACACCTGGTTTTGACCGCCGGCAGAAATTGCATTTCTATTTCCAGATAGCCCCTGCCTTTGCATTCCGGGCAACGACCCAATGGCGAGTTGAATGAAAAATGGCCGGGAAGATATCCCAGCAACCGGCTCTGCTTCAGGTTGGCGTAAAACTCTCGCAACGGGGAAAAAATATCAAAAAATCCTGCAATATTGGTGCTGCCCCGTCTTGACCCGATGCTCGGATCAAGATAAACGATTTCATTTTTGCCGGAGGCTGATGTTTTTTTCAGATAAATTTCATCATAGAGAAGCGTGCTTTTTCCGGCGCCACTGACCCCGACGATGACGGTCAAAGCCTGGCGCGGGATCTGGAAATCAAAGTGCTTCAGGTTATGACTGCCGGCATCTTGATAAGTCAAGACCCCGTTACAGGTTGCTTTTTTTACTGCCCCGGCGGCGGCCGCCTGGAAATATTTCTGGGTCATGGTTTTCTTTGAACGAAAAAAATCGTCCCGGCTACCGGCATAAATGATTCGTCCGCCTTCAACCCCCGAGCGCGGCCCCAGCTCGATGACATGGTCGGCTAACTGGACAATGTGTCGATTATGTTCGACTAGAACGATGGTGTTGCCGTTTTCCTTCAGCTTATTCAGAAAAAATTCCGTTTTTTCGTAATCAGCGGGGTGCAGGTCCGCAGAAGGCTGGTCAATGATCAATAATGAATCGGATAGAGTGGACCCCATGATGAAAGCCAGGTTGATGCGCTGATATTCTCCCATGGACAAGGTGTAGGTGGGGCGGTTCAATTGAATGTAGTGCAGCCGGCTGTAAAGTAAATACTGGAGTTTGGCGGCGATTTCCTCAAAAACATCGTGGGAAATTTTATTGTGGTATGCACGGCGGTCCAGCGCCTTGAGCAAAGCGTCGGCTTCCCCGATAGTCAAGGCCAAAAAATCGGCAATGGTCCGGCCTTCGATACGAAACGACAGAGCCAGGCGATTGAAGCGACTGCCGCCGCATTGTCGGCAGAAAGCAAGTCCCGGTGCGGCTTCACTCACGTCCCCCAAGCCCTTGCAAACCGGGCAGGCGCCGCGGGCGCTGTTGAAAGAAAAAAGATTTTCATCCGGGTTTTCATATTGCTGCTGACAGCGGGGACAGAAAAGGATAACCGGAAAATGCAATGGCCGACGGTCATGAAATACGGTTACCGTGTTCCGGCTCATGGCTATGGCTCCGTCAACGGCTTCGAATATCCGGCTGCGGTTTTCAGGCAGGTTTTCCAGTTCATCGACCAGGACGAGTATGGGTACATTCCTGCTGCGACTGTCAATGGCCGTCCGGCGGCCTTTAACCATCTGAAAATAGTAACCACGGTTTACTAAAAATGAAATATCGCCCTGGTAAGAAAAACAGACCTGCAGTGGCCCGGTTTTGCGTGCCAGCAAGTCCTGGATGATTTCATCGATGCTGAATTTCCTTATTTGCATGCCGCATCCCGGGCAATAAAAATCGGCGATCTTGGCATAAAGTATGCGCAGATAATCAAAAATGTCGGAAGCCGTGGCCACGATGGAACGGGGATTTTTAGCTGGTTTTTTCTGACGGAAGGCGATGGCCGGCGGCAAATTCTCGATATGATCCATGTTCGGCTTGTCAATTCTATCGAGAAACTGGCGGATGTAAGGGGAAATGGATTCGATGTAGCGGATATAACCTTCGGCATAAAGGGTATGGAAAGCTAATGATGATTTCCCGGCACCGCTGATGCCAACCATGGCCGTGATCTTGCCCAGCGGAATGGCGGCATCGATATTTTTTAAATTGTTGGTGCGGATGCCCCGGAGAACAATGCTTTTTTCCATGGTGTCTATCTTATCCCAATCCCGTCTTGATAAAAACATTTACGCCCGGAGAGACTCGAACTCCCAACGCACAGCTTCGAAGGCTGCCGCTCTATCCTTTGAGCTACGGGCGCGGCATAAAAAGTGATTATAGCCTGATTCGAGCCCTTCGGCAACGGCGGAAAATCATGGTATAATTTTTTAATGGCAAAAAAAATCATTTTCAACCAACCGCTGGCTGACCTGATTACAAAACGATTTTCCTGCCGCAGCTTCGATGGCCGCGGCCTGGAACCCGGGGTGCTGACCGCACTGGAAAAATTTTCGGCTGATCTGGAACTGCCCTTCAGAAACCGCATCCGTTTCGGCATCATTGATAAAAAGATGGTGCGCGCGGAAAATTTATTTTCGGGCGGCAGTTACGGGATGATCAAGGGCGTCCGCTACTATCTGAGCGCCCTGATCAGAAAAGGCACTCCCCACGGCTGGGAAGACATTGGTTTCGGACTGGAAGCCCTGGTTCTCCAGGCTACTTCGCTGGACCTGGGCAGCTGCTGGATTGGCGGCGTTTTTGACCGCAAAAATTTCGGCCGGGCCATCGGCATCGGCCCTGATGAAATATTGCCAGCGGTCATCGCCATCGGCCGGCCGGCTGAAAAACGGTCGTGGCGCGACCGTCTGGTGCGCTGGAGCGCCAGGGGGGACCTGCGCAAGGAAGCGGCCGCGATTTTTTTCAACAATAACTGGCAAACGCCGCTGGCTTATGCCGATATGCCACAATGGAAGCCGGTGCTGGAAAGCGTGCGCCTGGGGCCGTCGGCTTCCAACAAGCAGCCTTGGCGCATCATCCATCACAACGGAGCCTTCCATTTTTTCCTGGATCGCGACAAAGCATACAGCGCCATGATGCCGTTCGCTGACCTGCAGCGCATTGACTTGGGCATTGCCATGTGCCATTTCCAACTGGCGGCACAGGAATTGGGATTTGCCGGAGAATGGCGGGACGAAGAGCCAGAATTAACTGGGACACCATTAAATTTCGAATATATTATCTCTTTCGTGATTCAATAAAATTCGCTGCCCGGTTGACGGTTTTCGGCAAGATAATTTAATCAATCCTTCAAGATCGGATGAAAGACCACTGAATATCAGAGTTTTCTCTTTCCCTGCACCTTAAACCGTTCACCTTGAACCAAGTGCGATAACAAGCAAGCCTATTTCCCTTTCAGCGAGCCCTCATCCAGATATTGCTGAAACAACCGTCCCCATTGCGAATCCGTCAGCCATTTTTTATAGATTTTGCTTTCCTTGAGCGGCCAATGCAGCACATCGTGGTAAAAATACGAATAAAAGTTGCCCAGGTAGAGGATGGGCGGCCGTGTCATGGCTTTTTGCAGGAAGCGGGTGGGACCGAACCAGGTGAACCAGCCGACAGCCTGGTGAAAGCAAAAACCGACCTCAAAGTGCCAATTTTCCCTGGCCGCATCCAGGTCACCCACGATTTCAATTTCTTCGGGCTTGCCGACCCCCAGGCCGTTTTCATGGGCCAGGCGGATGTATTTGATGGCCATGGGATCAAAGCCCATCAGCTTGGCGGCCACGGCGTCGATGGCCACCTGGTCGGCGCCGGCCAGGATGATGTTCTTCTCCTCGGGGTGCATGACACGCGGGCCCGGACCGTTGCCGGCCATGGTGCCGTCCATCATGCACAGCAGTCCCGGGTGAATTTCCTTCTGGATGGCCAGCAGGTCCACCAGTGTTTCGTGGATATAGGTGTGGGTTTGGTGGCGCTTGTGGTTGAGCAGGCCGCCGAAAGCATTTTTCATGGCGCCGGTGGTGGTCGTATAGATGTGGCATTTGACCGTTGGCAGGTGGATCATGTTCTTGCCGGCGAAATAGTCGGGGATGCGCAAATCATCGCCGTAAATTTTGTCGAGCGCCAGCATCTTGGCCTTGGGTTTGAAAGCGATCCATTTCATGTCGCTTTCCTGGAAGTTGAACAGGACCTTGATGCCATGGTCTTTGAAGATCGGCTTGTAGTTGTTCAGGTCCTCGCCCTTGAAGGCATTGGTTACCTCGGTCTTGTTCTGCACGCAGGCAATATCGGCAAAGCCGTGCTTTTTAAGAGCCAGGATGGTTGCCTCCAGCTGCCAGGGCGTGGTGTTGGCCGAGGGCAACGGATAATGCCAGGAAATATTGTCCTTGATGATGGTGGTGCGGGTCTGATCGAGAACGGCGGGTCCGCCGGCCAGCTCGAAGAGGCGGATGTAGTCATCCAGAACGGTTTCGGGCCGGGTTTTCAAAATCGCGACTTTGGCTTTTGTCATTTTTTTTTCTGGGATTAGATTTTTTTCATTATAGCGGAAGACGGAGAAAAAATCCACTCCCCGGGGCAGCAATCACATGTTGACAGCGAGAGGCGATTGCTATACAATTGAGACGCGTGGTGAGTGTAGCTCAATGGTAGAGTATCGGATTGTGGATCCGAACGCTGCGGGTTCAAATCCCGTCACTCACCCCAGTTCCCACCTGCCCTGGCCGGTCATTTCCTCCTGTGAATCCAATCCGGCCGAACGCATGGGAAATCCGCTTATTAGTCCCACAGCTTTCTAGGGAAAAAAATTATTCTTGTTGACAAGGCATAAATTTGTATTAAAATTTGAGTATGAGGTTCGCAGCATTCAACTCCCTGAAAAACCTCGTCGCCAGGAGGGTAAAATGAAAAATTTTATAAAAGTTTTATTGGTGGCTTTTATGTTGTTTGCCTGCTCATCTTGCGGCCTTTTCAACACACATTATACTTTTATAAATTCCTCAAGTTACACAATACACATCCAACCGAATGGCCAGGTTTGGCTGGAATTTTATGTCGGCCCGGGGCAGCAATATGTACTTGAACTTCTTGCTACGTATAGTAGCGTTCAGTTCCTGTATAGCCCTTCGGATAAAGTATACCCCGTTGACGGCCATAATAAAACCACCTTTTACAACCGATAAAAATCCATTCCGGTTCAGTTCTCCCTATTAAAACACCAGCGGCCATTTCTTCTTGATGGCCGCCAGATCTTTTTCCCTGGCGATGTAACTCTCGACGTAGCCGCACTGGCCGCAGACGAAATTGTCAAGGGGGGCACTGCGAAAAAGCGAAACCGGGATACAGTTGCTCTCGTGCATTCCCGATTTGCTGGATACCGTGCTGCCATTGAATATTTCCTTGCCTCCGCAGCGGGGGCAAATGCCTTTTTTCATTGTTCCTCCTGGGTTGCTTCGGATGGTTTGGATGGAGGCGCCGCCCGCAACGCATTTTTACGGCGCCGCCTAATGGCTTCGTGAAGGATGGATTCGATCTGGCCATTGACGCTACGGAAATCGTCGGCGGCCCAGCGCTCCAGTTCTTCCCACATCTCCTGGCTGAGTCGCAGCAGGAATGATTTTTTCGCAGCCATGGCTTGATAATAGACCGCTTATTTGTATAGAGTGCCGGTATTGATCACCGGAGTAGCTTCGGCTTCGCCGCACAAAACAACCAACAGGTTGCTGACCATGGATGCCTTGCGTTCCTCATCCAGATCAACCACTTTCTTGCTTTTAAGATCATCCAGGGCCATTTCCACCATCGAAACCGCTCCATGGACAATCTTGCGGCGGGCCGCGATGATCGCCTCGGCCTGCTGGCGGCGCAGCATGGCATTGGCAATTTCGGGCGCGTAGGCCAGGTGAGTGAGGCGCGTTTCGTCGACTTGCACGCCGGCCTTGGCCAGCCTTTGCTGGAGTTCTTCTTTCAGAACCAGAGCCACTTCATCCATGCCGCTGCGCAAGGTCACTTCTTCCTCCTCGCCGTGATCATACGGATAGCAATTGGCCAGGTGGCGCAAGGCGGCATCGCTCTGAATCTTGACATAATGCTCATAGTGGTCCACGTCAAAAAGGGCATGAGCGGTGTCCACGACACGCCAGACTACAACGGCCGCAATCTCGATGGGATTGCCGCGCTTGTCATTGACTTTCAATTTCTCGATCTCAAAGTTGCGTATGCGCTGGGAAACGGTGTACTTGCTGCGCGGCGGGGCCAGCTGCAAGGGATTGGTCCAATGAAAACCATCACGACGGATCGTTCCCTTATAGCGCCCAAAAAGCACCAGCACTTTTGCCTCGTTAGGTTGCAGGGTAAAATAGCCCCAGGGCAGGATTACACCGACCATGACCAGGAGCAAAGACTGGACGAGAATGCTGAGCAAGGACCAATGGTTGGTCCCGACCGAAGCGACGAACAGCCAAATCAACGCCGCGATCAGTAATAAATGCACTGCCGCAACAGTCCACCCTTTGCTCGAGCTGCCAATTTTTTCTTTTGTCATGCAAACCTCCTGTCAAGTTAAAGATATCATTTTGATATCAATTAAATAACATATAAAAAGGATTGTGTCAATATAAAAAGTAAAATTATTATTGTGACCTCCCGGTTTCAATTGTAAATAATTTACCCACTCCTCGGCCATTTTTTTTTCCGAATAAGTTTCCTGCAAAAATCTCGCGGCCAATTTTCAAGCTTTAGAGGGGGAATACACCTTTTAATCACACCATTCCCCTGGCTGCCGCCATGGACATTGATTGGCATGCTATTTGCTTCTTATTTCCCGGTTGAGACCAATGCGCGATTTTGAAAATGAGTATGCAATGACAAAGAGAAAAGACAAACGAATCAATAAAAGCCTGCTGGTCAATCTCAGCCGCAATGGTTACGAAAGTTTGGGAGTCACCGTCAATATATCGCGGCGGGGAATGTTCATTGCCACAACCGAAGTATTTCCCGTGCATAGTGAATTTCAGATTTTACTGGCCGCTGCCGACGACATCTATGCCATGACCGGCATAGTCATCTGGAACATCCAGGGAATGAACACAGCCGGAGACAATGTTCCGGCCGGATTGGGTATTAAAATAAAAGGCGCTGATCTGGCATATGCCGATTATATCAAGGCCATCGCCAATACCCTGCGCACAGCCCATTCAAATTAGCTTTAAGAACTCATCCCTGATATCGTAAGTATCTGCCTGAAAAGCTGTTGACATATCGTTGCCTTTAACGCAAAATATGATTGTCGGGAAAATTCGCTTTGTTTTGCATGATACCATATTGTATGGTGCAATGATCGGAAGCTGCGGAGTTACGCTCTCCTTTTTAGTCGCCACGGCGTTTGGCAGCAAGGAACGTTTGGATGAATAGTGGAAATTGGATCTCGTGTTTGCAGAAGTTGAATGCCCGTTTTTGGGGCGTTTGCGTAGTGGCCTTGATCTTTCTTCTCTATGTCCCGGCTTTAAACAATTATCTCCAGGGTGATGACTTTGAATGGCTGAACAGCGTTTATCAGGGATGGCAACGGCCCGGCCAGATTTTGGAAAAAATCAATAATTTTAACCGGCCACTGGTCAAATTTTCCTATCTGCTGAATTATACTCTTTTTGGCACGCGGATTTTCTATTACAACTTGTTTACCTTGTTACTGCATTTGACCAATCTCTGGTTATTGTTCCTTCTGACTCGTCATCTCTTCGGCCGCACGTTGCCTGCGGCGCTGATGGCTCTTGCTTATGGCGCATCCGCTTATTACAGTGAAGTCACCTTGTGGGCGGCAGGACGACCCGATTCCATCATGATGCTGTTCGTCCTTGGCGCCCTGCTGCTGCTGACCCGATGGGCCAGCGCCGAAAAGGGGATGCCGTTGGGCAAACACATGCTTTTATTGCTGTGGGCTACCGGTGCCCTCGCGGCCAAGGAGTCGTGGGTAATTTTACCAATTCTGGCTTTTATCCTTCTCTGGCTGGTCAAGAAAATCCCGATACAAATGGTACTCCGCCATACGCTTGGCCTGTTCCTCATATTGGGATTCTATTTCGCCTTCTTCATTGGTCTGCCGTTGCTGAGAGGCCATGCCGCCTTTACTGCCTATGGCCAAGCTGGGCTGAAAACCATGGTAAATAAAGCCGCTTTCCTTGGTTATAAATACTTGGGTTTGGGTGAGCAGTACCAAGGAGCCTGGTGGCAGATCGTATTACTGGCGGCATTGCTGGCTGCGGCAGTGTTTGCTTTTATCCGCCGAAAAAACCGACTGGCTTTTTTCGGCTTGTTCTGGATGTTGTTGGGAGTGGGAGTTTCCCTGCCCGTTTACCATGCCCCGGCTCGCTACAACTACATTCCGTTAATAGGCTTCTGGATCATGATTATTTCATTTTTTTCCCTCGAGTATCATAAATTTGTACAGCAGCATAAAGAAAAAAAACGAATCGCAACGGTTATCTTGGGCCTGCCCTTATTTTTTTTCCTGGCCCAGCAGGCGATCATGCTGCACTGGGAAATAAAGGATTACCATCTGCGCGGGCAGCTGCATGAGCAGCTGGCCGAAATGTACATCCAAATCCAGGACAAGATCCCGCCGGACCAGCCCATTGTTTTTGTTGATCTGGGGAAGCGACAGGCAGTAATCGAAATGGCCGCCGCTGTCAAGGGTTATAAAAAAATACTTTTTGTCAGGGAGAAAGCCATCTGGCAGCAAGTGTTTTTATCTCCATTGGCCAATTTTTTGGGAAAGCCTTTTTCCCACATGATGATCCCGGTAGAAAAAAATGAACTGCTGCCGGCACTCAAGGGGAAAGCAACTTTGCTTGTCTTTACCGACCAGGGCTTCGCGGTTTCGACCGACATGGAATGTCAAAAAAAAATTCTTGCCTACTATATGCAGAACGGAGTTCTGCCCTATAAAGTACAGATATTAAAGATGCAGGCAACGAGGAAGAAAGCGTGAGAATTGCCCAGTCAGTTAAATGGATCGCCTATGAAGTGCGGGAAAAAACCCTGATCGTCATTCCCACTTACAACGAAAGGGAAAACATTGTCGATTTGCTGACACAGATCAAGGAAATCGTCCCCGGCGCCCATGTCGTTGTCGTCGACGACCGTTCGCCGGACGGCACCGGCGATGCCGTCCGATCGTTCTGCAGCGCCGGCGGCAGCACATCCGTTGCATTGATTGAACGCACCGGGGCGCGTGGATTGGGCAATGCCTACCGCGAGGGATTGCGCTTCGGACTGGATCATGGGTACGATATCATGCTGACAATGGATGCCGATTTTTCGCACAATCCACTCCACTTGCCGGCTATCCTCGAAGCCAGCCGGGAGCACGACGTCACGATTGGTTCCCGCTACATCCGCGACGGCGGTACGATCAACTGGCGGATCCGCAGGATCCTTTTAAGCTGGTTGGCTAACCGTTTCGCCCGCTTCATCCTGAACCTCAAGGGAGCAGACCTGACCTCCGGATTCCGTGCCTACCGCCGAAAAATACTGGAAGACATCAAGCCGGAAAAAATCCACTCTAACGGCTACTCATTCCTGGTGGAAATGCTTTATCGCGCCCAAAGAAAAAATGCCCGGGTGGTTGAAGTGCCCATCCTGTTTTTTGACCGCAGCATGGGAGTATCCAAAATTTCCCGTCGCGAGATCTTCCTGGGCATACTGACCATCCTGAGGCTGCGTTGCAGCCGTTTCCGTGCCTAACATGGAAAATGAAGCGCTGGCTTATATCAGCGTAAATTGCCCGCTGTGTGGCAGCCCCGATTTTAGCCTCCGCTATCCCGCCAGCAAGGGAGTCCGGGAAACCATGACGGCAGAACATTTCCGTTGTACTTCCTCATACCTTTCCCGGCACGGCGATATAGTCCAGTGCAGCCACTGCCACTTGCTCTTCAACAATCCCCAGTTGGACCCCAAGCAGCTACTGGCGATCTATCGTACCGTGGAAGATCCTCTTTACCTTGAAGAGCAATCGGCCCGAGAGCGAACTTTTGCACGCTCGCTGCGCCAGCTGCAACATGTGGCAGCACCTCCGGGCAGACTCCTCGATGTCGGCTGCTATACGGGAGTATTTATGAAATTGGCCGCCCGCTCCGGCTGGAGCGTGAGCGGCGTGGAATTGAGCTCCTGGGCGGCGTCCATTGCTGACCGCGACGGCTATGGGCAAGTCTATTGTGGAACATTGGAAACGCACGCCCTGGAACCGACAAGTTTCAACGTGATCAGCCTCTGGGACGTGATTGAACACTTGAGCCATCCCGCCGCCATGTTGAAAAACATTCACGGGCTGCTCAAGCCCGGCGGCATCGTCGCGATCAGCACCCATCTCGTCGACAGCCTGGCCGCCCGCTTGCTGGGTAGTCGCTACCCCTTTTTCATGGATATGCACGTGGTCCATTTTTCCAAGCCGACCCTGACCCGTCTCTTGAACGAATGCGGCTTCGAAGTGCTGGTTTGGCGGCGCCACGTTCGCGTTCTCAGGCTGGGGTACTTTCTCGACAAGCTGGAAAAACGGGTGCGCTTCGCGCCGCTGAAATCAATCCTGCATTGGCTGGGGCACCGTAAATTCCTGCGCCGGCTTTTCATCACCGTCGGGTCACTCGGCCTGGTCAACGTGTACGCCAGAAAAATCTGATCGGGCTGGAAGCAGAGCCGGTTTTTCTGCCAAATCCTTTACAGGGATAGCGATTTAATATAGAATATCCGTTTCGCACTGCATTTTTTTCAAGGAAACAATCCATGGAAGACAAAAAAAGCTATGACAGCATCGTTGACTGTGTGGGCCATACGCCCATGGTCAGACTCAATCACGTGACCACCGACATCGCAGGCGAGGTTTTCGCCAAGCTGGAATTTCTGAATCCCATGGGAAGCTGCAAAGACCGCATCGCCCGCTACATGATCGAAAAAGCGGAAAAAACTGGAAAGATTAAAAAGGGCGACTTGATTATCGAAAACTCATCGGGCAACACCGCCATGGGACTGGCCATGATCGCCATTCAGAAGGGCTATCGTTTGAAAGTCGTCGTTCGCGATCGCATCAGCAAGGAAAAACTCGACCAGTTGAAGGCCCTGGGGGTAGAGATCCACATGGTGGACAGTTCCCTGCCGCCCGAATCTCCCTACTCTTATAATAATATCACCCCGCTCATGGCTAAGGAGACGCCGAATTGCTATTTTCCTGACCAACACAACAATCGCGACAATAATGAGGCCCACTACCTGGGCACCGGTCCGGAAATCTGGGAACAAATGCAGGGCAAGATCGATTATTTCGTAGCCGGGATCGGCACCGGCGGCACCATTGGCGGCACGGCCCACTTTTTGAAAGAAAAAGATCCCCACATCCAGGTCGTGGCCATTGACCCCGTCGGTTCGATCTTTTACGACTATTTTCGCAACGGTAAAAAGGTCAAACCGGGCCCGTATCTGCTGGAAGGACTGGGCGATGAATTCCTGATCCAATGTGCCGATTTCAGCGTCATCGACGACATGTTCCAGGTCAGCGACAAGGAAGCCTTTCTGGCAGCAAGGGAATTGACGCTGCGGGAAGGCATCCTGGCCGGGGGATCCAGCGGCGCGGCCCTGTGGGGGATACGGCAGTTGGCTAAAAAAATAAAGCGGCCGGCGCGCATCGTCACGATTTTTCCCGACGGCGCTTCCCGGTATTTGAGTACAATATATAATGATGAGTGGCTGAAAAACCAGGGCATGATGTAGCTGCCATGGGATTTTTATTCTGCCGCCGTCCTTCCCGGCTGCAAGAAACAGGGAACTTTTTTGTTTGCTGTGCGTATAATATTCTTACCCCGGAGGATAGACGATGAAAAAAGCTTATTGTTGGCTGTTGGTTGTATTTTTGATCAATGGAGCGGTTTTTGCCTTGGATAAAGATGTCCAATCCATGACCCTTGAAGAGGTCATCGAGCAGGCCTTGAAAAACAACCTTGACCTGCAAATCGAAATGGCCAACCCCCAGATATTTCGGGCCTTGTGGCGCAAGAGCACGGCGATTTTTGATCCGGGCCTGAGCCTTGATTTCAGCACGGGCGAGAACAACAGCCCTAGCTCCAGCGCCCTGACCGGGGCTGACATCGAAACCACAAAAAATTCCGCCTTCACCTTGGGAGTGGCCCAGAGACTGCCATTCGGCGGCTCTCTGGATGTCACCTTGCGCAGCAATCGTTTTGAAACCAACTCCCGCTACAGCAGCTACAACCCACGCTACAATTCAATACTGACCTTCAATTTAACGCAACCGTTGCTTAAAAATTTCGGCAGCGGCAGCACCCAGAGAAGCATTCGCATCGCCAGAAACAATCGCGACAAATCGATTTTTGCCCTGAGACAGGCGGTGATCAATCTGATTTATCAAACCGAAGAAGCTTATTGGAATCTGGTTTACTCCCACCAAAACCTTGAGGTGAAACAAAAATCCCTGCAATTGGCCAAGGATCTGCTCAGGCAAAATGAAACCCAGGTCAAAGTGGGAGTTTCTGCGCCCATGGACATCCTGACCGCGCAGGCCGAGGTGGCCGCCCGCGAAAGCGAAACGCTGCAGGCTCAGAGCCAGATCCAAACCTATGAGGAAAATTTGCGCCGCATTTTAAATGTCAGCGAAATGCCGGCCACCATCATCCCCCAGGACAAACCCCTATTTGTTCCGATAACCGCTGATTTCAACGAGTACTTGCTTGAAGCACTCGAAAAGCGGCCCGATATCGAACAGGTGCGGCTCGATTTGAAAAACAAAAACATCGATGTCCATTATTATCGCAACCAGCTGCTGCCCGATCTTCAGCTGAACGCGACGTATTACACGTCGGGATTGAGTGGCGATCAGCTGATCTGGGACGGCAATCCCTTGCTGCCCGATTCCAAGATAATCGACACCATCAAGGGTGGATTTGATGATTCCCTGTCGGAAGCCTTTAAAAATACCTACCGTAATTTCTCGATAGGCTTGCAACTGTCCATCCCGGTACTGAACACGTCGGCCCGCGCAGATATGGCCCAGGCCAAGCTGAATTTGAAGCAGTCCCTGTTGCAATTGAAAAAAATTGAAAGCACGATTTATTCCGAAGTGAAGCAAATCGTCATGGACCTGGAAACGAATCTGAAAATAGTTGAAGCCAATCGCATTTCCAGGGAGCTGGCCGAACAAAAATTGTCAGCCGAACAGAAAAAATTGGCCGTCGGCCTTTCAACCAACTACCTGGTCTTGCAATACCAGCGTGATTTTTCAAACGCCCAGATCGCGGAATTGAAATCTCTCATCGACTATAACCTGGCCCTTTCCCGGGTCAACAAAGTGTTGGGCTCCACCCTGGAAAAACATCACATTGAATTTAGCGATTTTCTAGTGAAATAAAACTGAAGCCAGCTTATTTTTGGGGACTAGTTTACAAGGGAATACTTTTCTGATAAAATATAACTTGAATTCGTTGGCATAGAAGGAGGATATTTTGAGCATTACCAAGGAAGGCAAACAGAAATTAATCGGGCAATTTCAGATAAACGGCAAAGATACCGGCTCGTCCGAAGTGCAGGTGTCCATTTTAACTGAAAGAATCCGTCATTTGACCGAGCATTTCAAAACCCACAAAAAAGACAACCATTCCCGGAAAGGATTGTTGACAATGGTTTCCACCAGAAAAAAACTGTTGAATTATTTGCGTAGAACCAATTATGACAAGTATTTAAAAATAATCCAGGAACTTGAACTGAGAAAGTAATTATATTCAGGAGAGATATATGCAAAAAACTATTGAAATAGGAATTGACGGTTCTGCAATAAAAATTGACATTCATCGCTGGGCACGCCAGTCAAACGGTTCAGCCTTGCTCACGTATAAGGACAATATGCTCCTGGTCACCGCCAACATGCGGGAAGAAGCAAAAGCCGCTCAGGATTTCCTGCCGCTCATGGTCGATTTCCGGGAAAACACGTTCGCCGCCGGTAAAATTCCCGGAGGATTTTTTAAGCGGGAAGGCAGGCCGTCTGAAAAAGAAGTGCTCCTTTCTCGGCTGATCGATCGTCCCATTCGGCCCCTTTTTGCCGAAAATTACAATCATGACACCCAGGTGATCGCCCTGTTGCTCTCCGCCGATTTCAGTGTCGACTATGACTCGTTGGGCATTATCGGGGCTTCCGCATCGCTGCTGTCATCGACAATCCCTTTCAATACGCCTTTGGGAGCGGTTAAAATCGGCTGGAAAGACGGGCAATATTTGATCAATCCGGGCCAGAATTCACTGAAAGAACTGGCCATGATTCTCATGGTGGCCGGAACCGAGCAGGAAGTGGTCATGCTGGAGGCCAGCGGCAACGAATTCAGTGAAGACGTATTTATGGAAGGTTTGCGTCGAGCCAAGGAAGTCATCGCTCACATCTGCCAAGCGCAAAAAGAACTCATCAATCCCGATAAAATGGTTGTGCCGGTCAAACCCGATGCCGATGCCTTGGCCGAGGATATTCGCAGCAAATTTTCCACTCCGATCCGGGACGCCATTTTTACCCAAGATCGGGTGTTACGCCATCTGAAAATCAAGGCCATCAAGGACGAAATCCTGCAAGGCGAAGAGGATGAAACGGTGATCGCCAAAATCAAGGCCGCCTTTGAAAAAGTCGAAGCAGAAATTTTCCGTTCCACCCTGCTCCAGGGGAAAAAACGGACCGACCAGCGGAATTTTGATGAAATCCGGCCCATTACCATCGAATTGGGAGTGCTGCCCAGGGTTCATGGCTCGGCCGTGTTCACCCGGGGTGAAACCCAATCGCTGTCAACCGTCACCTTGGGTTCCGAAGACGATGCGCAAAGACTGGACAATCTCAACGGTGACGAATCCACAAAAAAATTCATGCTGCACTATAATTTTCCTCCTTTTTCCGTAGGCGAAGTCAGTTTTCTGCGCGGAGCCGGGCGCCGCGAAATCGGCCATGGCAATCTGGCTGAAAAAGCCATCAGCAAAGTCATCCCGAGCAATGAGGATTTCCCCTACACGATCCGGGTGGTTTCCGACATCTTGGAGTCCAACGGTTCTTCTTCGATGGCCACGGTTTGCGGCGGCACATTGGCCCTGATGAACGCCGGCGTGCCCATCCAGGCTCCGGTGGCCGGGATCGCCATGGGTTTGGTCAAGGAAGGCGACGAGTTCGCGGTTTTAACCGACATTGCCGGTTATGAAGACCATTTCGGCGACATGGATTTCAAGGTGGCCGGAACTGAAAAAGGCATCACCGCCATTCAGCTGGACATCAAGATCAAGGGCTTGACCGATGAAATCATCCGCCGAACCATCGATGACGCCCGTAAAGCTTATTTGTTCATTCTCGGCAAAATGAAGACGGCCATCCCCGCCCCCTCGGAAAAACTTTCCGAGTATGCCCCGGTGATTTTGACCATGTATATCCCCGTCGACAAGATCAGGGATTTAATCGGCCCGGGCGGCAAGAACATCAAGGAGCTCGTGGCCACATTTAATGTCAAGATCAATGCCGAGGACGACGGCAAAGTTTCTGTCGCCGCGGCCAACCGGGAAATCGGTGAAAGGGTGATCGCCCGTATCGAAGCCATGACCAGCTCACCGGAAATCAACAAAGTATACAACGGAAAAATCAATCGCATTGAGGATTACGGGTTGTTCGTCGAGATCATGCCTGGCGTGACCGGCTTGCTGCACGTGTCGGAAATTTCCCACCGTCGCATTCGCGATGTTCACCAGGAATTCAAGCTGGGGCAGATGATCGATGTCAAACTGCTGGCGCTGGACCGGGACAATAAAATGAAACTGAGTCACAAGGCAGTGGAAAACAATTCAAGTCCCGAGGAACATTGAACCCTCGGTCACGTTGAGTTTGCCGAGCAGGTATAAAAATAATGCGGCGCATTGAACGGCAGCAGGCGCTCAAGTACGCGGGAGTTTTAAAGGCAGTCCGTCAAAACCGCGGCTTCACCTTGATCGAAGTCATAACGGTCACCCTGATCATCGCCGTACTGGCCGCAGCCGCCATCCCCCTGGCGCATAATGCATTCCAGCGCGAAAAAGAAATTGCATTGCGACGGGCTTTGCGCATGATGCGCACGGCCATCGATGACTATAGAAAATTCTGTGAGGAAAACAAGATTGAGACGGACGAGGATACGTACGGCTATCCGGAAAAACTGGAAGATCTGGTCAAGGGTGTTATCTATAAAGACAAAAAAAATAAATCACGGGTAGCCAAGTTCTTGCGGCGAATCCCCTACGATCCCATCAACTCCACCTATGAATGGGGGTTGCGCTCCTTCCAGGACAAGTTCGATTCCAGAAACTGGGGCGGGCAAAACGTTTGGGATGTCTATTGTGATTCCAATAAGAAAGCTCTGGACGGCACCTACTACCGTGATTGGTAAGTCAATCGCCCGCCCGCTGCCAACCTGACTCCAACTCCTCCAGCATCGAGTGCAGTGTCGGTAAAACCCACGGAACGGTTGAGAAATGGACTGGCATTTGTTATGATAGCCGACATGGAGGAAACATGAAAAAAAAGATCGCCTGGGTTGTCTTGATTCCGCTTTTGGCCGTCTCTCTTTTTTCCTATAGCTCGAAACTTGAAGAAAAAATGTTTTTCGGCATGGGTAATTTCGGAGCCGCTTTTCTCTATCAAACGTATTTAAATATCGGTATGATCGCCGATATCTGGACCCAAAACATCTATTCTCCCGATGACGCCAAGTCCCTGCTGAACACCAATCTGTCATTTTTAAAAACGTCCAGAAAAATAGTCATGGAATTGACTGATTTTTCAATCAGCCAGGAAGACCGTGGAACATTCCTGGAAATGATTTCCATCATGGATGACTTGACTGGAGAAACGGAATCCATGCTCAAGTACATAGCCAGCCGGGCTCAGAACGATATCGACCAGTACGAAAAATATCGCAAACAGGCCTGGACAAAAATTTCAAAATTGATGGATATCAAGTAAAGGAAAGGAATTGCAGTTTGCTTGTTTTAGGCATTGAATCTTCGTGCGACGAAACCGCAATCGCCGTTGTGGAACGGGGCGAAAAAAACGCAGTTTTGTCCGAGTCGATCAAATCGCAAACCCCGCTGCATTCGCCTTACGGCGGCATTGTCCCGGAAATAGCGGCCAGGACTCATTACGAAGTGATCGACCTTCTGACCCGCCAGGCATTGCAGCAAGCCGGGATCGAAATAAAGGAAATCGATCTGTTGGCTTTCACTCAGGGGCCGGGGCTGATCGGATCACTGCTCATCGGACTGGCTTTTGCCAAAGGACTGGCCTGGGCTCGAAAGCTCCCCCTGGTAGCGGTCGATCACATCGCCGCCCATATCGAGGCCCCCTTCATCACCCATGCCCGGATCGCCTATCCCCTGCTGGCCTTGGTGGTCTCCGGAGGCCACACATCGCTTTTTTTCCAGGAAACAAAATTCGCCGGCCGTTTGGTCGCCAAAACCCGCGATGATGCCGCCGGGGAAGTCATGGACAAGATCGCCAAGCATTTCGATCTGGGCTATCCCGGCGGGCCGCTGTTGGACGACTTGTATGCCCAGGGCGATCCGAGCCGTTTTGCCTTCACCGAACCGCGCATGAGCGATGGCGGCAATGACTTCTCATTCTCCGGTTACAAATCGGCCGTCTTGCGTCAAGCCCGGAGTTTAAACATTCGGCCGGGCAGCCGGGACTTCTACGATCTGCTCGCTTCTTTTTTAAGCTCTCTGGTCGACTACATGCTCAAAAAAACATTGACCGCCATGAAAAATTTTCCGGCTCGTTCTTTGATCGTCTCAGGCGGAGTCAGCCGCAACTCGCTGTTGCGCAGCCGCTTTGAACGGGAATGTGCGGCGGCGGGGATCAGTTTATACCTGCCTGAACCGGCTTACTGCACGGACAACGCCGCCATGATCGCCTGGACCGGATACGAAAAATACCAGGCTTTTCCGAATTTAAACTACTTTGACCTCTGTCTCAATTCATACTCCCGGGCGCGGTTCCGGGAAAACGGCCGCCACCGCTGAAATTTCATTTGCCCGGACACTGCCGGCAAACAGCGGCGGGAAGGTTCTTGTTGCCGTAGACCTTGTCGAAATGGGCGCTGAATTCGGCGGCCAGTTTCCGGGCCCGTGATTCGAAGGCATCGGCATCCTTCCAAGTATTGCGGGGCTGCAGGATCACGGAAGGGACTCCGGGGCAGGAGTGGGGGATGTTAATATGGAAAGTCGGGTCCTCCTGGGTCGTCACACGGCCCAATTCCCCGTTCAGGACGGCCCGGATAATGGCCCGGGTGACATTAATGTCCATGCGCTTGCCTTCGCCGTAGGGGCCACCGCTCCAGCCAGTATTGATCAAATAGACCTGGGTGCCGTGTTTTTTTATTTTTTCGCCCAGCAACGATGCGTAATCATTGGGATTACGCGGCATAAATGGCTGGCCAAAAAAACGTGAAAAGGTCGAAACCGGTTCAACGATCCCGGTTTCCGTTCCGGCCAATTTGGACGTGTAGCCCATTAAAAACCAGAACATGGCCTGGTCCTGGTCAAGCTTGGCAACCGGCGGCAAAACGCCGTTGGCGTCGGCAGTTAAAAAAATGATGGTGCGGGGATGCTTGCCGCGCGAGGATTTCTTGACATTGGGCAGGAAGGAGAGCGGGTAGGAGCCGCGCGAGTTTTCGATCAGGCGCGAATCGTTGAAATCAAAGGTGCCGTCCGGATACATCATGGCGTTCTCCACGATGGCGCCATGGTTGAGGTAGGGCGCCTCGTGAACGATGGCATGATAAATCTGGGGTTCCTTGTCCGGGTTGAGGTTGATCAGCTTGGCATAACAGCCGAACTCGAAATTGGCGATGCCATGCTGGTCCCAGCCGTGTTCGTCGTCTCCCAGCAGCGCCCGCTCCGGGTCGGCCGAAAGGGTAGTCTTGCCGGTTCCCGACAGCCCCAGGAAAAGGGCGATGTCGCCATGCGGGCCCTCGTTGGCCGAGGCATGCAGCGGCAGGATGCCTGACTTGGGCAGCAGGTAATTCATGACCGTGAACATTAATTTTTTGACGCTGCCCCCATATGCCGAACCGATCACGATGCCGACGCGTTCTTTGAAATCCATGGCCACGACCATGTCCGAGGTGGTTCCGTCGGCCAGCGTGCGTAGTCGACCGCTGTATTTCTTCTTGTCGAGCTTGTCCATGGGCAGGGCAATCAGAGTAAAGGGCTGGTCGTGGAAAATACTGCGGCCGATGTCCCGGGGCACGGGGCGGAACATGGTGACCGTGAACAGGGCGGTCAGGGCCATGTCACTGACCGTGCGCACCGGCAGGGCATAGCGGCTGTCTGCGCCCACAACCCGGTCGGTGATGTACAGTTTTTCTTTGCGTTCGACCCAGGCCAGCGCGTCGGCCAGAATCATGGTAAATGTTTCCGGGGCCAGGGGAATATTGTTGGCCGAATCCCAGTCGATTTCCGCTTCGATATCCGTATGTCTGACCGTCAGGGTGTCTTTGGGGCTGCGTCCGGTCGATTCCAGGCGTGTCCACGTGGCCAGGGCGCCGTTGCGGCTGACCAGGGCTTCCCTATTTTTTACCGCGGCCTTGATCAGGTCGCGCCGCTTGGGATTGTTAAAAACCTTTTCTTTCTGGCTGATGACGGTTTGCAATTCTTTCAGGAAATTCATGGGTCGCTCCTTTTTTTCTAGGGGGAAATTGTAAGTCATTGTTACCAAAAAAGCAACTGTTTTCGAACCCTCCACAGCGGCATGAACCTGGCTGGAACCAGAAATGTGAATGCGGACAGCCTTTCCTTTTTTCCAACCATGGGCCCCACGGCTATTGCAATTTTCTGCCAATGTCCTTAAAATTCCATCCTAGGGAAACAGGGGAGGTTCGCCATGAAAAAGACAATGCCTTTTTGGATCATCTTGCTCGTACTGGCACATTCGTCCGTGGCGGTGGGGAAAATCGCTCCGCTGAGCGCCCTCAAACACATGCCGGTCAAGGAAGTGACCGTTTTCAAGGATGGTCACGCCTTCGTCCTGCATGAGGGAAAACTTCCCGTTGACAGTGCGGGTAACGTTTGTATTGATTACCTGCCGGCTCCGGTTCTCGGTACTTTCTGGCCATACAGCGCTTCCAGGGAAGCGAAGCTGACAGCTGTGGTTGCCGGCCAGCGGCGGGTCTTGGTGGAGCGCACCGCTCTCACCCTGCGCGAGCTGCTGGAGGCGAACTCCGGCGCCCGCGTCACCCTCACGGAAAAAGGCGGATTGAAATATCCGGCGACTATCCTGAACATTCCCAAGCGCAGTGGGCAGGAGCTCGAGGCCATGGCCGCACCGGGAGCCGAACCCACGCTGCCGGAAAAAGGCGTCATCGGCCTGTTTAAAACCCAGGACGGAGTGAAGGTGGTTGACATCGGTCACATCCAGGATATCACCTTTATTTCGGGTCACCGGCCCACGCTGGAGCGGGAAGAATTTCGCAACCTGCTCACGCTCAAATTCAACTGGAATCGGCAACGCCCCGAGAGGGAGACCGTGGTCGGTTTGGTCTACCTCCAGCGGGGCCTCCGCTGGATCCCTGCCTACCGGATCGAGCTTGATGGCAACGGCGGAGTCACCCTGAAGCTCCAGGCCACGCTCGTAAACGACTTGACTGACCTCGAGGATGCATCCGTGAACCTCGTGGTCGGCGTTCCAAATTTCGTTTTCGCTGACCTGGTCGATCCCATCGCCCTTGAAAAAGAGACCGCCGCGCTGGCACCCCGCCTGCAGTCGCGGTCGCAGACCAACTTCGCCTTCTCCAACGCCATCATGACCCAGGTGGCCACGGCCGATGCATCCAGCCCCGGATCGGCGCCAGAGACCGGTCCCGAGATCAACGGCGCCGAAATGGAAGCCGATCTTTGCATCTTTGCTATCAGCCACGTCACGTTGCGCAAGGGCGAACGCATGGTCATCCCCGTGGCGGAGGCCACATTGAAATACCAGGATCGCTACCACCTGGAAGTCCCGATCGCGCCTCCCCGCGAATCTTTCAGCAGCTTTGATGAAAGCCGCCACGCTGAACTGACCAGGCTGCTGGCTGCCCCCAAGGTTCAGCATGGGATCCGTTTCGTGAATTCCGGACCGCATCCTTTCACTACGGCTCCGGCACTGATCGGCTCCCAGGGGCGCCTGATCGCCCAAAACATGATGAAATATACTCCGGTGGGGGCTGCCGCGGAACTGGACCTGACTGCCGCTGTGGACGTATTGATCAAAAAGCAGGAGCGCGAAATCCGGCGGACACCCCATGCAGTTCACTGGAATGGTTCCGACTACTTCAAGGTGGAACTGGAGGGTACCCTCACCCTCACCAACCGCAAGAAGGAGCGCATCAGCGTGGAGGTGGTGCGGCATGTTCTGGGCAATACCGACTCGGCCGACTTCAATGGCAAAATAGAGAAAGTAAACTCCCTGGAGGATTCCGTTTCAGCGGGCGCGCCGCGTCCCCATTGGTGGAGCTGGTACTCCTGGCCCTCGTGGTGGAGCCATTTCAACAGTATCGCCCGAATCAGCTGGAAGATTTCCCTGGCTCCCGGAGAAAGGCAGGTTCTCAGCTATACCTGGCATTACTATTGGCGCTGAACTTGAAACAGGCTTTTAAAGCAATTTTGAGAACGTGGCCTTGAAGTAGGAAATTTGCCGCTCCCCGGAGTCCAGGCAAAGTTGACAAACACGGGCAAATAATGTTAATATTTTGTTTCGGAGGAAGTATGAAAAAAGATATTCATCCCAAATATATGGAATGCACCGTAATTTGCGCCTGCGGCAATACCTTCAAAACCCGTTCCACCATGGCCAAGATCGAAGTGGAAATCTGTTCCGCCTGCCACCCGTTTTTTACCGGCAAGCAGAAATATATCGATACCGAAGGCAGAATCGAAAAGTTCAAGAAGAAGTATGGATACAAGGAACAGTGAAAAAATATTTTCCTACCTCGAAAAAATCCATTGCCGCTATGACCAGATCAGTACGGATCTGAGTTTAAGCGAAACCGTCCACCAGCAAAAAAAATTTCGCGAACTTTCCAGGGAATTGTATACTCTCAAGCCCCTGGAGGGGAAATACCATCATCTGCGCAAAATTCGGCAGCGTTTGGATGACGCCGAAGCCATGCTGGCCGCGGCCGAAGACAATGAAATGAAAGATCTGATCCGGGAAGAACAAGCTATTCTGAACCGGGAAAGGGACGCGCTGATCGGTGAAGTCGAAGTGCTGATGGTTTCGAACCAGAGTGAAGACAGCCGCAATGCTTTTCTTGAAATCCGGGCCGGTGCCGGTGGCGATGAAGCCTCGCTTTTCGCCAGCGATTTGTTGCGCATGTACATGCGGGTGGCGGAAAGAAAAAAATGGCAGGCCGAGATTATTTCCACGGCAATTTCCGGCATTGGCGGCATCAAGGAAGTCATCCTCTATGTCAGGGGCACGGAAGTAAACAAGTTCATGAAATTCGAGAGCGGTGTACACCGCGTGCAGCGCGTCCCCGAGACGGAAGCTTCGGGACGCATCCATACGTCAACCGTGACCGTGGCCGTACTGCCGGAAGTCGAAGATGTGGAAGTTGATTTCAATCCCAAGGACATCCGCATCGATACTTATGCCGCATCGGGCCCCGGCGGGCAGCACGTGAACAAGACCGAATCGGCCATCCGCATTACCCATTTCCCGACCGGCATTGTGGTCACCTGCCAGGACGAAAAATCGCAGCAGAAAAACAAGGAAAAAGCCCTCAAGGTACTTAAAGCCAGGCTTTTCGAACATGAAAAAAACAAACAGAGCGAAAGCATCGCTTCAAGCCGGAAATCGCAGGTCGGCTCGGGCGAGCGTTCAGAAAAAATTCGCACCTACAATTTCCCCCAAAGCCGCGTGACCGACCATCGCGTCAGCGGGCGTAACTTCAACATCGGCTCCATTATCGACGGTGACCTGGATGACCTGGTGGCCGAGTTGAGCGAAAGCCATATCCGCGCCTTGATCGAGCAAAAAATCAGCAGCCTGATCGACTAGTGCTTTTTTCCGAGCTTTTTGCCGTCCATCTCCAACAATTGAAAAGCGGTGAATTGTCCACGGCGGTCGAGGCCTTGATCGAAAATGCCTTTGCTATGAACCGCAGCCAATTCTGGATAAGAAAAAACCAGCCTGTGCGCGATGCGGCCGGACTCAGGAAATTCAGGAAGCATTTCGCGCGCTTGCTCGCCCATGAGCCCCTGGCATACATTTTAGGGGAAAAAGAATTTTTCGGCGAGGTTTTCTATGTGAATCCCGCCGTGCTGATCCCGCGTCCGGAAACAGAACTGCTGGTGGAAAAAGCCCTGGATCTCGCTGGCAGCAAGACGTTGCGCATACTGGACATCGGAGCCGGCAGCGGCAATATATCCGTCATCATGGCCTTGAAATCTGCGGCCCAAATCACGGCTGTCGACAGGAGCCGTCCGGCCCTCAGGGTGTTAAAAAAAAACATCGTCCGCTTCGGATTGCAAAAGAGGATCCGCGTCATGGCCGCCGATCTTTTCCCCAAACAGAACGAACCTTTCGACATGATCATCGCCAATCCGCCCTATCTCTCCGGAAAGGAATGGCGCGAATCGCCCGCCGGCATCAAGCTTTTTGAACCTGAAGCTGCCTTGCTGGCCGGGCCAACCGGCACCGAAGTATTGGCCAGAATCATTGCCGGGGCGCCGCAGCATCTGACGCCTTGCGGACATGTACTGCTTGAAATCGGACGCGGCCAATTGCGAGCGGTCCGGGGTTTCCTGAAATCCGCGCGGCTTCGGGAAATGGATACTATCTGTGATTACAGCGGCATTGCCCGGGTAGTCGTCGCTTGCCGATGAAGGTTCTTTTCGTCAATCCCTACATCAGCGATTTCAGCGCTTATGACCTGTGGTTGCGTCCATTGGGTTTGTACTACCTGGCGGCAACAGTCCGCCGTTACAGCTCCGCCGAAATTTACTGGCTGGATGCGCTGGATCGTTTTCAGGAAGGCATAAAAATTAACGGCCGCAGCGACGGCCGCGGCAAATACCGGCGCGAATTTATGCAAAAACCGCCCCTTTATCAGGGTGTGCCGCGAAATTATTGCCGCTACGGCATTCCCGTGGAGCTTTTTCAGGAAAAGATGGCGGACTGGCCCGACATGGACGTGATCCTGATCACGTCGTTGATGACCTATTGGCTGGAAGGGCTGCAATTCACTCTAGAATTAGTGAAGCAAAGATTTCCGCGCGCCAAAATCGTCCTGGGCGGTGTTCTGCCCAGCCTGGCTCCGTCCGAAGCACAATCGGCCGTCCCGGTCGATCGGTATGTCCGGGGCTACGGCGAGATGGCCGTGCTGCGTTTTCTGCAAGATCTCGGGGCCCGTGTATCCGCCGGGGCGGATTTCAGCGGCCCGGTTGATTTCCCGTTTCCCGCCCTGGACCTCGCCGGAACTCAGGAATATGCCCCCCTGCTGACCGCCCGGGGCTGCCCCATGCATTGCCACTATTGCGCCTCAGGCTTGCTGAATCCCATCTTCAGCGAGCGCCACCCCGATGACATCCTGGCCGAGATCAAACAACGTCGGCAAGATTTCCACAGTAGCCATTTCATCATTTTTGACGATGCCCTGCTGATCAACAAAAAAAAACGTTTCCTGCCTGTTTTTTCACGCCTAACTGAGGGTGGCAATACACGCTTGCGCTTTCACACCCCCAACGGCTTGCATGCCCGCGAGATCGATCCTGAAACCGCCGCCGTCATGCATGGCGCCGGTTTTTCCACCGTGCGCCTGAGTTTCGAGTCGCTGAACGCGGATATTTTGCGGCGCAGCAACGGCAAAGTCAAAAGGAAACAAATGGAAGCTGCGGTCAGCAACCTGGAACGGGCCGGTTATCATCGCGGCCAGTTGGGGGCTTACCTGCTTTTCGGCTATCCGGGCCAGTCCATGCGCGACATGGAAATCTCCCTGGCTTTCATCCGGGATTTGGGACTGGTGCCCCATTTGGCTGTTTTTTCGCCGGTACCCGGAACGACTGATTTTTTTATTTTGCAGCGGCAGGGAGTGCTGGCAAAACCATTGGACCTGCTGCAAACGAACAAGACCTATTTTCTTTACCAGAAATCGGGATTCAGCGGCGAAGAGATCCTGCGCGTGAAAGAAATGGCAGCCGCCATTACTCAAAACAACACGAAATCTCTCCCCGGGTGAACTCTTTGAAAACAAGAAGCAGCGTTACTTGGCGGTCTTCTTTTTTCTTTTACGCAGTACCCAACCAGAAATGTTTCTTTGGCGCTGGCGGGCGACGGCCAGTGCGTTCCGGGGGACGTCTTCGCTGATGGTGGACCCGGCGGCGATATAGCTGTCGTCGTGGACCGTGACCGGAGCAACCAGTTCCGTGCCCGAGCCGATGAATACATTGTCACCGATGGTGGTGGGATTCTTTTTTTCACCGTCATAGTTGCAGGTGATGGTGCCGGCACCGATATTAACCTGGCGGCCCACGTGGGCATCGCCGATGTAAGACAAATGCATGGCCTTGGAGCCTCGTCCCAGAACGCTCTTTTTAATTTCAACAAAATTGCCGATTTTCGCCCCGTTTTTCACCAGCGCCCCATTGCGCAAGTGACAATAAGGTCCAAGCTGAACGCCTTTTTCCACGATTGAGTCGCGAATAACGGTCCCGGGCAGCAGTAGGCAGTCATCGCCGACATGAGAATTCTCAATAAAACAATGCGCATATATCAATACATTTTTACCGATCCTGGAATCACCCTTGATAACCACCCCCGATCCGATGCGCGAGTTTTTTCCGACGGGCACAAGGCCGCCCATGTAAAAACAACCCCGATCTTCGATCTCTACCCCGTTTTTATGCAAATGACTGAGCTGCAGGTTTAGAACCGCGTTTTCAATTTGTCGCGACTCGGCAGCCGGGTGCCAGGCAGGAAAGGGCTGCCGCAAAGCCAGGGAGCCGATTTTTTTTGCGGACTGAAGACGCTTGAAAACACCCGGGTTCAAAGCGATTTTCCGTTGGCTAAGAAAAGCCCTGGTGGCAATAAAAAAAGACATGTTCTCCGGAGCGACTACCCAGGGAGCTGAACGATCCTGGCCACGCAGCCAGCGCCGGATTTCGCGCCGGGCGCTTTCCGAGCCCAACGGAAATATGGCCGCATCAAATATGAAAATGAAATCAAAATCATCGCCATGATAAGGCAGAGGCGAAAAAGAGCAGAATGGAAAAAAACGGGCCAGCCAGAATGCACCATCGCGATCGCGAAAATGATATTTATTGACTGCGGGCTGGGAACAATCAACTACCGCGGCAATCATTCAACGAGGTTTAAAAAATCCTGATTTTGCAACAACGGTTCAAAGTCGGGTTCATTGTACACAATGACTTTGTAGGCAGCATCCTTTTTCAGGCACTTTTCCACATAGCGCAGGGAGTTGGCCGTATCCTCGTTTTTCACATAGGCGGCGGCCATGAGAAAATACAAATAGGCATCCTTCTGATTTTCCTTTTCAGCGTGATTGAACAGCTCCAGGGCTTTGTCGGTATTTCCGGAGTTCAGCTGATACACCCCTTCCCAAATATAATCCTGCATAGTCTCCAAGGTGACCGTCGCCGGACGCAATTGGGATTGGGCAATGGCATAATGGACTTTGACGCGGGTTTGAATTTCCAGTACGCTGTAAAACTCGGAATCCTTGTAGGTCTCAATGATCTGTTTAAAAGCAGCCTCGGCCTTGTGATAACTTTTTTTATGAAATAACTGCAGCGCTTTTTCATATTCTGCAGTAATCGCCTGCAATTCCTTTTCTTCCTTGAGCTTCATGGTGCCAACCTCCAGAACCTTATTTTAACTCTTTTGCAGACTTTTTTCAACTGCTGGCAGGCAGCGGCAGGGATTGCAAAAAAAGTGCTTGAAATAACCTAGTTGTCGCTCGCGTAGCGTTCGGGAATGACGCCCAGCGTTTCAATTCCCGCGCCTTTGGCGATATCGATGATCCGCAGGACATCCTGATAAGGCAGCGACTCGTCAGCGCGGATAAAAATGGTCTTATCCTGGCGGACTTGATACATATCACGGAGTCTGTTTTCCAATAAATTCAATTCGATGACATCCTGATTTAATTTGATTGTTCTGTCTTTTTCCATGGTCAGGACAATGGCGTTGGACGGACCACCGCCCCCTTCATCAGCAGTTGAGGTCTCTGGCAGCTTGATATCGATCCCCTTTTGCAGGACCGGGGTGATGACCATGAAAATGATCAATAAAACGAGCAAAATATCGCATAAAGGAACAACGTTTGGTTCGGATTTTGATTTGCTGGCACCAATATCAACGCTCATGACAGACCTCCTCGATGAAAGTGATAATTTAGCAGATAAAAAAAATAAAGTCAAGCCTAAACTGAAAAAATTTTTTTCCGGTTTTTTTGCCTGTGTCCCGCCCGCTCCGTTTGATTTTTCTTTTTTTTTTGCTATATTTAACGCATGCAAACCGAATCCACCTTAACACAGTTTACCCTGACCGGCATGCTGGAAGCCAGCGTGAAGCATTTCCACGATCGTCCCGCCCTGAGCATGGCCCTTGAAAAGCCCCTGACCTACGGTGATTTTTACGAGTCCGTGATCAGCATTGCCGGTATTTTAAAAAAACAGGGCGTGCTCAAGGGAGACAAAATAGCTATTTTGGGCGAAAATTCGCCCAACTGGGGAATTGCCTATTTTGCCTCCGTGCAGTGCGGAGCCATCGTGGTACCGATTTTGCCCGATTTCTCCGAAACCGACGTCCACCATGTCCTTATAGATTCCGAAGCCAAAATCCTGTTTACCACCCAAAGGCAAATGGACAAAGTCATGGGCATGAGCGAGCATAAATTGCAGGCCGTGATTACGCTGGATGATTTTAAGGCGGAGAGCGATTGGCTGCCGGTAGAAACTTTTTCCAAGTTCATAGAAAAAGCGCTGCATTTTCTCCGCCAGATCCCCGATAAAATCGGCTTGAAGTCGGCCGACATCAGCGAAGACGACATCGCCTCGATCATCTACACATCGGGGACTTCGGGCCATTCCAAGGCGGTGATGCTGACCCACAAGAATTTCATCGCCAATGTACTGGCCGCCGATACGCTGATAGCCGTTCGTCCCGACTGGACCTTTTTATCCGTTTTGCCGCTCTCGCATACATATGAATTCACCCTGGGCTTTCTATTCCCGCTGCTCAAGGGCGCGCGGGTCGTTTATGCCGGAAAAACTCCCACTCCCAGCGTGCTGGAAAAGATTTGCCGGCACGAAAAGCCCACCATTATCGCCGCCGTTCCATTGATCATGGAAAAAATTTACAAAAAAAAGGTGCTGGCCGCTTTTGAAAAGAGTTTCCTTATCAAGGTCATTGCCAAAGTTCCCGGCATCAAAATGAAAATATATAAAAAAATCAGGAACAAGCTGATCGATTTCTTCGGCGGCAGCCTGCAGATCATGGCCATCGGCGGAGCCGCCATCAATCGCGAAGCGGAAATATTTTTAAAGAAATCGGGATTTCCCTACCTGATTGGCTATGGACTCACCGAGTCGGCGCCGCTCCTGGCCGGTGGTCCCTGGGGAGACGCGACCATCACCGTGGGATCGACCGGGAAGCCGATCCCTGGGGTGGAAATTAAAATAGTTGATCCCGACCCTCGCAGCGGCATCGGTGAAATAATCGCCCGCGGCGCCAACATCATGAAAGGGTATTACAAGAACCCGGCCATGACCCGGGACGTGATCGACGAACAAGGCTGGCTGCATACCGGTGACCTGGGGAGTTTTGACAAAGCCGGCAACCTACACATCCGCGGCCGCTGCAAGAATATCATACTCATGGCCAATGGAGAAAACATCTATCCCGAAGCCATCGAAGACAAGATCAACAGCTACATCCATGTCGCCGAGTCATTGGTCATGGAAAACAAGGGACAGCTGGAAGCCTGGGTGTACCTGGATTACGATTTGATCGACGAAGAAACCAAGGGTGAAAGTGAAAAGCAAAAACTGGCCTATATCGAGCAATTGCTGGAAAAACTGAAGATTACCGTCAATCCGCAATTATCCGCTTTCGCACAGATCGTCCGTTTCGTCGAACACAAGGAACCCTTCGAAAAAACCGCTACCCACAAGATCAAGCGCTACCTGTATACGCATTGAATCTCCGGGTTATGGCCGCCCTGCAGGGGCTTGACGATTCAAATCCCGACATATTGCCTGAGGGTCTTTCTATTCCTTGATGGTAATGCTCGGCTTGCCGTTTTGCAAGGTGACGCTGACCTTGGTTTCAACCAGGTTATGGGTCACCAGTTTGCTCTTAACGCTATTGATGACTCCCTCTTTGTCCAGGCCCGCCCGCTTGGCTTGGGGCAGCAATTGCTGGTAGGCCATAAAAAATTTCTCAAAGCTTTCCTCATCATTCAGGCTCAAGAAAACTTCCTGTTGGCCCTTGTTTTTTCGGGATTGTGGCTGGAATTTGTCTGGCGGCAGCGTGGCAAAATTCTTTTTCCGCAGCCGGGAGACGCCGGATTCCATTTCATTGAGCTGTTTCAGCCACAAGTTGTTGTATAGGCTGAATCGGGCCGCCAGGTTCTGGATAATCATGCTCATTTTGGCCGATTTGGCACCGCCATAAATCAATTTCCTGACGGCTTTTTCGGTTTCCTCCCTTTCCTGCTCGGGCGGCTGTTTGGTTTCCCCGGAAAAAAAAAGGATGTATTTCTGCTTTAACTCGTCGATTTTTCGCTCTAGATCGCCTATCTGCTTTTCCGTAGCAGTCGAGCCCGGATTCAGACGTTCATCCTCGATCATGGTGTTGCCTGTTCCATGCCATTCATGAATGAAGTTTTGTCATGATTGCCGCTTAATAGCTCTTGGCTGTTTCTTCCCCGTTCAACACTCGCAGTACTCCTTCGGCCAGGGCTTGCATTTCATCTTCGCCGGCATAAACATGGACCGGAGCGATGAACTGAATGCGCTGGCGGATCAACTCGATGAAAAATTCATTGAAAGCAATGCCGCCGGTGATCAGGATGGCGTCAACCTTGCCGTTGACCACGGTACTCAAGGCGCCCGCCTCCTTGGCCACCTGGTAGGCCATGGCCTGCACGACCTCCACGGTTTCGGCATCGCCCTGAAGATAAACATCCTTGATTTTGAGAAAATCCTTGCTGCCCAGGTAGGAAAACAGGCCGCCCGATCCGAAAACCATTTTTTCAAAATCCTTGAATGTCAGCTTGTTTTCAACGATGTAGCGCGCGATCTGCAGCGTGGGCAGTCCGCCGCTGCGGTCGGCCGAGAAAGCTCCTTCCTCGGCGGGGTTGACCGCATCCACCATGCGCCCGTTCTGGTGAATGGACAATGAATTTCCCGTTCCCAGGTGGATGACCAGCAGCGTTACGTGCTGGTAGTCCAGTTTCTTTTCGCGGCAAAAGCGCTTGGCCACGGCCTTCATGTTCAGGGCGTGGGTGAGCATGACGCGGCTGAACAGGCGATGACCGGAGTATCGGGCCAGGGGTTCGGCCTCATCCACTGAAACGGGATCCACGATATAACACGAGATGCCTAATTTTTCGGCGATGGCATAGCCGATCTGGGCGGCCAGGTTGGAGGCGTGCGTGCCGTTGCGGGCCTCGATCAGGTCGCTGACCATCGCCGGGGTGACGATGTAGGTGCCGCTGGCCAACGGCTTGAGCAGTCCCCCACGGGCAGCCACAGCCAGAATATCGTCCGTGGCGATCGCCTTTTTCTGCAGAAAGTCGTAAATCAGCCCGGTGCGAAAATCCCGTTGCGCGTTGATGCCGGCGAAGCGGGCAAGCTCTTCGTC